>LURR01000022.1 GCA_001628485.1 Marine group II euryarchaeote REDSEA-S11_B3N4 | reverse complement strand
TGCCACGACTCCCAGGACTATGCCCCTCTCCCTGATTCTGGGCTCCCGGGCGAAGTCATGGAGCAATGTGCCCAGTATCACGAAGAACATCCAAGGCAAGACTGGGTAAGTCCCATTCCAGAGAAGCCTGGCAACCCACTCCTCTACATTCGCAGCATCGACTCTTTCGAACCAACTCAGGTCCTCTCCTGCGTTCACTCCGAGTATCAGGGGGGAGGCGCATAGCGTTAGCATTGCCAGCGACCTCAGGGACTTACTGGTTCTGACAAATAATGGGCAAATCACGGCCGATATAGCCAGAAGGGTGAGTACTCCTGGCGTATGCCATTCGAACCTCCCGCCCCTCTCCACATTGAGGGAAATGTTGACAGTGAGTTGACAGAGGCATAGTAGGGCCACCCTAGGGATAATCCACCTCGCCCATTGGTACGAGGTGTGCCCCTCCTCGGCCCTTCTTGACGCGCTCCTGTACATTCCCCATCCTGAAATTGTGACGAAAAGCGGTGCGGCCATCCCTCCGAAAGCAGCGGCGACGAAAGCCGCTGGGTGGCCCACCGTTATCCCTTGAGGGGGGACGATAGCAGCCGTGTGGACCTCTACCATACAGAGGACTGCAATCGCTCTGATTCTGTCTATGTGGCCTAGCCTCAAACCATCCCCTCGTACGTGCTACTTCGGGGGGGCATGGTTCAATGCTTCTGTATGTGTGATAACTAAGCCGTCACTCTTCTTCCAGGCTCATCATCGATCTCGCCCCGACTCCAATCGAGGCTATCGATGCCACATATAACACCGCTATCGCCATGTGGACATAGCTTAGCGGGGCCCCTGCCTCTCCTCCAAAGTTCGTCCAGCCGAAAGTGCCCATGTTGTCAGTCACTGAAGCCTTGAAACTATCAGCATCATCGTCACCGATTTCGCTGAACGTGTTAATCTCGAAGACTGGCATGGTATCGGTGCTGTTCTCAGAAAAGTCCGGGTCTTGGTAACCAGGCCCTCTTGTGTCCAAGTGGAATGTAACTTTCACCTTCCCGTACATGATTGCCGTAGTAATCGGCTCCACTTTCAGATCAATGTCTGCCTCCAGATACAATGGAAGTGCGCCTGGCATTACGTCCACGTATGTAGAAGAGCCGACGAGCTTGCCCTGAATCTGGGTATTGGATGGGTCTACTGTGACCGTGTGCTCGACCATTTCTATTCCCTTGTAGTTGGCCATACTGCCAACCTCTGATGTGGCAATGGCGTATCCTGCAACATTCAGGTTGAACGGGTCATTGGGGGATGCCAAGGAACCTACGGTGCCCATCAATGAGGTATCATCGTTGCCAGCATGTGCTGACAGCAGACCACTAGCCCCATCTTCCCTGTGGGGGGCTCTCCAAGTCAGGTGCTCAGTCATGCCGTACACCTGCCCATCCTCGCACGGGAGGTCATATCCAATGAATTCGCCATTTGCGTCGTAGTCATAGTCGCACATTCCATCCCCGTCAGAGTTGATGTAGCCCTGAGCCATCCTCTGTCCGAGTGTGTCTCCTCTTGTGCTCATCTTGTAGACGGACCGGTCTCCGGTGCTGATGCCATCAGAACCGTAGTATGTAGCATTGGTCTCTAGACTGTTCCAAGACGCGAATCCGAAGTAAGCGCTCACTGCGTCATCCCAGCCATACAGCCAATTGCTTACTGGCATGGAGTAGTAAGGCGTGTTCCCTGTGACGAAGTTCAGCAGAACGGGCATCACCGTGTCGAAGTAGAAGACTGACACCCAGTCTCTCAGTGCACTCGCCTCTTGCTCGGAAATCCCGTACAGGTTCGCGACATAAGCGTCGTCCCACGTGTGAGAAACCCCCTCGGAGTCCGGAAGGGCCATACCTGAGAGCTCACCGTACATGAACTGACCTGGGAACGAGGACTTGAGCCCTATCTCAGGATCGTTGAGGATGAAATCAGACTTTTCCATCGTTAGCTCTGCCATTCCTGCGAAACCAGCCCTGTTGAGGCCGATTGGAATGTACGTGCCACCTAGAGGGTCATAGTCGCCGAATGCCGTTAGCCACCATTCATTGGACACCATTGTGCCAGAACCCCCTGTAAGGATCAGTTCGAATTCAGTCGGCTCTCCAGTGAGGCCAAGCCCCACCCACGGCTCTACGTAATCCGCAAGGCTGGCAATCTTGAGTAGGTCGAGGTTGTAGGTGGTCATGGCGCCGAAGTAGTCGCCACTCTGGAGTGGCAGGAGGAGTCCAACCACCATTCCGGGGAGCGGAATCCCACCGACCTCGAAGGATGTGAGAAGGCCGACGCTCTCGTTGAATAGGAGGTTATCGAGAGTGCCCGGATCGGGTATTAGCAACCCACTCACTTCATTCAGCCTCTCCTTGAGTTGAGGCGTCTGGGAGTTTATCTCAGCACCACCGCCATGCTCTACGAATTTCGACGCTGCCATCGAGTAGATGGCCCAATCCAATGCAGCGGTGTCCTCAGGTGCTGAGGTCCAGTTACTGTATCCAAGAAGAGCCGCCCGAGTTGGCGTAACCGTCTCACTGGGGGCTCCCATTCCCGCTATCAGAACTGGGCCTATATCGCAAGTGAGAGCAATACAGTTCCCATATCCGTCATTTGCTGTGTAAAACGCGCTTTTGATTGGAGCTAGGTCATGATCATCTGTAATCGTCCATAAATTGGTCTGACCCGTAGGATCCGAATATGCGGCAGCTGCCATGGCCAATTCAGCACTCATGTTCCCGAATTTACCTCCCCCTGCAGCGGTTGCCATTGCTGCTATGTCGTCCGAGGCCCACATGCTTGGAGCCCTGTTCGAGAGGTCGAACTCAATCATCTGAGCAGCGAACATTGCCTTGGCAAAAATCTCACCATACTCGATTCCAGAACCCATCCCAACTATTCTCTGATTGTTCCAGAGGATGTTGATCTGGTTAACGACAGTATCGCCAGATACGGATTGCTGACCTTCCCATGTGCAATCTTCGCACCACTCGAACGTCTCGTATCCGGAATAAGTGATTGAGCCCTCTTCATAGTCGTACTCAATGACCTCTCTAGTGGTGTTTTCGTAGTAGATGAAAGGCCCCACCCTCTCGTATTCGGGAGCCGAAGTTTCGGCCAGAACCTCTTCCAGATTTGATATCGAATTAGCGAAGTATGCCTTCGTCGAAGAAGCATTCATCCATTCGTCATCGAAATCAGCCGTGTAATCCTGATTACCATCATCGTCCAAACCATCGTAACCATCCTTTACTGCAGTCTCCACGTTACCCTCAATAACTCCGTCCAGAACCCCGGATACGCCGACTCCGACGTTCAGAAGAAGAAGGATTACTCCAACACTCAATGCAATTTTTCCGTTGTTTTCCATAGTTTCACTCAGGCTTCCGAGGTGGAACCTAGGCATAAACCATTACACTAGGTTTAGTTTTGAACACTTGCTTGCCTATGAATTACCATTATCCCATAGATAAGGTTCATTTCGTCATTCTCGGACGAGTATCACGGGGACCCGTAGCTCAGTTGGTTAGAGCGCTCGGCTCATAACCGAGTGGTCATCGGTTCAAATCCGGTCGGGTCCACCATCAATTGCCACCCCAGATAATGACGTATTTCACGCCCGTCTCGGGCGAAGCCTCAAATACGGTTCAAGCAGAGGATTTTGTGATGAGTGCATCGATTAGAGTGCCGCTGATGATTATGGCCGTCTATTTCCTGAGCCTATGGTCAGGAGTAGCAGCAGTACAAGCCCAGACCTCGCCCGATGTTTCGCTTACCTGTGACCAACCAGCTCCTATCGAGGTTTATCCTGGGGCCCTGAGGTCCACGATCATATACTGCACACTCACCAATCCGACTACCTTCTCAGAAAAGGTCGATCTCACGTATCAACAGGGAATCATCTCAGTCGCGGGCCCAGGTTCAGCAACAGTACCTCCGGGAGACACATCATTCCAAGTGGCCGCTAGAGCAGATCTGAGGCAACCAGAGGGTCAGCAAGTGGTAACGATTACCGCTACTGTGACTCAGTGGAATGGAGCTCCTGTCACTGCGGCTACTTCTCCAACAGAAGCCAAGGTGATGACCGTGTTCAAGCAATTCAGCAGACTCAGGGTCGGAGCCGAATTGGCCTTCATCCAACTCAGGCCTAAGGTCGACTACACTTTGGTCTTCGACGTTTACAACGATGGAAACGCCAGGGACAAATTCAACGTTGAGATACAGAATTACGACGAGATGGTTGACGAGGGCTTCCAGCTCAGCCTACCTCTGATATCCCAGGAGATCGACTCCCTTGCTCCGCCGGAGAAGTTCAGGGTGCAGATGAGGACGCCCAAGAATCAAGGCTGGACAGACAAGTACTTCTCACTGCAGTTCAAGGCGACTTCCGAGTACTCGGTCAGATCCGAAGGTGTCCCCAACTATCAGATACAGGTGATGACCATCTACATCAGAGGCGTATACCTGCCGGGATTCGAACTAGTGGGGACTGCCATGATGGCGGCACTGGCTGGTGCGGCCATCGGCCGAAGGACCAATGAAAACCATGTTTCTGTGGACGATGACGGGAATGTCATCCCGTCGGACAACCGTCTTTTTTAGATGCGCCCCTTCCAAGAGCCATCAGGCAACGGATTGATAACTACCACTATGGCTAGAATGTAAGAGGGAGAATGCATGAGTGAGGGTGGACTGCTGGAGAAGGCTGCAGAGCAGAACCCCAGCCAAACGGTTCTTTCAGCAGATGATTACACCCCACAGACAAGCAATGTTGGAGTGGGAGAGGCCCTGAAGACAGTCGCGCTTTTCGGGATTATTCCGGTGTTAATAGCTCGAATTCTCCTCGTCTACCTTCCAGGAGATGAACTAACTATCCCCGTAATTGGAACTTCATTGGTCATGGCCGTTGTGTTCCTGTCCTCTCTAGCTGTAGTTTTGTGGAGATTGGGCGTATTCTCCATTTCCAGCTCTGGTTTTGCACTGTCAGGGACTAGCGCTGTAGCATCCTCAGTAGTAGCAATCTCCTACACAATGATGCTAATCCTCCCACTGATTCTAGGGGCCTTGCTAGAAGGCGAACTTTCGGTCGGGCAGGTTGAGTACAGCGAGGATGGCGAGTCGATTACCATCAAGGTCCTCCAGAACACTATCTCAGACAGGGACATGGAGGCTTCCATAGTCATCCTTCAATCTGGGCAACAAGTATGGTCGTCTACTGCAAACTTCTCCATAGACAGCGGGAAGGGAGAGGGCGAGATCACCATATTAGTCGGCGATTTCTATTCCACGAATGCCCTCCCAGACTCGCCTTACACATTGGAGCTGACCATAGATGGAGATAGTTCAACCAGAGATCTAACTTACAGCCAGATTACTTGGGATACAACCCAGTGGACCGGAGCAGATGCCCTCTCGAGGGATATCACAGGTGTTGAAGGCCTCGCATCTGGAGTCGTCAAGGAGGATCCAGATCGGTGCAGCGGCGATGCGGATAACTGCCTGGTTGGAGTAGTCATGTCAGGTTGGTCCGGACTCGACACCGGTGCAGACAAGCCTGCAAGGATGCCCTTCGCCGACTACACTGTGGAGGCCGTTCTCATGGAGGGGGATGATGTTGCAATAGCCTATCCCACAATCTCGGTAAGCAACACAGAAGCATCATGGGACTCCAAGGGAGGGATTTTCGGAACTGGATCAGGAACTTGGGGAGAATACGGATCAGAATTCGCGATGGAAGGGTCTGTCTTCGATTCAACCTTCGGAAAGTACGTCCCTCGTGACGAGTTCGACTCCGCTGGTGACTATGGGTGCTATTCGTTCACAGTAACCGTCACACAAGGAGAATCGCAGATATCAGACACCTCGTACTACGATTACAGTACCAGCAATTCAAACGACATATGGGAAGCTGTGTCAGTCTGCTAGTCTCAGTCATTTATGCTAGAGAGGAAATCTCTCATCCTATCCGTTTTCGGATTATCGATTATGGATGATTCACCCTCCTCTGCAATAAGGCCCTGATCCATGTATATCACACGATCAGCAACGTCTCTGGCGAATCCTATCTCATGGGTGACCACTACCATGGTCATCCCTTCCTCAGCCAAACCCTGTATGGTCTCAAGAACGGAACCGATTAGTTCTGGGTCTAGGGCACTGGTGGGCTCGTCAAAGAGCATGACCTCTGGCTTCATCGCGAGTGCCCTTGCGATAGCCACCCTCTGCTTCTGGCCACCAGATAGGTTTCCGGGATAGGCATCAATCCTATCGAGCATATCGACCCTCTCAAGAACACTGCTGGCATGGTCGATAGCGTCCTCCTTGCTCATCCCCCTAACATGAATTAGCCCAAGGGAAACATTGTCAATCACCCTCAAGTGAGAGAATAACTCGAAAGACTGGAAGACCATACCAATCCTAGAGCGAACATCATTAACATCAGCTGCAGGGGTGTTGATTCTTTCTCCCTTCAACCTCACGACGCCTTGGGTGGGCTCGATCAGACGGTTGATGCATCTAAGTACGGTAGATTTGCCACTCCCAGATGAGCCAATAATAGCCAACGACTCCCCTTCCTTCACTTCGAATGAGACTCCTCTGACCGCATGGACCCCTCCAACATACGTCTTCTCCATCTCTTCAACGCTGAGGATAATTTCTGACAATCAAGCACCTCCCGATATCCCTAAACCAGGAATCCTAGTTCTTTCCTCAAGGTACCTGAGGAAGAGCGCTAGGGTCCATGTAATCAGGAAGTATGAGATCAGCACCATGCCCCAAGTCCAGAAAACTTGGAAAGTAGTGGCGACAATTAATTTCCCCTGCCTTGTGATTTCAGCATAACCGATTATCATAGCTAGTGAAGAGTTCAGTACCAGGTTGACCATCTCGTTACCTAGTGGGGGTATGCAGATCCTGACAGCCTGGGGCATTACTACCAGCCTCATCGATTGCATGTAATTTAGCCCAATACTTCTGCCGGCTTCCATCTGCCCCGAGGGGATCGCAGCGATAGCCCCTCTGATGGTCTCGCACTGGTATGCACCGGAGTTCAAACCAAGAGCGAAAATCGCGCTGATGTATGCCCTATCCTCGAGAACCCCCCCAATCGGCCTACCATAGGCCAGCGATTCGGGATTCGTCTCGTAAACTACGAAAATATCGGTGATGAAGTTGGAATTGCCATCTAGGTATTCGAAGTCGAACAACATTAGCCCGGGATCCTGCAATCTTCTTCCAAGCTCGAATCCGAAGTGTATGAACATGAACTGAACGAGCAATGGCGTGTTTCTGAAAATGTCCGTGTATACCGTTGCAATCGTGTTCAATGGCCTGATGCTCCATGGATCGAGGGAGAAACTCGCCTTGCCGAACTCAATTTCTCGTACGGAGAAGTCTCCATTGCATGAGAAAAATATGCCCCCCAATATGGCTATTCCAAGGCCAAGTAGAATCCAGAACATTGCCCCAGGAGCCCCGATAGGAGAGTAGATGTGTTCCCAACCATCTAGGTTTAGGTCACTAATCTCATCGAGATTATCGAGAATTCGATAAACCCCGAAAAATATCAGAATTACCCCGATTGTACGGATAGCGATAATGTTCAGTGGCTCACTAGCCGCAATTTGTGAGGATCTACCTCTGCAGTAATCTAATGCGCCGCTGAAAGGATTGCCAAGATTCAATTTTCTACCCAATCCAGTTGATTTAATCGCCGAGATGGGAATCTGGAAAGCTAACCACAATGGCGAAACTACGAACATCAATAGAATCTGGAATCTATTGGTCTGAGCGACATTCTTGAGTGTAGTTGGGGATGTCTTCAGCATTGAAAGGACTATTCCTAGAGAGAAACCCATTAGAATTCCAAAAATTACGATTTTAGCAGTCGCTACAAGTCCATCCATCAATCTCTCCTTCGAGTAGTCGACGAATTGTCCGAAATCGTTGAAGTCAATCACCTCGAACCCGACGAACTCCTCCGATCCTGCGTTCTCTGTCCTGAGTACAACCCCCTCATCTCCCACGACAACCCCTCTGAAACCGTCCAGCATAGCAAATCCATTGAACACCGTCTCATTCGAGACTGGAATCATCTGCTGAGAGACTATATTCCCCCCGTCCAGACTGAGGGAGAGATAGCCTCCCGGACCAGAAAGCATGAACTTGAATTGTCCAAGAACCTTCATCCCAGATACTTCGAAGTCCAGATTCGAACCTCCAGATTCGAACTCCTCCCCTCCTCCTGGGGGGTATTCTCTTTCGATATCCACCGTGCTCCAGACGAAACCTACGGGAACATTGCCTTCTCTCGATGACTTCAGAATGTGCCCTTCTTCTGAGATCGCGTATGCCCTAATCGTACTGTAGTATTCAACATCGATAATTGCCTTCGTTGAAACCTCGCTTGGCGCATCTCTATACTCCCAGCTAATGCCTCCATCGGAGGATGCAATTATTGCCCCGCTCTCTCCAGAAATAATTCCGTTTTCTGAATCCAAGAATGATACACTGAGATAATTTATCCCCTCTCCTTCAATTGCTGAATCGCATTCAGTGTCCCATTCCACTGTCACTGTGCAAGTCCAGACTTCATCTTGCCCAATGACAACAAAACTGTCATTCCCAGTGAGGGCAACGTCCTTGATATCGCCGAATTGATCAGAACTTATATCCATCCAGACGCCTTCATTCATCAACAGGACCGTACCGCTATTTCCTGTCACGATTATTGATTCGTAACTCGAATCAGAAGAAGTTAGATCTTGGCTAACTGATATCCCAGATTCAGACCAAGTTCTTCCTTCATCGATACTCCTGATCATCGTTCCTCCAGATCCGAATGCCCAAATCTCGCCATCTAGGTACTCTGCAGTGTACAGGTTCTCCTCAGTCCCGCTGTCGACTACTTCCCATCCACTCCTAACCTCTTGAGCAGAAACCTCTCCAAGTGAGAAAAGAAGGGCAATTAGTACGAATGCGATTAGTAAATCTGCACTACGCTTGCCCTTAGGGCCACTCCAGAGAGACGCTTCCGATGCCACAATACCCGCCCTCTCGCTGGGCTGGGAGGATTTAGTCTAGTCTACTAAGAAAAATTTGACACAGAGACTCATTGGGCAATATTGATGTCCGAACTTTGTTCGGGTTGGTTCATGACTGAATTATTGTACAGTGGCAAGGTAAAACAGGTTTGGAGCACGGATGATCCCGATATCATCGAGTTCAGATACACGGATCAGATATCAGTCTTCGACCAAGTCATTCCTAGTTTGATTCCGAGGAAGGGGGAGTCATTGAATAGGGCATCTTGTCATTGGTTCGGTCTGATTGAGGATGAAGGAATTTGCAAGACTCACGTCATAGAGATGAATGCTCCAGACAGAGTTCTAGCGAGACGTTTTGACGTGATCAGAGAACCTGGTGCCATTCCCAGAGATGCAGAGAACTTCTTCGTCCCACTAGAAGTAATCTGTCGCCATTATCTGGCAGGTACCGCATGGAGGCGATACCAGAGGGGGGAGGTAAAGTCTGAGGACTTCGGATTCGAAGCAGGAGAGGTGCTTGATGAGGGAGTCCGGCTTCCAGAGCCGTTCCTTGAAGTCTCCACTAAGTTCGAAAAGTTCGATAGGAATCTGGATAGGGAGGAGGCATTAGAGATTTCAAATTTGGATCCAGCAGAGCTTGACGCAATTCTAGCGATTGTCCTAGAGGTGGATTCGGTAATCGATAGAGAGACATCTAAGAGAGGACTTATCCATGTTGACGGTAAGAAGGAATTTGCTCTAGGGGAAGGTCGAGAGCCTATTCTGATAGACTCCTTTGGAACTCTCGATGAGGATCGATGGTGGGATGCCGATGCATATGAGGATGGAGAGATAGTACAGCTCTCCAAGGAGTCAGTAAGAAAACACTACATCGAATCGGGACACCATTCGGCACTATACGAAGCAAGACAATCTGGATCGCCCGAACCCCCCATCCCCCCTCTACCAGATAGCATTATTGCCAGTACGGCCGAACTATACGCTAGTATGTTCGAGCGGCTTACTGGAGAGGCTCTTTGATGGGGACACATGAGTACGAGGATGATCCTAGAAACGAGGATGTACTGATATCCGTAAATGGGGAACTCTTCCCAAGGAAAGAAGCGAAGGTTTCGGTTTTTGACTCTGGCTTCCTTTTGGGAGATGGCGTCTGGGAATCGTTTAGGCTCCATGATGGAAAACTAGTGTTTATCGAAGAACATTTGGACAGACTTTTCCACGGGGCATCGGAGATTTCCCTTGACCCCGGGAGGTCTAGGCATGAGATTAGGTCAGAAATAAACAGGGTGATTTCTGCTAACGAAATGCATGATAACGTCCATCTCAGGCTTATTGTTTCAAGAGGCCTCAAGCCAACTCCATACCAGGCTCCTTGGGTAATTTCTTCAAAACCTACAATCGTCATCATCCCAGAATTCAAGAAGGCCAACGAAAAAAGGTCAATCGACGGCATTAGTCTTGTCTCCGTAGATATCAGGAGAAGTGGCCCAGAGGTTCAGAATCCTAGGATTAACAGTCTCTCCAAGCACAACTGCATTGCGGCTTGCATCGAGGCAGATAATAAAGGGGGGGAGGAGGGTTTGATGCTGGATCCAAACGGGTTTGTATCAACCTGTAACTCGACACACTTCTTCATGGTAAGGGATGGCGTAGTTTGGACTTCAACGGGGGAATACTGCTTAGATGGTATTACTAGGCGCAAGGTCTTGGAAATTTGCGATTCTCACGGAATCCCATACACTCTGGGAAATTTCACATTTGAGGACGTACATTTGGCAGACGAGGCTTTCGTGACCGGGACATTCGCAGGTTTGACTCCCGTAATTTCTTTTGATGGTACTGTGATCGGGCAAGGATCAAGAGGGAGGGTATGCGAAAGGATCCAACAACTGTATCAAGAACTAGTAATGAGGTAACTCGCTTGGATAGAACTAGGATCGCGATGTGGTCTGGGCCCCGCAATATCTCAACTGCACTGATGTACTCATTCGAAAATAGATTTGACTGCCATGCAACCGATGAACCTCTCTATGCATCTTTCCTCCTCAACAGCAGGACTCCCCATCCCGGCGCGGAGGAGGTAATTGAGAAATATGAGACCGATTTGGGAAAGTTAATCACAACACTCACTGGTCCGATTCCCGATGAAAAGCAAATTTGGTACCAGAAGCACATGTGTCATCACATACCCAAGGACTCTGACATTTCTTGGATTGATGATTTCAAGAACTGCTTCTTGATCAGAAACCCTCGGGACGTTCTCCTATCCCTTTCCAAGGTTACCGACTGTATTGATCTGCTTTCGACAGGCCTTCCACAGCAACTAACAATCTTCAGGCATGTAATCAATAGTTCCGGGGAAATACCTCCTGTTATCGATTCGGAAGACGTCTTGGAAGATCCCGAATCAATCCTCTCGGTACTGTGCGAATCTATCGGCATTCCATTCTCCCAGAGAATGCTATCTTGGGATCCAGGACCAAGGAGTTGTGACGGCTTGTGGGGCAAATACTGGTATGATTCGGTATGGAAATCCTCAGGATTTTCCC
Organism: Marine group II euryarchaeote REDSEA-S11_B3N4; assembly: GCA_001628485.1. GTDB lineage: Archaea > Thermoplasmatota > Poseidoniia > Poseidoniales > Thalassarchaeaceae > UBA36. Next base: position 2,565 of record LURR01000022.1, on the reverse strand, counting down.
CTCCATCTCCAAAGGTAGGTGAGTTGAGCGAACACCTGTATTCAGTCCTGGAAGAATCAACAATGATCTACGAAGAGCTCAGAGAGATGCGCATCAGGACCTAGGAATGCCTTCTCATCAGAATCCCGCATTTCCTTTTGACAGCCGCTCTGAGAAATACAAGAAGATGCCTGAATGCATCCTGCACTCCCCCATCTAGCGGCTCATCGGCCTTGACCGACCAAGCTCCCTTCTCAATCTCCCTCCTAATTTTGGAGATATCTTCTCCATCAAGCCAGCCGAGCATCTCGATTCCTGCGGAGCCCTCATTGAATCCAGAATGTCCGAATGAATCTTCATTCAGGCCTCTGCATAGCTTCTCCAATAGGCGGTGAAGATCAGACCCTTCTCCCTCTTTCGTGTAGCGGAGGAGATACTCTATCGCATTGCCATCATCACTGGGGAACCTCCCTAGCCTCTCTCTTGAGTGCCCTCCATCAAGAGATCGGGGAACGCTCCAGTCATCTTGCCAGTCGAGAACAGAGATGAATAGCAGTGTTGCCTTGTCAAGTGGGGAATCTTCCCCCTCCTTTAGGCCCGCTACCTCTTCTATTCCTGCTGCTGAAAGGAGTAACTCTCCATGATTCCCAGACATAGAAGAGATGATTCCGTTTACTATCGAATCAGGACTGTTCCTTATCGGATCGAAAGTATGGAAGGAAGAAGGCGGAATGTAACTTCCCATGGCACACACTGTTGCCTATCTGTCAAGAAGCCTTCTGAGCCTCTCGTCGTACTCGTCACCCTCTTCTGATTTACTCTGAACGACTTCTACCTCGTCATCATCACTTGATTCGGGCTCTTCAACTCCTTCGGGCTCATTTTCCTCAATCAAGGGCGCAGATTGCTTCTCAGCAATCCTCTCGTCTATTGCAGCTTGGGCCATTTCCATCATCCTCTCGGACTCCCGGCGGTTGCTCATAATCCAAGACAAACCAAGGTAAGTGCCGACTACAAGAATAGCAGCAAGAAGACCCGTCCCCAGTTCGTCAACTCTATCCTCTAGGGAAGAACCTCCACTGAGTACTATTGTTTTCTGATCATCACTTGGATCCGAATCGATATCCCAAGGGAAAGAGCAGCTAATGGTTACGACAAGTTCTGCTGAGTCTTCTACATCGGGCCGATCGAACTTGGGAGCGGGAACGAAGGCCTGTGTCATGTCGACAATATGCTCAGAATAGTGGCTCCCAGAACTTCCTTGAGCACTAAGGGAGATTATACAATCTGCATTGGATAGTAGATTTTCGTTGAGTCTCTTTGTGGGAACGCTGACCTGCTGCCCTGCACCCTCTCCGACCAATTCAACTTCTCCGATTCCCACATTCCAGTCGCTCCTCCTAACATCAAACTCTCTCTCAAAGTCTCCAATCAACAATCCTTTCTCGTCTAGAACCCTGATTACAATGCTCCTTTCCCCTGGTAGGGGTTTCCATTCGGTTCCACTCAGGTTTATCTGCTGCGCAGACTCATTCGACTCGAGACTACCGTAGAAGTAGTCTAGAACAGAACCCTCATCCGAAATTAGTAATATTTGGAAATCAAAGCCCATGGTTCCGTTCCCTACGGAGCACGTAGCCCCCATGTCGTCGAAATCCCCTGTTATGGAACATAAGACCACTCTAGATTCGGAATACTCCGAGGATAGGAAATATCTCAGTTCCTCGCCTTCTATGGACAGAGTTCCATTGGCCGCCTCATCAATTGGCAGCAACCAACCCATCTCGCTCCACTCTAGTCTACTGCCTCTGTCAAGAACTTCGGTACTTTCGTCAGTTCCATGGATGTTTATGGTGGCGTCATCCCCACTCTGAGCAAAGATGTATGGAGAGCTAGCCCAGGAGAACTCGGAATAGTGGACTTCAAGTTCGATTTCTCTTTCATTGCCACTCGCATCTTCTGCTACTATCCTAACTGTCTCGGAAGGTCCAGTCCAACCTTCTTCTGGAACCAGATCAATTGGAATCCCTCTTTTTTCCCCCAGTGCGAGTACAATTTGCATGCCCTCACTAGCCTCCCATCCATCTGGGACTCCTTCTATATGGAAGTCGATGGTCGTAGGTGAATTTCCTGTGTTTGATACCATCGCGGGAGGTTGACCCCCATGACTGGAAACCGCCCAAGAACCATGAGACTCGATAGAGAAGTTCTGGACCGCAGATACTCTAAGTGGCATTGTAATTTCTGTCAAACCAGCAGAATCGCCGTCTCTAACTCTTACATGTAACTCTACAGATCTTCCAGGACTAGCAGTTTCTGATGGTGTTACGTTGATTTCCAGCATTGTAGAATCTCCTGGAATCACTTCGGGAAGTTGTGGTAAATCTTCGATTAACCATCCTTTTTGTCCGGTGATGTAAGGTGAAACGAATGGTATGCTAGGATTGTTCCCCATCTGCATAATCTCTATTTGGATGGTAGAACCATTCGCATCTATCTCCAAATCAGATATCGAAGAAGACACTCCCCAACCCGGAACTCTGGTAACCTCGATCATGAAATGGAACTCCACAATCGCCTCATCTC
>LURR01000021.1:8389-23757 GCA_001628485.1 Marine group II euryarchaeote REDSEA-S11_B3N4 | reverse complement strand
CTATGTGGTCGTCGCTAATTTGGTTCGAACGATGGATTGCATAGGATTTGCAACTCTCCACGCCCTTCTCCGATTGTAGCCAAATATGCGCCCTTTCAACCTCGGAAGATGAAGATCCTCGAATCCCATACAGGACAGGGCATGGAGTTCTCGGGGCAATCAATCCCTTGCCCTTGGTTGGATCCCTATTTAGGAAAGTTCCTGGAAATAGGGATTCAAGTTGAGATACTGATCTTGGAGATACTCTCCTCTCGGAACCTAGGGAGGAGTCATCTCTCCAAGCGATCAGTTCCCATGAAGAGTGTGGATTGCTCTCCCATGAGATTGCCGCGCAAGCACCGACGACTCCAGAAATCTCATTCTTCAGAAGTAGAATAGTCCCTGTATTTCCTGCTTCTCGAAGAATATTTTCTGGATTCACATAGCCCCTAACTGCATCCCAGTACCAATGCTCTGGAGCTTTGTCAAATGAAATGACAAGGCACGGGGCTGCTGGAATCTTCGAGGGCGGATATCCGGCGACTTTGGTTAGCAGCCTATCGAACCAATCATTGCATATTTTCTCCAGTAGCACTTTTTCTTTATCTGGGATATCTATGATGGCACCAAGTGCTCCGTTTCCTCTTGTCCTCCTCTCGGCAAAGGGCCATAGTCTGACCAGTCTCCTCTCGAGGATATCACAATTCATCGCTTCTTGGATTTCTGAAAGTAACTCATCAAAACTAGAAGTCGTACAACCTTCATCGACATGATCCGTGTCATCAAGACCCAATCGGCATCTCAATTTTGACCCTCCAAATCTGGTGGGACAATCAAGTCAATCACCCCTGCTATTCCAGTTTCAGGATCGCACTGTATCGCTCTAACTCCGAAAGTTTCTGCTGCCAAGATGTCCGATTCGCGGTCTCCTACGAGAATAGACCCTCTCTCACTAGGCCGATTATTCCAATTTTTCCCGTATGATATGGAGATTGGTTGATCGGGGTTAATTTGTGAGTTCTCTATCAGCTGCCTCCCAGCCTCCAGCATCCCGGGCCTTGGTTTTCTTGCCCACGCTCCTTGATTTGGCGGGTATGGGCTGTACAGTATGAGATCAATCTCTGCATCTTCGTCCTCGTTGAGTAATTGTTCCTGCAAACTTTCGTGTATTAGGGATAGTGCGTCATGCCCCCATATTCCCCTTCCGACAGGAGACTGATTTGTGACTATGCAGATTCTGAAACCGTTTCTTCTTAGGAGGCCCACAGCGTATCCAGCACCGGGTAACAATTCTAGCTCGTTCGGACTATTGACGTAGCCCTCCCTCCATCTGTTCAATACTCCGTCCCTGTCCAGATATGCGATTTTCCCTGACCAATCAATAGCTCCTGGGAGATTGGGGGGTCTCAAGGGTTCTTCCAGAGAAGATCGATGCCTGTGAGGGGGTAGCATTTTCATCACAGTTCATTATTGGACTTGACTGCCTCTTTAATGATATGATTGATAACCAATTGGGCGTCTTCAATCCGCTCCATAGACTCAGATTGAACTAGGATTGTAAGATCGGCGATTATTGCTAGTTTTCCCCCGCCCATTCCTCGATAGTTGCCTGTGATTGCCACTGTACTGCATCCATTATCTTTGGAGTACTGAATACCCTTAATCACATTGGCAGAGTTTCCTGAACCACTGAAGCCAATCACCACATCACCCGGAGAAGCAAAAGTCGATAGTTGGCCGACGAAAACATTCTCGAAGTCTGTGTCGTTTGCCCACGCAGTCAGAGCAGGGGAATTATCTACATGAGAGATCGTTCTCAATGACAGTTCCTTGGACCAATCTCCAGCACTGTGAGAGGGGGTGCCCGCACTTCCGCCGTTTCCAATGAAGTGGACAGTTGATCCCTGCTCTCTGGCTCTCTCGATTAACTCCCATAGTTTCTCCATATTGGAAAATGGGAGTTTCGCCAATGTATCAGTAAGTGAGGCCGCGTATGACTCGGCAAATTCTGTGAAGTCGAAACCCATATTCCCATGTATCCGGGTGAGGGCATCCTATTTACGGGTTGATGAAAGCAACGTGTGCATGCAGGACCCGGTGGCAGCCTTCGTAGGCTCTCTCGCGGCATTCATGGGAGTCACGGATGTCACAATGCAACTGATAATCGGGACAGTCGGCTTGATTCTAATGGCAATCTCATTTCATAGACATTCTGACAGTAAATCGGCGGTCTTTGCTATTGCTGCTTGGCCTCTTATTGGCCTCTTCTTCTACCTGTACTGTGGATATTTTGTAGAGATTTCAGATCCAGTTCTGATACTTATGACGGCGGCTGCTTTGCCCGCCGGGATAGCCATGTCATTCTGGGAATGGAAGATAGATAATTCGAACAAAGATACGAGGATTTGGATGAGGGGTTTTGTTGTGTGGTCGATGGTTCCTTACTACCTAGTTTTCGGGGTCCCATATCTGAACATGGCATTCGTTCAGTTCACGGCAGTAAGTGCAGACATGATGCTGGATTTCGTGGGAATAGGAGGGTATGAAATAGGCCCAATGATGATTGAGAGGCATGAGAAATCCGCTATTCCTATCTCTGAATGGGGAGGGAACAGGTTCATCCTAACTGAGCCCTTAGGAGAGGGAGGCTTCTACGCGCCTATGGTAAATGAAGAGGGGGAGGCTGTGGTGGCATTCATTCTTGCCTGTTCGGCATTACAATCTATGGCGGTATTCATAGGCGCCATAGTTGCCCTAAATTCGGTACACTGGAAGAGGAGGGCTAGGGCACTATTTATCGCGATTCCAACAATTCATATTCTAAATGTTTTCAGAAATGCCGGAATAGTCTGGTTGACAGATGCATATCCAGAATGGAGTCTTTCGGGAATTGGAATTTTTGACTTTGCACATAGCTATGCTGCCAAGGTGGCTAGTCTGTTTGCGATGTTCCTGATGGCGATCGCTCTGTTCGACCTTCTCCCAGAGCTTCACCGACACATCATGAGGATTCTCAGGCCACTGGGATTCCGAGGCAGGGAGGCCGTGTCCTCAGACAATTCGTGAACGGATCCTATCGAATAGCTTCCCGGAAAGGGGCATGTCGTGCTCCCATGCAAACTCTTTCATGACCCTTATCGCTTCTTTTTCCAATTCAGAGTCGCCTACAAAGTCAGTGAGCTCTATCTTGTCGTTCCTAGTGTTTGCCTTGAATGCCGCAATCGGCTCCTCTTTGTGGAAAACTAGGTACGCGGAGCCGAAGCCAAATCTCTCCCTGAGTAAGCTTCCAAAGTAGTGAATCAGAGGATCCGAGGGAGGTATTACTAGGTCCCTTGTACGACTAATCTTGCCCATCCCTTCTAGCATGTCCAGCCTGCCCCAGCATATGTCCTGCAGATCATCCACAAGGAATCCCTTGATCAGCGTCCCATCGTCTTCGAAATCATGCATAACATCGCTAATCTCTTCTGGTGAAAATGAGGCTCCTGCTAGCCTCTCTACCTGCTTCAAAGTGATTACGGGGTAGTCTTCAACTAATTTTCTTAGGTAGTTGCGCTTGATTTCCCACAAGTCTATTTTTCGTAAAGGTTCCACGGTTCTGAACCCTCCTCTGTAATCTTGTATTAGGTGGCCACTCCTGACAAGAGGGGAAACTAGCTTCCTAAACTCCGAGCGAGACATGGCGTTCCTTTCCATATACAAGTCTGGGTCATTTGTGTCCCTGAAGAATTGGAGTATCTCCTCATCCTCCGATTCAACGGGCACGTTTCGAATGGAAAGAAGGCGTTGAAAGTGCTGGTATCGAGCCCAAACTAGATGGCCCCGGAGGTTCGAACCTTGATGCAACTGGTGTGCGGCCACCATTGAGTCGAGATTGACTCTGAACATCTCGCATCTCCCCCTGAGTGAGAAGTCGTCGCGCAGCTCAATGGAGTTCTCCAGTGCTATAGTCTCGTTTTCCCATCTACTATTCTGATGGATAGAATGATGGAAGAATAGTAATCTATTGATTTCCTGCCTTGATCTGGGTTCAACCACTCCCCCTCTGATGTATCGCTCACCATCCCCCATAGAAGAGAATCCGAGTTCTGAAAGAATCTGCTGGATATTCTCATCGCAATCATGGACGGGGACTCCATTGAATGCATGAAGTACGGAGACATCGATCAGCCTGTCTCTGTAATTCTCTAGCAATTCTGCGAATGTCTCCTTGAAATCATCTAGGTAGGAGTGGGGGATATTGATGTCTTTTATCTCTAGGTAGTCGTTAACTACGAACATTAGAACTCGCCCAATAGGGTCGACCCCCTTGAAGACGGGGTAGTACCAGCCCTGCTTTAGAAGAAGGCGGACTTCCTGGATGAACCTGCTACTGAAGGGGTCTGATTGTGCGAGGATACGCATTTTCCTATCCTCCTGCATAGGCGACAGTAGCTTCTCTGCATCCTCGTGTGAAGAGTAGTAGTCGGTTGGGTCTGGCTGCAGGGCTACTACTCTAGCAATGGAGCCCCTCCTCTCTAGTTCCCTTAGCGTGTCTGCCAATTCCTCCACAGGTCTTGAAACGTACAGTCTTAATGTGTGCAGCCGTACTGGACCGATTCTGGAAATCAGCTCGGTTAGTGCTTTGTCAAATGGGAGTGGTTTGACCTTACCATGAAGTCTCTTGAAAATGGCCATTGATCTCTTTCTATTTGGGACGTCTACGAACTGCTTAGCAACCACAAGCTGTCTTTCCATGTTTGAAAGGGCTGATTTCAGACTTCTCTGGATGTGAGCATTTTCCTTGCCCTTTGGGTAATCGGAGAATAGGTCGTTTCTGGATATCCCCTCTTCGGGAATTTTCTCAATCAACTCCTCCTCTAGAGTCCCGAACCACGGCTCCCCTCTGAGCCCCATTAACATCGGAAGTTTCTCACTCAGTGTGTATCCGACTCTGTTGTGAAGGAGTCTGCCGTTGTAGATATCTGAATCGTGCTTTATATCCTTCCAATCACGGAATCTGTAGTTCTCGACTCTGTGGAGTAATTCCTCTCTCCTCTGAACGAAAGTTAGATTTCTAATTGCATCTGCGGGCTCCTCGAATTTTGAGAAGGACTTGTTGAGGATTAGTGTCTGAAGAGTTCTGTAGTCAATGACGTTGAATTCTCCGCCAGTAATTCTGTATTCGTCTATCCTCAGGATGAACTCGCCTTCGTCTGTTTGTGTGAAGAAACCAATAGACACTAGGTTCCTCATCTCGAGCTCTTGCAGGATGGCTTCCACCTGAGCTGTTGGGAAAGGGAGGCGTTCACTGAGAGAGTCGATGGTCTGGGGGCCTTCTGATCCGAGCATATCGAGAAGCTTCAATCTGAGACAATCCAATGGATCAGAAAGTTGCCTTTCCTTCCATTTTGACGGCTCCCCTCCAACAAATCCTTCTCCGACCTCATAGCTTAGTCCGCCCGTGTACAGTTCCCTAAGATCGTCCATCTCGGCGGCTCCAGCCACTGCAAGACACCCCAATGTCCCATGGACTTCGGTCATTCTCATGGAGAACCATTTGTCATCGATCTTCTCTAGACCGGTGCCTCTAACCTTAGTTATCAGGCCTCTTTCTGCGAGCTCGTGCACCCAGGACCTGAGTGTTTCGAATTCGATATCCTTTAGCTTGTCGCTGTACAATGGGTGAGTGAGTTGCCTCTCCAGGCCACCACCCATATCCATTAGTCTGAGGAGTTCGTTGGCATTCTTTGGAACTGAGACCTTTGACTGATAGTAGTGGGAGAGCTTTTCCCTATCCAGTTCGGTAGCGAGGGAACGCGCACCCAATAGTCTCCTCAAAATCTCTGGGTCTACGTCTTTGATTAGGTAAGCTCTGGTCCTAAGAGAGAGGAGGTCCTCGAAAGAGGACATGAAAAGAGTCAGTCCCAGTGGCGATGGTATCTTCACCCTACGATGTACGATTCTTACATCCTCGCTGCCCATTCTCTCCATGAATTGTCGAAGCTGACCCATCTCTAGATCGGTGGTTAGGATTTCACTCATGGCCTCCCTGACAATTACTGAGTCATCCATGGTGCGGTGCCGATTCATTATCTGCTCGGCTTTGAGTTGGAATTGCTTGGGACTTACTTCCTCGGCTCCTATTCTTCTCGGGTTTAGCATGCTCCTAGAGGAAACCTCTCTGAATCGTTTGGCAAATAGTTGAGAGTCTATCAGATATTTATTCAGAATTTCCTCGCTCCCTCTGCTACGAAAAACCTCGGGAATAGAGGAAATCTCCACCTCATGGCTTAATTTGGCCATGAACCCATTCTCGTCGAATGAAAGTTCGTGAACCGTAATCTCGTCCCTAACTGCCATTCCTGCGAAAAGGTATCCTAGAGCGAGATTGAATGCTCGGCCCCTACATGTAGTTACGACATAGGTGGGCAGTGGGGCTTCAACCTGTTCGACCAGGATTCTATCTTTGGAAGGTACTTGGAACGTAGTTGCAGAGTGCTCATCAAGAAATTGGGAAAGTGCGTTGGCTACTGGCTTGTTCAGGCCCAGGACATCGATTAGGAAAGGAGTAATCGAGTTGCCCCTCCTATACTGGACAGTAAGGATGCTGAGTAGTTCTAGGACCTCGAAGCTTAGTTCGCTGGTCCTGCTCATGGCCTCTCCTGTCCATGAAGGGATTGTGGGCCTGAATCCTGTCGCAGGCGTGACATTTACCCTAGTTCCAATTACACTTGAGACCCTGTAGGTAGACCCTCCAAGGAGAAAAACATCGCCGTTCCTTAGGCTTGAAACGAAGGATGAGGAGAGTTGCCCTACCAGCGTGCCATCAGATGTGAAAACTAGGTAATTATTGTCGGGAGATATTGTACCGATGTTGGTGTAGTAGATCATCTGGGCGTATCCTCTCTTTCCGAAACGATTCTCCTCCCAGTCTACCCATATTCTCCTTTCTTCCTCTAGCAGGTCTAGAACCTCAATGTAATCGTCGTATGAAAGGTTCCGATATGGCCAAGATAGTTGAACCAATTCGTAAGCCTCATCTATGTCCCATTCTCGAATGATTGTGAGGCCGATTAAGAACTGAGCGAGTACGTCTAGGCAATTCTGCGGGAACTTTAGCAAGTCCATATTGCCGGAGAGGATCCCATTCTGGAGAGCTACTATCTCTAGCAAGTCGTGCGAGGAAGTCGGGAGGAATCTGGCCCTGGGAAGGCCCCCTACTTGGTGCCCAGCCCTCCCAATCCTTTGTAGGGCAGTAGCAATCGAGCCTGGTGAGCCGACCTGAATTACAAGGTCAACGGATCCGATATCTATGCCCATCTCCAGGCTGGATGAAGAGACAACACATCTCAGCTTGCCTTCCTTGAGTTGCTGCTCTACATCCAGTCGGATCGATTTGTCCATTGATCCGTGATGCCCCTCTACCCCCTCCAATCCGACAACTTTGAGGCGTTGGACGAATGTCTCTGTCATATTCCTAGTATTTACGAAGACAAGGGTCGTGGTATGGGACTCGACTAGTTCCTTGATTCGATCAATATTGTGATCTAGAATCTCCTTAACTGGAATCGATGTGAATCTCGGGGTAGGCAAGATGATGTCGAGGTCTAGTTTCCTTGAACCAGAGATCTTTGCTATAGAGACTCTCTGGGTATTTCCTTCATCCTCCCTAGAATCGCTTGCTACCAGAAATTCGGCGACCTCGTTAAGAGGCTCCATTGTCGCGCTGATCCCGATTCTCTGAACATCAGATTCAACAACAGAATCCATCAATGCTAGACTCAATGAAAGGTGAGTCCCTCTTTTAGTCGGTACTAGTGAGTGCAACTCATCCACTATCAGCCATTTCAGGTCATTCAATAGAGGCCGAAATCTCTTGGATGCCAACGCAAGTCCTAGAGACTCAGGAGTTGTGATTAGTATATGTGGTGGTTTTCTGAGCATTCTCTCTCGCTCTTTCTGGGGGGTGTCACCAGTCCTGAGTCCCACTTTGATATCCTGAGCTCTTCCAGGGAGGAATCTCTCCTTGATCTCATTTAGTGGTCCTATCAGATTCTTCTGAATATCATTTGCTAGAGCCTTAATTGGAGAGATGTAGATACAATGAACTGTATCAGACAGAGATCCTGACATTGACTGGCGAACCAGATCATCAATTATCGAAAGAAAGGCAGTTAGGGTCTTTCCGGAACCTGTGGGGGAACACAGTAGTAGATGCTCGCCAGCAAGAATCTGAGGAATCGCCACTTTCTGGGGCTCAGTAAAGTCTGGGAACTTGTCCAAGAACCAATTTCTCACCGGGGCTGAAAGTTTGGACAGGATGTCCTCAGATTCCGAAATCTCAGATACATACTTTATTTCGGGCATTTTTTCCTAGTCACCTTGCCGCTCAGGCTATTGATTGAATAAATGAATGCTTCTCTATTTTCAGCGTTTTTCGTACGCAAATGCTGGGGAATCCCCTGTGGTCCTACAATACCAACAAGGGGGTTGAATACTAGGATGGCTTGAAAACCACGTTGGTTGTGGTAAGTGTGTGGAAGACAGAGAAAGGATGTCTAGACTCGTCTCACTCCTAAGGCGGAGAGGATTAGTTCTTCCATCATTCGAAATTTATGGCGGAGTCTCCGGGCTTGTTGATTATGGCCCAGTTGGAGCAAGGATAAAGAGAAGAGTAATTGATGCCTGGATTGAACATTGGGGCAGCATAACAAACGTTGTAGAGATAGACTCCCCCATAATTACTCCGGAGCCTGTTCTTATCGCTAGCGGACATGTTGGAGAGTTCAACGACAAAATGTCGGAATGCAGTTCTTGCGGTGGTGCTTTCAGAAGCGATCACCTCGTGGCTGAGTTCCATGAGGCTCCAGACACTCTTAGCTCCAATGAACTCGATGATCTGATTGAAAGAGAAGGCGTACGATGTCCGAGCTGTGACTCATCCGACTGGAAGAAGGCAATGCCGATGAATCTAATGTTCCAGACCAGCATTGGAGCAATGGGCGGATCGAGGACAGCATTTCTGAGGCCAGAAACCGCTCAGGGCATGTTCATGCTATTCCCTGCCCTGTACCGTCACTTCAGACAGAAGTTGCCCTTCGGTGCAATGCAGACGGGCAAGGGATACAGGAACGAAATCAGTCCGAGACAGGGGATGATTAGGCTTAGAGAATTCAATATGGCTGAGCTTGAGTACTTCATTGATCCTGATGACCCGCCGATTGACGACCTCAGCAAGTGGCCAGATAGGGTTTGCATGGTCCCTGATCCTGATGGTCCACGACCCGGAGAATTTCAGATGTCATTCAAGGAAGCATTGGAGTCTGGAATTGTGAAGCATCCCACTGTAGCATGGTTCCTAGCGATGACCATGGAGTTTCTTGAGTTTGTAGGGATAGATAGGACAAAGGTTCGATTCAGGCAACATGCAGGATCGGAGATGGCTCATTATGCATCTGATTGCTGGGACTGTGAGCTTATGGGAGAGCATGGTTGGGTGGAAGTCGTAGGAATTGCGAATAGGACCTGTCATGATCTGGAATCTCACGAAGAGCACTCGAAATCCAGTCTTCTAAGGGCGTGGAGGACATACGAAGAGCCCGTAAAGAAGAAGTCGGAAGTTCTCAAGCCCGTAGGGTCGGTGATTGGTCCAACTTTCAGAGAAAGAGCGAGCGAGGTTTCTTCTGCCCTATCAGAATTACAAGAGATCCCATCGTCATTCCCGTTTGAATTGGAACTCCCGGATGGGACCGTAGTGCATATCGGAGAAGATATGGTAAATAGCGCCATAGAGGATTCCGTGGTTTCTGGAGAATATTTCACACCACACGTTATCGAGCCAGCATTTGGGATTGATAGGATAATATGGCACATCCTTGATCATAATTACAAAGAAGTAGACAAAGAGGGCGAGAAGTACACGATCTTGTCACTAAATCCCGCGATCGCTCCGGCCGATCTAGTTATTCTTCCTCTTTTCGATAAAGATGGGATGGACCAAATGGCGAGGGATATTCTGGCGCGCATAAACTCATTCAGAGGAATAATAGCGGAAATAGATACCAGCAGATCGATAGGAAGAAGGTATGCAAGAGCCGATGAGATTGGGATTCCTTGGGCAGTGACAATAGACCACCAATCATTAGAGGACAACACTGTTACAATCAGGAGAAGAGATGATCAAAAGCAAGTTCGCACCGATCTAGATGGTTTGATTGGTGGTCTAAAATCGGGTTCTTTACCCTCGATGTTCTAGGCTAATCTTCAAGAGTCGCCGCGTAAATTTTTCCTCATGGAGCAGGGCAAGGAGGATGATGACTGGGCGGAGAGATACCGCCCTTCCACTTTGTCGGATATGGAAGGCAATGGAGATAAGATAAGAAGAGTGAGGATATGGCTGGAAGGATGGGAGTCCGGAAAGACTCCGAAAAAGAGAGGTTTGCTTCTCTCTGGCCCCCCGGGAGTGGGGAAAACTACGCTGGCACATGCGATAGCAAAAGAGAAGGGTTGGTCGATTGTTGAATTGAATGCCTCCGAACAGAGGAATGCGGCCGCCATTAGATCCTCTGCAACTAGGGGTTCGCAGTACGTCTCATTAGAGAACTTCTCCAGGGGATCTGAATCTACTGGAAAAACTGTGATACTCCTAGATGAGGTAGATCACCTTAGTGGAGGTTTCTCACAGGTTTCAGAAGAAAGAATCCACACCACCATGGGGTCAGAAGAAGGACCAGTATTGAAGGGGGATTCCGGCGGGAAGGCGGAGTTACTCAATCTACTCAACAAAACTGAAAATCCAGTAATTATGACCTGTAATGATCCGATGAAGCTCTGGGGCAGGGGGAATTGGAGAAGGAATAGGGATAGGGTAAACAGAGTTGCTGAAAACATCATATTCGAGAGAGTCGGGGCGACAGACCTTAGGAGAATAGCACTAAGAGTTCTTGATTCGGAAGGTGTAGGAATTGATCCCGAGGCTCTAGATGCTCTAATTCGAAGGAATCCCGGAGACCTCAGGGCTCTCGTGAAGGATTTACAATCTCTATCTGTTACTGCGAATGGGCACGTAGACATAGCCTCAGTGAGTGAGCTTTCTGGATCTGTGCTGAGAGACTCGCAGATTAACGTGTTCGAATCCCTGAAAAGAGCGTACAACTCTGATTCTGGCCTTCTAGCATCAGAGGCCATCCTAAACTCCGACAAGGACCCAGATGAGATTCTAGCATGGTTCTCGTGGAACAACCAATCGGTGATTAGTAGCAGAGGTCTCGAGGAAATCTCTGGAGCGATGTGCAACTCGGATTCATATCTCGCTGCAAAATTTACCAATCGTGCTTTCAGATCCTGGTATTGGGGCTCATCATTGCCCACTCAGGCCATTGCAGCGGTCGCTGATACAAAGAACGATGGGGGCGTATTCATTAGTTTTCCAGAATTCTTGAGAAGGGGGGGCGAGACTTGGAGGAACATCGACTTGATTGAGAGACTAGCGGGATCAATGGGAACTAGCAAATCATCATTCAGAGAAGATCTATGGCCTGCTCTTCTGGCCATTCACGATAAGAGCCTCGGAGCGTCTGAGAGCGACTTTACCGTAGCTAAGAAGATAGGGATGACGGGGGAAGATCATCTTGCAATTCTAGGTATCCCGAAGACCAGCAAAGTTGGGAAGTCAATACTGGAAGAGTTCGCGCAGGTTGGGGAGAAGTTCGAGATAGAGGAGGCTGTATCGGAGGACAAAATGGAGCAAAGCGAAGACGAAACCCAGTCTACGCTAGATAGTTTTGGTTAATCAGAATCCCAGGTCCTTGGATGGAGAAGAACGAGTACAGTCAGAAGTTCGAGACGACCGAGCCACATCAATATCGTAGAAGCCAGTAACGAAGGGATACTCATCCCAGCCCATGCAGCAGCCGCACCGGAAGGTCCGAATTCGCCCAATGCGGGACCAGTATTACCGAGAAGGGAGATGGAGACAGAAAGTACGTCCGTCATAGTCAAATCTGGCTCTAAGAAAGAAATAGTGAGCATAGACGCTGTGACCAAGACCATCCATGAGCTTACCATTCCAAGAATTATCCAAACCCGCTGCTCATCGACAACGGATCTATTGAATCTAATCGCAACAACCTTCCTTGGCTGTATTATCTTCATGACCTCCCTCTTCGCAAGTTCGAAAGCAATGCGAATCCTAAGCACCTTGAGTCCGCCACCAGTAGATCCAGCGCTGGCCCCGATAATCATCAGAAGTAGCAGAACAAATTGACTGAAGACTGGCCACTGGGAGAAATCTGCACTAGAGTAACCGGTACTGGTGATTGAGATTGCCTGAAACATGGAGTGTCTGATGGATTCCAATATCCCATAATCTAAATCGCCAGAGCGAGATATATTGACTGCCATGGCAATCCATGCGATGAGGACAATTAGCAGATACGTTCGAAGCTCCTCGTCCTTCCAAATCTCATTCGACCTTCCTGAAAATGCGAAATACAGGAGGCTGAAATTAATACAAGTTAGAAGCATGAAGACCATCACAATAGACTCAATAATGTAGTCATCAAAATGCATTATTCCAGAATCAGTTGTTCCAAAACCACCCGAAGGCATCGTAGTTAGAGAATAGTTGACTGCATCGAATGGACCCATACTAGTGAGTTGCGATAGGAGTATCGCCTGGATTACGGTGAGGCCTACGTATATCCCCCAGAGTTTCCTAGCCGTGCTCTCGAGAGTGGTTCCAAGGTTCGAAACTGATGGTCCTGTCAACTCTGCTCTCGCTAATGCCATGCCCCCTCCTAGGGCCCTTGAGAAGATGAGAAGCCCGAGCATAATGACTCCCATCCCGCCAATCCACTGGGAAACTGACCTCCATAGAATCAGGCTTTTCCTCTGACTACCAAGGCAGTCACCATTGAAATCGTTTAACGCGGCGGCTCCGGATCCGCAAAGAGGGCTAGTTGCTGGGTCTACAATGGAAGCCCCGGTAGTTGTGAATCCAGACATCGACTCGAACCAAGAGTGGAGTAGTCCATACAAAATCTGAGAGGTTGAGTTTGCTCCCCCTGGGTTCCAGAAATCACCGAAGGGGCCGTGAAACATGCCCCCTAGCCAAAGAGGAAGAGCCCCCACTATGACCACAGGGATCCAACCAAGGGCCACAGACGCGAAGGCCTCTCTATCTCGAACTAGGGATGAAGGTTCGGAAACGCCTGAACGGGAAATCATCCAATAGCCCAATGAGAGTGAAATAATCGCTGGAAGAGCGAATGTGCGAATAGCCTGCTCGAATCCCTCGACATAGAGGCTGTAAAGGCCGACTGCAACTAATGGTACTGAGACGAGTCCGATAGTCCAGCCGAGAATAAGGCTAACTACTCCCCAACGCATACTAGCTCCGCAATATGTCCTCGGCCTTGCCTACATCATCTATCTCAAGGATTAGGTAGAGCCTGTCACCTTCTTGGATGGTTCCGATGTTTTCCTCGACTATGTTTTTGAATGTTCCATCATTATCGAGTCTCTCCAGCATGACTAGGTTGGCCCCAATTATGCCCTCGACTTCTGGCAATTCCTTCCCCAGTAGTCCGTTTCCGGAATTTATCTCGGCAGACATAGATACCAAAGATGGGATTCTGGGGATTGGCTCGTATAGTCCTGGAACGTGCATGTGGATGGCTTTGAGAATCGATTTTATTGCCACTCTTCGCTTACTCACTGGCCTGAGTCCAATACGCTGAATTGCCTCGACTAGGGCTCTATCCTTTAGAATTAAGCCAGTTCTGGAAACGCCTTTGTCGAATGTCCTCATGGCTATCGAAATATTCAGATTATCATCACTGAGAGTAGAGATTGCAATATCGTGATCTTCCACTGCGAGTTCGCGTAGAAGATCCTCATCCTGAGGATCTCCGTGAATAACGTCCAGCCTCTTATTGACGCCAATTCGGGACCCAACTATTGCGTTAGCTGAGTCTAGGTCGGGTTCAATGATTACTACATTCGAGCCCATATTGAGGTAGTGTTCCGCTAGTTTGCTACCGAAGTTGGTTGCTCCGAAAATTGCTACGGTCGGTTTGTCCGGCATCTCTGAGTTCTCATCCCCAACCAATCGGGCAATCTCACCGAAGAATTTTGTTGAGCCTGTAACGAAGACCAACATGTCCCCCTGTTGGATTATTTCATTTCCTGAAACTATTCTGCCTTTCCTGCTTCCCGCTTTCATTGCTATGATACGGGGATAATCCGGATCTTTCGTCGAGTTCGAGTTGGCATCTTCGATCGTTGAGCCAATCATGGGAGATCCAACTGATACAGCAGATTCCACAATCCAGGCGTTATCGCCCATTGGGATGATATCGGAAAGGGTAGGGGATACTAATCCGGAGATTAGCTGTTCTACAACATCTGTCGATGGTGAAACAACGAAGTTTGTACGGGCCCAATTCTCTAACGGTCCGGCACCTCTCGAAGGGTGAGTTATCTCTGAGTCGCGTACATTAGCGATAGTAATCAGCCCGGAAGCAGTTCTGTCGCCCACCTGTTCGCTGAACACCCTCTTGGCGAAAGCACATCCCAAGATGTTGACATTGTCATCATTGGTTGCGAAGACTATAATCTCAGCGTCGTTGATTCCAGCCCTGACAAGAGAGTCCCTTGACAGGGCGTTGCCCGTTATCAGCAGGCAATCTAGAGATTGGGAGTCGCTCGCCGGCACCTGCGATAATCACTCGCATTCAAACGAATGAATATGCGGACTGGATATAATCCTGCGCCATATATGAAAAAAACCCTAAAGTGTCCTAAGATGTGGTTATTCTTCTGTTTCCACGGTTTCTCCTCTAATTCTGGTTTGTGCTCTAGACCTGTTGAGAACGGATTGCCGAAGTGTGCGCCTGTATGCCTGTCTGGCTGCTGGAGTCATGCCAGACGGCAGCCAAGACTCCTGGGCTGGAAACCAAGACCAAACGACGAATGGGGCTAATAGGGCGATGGTCAATGGGAAGAAAACAGAAAGCACAGTCACTAGGATAACGGCCATCCTGGCGAATGAGGCGTATACGAGAGGGCGAAATCGTTGATTATCCAGAATTCTAGACCCTTGCCAAGAGCCTATGGATGCATGCGCCATGCAGGTAGTAATTGTCAGTAAACATGCTAGAGCGATGTTTTGAGCGTTGAATCCGGTACCTTCCCAGACCACTGGATCGAATAGACGAACGTTGAGGTGGGCTGAGCGCATTGCACCGAAACCCAAACCTAGAGTCCACCCATAAGGGGCGCAAGCCCTCAATCCAACGGTTCTAGTTTTACCGAGAAGAAACAGCACGAAAGACGATTCAGCCAGAGCGATCATGAATGCAATCGAGCTAAGTGAGATGATGTTCTGAGATTGATTCCTAACTTCG
>LURR01000021.1:0-8342 GCA_001628485.1 Marine group II euryarchaeote REDSEA-S11_B3N4 | reverse complement strand
CTATAGTCCCCCTCCAGCCGACGTAGATGCCCAGCAACCCTATTGCGAAGGCCAATTGCATCTCCCACATCTCAATAGGAGCATCAGCCACACTCTTCCCATGACGCGTACCCTTTCAGTACAGCGGGTAATGAAGTGTAAAATGGCCCGTATACCCAGACAACGTTCAAACGGCACGATTGCAGCCGGACAATATGGCTCTGGAGGGATTCAAGCGTAGAGTTCTCGGATCAATAGGTCTCCTGAAGGGAAAGAGGAAAGTCGAAGAGGACACCGTCAAGGACCTCAGCAAGTCACTCAGGAGGGCCCTGCTAGAAGCCGATTTTAACGTCAGACAGGCAAAGGAGCTGACTGAAAGGGTAGAAAGGGGGATTTTGGAAGAGGAGCCGCGGCCGGGAGTTAAGCTCGAAACCCACGCTATGAATCTGATATATTCTGAACTAGTAAGGATTCTAGGACCGCCTAGAGATATCAAGCCACACAACCAAACAGTGCTGATGGTAGGCCTCTACGGGCAGGGAAAGACAACCACCACCGCAAAACTTGCAGACTGGTGGAGAAAGGCTCACGGAGCAAAGGTCGCAGTTATCGAAGCAGACGTGCATAGGCCAGGAGCGTTCGAACAACTCAGTCAGATGCTCGAGGGTACGGGCATCGAGGTGTACGGGGAGCCCGGAGAAAAGGTAGCATCCCAGATAGTTAGAAATGGCCTCAGCAAGGTTGGAACCGCAGACATCGTGATCATTGACACAGCAGGCAGGGACAGCCTAGATGGAGAGCTTAAGGAAGAACTACTGGAGATCGCAAGTATTGCCAACGCTTCAGAGCGCTTCCTAGTAATTGACGCTCAAGTCGGACAGGCTGCCGGCCCTATGGCTGAGACCTTTCATGACTTGGTAGGAGTCACTGGGACTATCGTAACTAAGTTGGATGGAACTGCGAGAGGAGGGGGGGCGTTAAGCGCGGTTTCTACGACAGGTGCACCTATCGTCTTCGTGGGAGAGGGGGAAAGGATAGGAGATATAGAGAAATTCGAGTCTGATCGGTTCATTTCCAGGCTTCTCGGAATGGGCGATATCAAGGGCCTCATCGACCTAGCCCCCGAGGACCTGGACGAGCAGGAGGCAATGCGCCTTACGAAGAGGTTGATGTCAGGTAGATTCACTCTCACCGACATGTATGCCCAGATGGAGATGATGAGCAAGATTGGAACTCTTGACAAGGTCCTATCCCACCTCCCAGATGCAATGTTCGGAGGAATGGGCAACATGGGAGTGGCTCAGAAGAAGCAGATGCAGTCCAACCTGGATAAGTACAGGATAGTTATGGACTCGATGACCCAAGAGGAGAAGGACGACCCCCTGCTCCTTAAGTCGAGTAGAATTAGGAGGATCGCTAGAGGTTCTGGATGTGAGGAAAGAGAGGTCAAGGAACTCATTACTCAATGGAACAGGAGCAAGAAGATGATGCGGGGATTCAGAGGAGATAGGAAGATGAGGCGTCAGATGCAGTCCATGATGGGGCTCGACGAAGAGCTCGATCTGGGGTGATCTTCTGGAGAGATGGTTCGCTATCATCGGCCATAGGGCTCCAAGCGAAGGGACTCTTAATCTGAATGACCTTCCTGGTTCCGGAGGCAGAATGGACGTACTTGTTAGAGCGGTAAATGCTGCCCTGTTTGTCTCCCATGGAATTCGCGAGGATTGCCATGTGATTCTTCACCTAATGGGAGGAGGGGGGCCGAATAGGAGGATATGGTTCGATGGCACCAGAATAGGGGGAGTCAGGCCAGATGAAAGATCAATTGCAGGACAGATTAAGGGGATAAACAAACTTCCGATTCCTCCGAGGGATCGATTCAAAGAGTTCTCAAGTGGGATACTGCACTCTGGAGGGGATATCAATCAGACCCTACAAGATTGGGATGAAAGAGGGGTTATACCCGTATTACTAGATGCTGAGGGGAGAGGCTTCAATTCGATACAACATTCCAATGATCTAGGGTTCATTCTATCGGATGACCAGCCCCTTTCGATTCAAGACAAGGCCAGTCTTCACGGTTTAGATTCGATCTCGCTGGGAAGAGAGTGGTTGCAGGGGCACTCCTGCATCTCCATAATCCATCATCTCCTTGATGAGTCCTAGAGCCATGAAGGCATCCCATCGGAATCCATCACGGTAGACGCTTGCATTATCGATTGGGGGACTCCAAGCGGGTGATTCTGGGGCCAGCTTGCCAAAGGGGTAATCGAGGCGCTCCCCGAAGCTATTGCATGGCAGTCGGTCATTTCGATTTCCTCGTCAACGATTCTGGCCGCCCCGACCTCAAAGGCCACTCCCATGGATTTCTGATCTATCATGTCAGTCGCGTTATGGTACCATCTAGCACCTAGGGGCACGGTCTGGAATGTCCCTTTCCAGTTTTCGGGTATGTTCAGGTTCAGGAACATGTTCCCCTGCAAGAACCATGATCTAAGAGAGTTAGGGCCAGTTCCCTCAATCGGCCGCGTCCTCGAACCCTCTGGCCTCAGGATGTTGATCGGGTCTACTGTGACCAGTTCCGATAGTCTTTCCACAAGAGCCAGTGTTGCCTCTATGGATTGCGAGTAGTCCTGATGTGAGTAGGTGGCTAGGCTTACGGAAAGCGATGGCAGGCCATACAGAGATGCCTCGCGTGCAGCGGAAACAGTGCCGGAGTGAAGAACGTCCACAGAGAGGTTTGGCCCTCGGTTGATGCCTGAAATGCAGAGCCACGGCCGTATCTCTGGCGCCCAGGACCTGAGTCCCCCGTCGATAGCAACGATGACGCAGTCGCAGGGAGACCCATCGAGGGAGAACGCGCGCAGGGGGACTGAGTCGTCGGTCCTGATTTTTTCAGCGATATCGGTGTGCTCTTCGAAGGCCATGTCATCCCTTAGGGTGAGCTTCATCCCTACCGCTGATTGCTCGGTAAGGGGTGCTAGTATGGCTATCGGGTGTCCAAGAGAGTGCAATGAAGATGCCAGATGCTGTAGCCCCGGGGAGTTGATGCCGTCGTCGTTGGTAAGTAGAATCGGAAACCTTGGCATGTTTTCCGCATGATGGGGCGGTTAAGAAACCGATTCCCCCTCGAATTTCGATTTTCCTTGTAGAGTCACGTGCATGGCTCCCGCCATCATCATCAGCCCACCTATTACCGTTGGTAGTCCAATCAAAGTATCTCCAGTCCACATATAGCCTATCAGGGCCCCTATCACGGGCTCCAAAAGCATCGTGATTGAGACGATTATCGGGGGTATCCATCGCAGAACAGTGTTGAATCCCGTGTGCCCGCAGAGTCCAGGACCGAGAGACAGATATCCCACCCAAACTATCCAGAATGGGTCTGTCCATCCGAATATCGAGGACTCAGGATGCAAGGAAGCGACCTCTGAGCCTTCGAACAACACGGTCCCAAGAGACAGCCAGATTCCTGCACCCAAGGTCACGGGGAAGGCGTAGACGAAAATCGGCATCTCCCTGTTAGATCTGAGCTCCCTCCCCACTAGGATGTAGCCGACAATGGTTACTGCCCCCAGGAACGCGGCTATATCCCCCATCAGGGTCACTTCCCCACCATCGCCGAGGTCCATCAGGGCTACGAGAGCTCCTGCGAAACCAATGATTACCCCCTCCAAGTGTCCTCTGCGGACTGCTTCTCCCATAACTGGCATCAGTGCGACCACGATTAGCGGGTGCGTGTTCACGAACAGGAGGCTGTGGACTAGGCTGGTATTATCCAAAGACCATACCCAGCTTCCGAAGTGAATCGCCAAGAACCCGCTGGAAGCCATTATCAGAAGCCAGTCGTTCATGGACAGATATGGAGCCTCTAGTCGTTTGAACTGGTACAGGAATCCCGGAAGCAATACCAGCGCCGTCCCCTGCATCCTCCACGAGGCTCGCAGGAGAGGCCTTACGTCGGACATCTCCTGTAGGACTATGCCTGCGCTGGAAACTGCGATTACCGCTACAGAGAGTATCAGCCACGCGCTTGTCGGGATTTCCTTGTGCTCGGCCATTTTCAGTCCGCCAGCTCGGCGTCCAAGGGAACCCAGGAAGGGACCTTGGGCGTGGTGGCCTTTGTCTCAGGGGGAGTTTCGTTGGAACCCCCGCCTATGATTCCGGCCTTTCTGAATAGGACGTAAACGATCATCCCTAGTACCACATTGATGATTACGAAGCCTGCCAGTCTTGCAAAGGGCCACCAGGAGTACGTCTTGAGCAACTCCCCACCGACCGAAATCTCGTCCAGGACCGCTAGTATCGCAGCCTCGACACCGTAGAATGCCTCACCGGTCAATGCTCCCGCTGCGATCATGAACGTCAGGAGGAGCATTCTCGCGCTCTTCTTCTCCGCAGCAGCATTCCCCTCCTCCTTCCTTACAGACTCCACGATGGGCTTTAGCCTCCTCTCCTCCCACCAAGAGCGGTATGCGCCGCCGATCAGCATCGGAAATGTAGCATACATTCCCAAGCCGAATGACGTGCCCATCCCCGTGGCCCACTCGGCGAAGGCCCCGAGGGCCATCCCAAGAAGCAGAGCGCTCCAGTTACCCTGGCCCTCGGCCAGTATGGTGGTGAAGTATGCGAATGCGTTTGCCTGGGGTGCTAGCAGCTCTATCGTACCATCAGCTAGGAGTTTGGATAGGAATATGGCAACTCCGGCACCAAGAATGGCTCCGGGCACTACTCCCATTATGTTGCCCTTGGAGATGTGGTATGGCCTGTTACCGATGTAGAGGCTGTTCTTGTAGTCACCCACAACGGTTCCGCTCATGCTGATCGCCGAGCCGAATACCGTGGTCCCCACGAGGGACATCAGGATTGACTCCTCCTTGCTGAGCCCTACGTCCAAGTTCAGGAAAATCATAAGGAGAATAAGGAGGACGATGAATGAGGTCCCTGAGACTGGTTCAATTCCCGTCTCCCCCATCACCCTAACTGCTATGGCACCCAGGAGGAAAGTAGTCGATAGCAGCACTACTGAGAATATCAGAGAAGGCAGCACAGGGTACCCCCCTATGACGAAGATGACAGTGATTGCCACGAGCGAGATAGCCATGAAAATGGGGATGTGGTACAGCGGCCATTCGTACCAACCCTTTCCTTCCACGTTTTCCTCTCCCTGCTCCCCCGAGAAGGCCTGTGTGATGTCTCCGAAGATTCCGATGAATGTCGGGGCCATCTTGAACAGACCAAGGAATCCCCCTCCGAGGATTGCCCCTATCGCGACGGTACGTATTATCGAGCCGAAGGCTTGCCACTGGACGATGGGGCCCATCTCTGTGATGTCCCTGTAGACGCCCTGCTCCGGGTCGTACACAGGGACGTCCTGAAGCACTGCAAGGGGGATAAGCCAGAACCATGCGAGGATCGCCCCTAGGTTTACCAGTAGGGCTGCTCTGAACTTCATGAACCAGCCTATCGCGAATAGGGTCGGGCTGATCTCCACGCCTAGGAAGGTGTAGGACATGGGGTTCCCCTCTTCGTAGGGGGTTATGCCGTTGTAAGGGGCGTACTTGCCCTCGACCAGCTCGCTCGGCTGGTGCACCCACCTCTCTGTGTAGACCGATGCGAGGCCCCACTTCTCACCGGAAAGCGTCATCGCGAACCAGTCAGCGATGCTGCTGGGCACTCCTGCGAGCTTCTTTGACCAGCGAATTGGGTAGTCGATGACGAACATGATGCCCATCGTCAGAACCGTCCACACCCCCACGGTTCGTAGGGAGTCGCGTGCTGCATCTGCTGAGCCCGTGCTGACGTCCGAGGATATGTCCAGCATCTTGAGGGTGGCCTCGAATCCGGGCATGGGCAGTGGGTCCTCAACCAGCCATACGCGTCTGAATATGATGAAGTACATCACACCCAGGAACCCTGCGAACATCGAGGCTATGATGCCCACGAATGCTAGATTCAGGGTATCGACGGAGCTCAGGAGATGTCCGTCACCGACCCTGTAGTCGTCGGAATAGGCCAGTAAAAAGATGGCAGGGAATGTGAAGATGAAGCCTATTGACGCGTTGGTCGCACCCGTGGTGGCGCTCGTGGCTATGTTAACCTCTGATGGAGACCATTGGAGGGCCATCCCCAACAGGTATGCTACGTACCATGCTGCTGAGACGGCTAGCCCTATCTTGAGGCCGATGTAGGCAGTTACTCCGCTGAAGACGGCGCCTACGAGAATCCCGATGAGGACCTTCCGAGTGTCCCAGTGGCTTACCTCGAAAGATTCGGAGAGGTTCTTCTCCTCCAGGTACTGCTCTAGTACCCCGGTGTTCAGGTTGTTGTACATGTCCTCGTCTAGCCAGGTCAGCGTTCCGGACTCTATCGCCTCCAGTCCGGAGGCAGTTACTGGCTGCCTGTAGGCCGATCGCTCAACGTCAGACATGTCTCTCGTCCCGAGCGTACGAGAACGACGCTTATACTTCACGTGGGCGAGAGGTACTGGGAACTAGAAAACGTGACTAGTGGTCCCTGCTGATCTTGTACCTGCCCATTGCCTCCATCCACTGGATCTCCCCTCCGGACTGCAGGTTCATCCCTTCCTCGACTGGAAGGATGAGCGTCTGGTAGGTCTTGTTGTCCATTGCATGGACCTCGTTGCCCTGGATGTGGGTGATAATGGCAGATCCCTTCTCGATCAGTGGGATGTTTATGGTATCGGTGACGGTACCGACGTGTGACTTCTTCTGACCTGTGAAGATGTCTTCCAGCTCTATCCTGGCCTTGGCTGAGCCGTGCTTGCCTGGTTTGGACTTGGACATGCTTAGAATCTTGTATGCGTCTTCCTCGATCGCTACGTATCTACCTATCTTCAGCGTCCTTATCTCGGCCCTGGTCGTGCCTGGCATGAGATGGCTTGTGATATGGGGGACTTATCAGCATTGGGTTGTGGCCCCGGGCCGGGTGCCGGGTGGTCCCCGGCCCGGGGTTACGTTGTCTGTATCCTTACGGATCAGTTCTCTTCGCGTCGTCCTAGTGCGGCTGCGCCTAGTAGGGACACGACTGCTAGCACGGATGCGAATCCTGGCGTGAAGCCTGGTGACTCCTGGACCACGTCTGGTGCGGCTCCGGCTCCGGCTTGTCCCCTGTTGTCCTCGGGGTCCAAGGCGTCGCATAGTCCGTCGCCGTCGAAGTCCGATGGAGCTGAGTTCGCGTTCTTCGAGTCAGTTCCGCAGGAGTACTCGTCGTCGTCGGAGTAGGTGTCTCCGTCGTCGTCGGTGTCGGCGTTGTCGCCGGTGCCGTCGCCGTCGGTGTCCATCCACTCTGCAGAGTCGAGAGGCGCCCAGTCGTCGTCGTTCAGGACCGAGTCTCCGTCTATGTCGGAGTCCGAGTTGTCGCCGATGTTGTCGCCGTCGGTGTCCATCCACTCGTTGCCGTTCATCGGGAACGCGTCGTCCGAGTTCAGGTATCCGTCCTCGTCCCTGTCAGGATCGGCCACGTCGCCGATTCCGTCTCCGTCGGAGTCCCTCTGCTCCGTGGCATCGTACGGGAAGTCGTCCAGTCCGTCAGGTGTGCCGTCGTTGTCGTCGTCCGGGTCGGAGTTGTCCCCAACCCCGTCGCCGTCAGCGTCTGCGTTCTCGCTGGCATCCAGCGGGAAGGCGTCGTCAGCGTCCGCGGTCCCGTCGTTGTCGTCATCGGTGTCTGCGTTGTCGCCAACTCCATCGCCATCGGTGTCGTACTGCTCGGATGCGTCCAAAGGCGCCCAGTCGGCAACGTCGGGCACGCCGTCGTTGTCGTCGTCCGAGTCAGATGCGTCGTCTACGCCGTCCTGGTCGTTGTCTGAGGCAGCGTTTGGATCGCTGTCGAAGTCGTCCTGGTCGTTGTCGATTCCGTCGCCATCTGTGTCGTTGTCGGAGTTGTCACCGATTCCGTCGCCGTCTAGATCGGCTGACTCGGTCGGGTCATATGGGAAGGCGTCGAGGCCGTCAGGGACACCGTCATTGTCGTCGTCAGTATCCGAGTTGTCTCCCATTCCGTCCATGTCAGTGTCGGTCTGCTCCGATGGGTCGTAGGGGAACTGGTCCCATTCGGTCGTGTCTGCCGACCATCCTGGGTTCTCGAAGTCCCAGCCTTCCTCGGTGTCATTGTTGATCTGCCAGAATTCGTCGAAGCTCAGGGAGTCGCTTGCGTCCGCGTCCCACTCGGAGACCCAGTCCCAGAACATCATGTCGAACTCAGCCATGTCGTCTTGGGTTGGCCATGACTCAGGCTCCTCAGGCTCTTCCATGTCGTCGTCGCCGTGGTCGTGGTCGTCCTCTCCGGTGCCGTTCTCGTGGTCGTCGCCGTGGTCGTGGTCGTCCTCTCCGGTGCCGTTCTCG
>LURR01000020.1 GCA_001628485.1 Marine group II euryarchaeote REDSEA-S11_B3N4 | reverse complement strand
CACGATGAGGAGGAAGTCCTCATGGGGATGTTCAACATGTCAGACGCGGACGGAAACCAGCTGCTGAACATGACGGAACTTGTGGCTTTCATGGAGCTTCTCGAGGAAGGCCACGACGAGCATGATGATCATGAGGAGCACGATGGCATGGTTGGCTACGCCACGATCCACATCGAGGAAGAGGGAGATTACGGGTTCGCGCTTCCAATAGGTGTTGAATTCTTCATCCTGATGGGTGAAGGAGGTCATGATGATCACGGCCACGGGGGCCACGATGACCACGGAGGCGATTCTGCGATGGTCTGCTACGATATGGGCAATCACACAGTCGATATGACTCATCAAAATGAAGCGGATTGCGAGGGGGCAGGATTGATGTGGGTAGCGGGAGACAGCGGCCCTGGTGGCCAGGATGACCATCAAGGAGGAGTCTGCCACAACCTGACAAGCCACCAGAACTACGAGTCGAACGAGGCCGACTGCGCGGCTGCAGGGCACATGTGGGTAGGCGAGATTGTGGCGGATGAAGAGGAACAGGCTTTCGATTTCGACCCACACAGCTGGTTGGACCCCTTATCCTACAAGGCGCAGGTGGTAGTTGTTCTGGATGCTCTAGTCAAGGCATTTCCTGATGGTGAGGCGGCGTTTACTGAGAATGCTGCGGCTTTTATTGGGCAGTTAGACTCTCTCCATTCAGACTTCGACGCGGCTTTCGGTCCTTCTGGCGCGTGCACGGGGAATACGGTAGTTGCAAATCACAACGCATATGCATACATGGCCGCGAGATACGGATTAGAATTTGTAACCCTCCACGGGCTGGACCCTGAAGGTGAGCCATCGGCTGCGGACATTCTGGAAGTAATCGAGAGAATCGAGGAAGAGGGAATAACGGTCTTCTTCGTGGAAGAGTATACGTCTCAAACAGCAGTCGCAGCGATATCGGAAGCGGTTGATGGAATTGAGATCAAAACTCTGTATACCATGGAGCTAGCACCTACAGATGGTGATGATAATTATCTTTCATTGATGAGGAAGAATCTCGAGGGTCTCAAAAGTGGCTTAGGCTGCTAGAGGGCCTTGGAGGGATTTTTCGTTCTGGGATTGATAAATATCTCCAAACCCTACAAGTGGGCTGTCTGAAGATGGAGTTGAGTGCCGCCGCAGAAAGACGGGGGTCGGTGACCCCTGTCCTGCAGATCAGGGACCTATCTGTCGCTCGTTCTGGACAACTAGTGATCCAGGAAATAAATCTCGACGTCATGAAGGGGGAGTTCGTAGGATTGGTCGGCCCTAATGGGAGCGGAAAAACTACACTTCTTCTTACGATCCTGGGGTTGCTGGAACCGATTCCCAACACTGGTGGAGAAGTCAGATTATACGGGAATGATGGTTTCTCCAAATCAGACCATGGGAGAATTGGATGGGTTCCGCAAGCTGGTTCGAAAATCCCTAACCACATTCGAATCACCGTGAGAGAGATAGTTAGGTTGGGAACTCTGAATTCGCGTAGTTTGTCCGTCTTCGGCGGCTCAAGCATAAACCTGAGAGTGGAGAGGGCGTTGGAAATGGTAGGTCTAGTCGATAAAGCGGATTCGGAGATATCCAGGCTGTCCGGGGGCGAGCTCCAACGAACAATAATCGCTAGAGCATTGGCATCCGAGGCAGACTTCCTGCTCCTAGATGAACCTCTTGTGGGGGTGGATCCTCCCTCGAGAAACTCTCTTCTGAAATTGTTGGACGATTTGTGCCACCAAGAAAATATTACAATTCTGATGGTTTCACACGATTTGACAGCCATATCCCAGGCTGCTCATCGAATCATATACCTTGAGGGGGGCGTGAGGTTCGATGGGCCGTCAGAGGATCTCCCAGACTTTTCCTCACTGGCTGGTTTGAGGGGAATAAAACACGTACATGACGACCATAGGCATGGTCACTAACCCAAAGGATGGTGAAAGAAATGGGAGTCGGTTCTGTAATGATGTCGCTGATATCTCCTGTGATGGAAAGAATGGCGCCATATGTTCCAGGGGAGATATTTCCCTCCTTTTTCACGGTGTCAATTTTCCAGAACGCATTGGTTGCTGCCTTGTTGGTTTCGATGGTAGCTGCATTCCTAGGCTCATTCCTAATAATCAGAAATCTCTCATTGATAGGCGATGGTTTGGCCCATGTTACATTCGGCGGGGTCGCTGTCGGAATCGTAATTGGCGCCACATCTCCTCTTTGGTATGCATTGGTTTTCAGTGTCGTTTGCTCGTTACTAATCCATGAGTTGCAAGCCAGGGGGTTACTCACGGGAGATGCAGCGATCGCGATTTTCTCCACTGGGGCACTCGCGCTGGGGCTAGTGGTCCTCTCTTATTGGGGAGGGGGCATCACCAACACCGTGGAGGGTTATTTGTTTGGAAATATCCTCCTTATCAACAGTCAAAGTTTCGAAATCATCGTCTGGATGAGCATCGTCTCGATATCATTCCTTGGGGCTTTCCGCCACATATTGCTGGCAATGTCTCTCGACCCTATTTCTCTAGAGGTTCAAGGTATTCCCGTTGGGAGAATAGGGAGGGCGTTCAGCATCATCACCGCTGTAGTTGTTGTGTGCATGGTTCAGTTCATTGGCGCCCTGCTTGTCACTGCACTACTGGTTACGCCCGCGGCAACCGGTCAAATCGTATCCAAGAGCTTCAGATCGTGTCTCATATGGAGTCAGGTATTTGCACTATCATCCACCATACTAGGAATTTTCATCTCTGCAGAGCTGGAGATTGGCACCGGCTCCACAATAGCCCTAGTCTCGGTCTCTATTTTCCTAATAGCGGCACTTTTTCAGATGATTGTTCTCCCTCTTTTGGGAACAGAACCTTCTGCAAGATAGTTGCAATGTAGTGTTTGCGTTGGGGAATTGTCTCAATTTGCTAATGTACCATTCTGGTAATCCAGGAAGGCCTGATTAATCTCCTCTCTGGTATTCATCACGAATGGCCCGTATCGAGCGATTGGCTCATTTATCTCTGGGCCGGCTAAAATCAGAAATTCCGATTCTGACTCGGACTTGATCTCAATCTCCTCCCCTTGTGACAACAGCGCTAATTCCCCATCGCTCACAAACTGTTTGACGCCCAGGCCGAATGGAAGTGGGTGATTTCGTACGCTGAGTGGGTCTTCTAGCTTGATTCTGCCACCGAAAACATAGATCATAGCGTTCAGATCCGGCGCTATTTCTTGTATCAGGCCCGAGCCTTCTTCCATCTTGACGTGAATCAGTGTGATTGGAATGACTGTATCTATTGAGGAGGAAACGCCTAGGCATTCTCCTGCAATGACCCGAGCCCAAATTCCTTCGTTTCGAACAGTGGGTGACTCTTTCGCGGAGATTTCTTGGTACCTCGGAGCCATCATTTTGTTTTTGGCAGGGAGATTCACCCAAATTTGGAAACCGTGTGTTCGCCCCCCAGTTCTCCTGAACTCCTCATGAGGCTCCTCTGAGTGAATTATACCCCTGCCCGCGGTCATCCATTGGACGTCTCCGGGGTTCAACTCGCCACTGTTGCCGGCGCTATCTTCGTGCTGCATCCTCCCATCAAGGAGATAAGTCACTGTTTCGAACCCTCTGTGAGGGTGCCAGGGGGCCCCGACGGCCTCGCCCGGACCATAATCGACTGGGCCCATTTCGTCTATCAACAAGAAAGGACTCAGTACGCTATTCATCCTAGAGGGTCTACGAACCTTGAACCCCCCTCCTTCCCTCACAGTGTGGGTCGGGATGATATCTACGACTTTGCGCACTGGTAGTGCTAAGGAGGCACGAATATAATTGCTAGTTTGGAGGTTCGATAGGCTGCTTATTCAATCATCCAGGGATGACGTAGTCGTTGCTGTCTATTGGGACCCAGACATTTGACCTCTCCTCGTTCTGGATTTCTACTCGATACGGGTTGCCTTCATCCCAGCATTTCAGGATCCTGCCTTCTGTGAACTCGCCGATGTTAGCGTAAACGGTGTCGCCAACCTTGAATCTGAGTTCCTCTGCCTTGCAGTCCATCAGTCCTTGCTGGAGTTCTTCGTGATCCAGATCTCTACCTATGAAGACGAATCGGCACTCCCTAGTCTCACCTTCCTTCCAAGGCGGTACCTCGGAACTGAAGCCCCCCCCGAACAGCATATGCACACCCTGGAAGACGAATTTCTGATCCATACCCTTGACGGCTAGGACTCCCTTGTATCTGAACAAGTCCTCGCCCTTGGTTTGCATCAGCTCCCCTATCCATCTCTCGAGTTTGTTCACGTTGAGTGCTCCCTCGAACTTGGAACTGGTTGATGTTACACGGTCATCATGCTCGTGCTCGGCTTCAGTGTCTAGGAACTCTGGATCCATCTCTAGGGTCTTCTCTAGGTCGAATGATCCTATGTTGATCAGATTCACCGGATCGATGATGCTGTTCTCAGTGTGATACATTGGTGCGAACCTGTTGATCGACTTGATCCTGCTTTCGACCTCTTCGAGCTCCTCCTCTGAAACGAGGTCTATCTTGTTCAGCATGATGCGATCCGCGAACGCAATCTGTTCAACTGACTCGTTTTCGACACCCTCTGGCTTTTCTTCATCGAGATGCTGGATGATGTGTTTGGCGTCGGCAACTGTGATTATTCCGTCCAGCTTGTACTTATCGACGATGTCATCATCGACAAAAAATGTCTGAGCCACTGGTGCCGGGTCTGCCAGGCCAGTTGTCTCTATCAGTACTCCATCGAAGTCCTTTATCCTCTCATGCATCTTTTTTAGCAAATCAGTCAGATCCCCTCTGACTGTACAACAGATACAGCCGTTCATCACCTCGATAATGCTCTCCTCTGAGCTCTCGACTAGGATATTCTCGTCTATCCCGACATCCCCGAACTCGTTCTCGATTACTGCGAATTTCATCTTGTGTTCGGTGCTGGTAAGTATGTGGTTCAGTAGGGTTGTCTTGCCAGAACCAAGGAAACCAGTCAATACTGTGACCGGGATGCGTCTATTTTCTTCCGAGGATTCGCTAACTACCATTTTTATCGTTTAATTGCGCCAATGTAGGTTATTTAATTCAGACTAATATTTGCATTTCGAAATTTTATTAATTTCATTTCCCGACTCCCTTCCCTGTAGTCTTGCCTTTGCTAGAGGTAAGTAATTCAAAGTAGGAAAATAGATGTTTGTGGTTTCTTTGGTTGCCATCATGTCAGAACGAGAAAGGGTTGGCCCGATCTCTAGACTTCTAGAAAATCGGCTATTCAGGTCTTTCCTCATTTTCTCCATATTCAGAGCCATTTATGGTGCTGGAATAGTCATAATCACGTATTTCCTAGCCACAAGCGATGAAGCCCCGATTTGGGTTTCTGTGGCCTTCCTACTTTCGTCGATGGTGATATCGAGAGTGATATTCAGAGCGATCAAGAAGAGATGGCCTGGGC
Organism: Marine group II euryarchaeote REDSEA-S11_B3N4; assembly: GCA_001628485.1. GTDB lineage: Archaea > Thermoplasmatota > Poseidoniia > Poseidoniales > Thalassarchaeaceae > UBA36. The sequence goes on along the minus strand of LURR01000020.1, from coordinate 2,489 downwards.
TAGCTTAGTTGCTACTAAAGGAAAACATGAGGACAGGACCCGATTATGATTTCTATCTGGGTTTGTAAGCTCCGGGATATTGAAACACTTCTTTATAAAGCCTTTATTACATCAGATTTTTAGTTGCCTTTCCTGGCACGGGCAAGTTGTACAGTTAGAAGAATGGTGAGAAAAATATGGTCCTCAACATCGGAGAAGTGGTCCCTGAATTCGAGTTAGAGACTAGTGAGGGCGATATGTTCAGATTGTCCGATCTCGAAGGCCAGTGGAAGGTGGTCTTCTTCTTTGCAAAGAGCGGTTCCCCTACATGCAAGAGGGGTTGTCTGAGTTTCAAGGAACAGTATGAACTGTTCCAGTCTCTCGAACCTTCCGTTGAAGTTATCGGGATCAGCCAGGACACGGTTCAACAGCACAAGAAATTCAAGAAGGAGTTGGATCTTCCATTCCCCCTTCTTTCTGATCAGGAAAGAAATGTGGCGGAGAAATTCGGAGTCCCCCTCCACCTGGGCTTGTTTCCCTCTAAATCTTCTTTCGTTATCGGACCGGACAATACCGTTCATCACGTCTACGACTGGCTTTTCAGGCCTAGGAAGCACGTTGCTCAGATTATCTCGGCGCTTAGCGGTGATGGGGGGCAGTAGATGGACTGGAACCAGATACTAAGCGATTCTGGACTTTCTGAGAGAGAGGTTTCGGTCGTTAACGTACTGGCGGGCAAGCCCAGCATGAAGGCTAGCGAGGTTGCTAGGGAATTGGGAGTAACAAGACTAGATGCATACAAGGCTCTTGAGGACCTCCAAGAAAAGGGGATGGTTTCAGTAATTGCTGACAGGCCAATGAGATTCACCTGTCCCAGAATAGACCAAGCCGTCGAACAGCTCATTGAGATTCGCAGGAGACAACTAAACAGAATAGAGAGCAGCTTTGAGGAGATTCAGTCCTCCGTTGAGAGTTCGAATTTCGAATTCCAAGAGGTTGAAGCCGAAGATAATCCAAAATTCACAATTCTCAAGGAGAGAGTTAGGATTCTAGGTAGACTGGAGAAAATGGGCAATGACTCACAATCTGACCTGGTGATGATTCTGGGAAGATTCGGCATTCTACCACTGTGCAGGAATGCTACCATATCGCATCCAAGAGGTACACCGAGGAGAGAATTACTGATCCGTTGAAACTGACCCTGAACGAAGGCTCGTTCCTAGAAAAGATCCGCGAAGTTCTGATGATCGAGAAGGACCTTCCTGAGGAGGACACTCCTTTCAATATCGATGCATTCATGGCCTCGGGACTAGAGATAAGCGATGCAAGGAAGAAACTGAACCACGGAGGGATAGCGAGTCTGAGAGATTTCGGGATTGACCTGGAGTCGTTGATGAGGCAGATAGGGAATCGAGTCGGTCAAGAGTTAGCATTCAGCCTGAGAGGCATCAGCCAAGAAATCGAGTTCCTAAATGAGATGATGGATTGGTGGGAGCACGCAGGCTTGGGCACCCTCAGCTACGATCTAGAACCGGAGTTCCACATCAAGGTACAATTCTCTGAATTCCCAGAAGGCGGAGAATTGCCTGTGTGGGCGCTAGATGACGGAATCATAGAGGGGGCTTTACAGTCAAGGTATCCAGAGGGAGGGGAAATTACCGTGACTAGGGAAGTTATCTCAAAGGATCCAGAAGCACTGCATGTTTACAACCTAATAATGGCATAGTCAGAGAATTGTCATATTAGAAACACATGTATATATCATCGAACACGAAAGTCAAACACTCCTTCATTAATGGGTTGACAATCGCTAGGTTATGAATACAAGATTGATCATGCCGATCATAGTAGGGATGTATGTGACGTTCACCATCGGTGCAATGTCTCTCAGTCCAATCGTGGCGGCAGAGGAATCTGATGATATACCTACGAAGGTCGAGTCCTCGGCAGTTACCGACGGGCTCACAGTGACAATGCTGAACGGCGACGAGGCCACATTCACTGTGGCTGACGGAGCGGTCAGCATCGGCGACGCAACGGTGACCCAGCCTGACGTAATCGCATCCAACGGGATAATCCACGTGATAGACAAGGTCCTCATGCCTCCTGCTGACGTTACTGCGGAGGACGGCGACATATGCTACAACATGTACACACACACAGTATCGGCTGGTGCATCGTTCGAGGAGTGCATGGCTTACGCTTACTTCGTAGACTACGAAATGAACGGCCAGACCTTCACGGGGTGTTACAACTTGGTTACTCATGCGTTTACAATGGTCAGCCAAGAGGAGTGCGAGTCGTACGTGTGGACGCCTGCTGTGGACATCGCAATGACCGCCCAAGCAACAACAATTCACGGGTCACTAGTGGCCGCGCTGGCCCATGCTGATCTAGTGACGGCGCTGCAGGCAGACGGCCCGTTCACGGTCTTCGCGCCCACTGACGCGGCCTTCGCGGCAGCCGGCATAGACCTGGCCTCCTTCGACACCGACGAGGAGAACGCGACG
>LURR01000002.1 GCA_001628485.1 Marine group II euryarchaeote REDSEA-S11_B3N4 | reverse complement strand
CATTTAGAACGCTTGAGGATAGATTCTGCTACTCCCAGGATTTTCAGTAGGCCCATATGTTGTAGAAGGACAATGCGAAGCTCTGGGCGAAATCAGGGTCTTAGGTGCCTATCCTGTGGAAGAAAGGAGAAAAAGACATGGTATTCCATTCATTTTGACGATATACACGAGTACCCCTCAGGCAAGTGGCTAGAACCAACCCCATCCAATCGCCGGCATCTCTCAAGACCACTTTCTCAGGGTCTCCCGGGAATAAACTGAAAAATTTAGGAGATAATCGAAATGGTGGTTGCTACAGAGCTGATACTTACACTGGTAATGGTGGGTATATCCATATTCCTAATCCGTACAATCCTAGTTATACGGAATCGAAGATTCAGATTCGCCTCAGAAGGAGAGGATGACTACAGCGGAGATGCGAAAGATCCGGCAGCGCTCTCCAATCCAGACTCAGATGCTCTGGAAGATATGGATTCTCTTCTGGAAAGGGCCGGTTTCTCCATGCTAGAAGATGAATAGGGGCAATGATAATTACGACTCTGCCTCGAGAAACAACTGTGAGACAAGATAACTCTACTGAGAGGATTCCACGACGACCTCCTCCGGAATTCAATCATTCCGAATCTTCAATTATTTCTGGGGTTATGGAGGAAGGATTCCTAAATGTGGCACTGGATGACGTTAACCAGTATGGTCCTCACGCCATGATCATGCTTCTTTTTGCCGTAGCATCTATCACTGCACTTTTGCTTCTAGTCCCATCAGTATTTTGAACACAGCTCTCTAGCCATTGAAATCGAATTTTCCACTATCTTTTCCGACGAGCCAAGATGAGTCTCTGGTGCGAAAAGGTTGGCGACCTCTTCTTCCTCAAAGAACTTCATTATTCCATCCGAATTTCTACAAATCTCTTGTAGGTTAGAACCAGATTCGACTGCCTCCATGGATGCCGACCTTAGCTCTTCATGAGCTCGATCCCTCGGCATGCCGCGATCTACCAACTCGAGCATGATCTTCTCTGCCATGATTAGCCCGTTCTGATCCTCAATATTTTTCCTCATTCTGTCTCTGTTGACAACCAGCCCTGAAAGTACCTTGTCGCATTTTGAAATAACATCATCAAGCAGAATCATCGAATGTGAAAGAGTAAATCTCTCGCTTGAGGAGTTAGCCAAGTCCCTCTCATGCCACAAGAGTGCATTTTCGTAAGATGGTATAATCATCGAACGAACTACTCTGGCGAGACCACATGCATTCTCTGCAGTAATGGGATTCTTCTTGTGAGCCATAGTGGATGAACCGACCTGCTTCTTTGCGTCAAACTCCTCCGCGACCTCTCCTATCTCAGTCCTCTGGAGGTTTCTGACTTCCTGGAGGATCTTCTCAATACTGGTAGCGACATTCGCCATCCACCCGACCCATTCGATGTACCTGTCCCTTCCAACCACTTGAGTAGTGGCGACGGGGACTTCCAAACCCAATTCACCGAGAATCAGACTCTGCAGTTCTAGTGCTCCCTCTCCCTGTGCTGCTCCAGTTCCTACCGCTCCTAGGAATTTCCCTGTTATGCATCGGGGTCGCATTTCCTCTAGTCTAACCAGATGGCGCCTCATCTCATCTACCCACACCGCAACCTTCAGGCCGAACGTGATAGGAACCGCAGCCTGCCCATGTGTTCTTCCTAGCATCACTGTCCCGGACTCTCTCTCAGCGATTCCACACATATTCAATATCAGTCCGACAAGGGACTGTCTTTGGACGTCTATGCTGTCCCTTATCTGCAGAGCTACAGCCGAGTCCACAATATCATTACTGGTTGCTCCGAGATGGATGCACCACCCCGCATCTCCTGCAGCTTCAGCCATGGCTTTTGTAAGTGCCATAATGTCATGTTTCGTCTCTGCCTCTAGCTCGTCAACCCTGTCTGCTGTAACGATTCCAGGATCAGAGATCTCCGCAACTGCGTCATAATCCTCCGGGGAAACTCTACCCATCTTGCTATGTGCCCAAATCAACGCTCTCTCAACTTCTAGAGATCTCGCGTGCCTCCCCTCCCTGGACCAGATTTCCTTAGATATGTCTCTTCCATACCTGTAGTCCAAAGGGGAAACTGCCATAACTACGAGTCGTCCGACTATGGTCTCCTGTTTGAGCCTAGCGATTTCAAGAGAGCTTGCACGAAAGAACCTCTAATGAACCCCTGGAACCTTTCCAGACAACTTCACCTTCGAGTATTACGTCCCTTCTCATATGGGGGGCACTAACTACAATCGTCTCGAACTCTCCCCCCTCTCCATCCAAGTTGAATCGATGACTCTCAGAGAGATCTACCAATTCGTTCAGCGACTCCTCCTCAAGGGTTCTTCCTACCCAGTCCGAACTCATTCCTTCCGTGGAAACAGAGGTAAATACCACTCCGAATCCATGTTCTACAAGAGACTGCATAGTTTATTTTTTTTTGATCTTTTTTTTTTGATTTCACCGCATCACGCATAGCAGCAAGATCAGCTACAGCAGGAATTCCAGTGTAATCTTGTAGTAACACTCTTGCAGGTCGATAAGCAATTTCTGTTTTAGATTTTTTTGATTTTAGCCAATCTTTAATTGCCTCAATTTGATTTTTTGTAACTGAAACATCATTGAATCCTCTCCTTTGACTAAGACCGTGACTAGTGAAACAACTTCCCATCCCTGAAGTTGTGCCCACCATGAAGCATAAGTCGAGTCCTTTCCTCCTGAAGCCAGAATTGCTACTCGCATGGTCCCACCTAGTATTTCCGTCAGAATGCTTGCTCGATTGAGTCTTCCGCCGACCAATATTGATAAGAGTCCCTTATGACAAGAACCTGATTACGATGCAGCCAAGCGGACGAGGTTATGACCACGGCGTCTCTACTTTCTCTCCAGATGGAAGGTTGTACCAGGTCGAGTATGCTAGGGAATCCGTCAAGAGAGGAACTACTACAGTAGGACTGGTGTACAAAGACGGTGTGGTCTTGATAGTAGATAAGAGGGTACAGAGTAAATTGGTAATCACAGACTCAATCGAGAAGATGTACCAAATCGACAATCATGTGGGAATTACCACTTCAGGACTAGTAGCAGATGCCCGCCAACTTGTAGACAGGGCGAGAGTTCAATGCCAGATAAATCGAATGACATACGGCGACAATATTCCAGTCTCCACTCTAGTCAAGAAGATGTGCGACTACAAGCAGTCTTTCACGCAATATGGCGGAGCAAGGCCTTTCGGGACAGCCCTACTGATAGCCGGATTCGATGACGAAGGTGCACATCTTTTCGAAACCGATCCTTCTGGTGCTTACCAGTCATATAATGCAGGGGCAATAGGCAGAGGAAAGGCGACAGCAATAGACCACTTCGAGGATAAGTGGAAGAAGGGAATGACCCAGAATGCAGCCATCAAGATGGGCCTAGAGGCACTAAGAGAGTCTCTAGAGGAGGATTTGAATCCAGATACTGTAGAAATCGGCTGCGTCGACAAGAGCGGCTATGAGAAGTTGGATAGGGAGACTACCCTCAAGCACCTAGGCAAGCTGTCCTGATACCCCACCATCATAAGTCAAAGGCCTTATCGTACCCCATGGTGAGTCTTGATGATGCTGTTCTCGCTCGTCTCGAGAAGGGAGGAAGCAGGTACGAGATTCTTGTTGACCCCCAATTAGTGGACAATTGGAAATCAGATAACGAGTCAGTCGAAATCTCAGATTTACTCGCTATTGAAGAGGTCTGGTCCGATGCCAGGGCAGGAGAGAGACCAACCAGCGAGGCTCTCCAAAGAACGTTCGGTACAACAGATATCTACATTTGTGCCAGTACTATTCTAGAAAGGGGTAGCATCCAGCTAACTACTTCCCAGAGAAGGAATCTGGTAGATGAAAAGAAACGCCAGATCATAAATGAGATAGCTTCTACTGCGACAGACCCTAAGACGAAACTCCCCCATCCCAGAACAAGGATAGAAAACGCCCTAGATGAGATTAGATTCTCAATTGACCCATTCAAGTCAGTAGAAAGTCAGGTGGGAGATGCCGTTAAATTGCTAAGGCCGGTTATCCCACTTCAATTCATCACAGTCAATTTGGCCTTCATGGTCCAAGGCAAGGACTACGGAGCAGTAAGTCAGATGCTCAGGGACTCAATAAAGAAGGAAGAATGGATGAGTAATGGAAATTGGGCATGCGTTGTCTCTGTTCCAGGCGGGATGAAAAATGACATTATCGACAAAGTCGCATCTAGGTCGCCCGATGTAGAAGTCAGAGAATTAGACTGATTGAGCAAAAATCCGCAGCATCAACGGTTATGAACGGTGGGCCGGTCGCGCGGCTCGATAATATGACGAAAAAGAATGGTGCGGCAGGGCCGCAAGGAAATAAGCGAGGTAACGACCTCGTAGTGCCCGGCGATGATTTGGGCGACTCAGAGGGCTTTGAGGCCGGACATGGCGTATTGGTGATGTCAGGCAGACTCAAGGCATTAAAGCAAGGAAAGCTAAGGGAAAAGGGCCGATCAATTTCAATCGAGCCCGTACACACTAGATACATTCCCAGACCGGGAGATCTGGTAATTGGTTTCATAGAAGGATGCACAAATAATCTATGGTTCATAGAATTGGGAGCCCCGTTTAATGCAATTCTCCCAATGAGCCTAGGACCTGGGAAGGTGGACTTCGGAGGGACTAGATCAGTAATGGATATCGGCGATGCTGTACTGTGCCGGGTCCAGGAAGTAGAAGAAACGCACTCAAGCGTTGTCACCATGAAGGGAATGGGACTACGGAAGATTCGCTCCGGAGTGGTTGAAGAAATCGACCCACATTTGCTTGGAAGGATAATTGGAAAGGGGGGCGAGACCCTCAGAAGGATGAAAGCGGAGACGGAGTGCCGTATCGTTGTGGCCGACAACGGAAGGATGTGGATAGACGGCGAACTCGATGGAATACTTGATGTCCGAAATAGATTATCTGAAATTTCTAGAGACAATAGAGGAGGTAGAAACTGATGGGAGGTTATGGAGAAGTTCAGATGATTGATGAAAACGGAGTACGGGCCGATGGAAGGGGCCCCGGAGATATTCGACCAATCACAATTGAAACTGGAGTCGTACCTGTCGCCGATGGATCATGCAGAATGACCTGGGGGACTAATGAGGCAATTGTCGCAGTCTATGGGCCGATGGAGGCCCATCCCAGGAAGATACAGCGGCAAGATCGTGCTGTTTTGGATGTAGCATACAACATGGCACCTTTTTCAACAACTGACAGAATGAGGCCTGGCTTCAATCGTAGAAGCAGAGAGGTCAGTAAGGTTACCCAGGATGCACTTGAGAGCGTTGTTCTTCTTGAGCTATACCCACGCTCGAAGATAAGGATAAGCATTGAGATTGTATCTGCAGAAGCCGGAACGAGATGTGTGGGCCTTACAGCTGCCTCCGTAGCACTAGCAGATGCTGGAATACCCATGACAGACTTAGTAGTCAGCGTAGCTAGTGGCAAGATCAACGACGTAGTCGTTTGCGACCTCAATAAGGAAGAAGACAACTACGGCGAGGCCGACCTTCCTATGGGAATAATGCCTAATTCAGGTGAACTAGTATTCTTACAGATGGATGGGGATCTTTCACAGGATGAATTTAAGCAAGCTTGGAAGTATAATATGGATGCTGCACAGGAAATTCACAAATTGATGGTAGAAGCACTGAATGGGGGGGATTCACAATGACAATCCCAATAGTGCCAAAACTCCTCAGGTCACACCTTTCCGATCTCGCAGAAAGAGATGCCAGGATAGATGGTAGGGGAAGATGGGAAGGGAGGGAGCTTGAGGTTCAACACTCAATACTTCCCAGAGCAGAGGGTTCAGCACGAGTAAGGATGGGGGACACCATCGTATTAGCCGGGGTCAAGTTCCAAATTATGACTCCTTATCCAGACCGCCCCAACCAGGGTGGACTGATGTGCTCAGCAGAAGTCAGACCAGTAGCAGGAAGGAACTGGGAATCTGGCCCACCCAGTCCAGAGTCCATAGAACTCGGAAGGGTTGTTGACAGGGGTATTAGAGAGTCCGGGTGCATAGATGTCGACTCACTGTGTATCATTCCCGGAGAAAAGGCTTGGCAGGTCATTCTAGACCTGTTTGCCATCTCTGACGATGGCAACCTGTTCGACGCGTTTGCATTGGCAGGTATTGTCGCTCTTAGGAACGCTACTGTACCTGCGGAGAGATTCGAGGTCGGAGAGGACTATCAATTGTCAGTTTCCAAAACTCCGATAATGTGCTCCTATCACAGGGTCGGGGGTAGATTCGTATTCGACGCTACTGCCAGAGAAGAGCTTGGAGGTGACGAGCGCATCCACATCACTCTCGGAGACGATAACAACGTCCACTCCCTACAGAAGGGTCTAAAGGGAATTTTCTCAGCGGACGAGTTCACTGAAATCATGGATAATGCCATAGAAAGGACAGAGAAACTAAGAAAAATAGTCGATGAATTGTAGGTTATATTATGGCAAAGAGGACTCAGAAGGCTGGCGCAACTGCTCGATTTGGAGCTAGGTACGGTGTTAGCGTTAGGAGAAGGGCCGGTTCAGCAATCTCGAAGAAATCTAGAGTGTACACTTGTCCGAGCTGCCACTATCGCAAGGTACGTAGGAAGTCCGCAGGAATTTGGGAATGCAGAAAGTGTGGTTACACATTCTCTGGCGGAGTCTGGGAGCCTTATACTAGAGCTAGCGATGCCAACAAGAGGATAGTTAGGAGATCACTAGAGGGCGCAACTGCAACAGATATGACCGTTATAGCACAACAGGCAGCTTTGGAATTTGAAAGAAAAATATCCGAGAGAGAGACAGATGAAGGAACAGAAGAGGAATGACTCGGTTTCACTCAAACTGACTTTGGAGCATAGTGACACACGCTCCCTCTCATCTTCACTAGTTACAGAGGCCCAATTTGTTAGCGAAGACGGGGAACTTTCAGTATCCCTTCATTCCGATTCGTTCAATGATGCCAGAGCAAGGTGGAACTCAATAATGAGAGCCCTCATAGCCTCTGATAGGTCCCTTGAAGCTACAAGAGGTGATAGAAATTAGTACCAGGCCTTCCACAGAGGATATTCAGGCCCTAGCCAGGGAGCTACAAGCCCTGAGAGGACAGATACAGTCCATTTCCTCACAGTGTTCAGAATATGGCATCACAATAGAGTCACTTTCGGCACAAGATCCAGCTAAGCCTGTATACCGCTCCCTCGGCAACATACTTCTGGAAGTGGATGATAGAGATTCACTCCTCGAAGAACTAAAGTCCGCAGAAAAGGCACTAACGGAACACTTAGCCAGATTAGCGGAGAGGGAAGAAAGCATCAGGGAAAAGTACGAAGAAATGGCCGAACAATTCGAGATGGAGTGAAACTCTTGACAAGACCCCAATCGGATGAAAAAAGCCCCTCTGCCGACTCCCTTCTTTTCAAGTCCCTTCTCTCAGAGGGAAAAAAAGAAGAGGCCCTGAAGCTGAGTGACGATATCCTAGCCCAATCAAGACTATTGGATCAACGTGATTTCGAGACAGAAGCTTGGATTAGGATGGAGAGAGCGCTACTCGGGGAGATGGAAAATAATGAACTAGGCCAAGAACTGAGATGGTGTGTAGATCGCCTAGCATCAGTAGCCCCGGGCTCCCCTCTTCACGGAGTATCGTTACTGAATCTAGCAGCATGGCATCGAAATCAAGGTGAGCACATGATGTCCTTGGTCACCCTTTCCGACATCTCCTCAGACAGGGGGCACCCCTCAGACATAATAGGCCTATCGAGATTGGAATCCGGGAGGATACTCGCTTCAATAGGGGACCTAGAGCCAGCAATGAGGCACCTATGGATAGCAATGAGGCGCCTATCCTCTGTTGAAATGCCTGCCGAATCAGTAGTCTGCGCTATCGAATGGCTCGACATAGCATTGGATGAGATTGAGGAAGACTCACCAATGATGGATGAGCGAATAGTCGATGCAAAACCGCGAGATAGTCCAGGAATGACAACAGTTCCCTCGAATCCGAATGACATCAGGGAATGTGTCGAACTTATACTCTCACTGGCCCTAGTCGACGTCTCTGGTACACAGCGGGACGATCTTGGATTGGTACTTGACGCAAGCGAGGCAATTCACGAACCAAAATGGAAGTCAGAGATAGAGAAGAGAAGCCATGAAATTCAGGACTCAAGACTTCTTGAAGCCCTCCAATCATGATCGATAACTGACTGTACTTCCTCTCTACCCCATGCAGAGGACTCAGGAATTTGAAGACACCATCCTACCTCCTCGATTGAATCGTCTGAAGAAATCCACGGATCTGGGCTAACCTCTCTTTCTACTCTTACTAGAACAACATAGCCTCCAGGTATCAAATCCTCCTCAACGGACTTTGCGGTACCGAGGATGCCAGTCTCCTCATACAACTCCCTAAGTGCTGCTTCCTCCGGTAATTCGCCTTTTTCCAATTGACCTCCAGGAAATTCCCAACCCCTACTCTTGTTCTTCACCATAATCCAGGTATCGTCAATATCCATGGGCAGGGCCAAGACCACGACGAACCTCTTTTCATCCATCTAAATCACCCAAAATCTCTGTTACCAATTCTTTCGCCCCCTCAACTCCTTGTGCAGCCATCCTTCTTGCTAGGAAGAAGGCCTCAGTATCCCTTCCTTGTTGTCTAAGATCCTCTAAATCTGATAATTCTAGATTCTCCACATCACTGGGTGGCCTTACATCATCATGAGCTTCCTTTCTAGATAGTCGACCAAGACGACTAAGGAATTGCGATCTGTCGGTAATTGACGGCTCTCTCCAAGGTTGTTCAGCAGATCCGCCTACTCTCGCCTCCATCCTTTCTCTGAACCCCTCCCTAGCAGAGGATCTAGGGTAAACGACATTGGCTTGGTCATAGCAAAGCCATGCCTCATCATATTCTTTCCTTCTCTCATACAACTTTCCCAGTTGTTCCCATGATTCATGATTTGTCGGCCTTTGGGATAGGAGAATCCTTGATAGCTCCAGGAACTCATCCTCGTAGCCTCCTTCTCTTACTCTCTCAAGCCTTCTTGAGTACAGTATATTCGATCTCTGATCAGAAACATCGAGAGTACGGAGTCTTTCTACGAATCCTTGCAATTCCTCTGGTTTATCGCAGATCCCAGACCACCACTTGTCCGGATCCAGAGGGTCTGATAAGAAAGCCCCCTCTAGTAGGTCCTCGCACGATGATATGATGTCTATCCCAGATAGTTGAGACATAAGTTCTGGGTCCCTGCCCAGAACAGAAAATAGGTCCGATAACACCGATCTGGATCCCTCCGAGTCCTCCATCAGAACCTTGATCCGAATCAAAACCCTCCAGTTTTCTTCATTCGTGAAGTCATGTAGGACACTCTGTTTAGCACTCTGCTCGGCCCAAGATAGATTGCCCGCATCGTTGCCTAGTTTGAGGAACTTCTCAGCTTGGCTTCTATATCTGTTACCAAGACTCCTACGAGGATGCTGGAGGGACTCAGAAAGCGTACGATCTTCTTCCATCTTGATTACTCACAGTACAGATTCGAACGGGGTTTTGTCGGCACCGGGCTCAATCGTAGCGTCAAAACCAATCTTGCTAGTAGTACCATCTGGAGAACGGCTCGGATCCAAACTAGATCCCTTTTGGTCTGATAGGATTAGCGTATCCTTGTCTGGCTGCCACCTGGTCATCAGGGCCCACTCAACTCTGGTTGAATTGGTTACGTCGATATCTGTATCAACTACGATTACTTGTTTCATCGACTTGTGGCCGTCAAGTGCTGCTCGTATGGCCCTCATGCTATCGCCAGAATTCTCAGGAATGATTTGAACCACAGAAGAGAGCCAACCACTCCCCCCGTCTGTTAGGTAAACATCCGTGCAGGTTACTACTTCTGAGACGGCTGTCTTGATGGTTGGAGCTCTGGGCATTCCCATCAAAGTCATGTGTTCCACTCCCGCCGGAATCAATGCATGGAATATCGGCTCTTTCCTGTGGTATATTGAGTCATATTCGATTACTGGCTCTTGTCTGATGTCGTCGACGGTCCCTGTAATGTCTACATATGGCCCCTCATCATCCAGTTTCGTGGTAATCCTTGCCTCCATGGCATATTCAGAATCTGCTGGAACTTGAACCCCATTTGGTAACTCCACCAGTCCCAATTTAGCGCCGTACAACCGCTCATGTAAAGCAGAAGCCACTCTTAATTCATCTATCGGCTCGTTGAATGACATTGCCGCTGCAAGTAAAACCAATGGATCAGGACCATTTACAACTACAATGGGGACATCCTCATTGTTCTCAAAGGCCTGATCTGCCATTGTTCGGAGATGCCGGGGGACCAGCCTTACAGTGGTCCTATCCGGCCCTTTCAAGAGTTGCCTGTGAAATGAGGTATTCCTTTGCCCTCCATATTGGGCAACGATAATTGACGAAGACTGGTATCTGCCACCGTCCTCCCTGTAGTGCCAGGGTATTGGAAGTACGGATATGTCAGTATGCTCCATCTTGTTTTCCAATACTGGAGCTGAATCTACCCCTACCAGAACAGTATCGGAGGGGTTCTCCATGGCCCATGACAGTATATCGATTAATTCTCCAGGCTCAACATTGAATGCCTCACAGAGCCTATGTCGAGTAAGTATGTTAGTAACTGCTCTTTGCCCAGGAGATTCTATGATTTCACTGAAAAGCAGAGGCTCGTTGCCTGAAGACTCAGAAGCAATTTTCATGTCATAGTTCACACTAACTGGGTCTTTAACCGTCCGAATTCCATCAACCAGATCCCTGAATCCCATGTTTTACTCCGGACTACCAAGCCGCTTGAATGTTCGGCTCCTATTGATGTAACTAGGGCCGATATTAATCACCCGTTACCCGTCAGTATCATAAATGGACTGCAGGTCGCCAAGTCGTCATTTTGAGGTGCATTATTTGGGACGAGGCCTTTTCTCCGGTTCTAAAATGAAATCTGATCGTAAGAGATACAGGTGGAAGGAGAGGAAGTTTAGGAATAGGCAGGCTAAGAGAAAACAGGGAGGAGTTCTGAAGCACGACCCCCTAAGAGGAAGCCCCCAAGCCAAGGGGATAGTTATTGAGAAAGTAGGATTCGAGGCCAAACAACCAAACTCAGCAATTAGGAAGGCAGTGAAAATCAGTCTTATTCGAACTGGAAACCGCCTAACTGCGTTTGCGCCCGGGGATGGGGCAATTTCATTCATAGACGAGCACGACGAGGTTATGGTTGAGGGAATTGGGGGCAGCAAGGGTAGATCCTACGGCGACCTCCCAGGTGTTAGATACAAAGTAATCAAGGTAAATGGGGTATCTCTTGATGAGATGGTCAGAGGAAGAAAGGAGAAGCCAGTGCGCTGAGGTATTTCTAATGGAAGAGGATATCGAGATCTCAGAAGCACCCGCTGTCACAGAGGAGCCGGAATCTCCAATTGCTGGAATTGGAACTATGGTTTTTGGCAAGTGGGATGCGAGTGAGGTTGTGTGCAGCGATCCAGGTATCTCCAGATACGTGAATCTGAAGATGATCGGTGCGCCCCACACAGGAGGACGGCATGCGAACGCGTGGTTCGGGAAACAGGACCTTTCAGTTACTGAGAGGTTCATAAACAACCTCATGAGATCTGGAAAGAATAGTGGCAAGAAGCAGTACTGTGCGAAGTCTCTAGACGAAGCCTTCGACAGAATTCACGAAAAGAGCGGAGAAAATCCACTTCAGAAATTCATAGACGCTATTACAGAGGCGGCTCCATGCGAAGAGACCACTAGAGTAAGGATTGGTGCTGTAAGCCAACCAAAGGCCGTCGATTCCTCTCCCAGTAGGAGACTTGATGTTGCACTGAGGAACCTAGCAATAGGTGCAGCTTCGGCAACTATGAAGAGCAAAAAGTCACTCACAGAGGGAATAATCTCAGAACTCACTAAGGCCGCAGATGGAGACGTCAACTCCTTTGCCGTGGGGAAGAGACATGAGGTGGAGAGGATAGCAGCATCTGCTCGATAATATCAATCCACGAAACAACTCTGAATTTCTTCAATTCCATTCAATTGTCTTTATGAACCGTTTTCAGGTCGGAAATATAATCAGGTGAGGATATGGGTCGTAAGGAAGACAACATCAAGCGCGCTACTGAGGTTATGCACAACCGTGAAAGAATCAGAAATCTAGCTATAGCTGCCCACATCGACCATGGAAAGACCACTCTTTCCGACAATCTGATAGCCGGAGCGGGAATGATGTCAGAAGAGCTTGCAGGAAAATCACGAGTATTGGACTTCGATGACCAAGAAAGCGCTCGAGGCATCACAATCAATGCTGCTAGCGCATCCATGGTGCACGGAGTAGATGGCGATGACTATCTGATCAACCTAATTGATACCCCTGGTCACGTAGATTTCGGAGGTGACGTTACTAGGGCAATGAGGGCGGTGGATGGATGTATCATACTTACCTGCGCTGTAGAGGGGGCAATGCCGCAAACGGAGACCGTGGTCCGGCAGGCTCTGAAGGAGAAAGTTCGCCCAGTCCTATTCATCAACAAGGTAGACAGACTAATCAACGAACTACAGGTAACCCCCGAGGATATGATGGCTAGGTTCCAAAAGCAGATAATCAAGGTAAACGACCTGATTAGGACGTTTGCCCCAGAACAGCACAAGTCCGACTGGCAAGTTGATGTCGCGAAGGGAACGGTTGCTTTCGGATCTGCATACCACAACTGGGGGATAACAGTCCCATTTATGCAAAAGACCGGAGTAAACTTTCCTGAGATTTTCGAATATTGTAACAACGAACAACAAAAGGAGCTAGCTAAGAAGGCACCAGTTCACGAAGTTTTACTCGATATGGCAGTTGAAAAACTACCATCTCCCTTGGTTGCTCAGGAATATAGGATCCCGAATATCTGGCAGGGCGATCTTGACTCGGAAGTAGGCAAGACCATGGTCAATTGCGATGCGGACGGGCCGCTTTCCCTCATGATAACTAAGATTTGGATGGATCCCCATGCAGGCGAGGTAGCAGTCGGAAGGGTGTATTCTGGGACAATAAAGCAAGGAGAGACAGTTTGGGCGAGTGGAGCCGGCAAAGCCGAGCGTGTTCAGCAGGTCAGTATGATGGTAGGTGGTGACAGGATCCAGGTTCCAGGAGTATCGGCAGGAAACATTGCTGCACTGACCGGGGTGAGGAGCGCAGCTGCAGGAGTCACAATTACAAGGGACAAGGATGAGACCCCATTCGAGGCAATCAGGCACTACTCAGAACCAGTTGTTACGGTGGCAATTGAACCAAAATCAATGAAGGATCTGCCCAAATTCATCGGAGCTCTCCGAAGTTTGGCCAAGTCGGATGCATCCCTATCTGTAGATACCAACCATGAGACTGGAGAGGCGCTACTCTCAGGGATGGGGGAGCTTCACCTTGAGATTACTATTTATCGATTAGAGGAGGAACAGGGCATCAAGGTAAATCAGAGTAATCCGATAGTGGTTTACAGGGAGTCAATAGCGGCGGATAACAAGGGCAGGCCTTTCGAAGGTAAGTCCCCCAACAGACACAACAGATTCTATGTGGAGGTGGAGCAACTTCCAGAGAACGTAATTGCTGCTTTGAGAGAAGGCGATTTAGGAGATGGACCAATTAGGACCAAGGATGCCAAGGAGGTCGGCAATAAGTTCGGCGAACTTGGAATGGATAAGGATCTGATGAGGAAGATATACGCCATAAATGCCACCACCGTACTCGTCAACGATACGAAGGGTATTCAGAACCTGCATGAAACGAGGGAACTTATCATAGAGGCATTCAACGACGTCTGCAAGAAGGGACCAATAGCCGATGAGCCACTGACAGGAGTCCTGGTTAGACTAGTGGACGCAAAGTTGCATGAGGATGCCATTCACAGGGGTCCCGCCCAGACTATTCCTGCAGTAAGGAATGCAATAAAAGGCGCCTTGCTGAGGGCCGATTCGGTACTTTTCGAACCAATCCAGAAAATCCGGATCGATGCTCCTTCTGAATGGGCCGGAGGGATTACCAGGCAACTAATCACCCGAAGAGGCGTGATTGAAGATATGCCCGTCGAAAACGATGTTACATGTGTGATTGGTAAAATGCCGGTCGCCGAATCATTCGGTTTCTCAAATGACATAAGGGCCGCAACTCAGGGAAGAGCCGTTTGGAATACTGAGAATGCTGGATATGACCAGGTCCCTCCAGAGCTTTTCCACAAGATAGTCGGCGATATCAGGCAGAGGAAGGGCCTCAAGGAAGAAATTCCAGGAGAGGCCCAATACACGGACTGATTAGCTTATTCTAATCAATTGGAAGTCGGTCAATTCCCTCAATACAGATAGGGATGGTGACTCCTCGAGCTTGTCTAGACATTCATGTGCGAGTGAATGGTGGTGCATTGCTCTATTCTTCGCGTAACTTATCGAACCGGAAGCTTCCAGTTCTGAAACGGCTCTGGACAAATCCTCTTCACTACACTCTCCGGATCCGAACACCTCATTGAAGTTTGAAAGATCCGAATCACTTTGTAACGCATGAATCGCAATGAGCGTCCTCTTCCCTTGGACGATGTCTGATCCAGCCGGTTTACCTAGTGTCTCAGTATCTCCAGTGATGTCAATCAAATCATCCATTAACTGGAAGCATAACCCCAAATTAAGGCCCCATTGCGCCATATTGGAAACTTCCTCATCGCTTGCCCCTGCGAGAATTGCCCCAGTTCTGGCACAGGTCTCAAACATAGCACTGGTCTTCCCCGCAATCATGGCTATGTATTCATCTTCAGTTACCTCATCTCTGGCTTCGAACTCAATGTCTTCTTGCTGCCCTTCTGCGACCTTCCTTACCATTTTACCAATTGATCTGATCAGGTGGCCTAGCAGTTCGTCAGGTACATCTTTTGACTCTGCTAGAATCTCGAACCCGACTGCGAGCATGGCGTCTCCAGCATTGATTGCTGTGGCATCGTCGTACTCAACGTGAACAGCGTCTAAACCCCTCCTAATGGGGTCTTGATCGATAATGTCATCGTGAATCAATGTAAAATTGTGAATAATTTCTATCGATGCACCCAGCGTGTAGTGGCCATCATTTGCAACCCCCACTGCCTCTCCAACAAGCCTAGGAAGTATGGCTCGCAGCCGCTTCCCTCCTCCCTTGAAAAGATGCGTCATTGCACCATGAAGGTTCTTCTGCTTCATCTTCGATAGACTAGACATAATCTCTCCCTCTACCTTATCCCTATGTCCAGAAAGAGCATCCAGCAAGGTCTGACCGGGGTTTACTGGACTGCCATCCATGTCTACTTCCCCACAATAAGTAATATCATCGTTTATTTCACTTGTCATAGACATAAAATCGCAATCGTTCGGAATTACATAATGTTGCCAAATTAGTCTGAACCACGGAGCAATCACTTGGTCTTGCCATTTTCCTTGTCCATCCATCATCCTCTTGACTTCATCAGGTTCAGCCCAGAGAACTTCTGAAATCTCATTGAGATTATGGTCCACAGTCGCATCTGCCCGAACTACCATGATGTGATCAATCTCCCTCTCAATCCAATCCTCGTTCCACCTGCAGGAGTATTCCATCCTTCCAACATGATGGAAAGTCCATTGATCAGTTTCATTTTGCGGGATTCCCAGCTCCTGCCATAGTTTCCTTCTTGCGGCCGTCATGGCCCCCTCTGGGCCGTTTTTCTCTGATTCTAGGTCAAGTGGATGACTGCAGCAACTATTAGCCCAAACACCTGGAAAGGTAATCTTCTCTGAGGCTCTCTTCTGAACCAGTAGTCTTCCTTCAGAGTCGAAGATTAGAACGCTGAAAGCTCTATGCCTGTTGCCTTCATTTCTGTGGCAGTCTAGTTTTGTCTCAGAACCAATCACTCTGTCCTCTGAATCGACCAATAGGCACATCTCTTCCATCATCTCTAACTGGGAGGAATCATGACCATCCAGATTAACTTCTCTCGTGGACATATTGGTCAATCGGAAGGAGACGCGTATATGAAGACTCAATAGGGCAGAATCTTCGTACCTCTGGTTTCCCCTGTACTCAATAATTCTATGACTCTTTCAGGACATCGCCCGTCTAATATCCATACCTCCTCAACATCCGAAGCAATTTTTCTGGCCCTGTCTATTTTCAGACCGATTCCACCAGTTACATCTATTTCCGAGTAATGGGGTCCTTCGATCTCCTCTTCTGCCCCTAATCTACTGATCAAACTCGATCCTTCTTGGTTGGGTGGTCCGCTCAAGACCCCATCTGCATCTCCAATGAGGAAAATACAGTGTGATACCTCCAATTCTTTGGAAAGCCTCACCATCAAATCATCCCCGGAGAGTATTCCGAACTCGAGCTCATCATTTGTATTCACAACATCTCCGAAGGTAATGGGGAGGGGGGCCTCGACCACTCTTTCGAAATTTGTGATGTCACCTTGGAAACCTGGTCCAGTGCCAATTGCCCATTCCGAGGGAGGCAGGCCCTCGGATTCTAATTCTGAGTCCGAAAACCTATCAATCACCAATTTATTCAACTCTCTCATGTCTAATCTTATTTGATCGACAATCATTCGCTGCTCTTCAGCAATCTTCCGATCCAATCCTTCCGATATTGACCATTCCTTTGCTAGTAAATGGCCGAAAGATCCCGCACCATGAACTATGACTACGGGAACCCCCATCTCAACGATTGAGGATATTGAGTCAGCGATCCTTTCCACAGAATCAGAATCAAACTTCTTCATTGAACCCTTGTCACTAATAAGGCCCCCGCCCAGTTTTATCACTACCCTTGATGCCATTGACGATTGAATCTGGGGAGACTCGTATTCTAACATTTTCAAGTCAATACATACAGTTTAACGATAATGCTCTATCCACTTACTGTGGCCGACACATCCGAACTTGAAAGGTTTCAGAGATGGCTACAATCTGAATTAGCCAATGCATCTCTTATCGACGACAAGGATGACAGAGGACGCCGAACCCTCCAAATTGAGCTTGCTATTTCGAATAACTCTGAAGTGAAACCTGTTACCACATCCGGAGTGTGCCACTCTTGCGGAGCTGAGAAATTGAGTGATTTGCAATTCTGCCCCGTTTGTGGCGAGTTCTGACTACTCTTCTTCAAACCAGGTCTCTCTCAGAAGTGATAGCTCGGGGTCATCTTGACCAACTATTGAGAGATACTCGCCCGCGACACTCTCGGATAGGTAGACAGTAACTCCTGCATGCCAAATCGTCTCCCCAGAGGCAACCATCCTAGCAGTATCGACCTCAATTATCGAAGGATCTTCGTGATGTACCCTTCCTGCCTCGGCAGCATGCCTGATAGATGCAGAAAGATGGACATGGGCCCTATCTCCGGGGCTTATCCCAATCTCAACTAGATTTCCTGCTTCATCTGGATTACAAGGATAGTATAGGGAATCTGGGATATCACTCGATGGCAGGTCCAACTCTATCTCGACTGTATGGCCATAAGTAGCCCTCATCATATTCCCTCGTACCTCATATCTTCCCTTTGGATCGGTTTCTGAGATAGCAACTAGATGGTGGGGCCTCAGCCAGTGTTGTCTTCGCCTGCCACCATCTTTGAATTTCCTTACTATGTCTCTGACGTCTATCCAACCATTGATGTCCATTTCCAGATCGAACTTCTCAGGAGCATGTCTTAGAACGAGGGCTAGCTTTCTTGCCATCCCGTCCCTTTCTCTGGTACTCATGATGAACTTGCCTTCTGAGTTACATGCAGGACATAGGTCATCGTCTGAGAAGTATCCGTGTACCGGGCATTCCCTAATCATGATTAACGCCCGTTGAGGATTATTCAAGAACCCCTCGGTCGTTCAGAATTTATTGCTCTGGGAATCGTTATGGGGTCGCTACATGTCGGAACATCGTGAGTTCAGTAATTGTTGATTGGCGTCGAACCCCATTCAGTAGGTCTCACAAGGGGGAATTATCTGAAGTAAGGCCCGATGAATTTGCCTCACAGGTGCTAGTTGAGTTGCTTAACAACCTAAACATCAATCCAGCTGAAATAGATGACGTGATAGTCGGCTGTGCATATCCGGAAGGAGAGCAGGGATACAATATTGGACGCTTAATGGCACTTATGTCGGGGCTGCCGAAGGAGGTCCCAGGAGTAACAATAAACAGACTCTGTGGCTCTTCCATGCAGGCAATCATGTACGCATCGGCAAACATTTCTGCTGGCTGGGGAGAATGCTTCGTATGCGGTGGGATAGAATCAATGTCTCGAGTTAAGAGGAGGGGATTCAACTGGAGCCCACATCCAAAATTCGAAACAGATTTTCCGGAGGCCTACGTGAACATGGGCATCACTGCGGAGAATGTCGCAGAATTGTATGGGATATCCAGAACGGAACAGGAGGAATTTTCCCTCCTGTCCCATACAAAGTCATCAAATGCGGAATTGTCGGGTAAATTTGCCGAGGAGATAGTACCCATAGTTCACAACGATGGTTTAATCACAAAAGATGGGTGTATCAGATCGAACTCCTCCTTGGAATCAATGTCTCGTCTAGGACCGGCCTTCATAGATGGGGGTACCGTAACTGCTGCTACCTCCTCTCCGCTAACAGATGGGGCCGTTTTTTCTCTTGTTTGTAGTGAAGATTTTGCTAGAAAAAATGAATTGCAACCAATGGCCAGAATTGTTTCTGCCGCAACCACGGGTTGTCCTCCTGAACTAATGGGTTTAGGGCCCGTTTCTTCTACCAGACTTGCACTAGATAGAGCAGGTTGGGAATCCGATGAAATCGACGTTTTCGAATTGAATGAGGCCTTTTCCTCACAGAGTATTGCATGTATCAGGGAACTAGGATTAAACCCAGAAATAATCAACATCGATGGAGGCGCATTGTCCATAGGACACCCATTGGGTGCTTCTGGAGCTAGGATTGCCTGTAAGGCTGCCAGCATATTGTCCAGGGAAGGGGGGAAAAAAGCTCTTGCCTCTATGTGTATTGGCGGGGGAATGGGAATTTCAATTGCCATGGAATCACTTTAGCCAAGCATCGACGACCTCTTGAATGAACATCCAATAGGGTAGTCATGAGCGAGGATACCGGGGTCTCAGTAATCGGTGACAGCTTGGAAGGGAAGAGGGTTATCCTGGCAGTTTCCGGTGGAATTGCCGCCACAGAGTCTGTCAAGCTCGCTAGAGAACTAAGGAGGCATGGCGCAGAAGTGTTCCCTATGATGACTAAGTCCGCAGAGAAAGTAATCACTCCGCTTGCTCTGTCATGGGGATCTGGTATCGACGTAGTGACTGATTGGGAGTCACAAATGTCTCAACTTGGGGGGTTCGATGGATTGATCTTGGCCCCAGCAACCAGGAATACCGTTGCTAAGTTCGTTCATGGAATCATTGACTCCCCGATAATGATGGCAATCTCCGCAGCATCTGGAAGTGAAACCCCAATTCTTTTTGTTCCATCGATGCATAACGATCTTTTCCAGGACAAGGTTACTGATGAATTACTATCCGAATCAGCTAATCGGGGGGTGGAAATAATGTTCGAAGAACCCCAAGAGGGCAAGAGGAAGCAGCCTGACCCTGTAGATATAGTAGCGACCTTCTGTAATTTAGTAAACCGGAGTATTGCGGGCAGGAAGAGAGTAGCAATTACTCTCGGTGCGAATGCGGCCCCAATCGACTCCATAAGGAAAATTGTGAACACGTCTTCAGGTAACACAGGCTGGTCAATTGCCGAGTACCTGCACAGGATGGGTCATGACGTGGTATGTGTTTCCGGAATAACTAGCAGAAAACCAACGTTTAGTTTGCCAGATATTAGAATTGCCGAGTCGTCAGATTCGATGCTGGAAGAATCTATTCTTGTCGCTAACTCTGAGAAAAAACCAGAATTTTGGATTCATGCAGCAGCTATTCTGGACTATTCCCCTGAACCGATCGCTGGTAAATTCCCTAGTAATTCTGGAGATTGGGAAATCACACTCAAGCCTACTTTGAAGCATCTTAAGGAATTAAGGGAGCATACAATTGGCTGCAAAAGAATTGCATTCAAACTGGAGGTATCTGGCGCAGAGGACTCTCTTATTGGCAAATCAATAGACTTGATATCCGAAAACGAACTACTAGCAGTAGTGGCAAATATGCTGACTGATGTACAAGGAAAATCTAATTCTAGATGTAGAATTGTATTTTCCGATGGAGAGGTTTCGGAAATCAGAGATATTGGTGATTTATGCGTAGAAATCGAGAGAATACTCACGTCTTTTTGACGTAACTTAAATCGAATAATTCAAGCCTACTAGCAAGGAGCGCATGAATGTGTCTGGACCTTCTAGGGCTAAGCGGGGAATTCCCCCAAAATCCGAATTCAACAAATGGTACCCCGCAATAGTCGAAATTGCCGATCTTGTAGACAAACGGTATCCGATAAAAGGTATGGATGTCTGGAAGCCATACGGACTAACCGCAATGGGACTAATTGACTCACTTGCTAGAAGGGAGATGTACAGGACAGGACACCACGAGTATCGCTTCCCACTACTAGTTCCAGAGGATCTTCTGGACAAGGAAAACAAACTCGTCTCTATCTTGAAGGCAGCACGCGAATCAGGCGTCGATCCGTCAGAATTGAGGTTTGATGAAGAAGCCTCGGGATTCAAGAAAGAAGTATATTGGGTTACACACGGAGGCGAGAATAAGTTAGAGAAGCCGATGTTTCTCAGACCAACATCAGAGACTCCCATGTACACCATGTTCTCACTTTGGGTAAGGAGTCATGCCGATCTCCCACTGAAGACATTCCAAATCGTCAATACCTTCAGGTATGAGACAAAGCAAACGCGCTCTTTCATCAGGGTCAGGGAGATTCACTTCTTTGAGGCACATACTGTACATGCTGACCAAGCTGGTGCAGACGAGCAGATAGAAGAAGATGCTGAGATGGTTCAGAGAATAATGCACGATTTGTGCTTGCCCTCTTTGGTCTCAAAAAGACCAGTTTGGGATACCTTTCCGGGTGCATGGTACACTAAGGCCGCGGACGTTGTAATGCCCAACGGTAGAACACTTCAGGTAGCAACCTATCACCATTACAAGGATCAGTGGGCCAACGCATTCGATCTTTCTTATGAAGACCCCGAGGGGAACACAAAGCCCTGCCACCAAACTACATTCGGAATGTCCGAGAGGCTTCTAGGTGCTGTGGTTGGCATGCATGGTGACGACAAGGGATTGATCCTCCCCCCTGCCATAGCTCCTATTCAAGTGGTAGTTATGCCAATAGCTGCACACGCAGACAGCAACGTGGAACCAGCAGCCAAAGCATTGGCGGAACGCCTTTCTGCATCCGGAATCAGGGTAGAACTAGACACTAGGGACGTTAGGCCAGGTGTGAAACACTATGACTGGGAGATAAAGGGGGTGCCAATCAGAATAGAGCTGGGACCTAGGGATTTGTCCGCAGGGAAGTTCGTCCTCACTCCTAGAACGGGTTCCAAGTCTGAGATTAAAATAGATGAAGCCGAGAAATCGGTATTGGAGTCACTTGAAGGATTGGCAGATGATCTGCGTCAGAGGGAAAAATCTCTGGTTTCTGATAAAGTGCAGCCTTTCCCCTTCGATAATCTGGATTATGATGCCTCCCAAGAATCTTCAATTGAAAGTGGGATAGTATACCAGATAGCATTCGAAGGAAATGACTCAGATGCAGAATTTCTAGAAAAGAAGACAGGCCTGACTCTACTGGGAGAATGCGATGACGAATTTCCCGAAGAAAGGAACTGCCTAATCACAGGAAAAGCGACAAAAAAGATGCAGCATATAGCTAGAATGTACTAACTCACTTCTTGAGAAATAAGCCTGTAATCGAAATAACTGTGAAAACAGAAAGAATCAGCAAGTCACCAAGTAAGGGTTCTGTCATCGGCTTTACCCATGTTTCTATCTGGTGAAGGCCATCCCAAGTGTATCCCTTGGTCCAGACAACCTTGGTCTGTGAGTAGTCTTCGCTACATATTTGCCTCATGTTTGCGATTCCAGTTGAGCATAATATTGCCCCAACCCCGATAACCATGTTGAAGATTGTACCAGCTAATCCACAGAAACCGAGAAACACCAATCCCCATCTTCTAGATTTCCCACCGGCCTCTACTTTCATGTCAGGCAGGTCGGGGATAAAATCAGGAAGGCTGATGTCATCAGAAATCAGTCCGAAATCAACTTCCTCAGAGGCTTCACCTATCTCCGGGGCATGAACCCCCATCTCCTCTAATGCCTCGCTCCCGTAAATCCTCTCAGCCATAGAGTACAGTTCCGGATCCTGCTCAATCTCAACTGGATCGATATTCCCCTCGAGTAACCTTCTGACTGCGTCGCTATCAGGCATCTATACTGTTGTCGGATTGAGGTCCCTATCAAATGAACCCATACTTGTCAATCAGGACTATTATTTCCTACTAATCGCTCTTCTTGCGGCCTCACAGATTCCAGCTTCATTCAAACCCATCAAGTCCATCAGTTCCGAAGAGCCACCACTCTGTCCAAAACTATCTCTAACTCCGACCATCTCCAAGGGAGTCGAGGTATTGGTCGAAAGCCACTCTGCAAGAGCCCCTCCCAAACCGCCAATCACAGAGTGGTCCTCGGCAGTGACAAACGCTCCGCAGGATTCTGATAGTTCCGCAATTAGCTCCACGTCAATCGGCTTGATTGTATGCATATCGACCACCGTGCAGCTTATGCCCTCATTCGAGAGAGTTTCTGCAGCAGAGATAGCGACTCCCACCATTACCCCACATGAGATGATTGCCAAGTCCCCTCCTTCTCTGAGAACAGAACCAGACCCAATTCTCAAGTTTGAACCATCTTCGTACATTCTTGGGACCTTATTCCGAGCTGTCCTCATGTATGACGGGCCATTCAAATCAAGTAGTTGAGCGGTTAACTCCTCCGCTGAAATATCGTCGCAAGGATGAATCACAGTCATTTTAGGAATTGTTCTGTAGACGGCTAAATCCTCTATTGACTGAGCACTGCTACCATCTGTACCAGTATGGATTCCGCCATGGCTACCGCAGATATGGACAGGTAGTCCAGGACGAGCAATCCCATTACGAACTTGCTCGAAAGCCCTTTCTGTGAATATTGCGAACGTGCTAGCAAATGGGATTTTCCCTGAAGACGCCATACCAGCCGCAACAAGCATCATATTCTGCTCTGCAATTCCCAATGAAACAGTTCTGTCTGGATATTCGTCACGAAAGTGGCATGATTTAGTCGATTTCCCCAGATCAGCCTCTAACACGACTACACGAGGGTCTTCTGCAATACGCAGAAGTCCCTTCCCATATCCATCTCTGGATGCACCTCCTGATGTAGGCGCACTCATGATAGCTCCTCCAATGCAATTCGCAACTCTTCATCATTCGGGGCCTTTCCATGGAAGGATGGATTGTTCTCCATGAATGAAACGCCATTTCCTTTGATAGTATTCGCCACAATAGCGACAGGACCCCCATCTTCGCTGTTAGCCCAATCTACTACATCAACCAAAGAAGACATATCATGGCCATCTACTTCCTTTACCGTCCAACCGAAAGATCGAAACTTCTCGCCAATATCTCCAATTTCCATCTGTACATCCATGAAGTCATCATTCTGAATCCTATTGCGATCAACAATTACCCTAAGGTTGGTTGCATTGTGGTAGTTCGCTGCCATAGCAGCCTCCCATATCTGGCCTTCTTGAGTTTCCCCGTCTCCCAACATTACCCAAATTCTCCTTTGACTTGAATCCATTTTGGCTGAAAGAGCGCACCCGAGACCGAATGACAAACCCATTCCCAGACTTCCTGCAGAGAAATCCACCCCCTTGGTCCAATTCATATCGACGTGACCTTGGCAAACAGACCCAAGCGTCCTGAATCCCATGATGTCGTCCTCATCAAGGACTCCCATTTGATGTAGAATGGAGTACATAGCAGGACTTGCATGACCTTTGCTCATGATGAATCTATCTCGATCATCCCAATCTGGATTGCTTGTATCAAAACGAAGACATGTACCATAAAGTGCGACCATACAGTCTATCGATGAAAGTGAACCTCCAGGATGTCCAGATTTTGCCGCATGCGTCATTTTAACAATGTCAACCCTGCATCTCCTAGCCATTTCCTCGAGCTCACCAACATCTACCTCGGTACCGTCTCCCATGTGCAAAAGTGGCGCGTCAGGGCTATTGATGGTTTTCAATGAGATTTTTTGTTTAACCTTCCAGTAGAGTGATTCAAATCATACCATTAGTTCGCACATTCGTGAATTCGGACTTCTCAGTCTCTGAGCGTAATTGGCGTGAAGAACTATCAAGAATGTCAATTCCAATTTCAGTCAAAAATGACGTTTTACTCAGCAAAACCCTTCACAGTTTAATCAATGATGGACGAGTATCTTGTGAGCTGGGAGAGGAATTGCATACTAACGCCCCACTGCCTGGCCTTACCGCTCTAGCGATGATGATCAAAAAGGCAAGGTTTGGAGATAATATATTCTTCAATGAAAACCTCCATGTAAATACAACGAATGTCTGCACTCTTGCATGTAGATTCTGCGCTTTCAGAAAGGGTCCAAGGCACAGAGATGCATATTCTCTTACTCCCGAAGAGTTCGTATCCAGGATAGAACCATTCGAAGGGAAAATCGACGAGGTGCATGCAGTGGGTGGGCTCCACCCAGATTGGAACATAAATCACTATTCAGAGATTTATCGACTTACCAAGGAGAGGTTTCCTGGATTAAGCATCAAGTCATTAACTGCTGTCGAAGTAAAGCATATTGCATCCAAATCTGGATTGGGAGTTCTGGAGACACTGACTATTCTGAGAGATTCAGGCCTCGACTCCCTACCAGGAGGAGGGGCAGAGATTCTTGTCGATACTATCAGGGATCGTATCTGTATGGGTAAGGAGAAGTCTTCCGAATACTTGGAAATACACGGCATTGCACACGAATTAGGAATCCCAACAAATTGCACCATGCTTTTCGGAACCATCGAAACAATCCAAGATCGCATCACTCACCTGAACAAACTGAGAGAACAGCAAGACTCCTCTGGAGGATTCCAGTGTTTCGTACCATACCCATTTCTGAAGGATAATACGAGATTGCCGGAGGCACGACTAGCATCTGGCGAGGAAGTGATTCGAATAATTTCCCTTTCTAGGATAATGCTGGACAATATTCCCCACATCAAGGCTTACAGGATGAATATTGGAGATCATCTTTCGACAATTGCAATCAACTCTGGAGCAGATGACATAGACGGAACTGTCGGTCACGAGGAAATAATGCATGTTGCAGGTAGTACTACAAGTTTGAACTACGACTCATACAAGCTAGGAAACCTCATTGACTCTGCGGGCCAGATTCCTGTGAAGAGAGACTCCACATATACGCGATTCGAGCCTTTGGAAATTAAATCAAAGAGGGAAGGCAAACTACTTCCAATAATAGGTCAGTGAACCCATGTCATGGGATGGAGTTCTTGGCAGAGTATCGTTCATCAACTGTGATCCGGTTTTCCACACGATTCCTGACAGCTGGAAGGTTCTCTCCGCACCTCCGTCTTGGTTGACCGGCCATCTTCTACGTAGAGACTGCATCACTGCCCCAATTCCAACAGCCGACTATGCATCTAATCTGGGAAAACTTAGTCTCATCAGGGATATAGGAATAGTGGGCCGTGAGTCTGTTGGATCGGTTCTTCTGTTCGGAAATAGGCCCATTGAGACAATGAGGGACATCGCATTACCCTCAGACTCCTCGACTTCCAATATGCTGATGAGATGGATACTAAAGCAGAGGGGCCTTGATCCAAAATATGTCAAAATGGGGCCTGATATGGACTCGATGCTTGATGAATGCGATGGAGCACTAATAATTGGGGATCGAGCAATAGCCGCTGCCATCAATAATCCTGAGTTAGTTAGGATGGACCTCGGTAGGGAATGGGTAGAGATTACTGGTCTGCCGATGGTCTTCGGGGTATTCGCCGCCAGGAAAGACTCCGACGACCATTCAATAAGCAAGGCAAGAGAATTGATGCTAAGCAATTACAACAATTTTCTTGAACAAGAGGAAGTAAGGAAAATTGTTATTTCAGACGCTTCGAAGAAGGTTAGCCTATCTGTCGAAAGAGTGGCCGAATACTATGCCAATGAAGTCTCTAACCTACTCAGTCCAGAGTCAATCAGAGGTTTGAGTGTCTTCCTAGAGGAAGTCTGCGGGATAGAATCCAATCCGAACTGGTTCGACCACATTTAGTCAGAGTACTCGAGCTTCTTGCTCGATACCCAGTTTAGGAGATCTATGGCCACTTCGCAGGATTCCGCCACTACCACCTCTTCGTCCGATGCGAACTTTTCCAGCGTACTCATGGCGATCCTGTTACCAATAGCGCCCAAGGCCTCTGCTGCCTCATGCCTTACCATTACATCTTCCTCCAAATCCTCCAGTCTTTCAATCAGGTGGGGGACTGCATTATCATCCTGCATTTGCCCTAAAACATAAGCAATCTCGTGCTTTAGTAATGCAGACGAAGAGTCAAACGCGTCTGCCAGTGAATCCACGGCGGGCCTGCCTCCGATATTCCTCAATGCGAATAGAGCCCTCATCCTCTGAAACATCTTCTCGCCCTCGTCGCACAAGGTATCGCGCAGTTTCTCCACGTTTTCGTCATTGCTAGCAGGGGGGGCCGGATCGACCGATCCAAACTCGCTAATTTCGGGCCTTTCAGTCATGCTCCCCCGCTCCAATGAACTTCAGACCACTAGCATCGAAATCACTCCTAACTAGGCCGAGCCCCACTCCCCTCTCCAGAAACATTCTAACAGCCCTGCGGCCATCTTTACCATAGTCTATTGTTCGTCTATTTACGTACATCCTTACGAATTCCTCGTTGGTGTCCTCGTCTATACCCCTTCCCCACTTTATTGCATCCTTCAGTGCATCCTTGGGATTTTCCAGTGAGAACTCGATGCTTCTTTTGATATCGTCACAAACTTGTTCACACATCGACTCTCCTAGATCCTTCCTTACGATATTCCCGCCCAATGGTAGGGGCAGACCGGTCTCCTTGTTCCACCAGACGCCCAAATCTAAAACCATGAAAGCGCCTTCGTCGGACCAAGTCAACTGACCCTCGTGGATGATTACCCCGGAGTCATACTTTCCATCCAATACCCCGGGAAGGATTTGGTCAAAGGGGACCTCCACCACCTCTACTTCTCCCAATGCTAGCACAAGAGCGAGATAGGAGCTCGTACTCTTTCCTGGTACTGCAATTACTGACCTATTTGCTTCTTCAACACTCATTTCCTCCTTGGAAATTAAGATTGGCCCATACCCCTCGCCCATAGAGGCGCCACAATTCATCAGATAGTAAGAATCAGAAATTTTAGGATAGGAGTGAATGCTTACGGCAGATACTTCGAAGCTCCCTATCTCTGCCTCTCTGTTCAGAGTATCAATATCAACAAGAACGTGCTCATACCTTCTGTTACCCGTGTCAATTGCCCCATTTGTCAATGCATGGAACATGAAAGCATCATCAGGATCCGGTGAGTGCCCAATTCTGATGGTAACTGTGTCATCGCTCACATTCCCTGCGTCGTGATTCAGTTGAAATGAGTTTTGATTCGAACTCCTCCGCGTAATAATGAAATGGACAACTTCGCAGGGGTCATTATGCCTGACCCATCTAAGCTTTCAACAGCCTCCGGACAACTTGGTCCGGTATGCGCAATTACGGGCAAGGCCCTGAAGTTCTCAGAGGCAATCGTTCTAGACGATGAGTATGTTTGCTGGGAGGCCTACATCGAAGCGACAGGAGCATCACCATCAACAGACGGTAAGGAAGTAGGCGGCCTTGAACTAGGCTAATTGAAAACTTATGGCCCTAGCCCCTTGCTTTGCCTCATGGCCGGAGGCTGGAGTAGATTCGCTCTCCGATTTTCCGAGTATTACGACTCCATATCTCCAGACTCAATTTGGACTCCACCGAGGTTAAGGAACAGGGAGTGGATGTTCATCCCATGGGGAGGTGCTCCACCTGATAGGCATCGTGCATTCCCCGACAAGACTTCACTCCACTCTTATCTCAGAACAAGAGCGCCGCACTCATGCTTCCACAGCACCGCTTACTACCAAGATCCCTCCAAGGGCAAGATGGCAGAGAAGGGATGGTTGGGGGCAGATCTGATTTTTGACCTCGATGGGGACCATCTTCCAGGAGTTTCTGACAACGACTTCCCAGCAATGATCGATGTCATCCAGGGACAAGCCTGGAGGCTATGGAACGAATTTCTGGAACCGGAATTCGGATTCAAGCAAAAATACGCACAATTCACATTTTCCGGGCATCGCGGGTTTCATATCCATCTGAGAGATCCTTCATTGTTACACTTAGACTCGAACGCACGAAGGGAGATAGTGAACTACATCAGGGGAGAGGGGATAGACATCCAATCGACCATCAATGCAGACTCTGGTTGGGGAAAAAGGGCCATTGATGGAATCGACTCCACATTGGGACAACTTTCTCAGATATCCTCTGGAAAGGAAGGAAAGACGCATGCCCTGGATCAACTCCATGAGATAATAAAGACCAGATCCAAATCTCCCAATGTCAATCTCAAGTCCTCAAGCAAAGCTAGTATCGAGGAATTAGCAAAGCTAGCGGACGGCAGAGATGAATTCGGCCTTGATAGGATATCTAGGCTGAAAGATGATCCATCTTTGGAGGTTTTCGGAAAACTCACCCCCTTATTCTGGGAGCTTGTCAAGGGAGACTCATCCGTAGTAATTGGGACAGCCGGTGAGACCGACGAAGTAGTAACGGTGGACACAAAGAGAGTGATTAGATGGGTCGGTAGCCTTCATGGGAAATCCGGGCTGAAAGTTACTGAATTGCCACTCAATCGCTTAGATCCAGACTCGAGCAATTGTTTCGACCCACTAAAAGAGGCAGTCGTATTCACCGGAGGCTCTGTGAAGGTACGAATTCTTGCAGATGATGTACGTGCGAGCATTTCCGGAGAACAAATAGAGCCATCACTAGGCGATGAAATCATTGTCAAGGAGTCAATGGCTATGTTCCTGTGCCTGAAAGGATGGGCAGAGATATGCAAATAATCCGTTTCACCGCATCTATGCATTAATCGACTCATCATGTTTACGAATACGGAGAATATTGAATAGTGGTGAACTGCGGAATGACTCCGTGATTGACCCTTTAGACGACGTAGAAGAAGACTCCGATGGGTCTTCTGATGTCTTGCCGCCGCCGCCTCCAGGAATTTCAATGCCACCTCCACTTCTCGATTCTGAGCTCCCAGAGATACCCCCACTACCACTTGATCCTCCGGGGCCTAAGTTCGGATTCTCACCAGAGCAATCCTCTGACGGAGACTTACTGGACGCGGCAAGCTCCCTTTCATCACCTGCAGAATCTTCGATTACAGACGACTCTTCGGATTTCAAATCGGTATGGAATAGGAGAAAGTCCAATGATCCTTCCATTTCTAGCAACTCCAGAGATAGCATATACAACAGGATCGAAAGAATCTCAACAGGAAAGGGCGACTCCCTAATGGAAAGGTACGCTGATAGGTTTGGTTCGGACCTAGATAGGGAGATCATCGTTCTCAGGAAGAAAGATCAACAGGATCTTGCCAGTATAAAGCCTACAGTTGAGGTAATATCTGGATCAACTAACAATGAGATGTCCCTAGATGAATTCATTGAGGCAATGGAAGACACGGACTTCATCGCTAGAGTTTCCGAGAAAACAGGGGTTTCCGTAGGGAAGATAGGTGAATTAGATATGGACTCGATGAAATCGTTTTTCGAACAAGCAGATATAGACAACTCGGGCACTCTAGACTTTGACGAGTTCGTGAATGGCATCATTCAGAGCTTCCGAAGTTATGACGAGGATTTCTCTCACTTCTTCACGGTAGTCAACGGATTACTCGGAGAATTGCCAGATGAGAAAACTAGTGACTTCATTTCATCAGATGGTTTTGAAATGTTCAAGAGTGTCGGTGAAGACCCCTTGTCCACAGATTCGGATACCAGAGGGCAGTTCTTCACGATGGTTAATGAACTGCTTGTAGACTTGCCTGAAGCAGTTATGAAGTCATTCACTGAATCTCAGGACTTTGAGTTGTACAAGGTGATTGCAGAAAGGTATGGTGGTTGATTGGGACTGCTGGAGAAGGCTGGCCAGATAGAGGGCGAAAAAACCTCTGCCGAGAAACCAAAGGTAGCCGAGCCCGAGACTGTAAAAGCGGCACCAGAACCAGTTGCTCAGCCTGAGCCCGTCAAGACCAAGAAGGAAAAGAGGAGTAGAAAGAAAAGGGCCAGGAAACCTAGGGAGAAGAAGGTAAGGGCACCCAAAGTTTTGCCGGAGGACTCTGAGCCTGCGTCTCCGACGCAGTTCAGGATAAGAAAATACTCCGACTTCCTAGTTTCCTGGGGGTGGACCATTCCGCTGGTAGCTTTCACCGCGTGGGGTAACGATTTCCAGCCTACTATTTTCGTTCTCGCCGGTTTGGGTCTGATATCGTTCAACCTAGGGTTCATGCCTTACTCAACGGGCAGGACGACTGGCAACTGGATCACCCGTACGACGTACATCAACGCTAAGGCCGAGAAGCCCCATCAATCGTTTGTTTTCCTTAAGGGCATGACATTCCCACTTGTTATTCTCGGCATTATAGCCATTCTTACTGCCACAGCCACTGGGTTGTCAGAGAGTGCAGGGAAGATACAGCTAGCTCTTGGTTTGTTCTTCCTCCTGCCTCCCCTTCTAGACTACCTCTTCTACAGATTCAAGAGCGATAATCTTGGACTATGGGATACCCTATTCGGTGGTGTGTGGCTTGTCAAGACTGCAAAGACAGCCGAGTCAAAGGGCTGGCTGAAGAGGCTAGAGCAACTAGGAGACTATACCGAGGCTCAGGGATGGTTGTCGGACGGCGACTCGAAGGATTCTTCTGACTGATAGAATCTCTTCTACTCCGACTCGGAGTCAAATCTTCTCTTGGCAAGTTCTCGCATGTCTTCGTGTAGCACGCCATCGTCTATAGCATCTTGATCCGATTCATCAACTATCTCGACTCCCAGTAGAGTCTCTATAATGTCCTCCATAGTTACCAATCCAGCGGTACCGCCGAACTGGTCCTTGGCGACCAGCAACTGCTCCTTCTTCTCCAATAGAATGTCAAGGGCTCTGTCCACAGATGTATCTACATCACACGTCACAAGATCTCGACAAATCTCTGCCATCTTGGTGTCAAAGTCGTCATCAGCGGCTCTTCTAAGAATCTCGCTACGAAGAACTAGACCTACCATTTCATCGACATTCTCCTCGTACACAGGCATCCTGCCATGAGTCATAATGGGAATCCTCTCAATCACCTCTCTGACAGATTCAGTTGCCTTAACAGAGGTAATTACAACTCTAGGAGTCATGATTTCTGTCACTTTCATCTCTCTTAGCCTTAACAGATTCTGAATAACTGCCTCCTCGTCTTCTTCTATTACGTCCGACTCCTCAGCAATATCTGCTAGTACTGATAGCTCCGTCCGGGTCACTGTCTCTGTCTCAACCTGGGGGAACGGAGCCCTCATTACCTCTATGATCACCACTATAGGCCATAGGATCCACATCAACCCTCTAAGTACATGGTAGGAGGTTACTGTAAGCCTTCTCCAATACAGAGCTCCGATAGTTTTTGGCAGAATCTCGCTTAGCAGAAGTATTGCTATGGTAAGTATTGCAGCTGAACCGGCTATGACATACTCTCCTTCGAAATTGTTCTCAACCTCTGAACCAACCCCTAGTGCTCCGACTGTATGAGCTATTGTGTTTAGAGTGAGTATTGCCGTCAATGGCCCCTCTGGGTCCTCTTTCCATTTGGACCATGTCGCACTTACTTTCGCATGTGTGTCCTTCAATGCAACGATATGTCCATGAGAGGTGGACAGTAGTACTGCCTCAAGAATACTGCAAAGAAAAGAGGCACCTAACGCCAGAACGGCGTATGCAATCATCAAAGTATAGTCTGCCAATTCCTATGCCTCTTGGAGATTCTGAGGCAACGAGATAGATCCAGTTTGGCTCTCCACAGCGCTTAGCTCCAACACCCTCCGGGCGAACATGACATAAATATCTAACTTGACGGGGCAATGGCGAGCTATCATGGACTACGTTGCAATTTTCATGGCATGGCCATATGCAAACGGTCCACTTCATCTTGGCCACGTTGCAGGAAACTGCCTCCCTGCAGATATCCAGTATAGGTATGAGAGAGCCAGAGGCAGACGGGTACTGATGTGTAGCGGTTCGGATGAGCACGGGACGCCAATCACGATTACTGCTGATGAGATGGGTGTTAGTCCACAGGAGGTCGTGGACAAATATCACCGAATAAACACACAGGCACTAGCAGATCTCGGGTGCTCGTGGGTTAACACTGTTGATTCCAGGGGCATCGAGTATGGGGGCGCCCTCTACAATAGGACTTCTGATGTAATGCACAAGGAAATCGTCCACGAAGTTTTCACGAATCTGATGGACTCGGGATTCCTCGAAAAGATGACTATGCAGCAGTACTGTTCAGTTTCTCAGGAAGGAGAAGTCAGGTTTCTTCCTGACAGATATGTGGAGGGCCAGTGCCCAGAATGTTCAGAAGAGGGAGCAAGGGGTGACCAGTGCGACTCCTGCGGTGCAACATACGAAGCCCATGAGTTGGTCAATCCGAAGTCCAAGCTCGATCCAGAATCTGACATAGAGGTCAGGGACACGGAACACTTTTTCTTGCGTCTTAACGACTTCCAAAGCTCTCTGAGCCTCCATTCATCGGAGAAGCAGAAGGTTTGGAAGCCGAACGTGCGGGCCATGTCGAAGAATTGGCTCGACATGGGTCTTCGGCCACGTGCAGTTACTAGAGATATTGAGTGGGGGATTACCATCCCACTTGAAGGTGAAGATTGGCAATCCAAAAGGGTCTATGTTTGGTTCGAGGCGGTTCAGGGATACTACTCATGCGCACGAATCTGGGCTTCTAGGATTGCCAGTACTGCTGGGCATCCAGATGGAGACGACGCATGGAAGAATTGGTGGCAAGTTTCCGAGACCGGAGAATCGCCCAGGCACATCTACTTCATGGGCAAGGACAACATTCCATTCCATACAATCATCTGGCCTGCGATAATAATGGGATTGAACGCCTCAAAATCCTCAGAAGTTTCACATTTGCCTGGGCCAGGAGATTTAGTACTTGAGGAAAACGTCTCTGCCAACGAGTATCTGATGCTGCAGGGGGGCCAATTCAGCAAGAGTAGGAAGCACGCTGTGTGGCTGCCATCATACCTAGAGCAGTACGATGCCGACTCGTTGAGGTATTACTTATCGATAAACATGCCAGAGACTCATGATACGGACTTCAGGTGGGACGAATACGTCGATAGGGTGAACAACGAATTGATAGGAACCTACGGAAACTTCGTCCATAGGGTAATGACACTAACTCATAGGTTGGAATGCGATGAAGGAAACCCGCTTTCGAAATATGACCGCTTCTCTGATCACAGCAAGACCCTGCAGGAGGTTGACAATCAGATCTCCAGCGCTATTGAGTCAATGGAGAAGCAGAGGTTCAAAGAGGCTCTTCGTAGCATTATGGGGATTGCTCAGATTGGAAATTCTCTACTCCAGGAAGCAGCCCCTTGGAAGTACATTAACGAAGACGAATCCGATGAGAGGAGCTCATCCTTGTCCTCGCTATCACTTTCATGGAGGATTTGTTCATGTCTCGCAGTCTGCATGAGGCCATTCACACCTTTTTCTTCTGACAGACTATGGAATATGTTAGGAAACGAGAATGACATAGACAACGTACTTTGGGAGGATTCGATGGATGTGGGGACCAACCTCTTCTGGAATAAGGAAACCCCTGAGCCACTATTCTCAAGGCTCGAACTAGACGAGATTCTCGAGCGAGAGAACTCCCTCATCGACAGTAAGGACAATGACGAATCGCCCCTCCCCGATGATGGGGGCAGTTACATCGACTTCGAAGATTTCATGAAAGTAGAAATGCGGACTGGGAGAATCGTCTCTGTGGATGACCACCCCAATGCGGACAAACTCTTCGTAATCACGATCGATGAAGGATCAGACTCAACCAGAACTGTTTGCGCAGGTCTGAAGGGGCATTACGAGCCATCCGATCTGGAGGGTCTGAACGTTGTATTCGTAGCCAATCTAGAGCCTAGGAAACTCAGGGGCGTAATGTCCGAGGGAATGATACTTGCTGCAGACGACGGCGAAGGCGGGGTCAAGGTCCTAACTACAGAGGGCGATATCCTATCGGGTTCAAGGGTGAGGTAGTCAGACAACTCTCCTGCCTATTACCGTAGATGATGCCAAAATACTCGATATTGCCACTAAGAGTCCGAATCCCGGTGTGAATACTCCTCCAGTCGGCATTCCCGCCCACGAGTCGTAGAACATGAACTGGAAGTCTCTGTCCCTATACTCATCATCGTCATCGCAGGGGTCGATTACCTTCTCAGTCCTAGAAATCGAATAGGCATCGCCTGCAGACGTATACCCGTCGTTATCATTGTCGGACCATGATAGCGTCCATTGGTAGCACTGGTCGGTGTAAGTCGACGACTGTTCGCTCAGTTGCATCTCAGTGACTAAAGCGTCCTCACCACCGCTCTCCCCTGATTCCCCATCGTTTGCATAGACGCGCATGATGATCTCGTTCAGGTTGACTTCCTCGAAGTGCTCCTCGCTGAGTTCTGCAGACCTCGTCTTGGCATTGCCCGAATCCTCCTCGATATCGTTCTCTATCTTCATAGTCATTGAGGTTCGTGGGAGCGAGGTATCAATTCCAATATCAATCAACGAAGCATCCAAGATCTCTATCGAGCAACTCTCCATACCTTCAATCGATGAAATCTGTAAAAGCTTCAGTTCAGGGGTGCTTCCAACAAATTCGAGACTCGCGACTAACCCCTCTCCCTCGTTTATTCCTTCGGCCGTGTTGACTCCATCATCGTATGACAGTGTCCAATTATCCGTCCAACCAAATGGATAATTATCGAGGAACCCATCGCATTCGGACTCTCCGTCATCACTCTCGCCATCTCCTCCATCTCCCCCCTCGTCTTCCGAGAATGGGTTTTCGTATTGGTAGACCTCATCTCTCGCATAGTACTATGATCCGGAGTCGGAATTACCAATTCGGTAGTTTATCCCTTCTGGGCTCTGAACTGTGGTTTGTTCGATAGAAATGTCCCCCATGAATCTCATAACCATGCTGTTGTACATTATTTCGTTCGTGGGATCATGGCCCATGATTATCTCCACTGATGTCGTATTAGCATTAGTGTCGCTTTCTAACCCGCCTTCTTCGGTGCTTTCTTCGACCACAATTACTCTGATGAATGCAGTATCGTTACTTAGTGCATCAATCGACGCCTCAAAGCCATCAGGGTCCCCGTCGTTATTGCTATCTGCTAGGAACGCCTCAAGATTCTCCAAAGTCATAACGAACGGGTATTCGCACATTGTCTGGTTGTTTTCTGTGGCGCTAGAATCGTAGTTAGTCGCAGTAATATCAGCGCAGCCCTCTGACTCTGCCCAGTCATATACTCCGTCATCATCCTCGTCGTAGTCGCATGATCCATCATCATCGGTAGATGAAGAGTTGTGATTGTTGGCATTGATATCCGTGCAACCAGGCTGCTCGAATGCGTCTATTATCCCGTCTCCGTCACTATCGTAGACGCAGGTACCATCATCTTCTGTTGCGTTTATTTCGTAATTGTATGCTTCAGGGTACGTGCACCCAGGGACAGGTTCTGGGACAACTGGGTAGCGGCATGAGCCATCGTCCTCTGTGGCTGATGGATTATGATTCAGGGCATCTGAGTACGTGCACCCAAGGATTTGGGCAGGTGCGTCCGGGTAAATGCAGGATCCATCGTCAATAATGGAAGATGAGTTGAAGTTAACAGCCTCCGGATAGGTGCAGCCCATCGATTGTTCAGAAGTATCAATATCAGATTGTGTGCATCCGGACATCAAAATTGGTGATATCAGGATTATGCAAATTAGCAGTGGCCTCATATTTTTTCGCTGGAAGAGGTGCAAATCAACCCTTTGTCCAGATTGAGTAGGTGGAATCGTATTCGTTTTCCTCATCAGCCCCAACAGTCTCGATTAACTGTTGGCTCCACAGTGATCGATCCCACTTTGGGAAGAAAACATCGCCACTCTTATTCGTTTGAACCTCAGTAACGTGAATTTCCTCCACTCTGTCCATGAACATCTCATATATCTGGGCTCCACCTATTATCCAACACTCATCGCTTCCTTCTGCAAATGCTATCTCTATCGCTCGACCAACATAGAGGGCTGTGACAGCACCCTCGCCCTCCCAATCTGTATCCCTAGACATTACGATGTTAACTCTCTCCGGAAGCGGGCGGAATCTATCTGGTAGGGACTCCCATGTTCGCCTCCCCATGACCACCGAGTTGAATCCATCAGCTTCAGTCAACCTCTTGAAACGGGCCATATCGCTAGATAGCCTCCATGGCAAACCATTTCCCTTTCCTATGCAACCGTCCATATCCATAGCAACGATCATCGCCATTTTCATTATATCACTAAACCGATATTGGAGCCGCTATATGTGGGTGATGCTCATATCCGACTATGGATATGTGCTCGAATCTGAAATCATCAATTGATTTTATCGATGGATCCAGTCTCAGAATCGGTAGACTCAGGGGCTCTCTAGAGACCTGCAAACGAGCTTGCTCCATATGATTCAGGTACAAGTGACAATCCCCCCCGGTCCAGATAAAATCGCCAGGCTCTAGATCGCAAACCTGGGCAATCATGCAAGTCAAGAGGCTGTAGGAAGATATGTTGAATGGCACTCCAAGGAAAACGTCTGCACTCCTCTGATATAGGTTACAAGACAGCCTTCCATCGTTTACGTAAAATTGGAAGAATGCGTGACAGGGCATCAATGCCATGTCCCGTAGTTCCCCCACGTTCCATGCTGAAACAATGATGCGTCTGCTGTTCGGATCTTTTTTGATAAGATCTATCGCTTCTTCGATTTGATCTATTACCCTACCGTCGTTTGACTCCCATTTCCTCCACTGTTTACCATAAACTGGACCTAGATCACCATTCTCATCTGCCCACTCGTTCCATATCCTTACTTTGTTCTGAATGAGGTACTCGATATTGGTATCTCCGGAAAGGAACCAAAGTAACTCGTGTATAACGCTCGGCCAATGGACTCTTTTCGTGGTAATTGCAGGAAAACCCTCGCTTAGATTGAACCTCATCTGATGACCGAAAAGTGAGATCGTTCCTGTCCCAGTCCTATCTCCCTTGGCCTCGCCCTCCTCGAGGATTCGGCTTAGTAAGTCAAGATACTGCCTCATGTGGTTGGTGTGTGTAACCAGGTAGTCCATCAAGAATGCGCTAGGGCGCTCCCCTCATTGCAAGCGTGTTTACTAGTTGGTCTGAGAACTTGCGATACAATATCCCCATTTCTTCCTGGCGTTCATCTTTGCTTTTTGCCATCATTGAATCTACCCAATGGTCATCTATGGAGCCGCCATCTGAATGCGCTGCCCATTCTGAGAATGTTATCGGGTCGTCCACAATCAAATCGATCCTCTTCCATGGCTTTGGCAGCATTGTTCCTGGTGGCATGAAGTCTCTCGCTCCAATGGATAGAGTTACAGGAACAATTGGCACATCTGGAAATAGTGCTGCCAACCTTGCAAAACCAGTTTTAGAGGGCTGTAGTAAAGGTGCTTCTGTCCTTCTCGATCTTGTTCCCTCGGGAAATATTCCCAGACAACAGCCACTCTCTATCACATCTACCGCTCTTGCTAGAGCGTCCCTAGCACCGGAACCTCTGAAAGTCTCAATTTGACCCGTAGAGATCATCACAAATCGATTTGGTTGCTTTTCAAAGTGACCCTCCTTCGCCAAAAAGTGAATAGGCCTCTGAGATGCTAAGATCTTGATGAATGGATCAAGATTACCTAGGTGGTTGCCACAGAATATTGCCGGACCTTCCAAGGGAACCTTGTGAGCCCCCTTTATGTGAACATTGGTCACGCTTCTCAGGATGGCAGGGACGTACTTTTCCAGGAACCTGTAGATTAGTGGGGTGGAGAAGGCCTGTCCTGTGCCCTCCAACTTGACCCAGGAGCTAATATTCTTCATAGATCTCTCAGACAGGCCCATATCAACGCCACCGAGTATTCAGTTTCATACTTTACAGTTGAAATGTTGAAGTGGCATAATGCCTGGTTAGTACCATGCACAGCAGATGCTGGGCCCTTTCACTAGGTCTGATTCTACTCTCTCCAATTATTGCGCCATCTGCTGTTGGGGAATGGGGGACCGATACCTGGCTGACGAACATAATCGGCCCTGAGAGATTGGAACAAGGTGATGAATTCGGGTGCCACGGTTTTGAGGGGGTTGATACCATAGAGGAAAACTGGGTAATTCCAGGATGCAGGGATTATCTCGCAGGACTGACAGACTCCTCAAAATGGGGCAGCGATCCTGTTTCATTCGGAATAGAGGCCGACGTGCTTGATCAGGATACAGTTGACTCGCTGATAGATTCCGGATTCGTAATTGTTGGAGATTCTCTGAAAGAAGTACCAGATGAAATCGTTTCTATGGTGAGGAACGGTGGTAGTCTAGAGAAGGGAGTTGCCGACATAGAACTGCTTGAGTTGGCGGAGGAGGACTCACTAGTCTCTGTTTACTGGAGGGCAAGGGTTGGAGACTTCCGCGTGAGGGATGATGCTGAGGTTATATCTTGGTTAGAGAATCAGCAGGTATGGTTCACCACATGGGGAGAATGGCATTTTCACGGAATATCCGGACGGGCTATTTCGGTGATCTCAGAAGGATCAGTTCTAATTTCAACATCTCCCCCTTCGGAAAGGTGGAACGTCCCAGGAACGATCATGCTCCAGTTCGAGCAGGATGTCGTATCTGTTTCCGACTCCAACGGTGCTGAGATTCCTCTGATTCCACCAGATTCGAGAGATCTCTCAATCGGTTGGAGGCCGATTGAAACAGGTATGCTTCTAACCCAGGCCCCAGGAACAAACATCACAATAGAATTAGATAGCTCAGCCGATGCAATCGAAACGATTCCTATGAGTACGTTCAATGATCTACATCATGGCGTAACGATAGTAGGTCATCACACATCGAATCTATTCAGATGGACACAAGACTTCCCTGAATCCATCCTTTCTTTTACATGGCTAGTCGAAAGGCCAGAGAAAGAGGGGATTGGCTGGATT
The DNA here is from genome assembly GCA_001628485.1 of Marine group II euryarchaeote REDSEA-S11_B3N4. Taxonomy (GTDB): domain Archaea; phylum Thermoplasmatota; class Poseidoniia; order Poseidoniales; family Thalassarchaeaceae; genus UBA36. The sequence goes on along the minus strand of LURR01000002.1, from coordinate 7,752 downwards.
ATCCCCGCATTCGCAGTATCAATGATTATTGCGGTGCCTGCATCCATATACTTCCTAGTGAAAAAAGACGGCAGCATGATGTCTATTGGTCAGGAGGAGTAATGATAGGTCCTTGGATCTCCACACCCTCTTCGACCAACCTACTAACGATTCTTCTAACAGATTCGGGCGACATTGCCTCGGGGGGGTGCACCCCTGGTGGCAGCATCTCTGGATCATTCAACCACTCCTCTATGCAGCATATTGTTACTAACCCGGTCGACCGTGCCATTGAGTGGCCGTCATCACTACCATGATCTTGGACAGTCCACCTCATGCTGGTGCCATCTCTTCCTTGGGCAAATACTTCCATCCATGTGAACTCGGGAGTCTTTTCGTTATACTGCCACTCTGCAGTAATCCTTTCAAGGTCAATCTCTGCATTCTCTGTCTTATTGATGAACATCTGGATGTGCCCAGGCCACCTGACTGTGTATTCTGAAAGCTCTTCTGCGGGTATAGTGTTCAACACGCTCCTCAATCCGTCGGTGAGAAATGCCTCCATGGTTCCTTTCTCATTGACTTCGATCTCATGCCTCTCTGATAATGCAGGCAATGTGACCAGTTCTGAACCTCTGATTACTCTAGCCGGCCTGGTGTACTCAGCAATCACATCTATTGGAGAGAATGGAGCCATGTAATTCCAACCTCCAGTGGGTCCGGTTGGGTTTCCACCAACTCGAACTTCGCCTTTCTCTAGAGGGCCCATTTCATCGTATGCTCTGGAAAGAAGCATGTTTGACAGACCGGGCGCTATCCCTGTATCCCATAGGATTCTTGCACCGTATTCTTTGGCCTTATCGTCATCTCTGTCCGGAGTAAACTCGCTGAAGCTGAGATCCACCGTTCTCCAGGGAAGCTCCGCGAGAGCTGTTGTACTCGAGTGTCCTATGTCTCCCGGCAGCATGTTCACTACGATATCCTGAAGTGGATTGAATTCGAAACCATCTTGGTGTACAATCATATCTAACATCAAATCTATTGGATTCTCATCCTTCTCGAGGTGATGCACCTCCACACCAGGAATTCCGAAAACACGGAACGGTTGTGGGTCGTATGCGTGTACGTTGTGGCCTGACTTGGCTAACTTTTCTGCAACATAGGAACCGACGAGCCCCACTCCGAAGCAATGGATATTAGCCATATATCACCGTAGACGAGTTCGCTATTCGTTGTAACTGTTCGCAGTTCTTAGAGCGAAATCTAGCGATGCTTTGATTGGGTGTAATACAAGCCGCAATTCATGGTAGGGGGAGGTAACATTGATCCTTGGTCCTCTGAGCAATCTACCGACTATGATAGAATGATCGAGCAATTCGGCTTGACTCCAATGGAACTCGGGTCTGTTCCAAATCCAGGAATGTTGCATAGACGAGGAATAGTATTTGCACACAGGGATTTGGACGTGATTACGGATTCGATAACCAAGGGGGATCCATTCGGAGTTCTTACCGGCCTAATGCCCAGCGGCAGGATGCATCTTGGACATAGCATGGTTATAGAGCAGGTTCGCTGGTTTCAGGAGCAGGGTGCCGACGTAACCGTTGCCGTTGCCGACTTGGAGGCACTTGCGACTAGAGGGACCCCTCTTTCTAATGGAAGGGAGACGGCGTTACGCGAGTACGTGTTGAATTATGCTGCATTGGGCTTGGACTCTGACAAGACTAGCGTATACTTTCAGAGCTCTAGGCCTGAAGTTCAGAGACTGGCCTTCACTCTAGGAAAACGTACTAACCTATCGGAATTAGACGCGATATACGGATTTGGTGGAGGAACAAATCTGGCTCACGTCCAGGCGCCTCTTGTACAGGTTGGAGATATTGTACATCCTCAATTGGATGATTTCGGAGGATTAAGGCCAATAGTTGTGCCAGTAGGGGTTGACCAGGATCCGCATCTGAGATTGACCAGAGACATAACTCAGAAGACGAACTGGTTTAATGTGAAGAAGAGGAAGTCTGGAGGGCTCACCGTGGCTCTTTCAGTCCAGGAAGATAATCAGGCAGAGATGGGGGTTTCCCACTCTGGTAGGATAGATATGGATTCTAGGGCAAAGCTCGTTGGAAACATTGTCGACTCAATTGCTGAACTAGGATTTTCCGATATCAAGTCTAATCCCAAGCATGGAACAATCGAGATTCCCGGCGCAACAATGGGGGATCGCTCCAGAATTAGGATAATGTTGCTCCAAATTGAGAGGGATTTGGGTGGCCTAGGGCTAATGCCCCCATGTTCCACTTACCACAGATTCGCTGTAGGGATGACTGGTGATAAGATGTCTTCATCTAAACCCGAGAGTACAATCTTCATGGATGACGAAATTGAATCCATGGAGAGGAAGGTGAAGCGGGCAATCAGCGGTGGACAACCCACGGTGGAAGAGCACAGAAGGCTAGGAGGGGATGTCTCAAAGGACGTGGCATACCAGTATCTGCAATTTTTCTTCGAAAGTGACGATGCGGCCCTAGCAGAGGTCAAGTCTGAATATGAAAGCGGCAGGATGCTGGCCGGAGAAGTGAAGCAAATTTGTATTGACAGGGCCACAGACTGGCTCATTGATATTAAGCAAAGAAGAGATCAGATGGAGGATAGTATAGCCGATTTCCTCGCTCCTGATGCAATTTAGCGAATGTCGAAAACTGGAACCTCTGGCCCCATGTCCAAAGACTGCTTCTCGTTTTCCATTAGCTCCCTAATGGTTGCATCACTGTGAATTATCTGGCTCCTGCCTCTTGGGTCCAGAAGCTCGATAAGAAAATGAGAACCTCCGTCTTTCATCTTTCTCAGTCCCTCCAACAGTTCCATAGACGCGTCTAGTACCTTTTCATCATCCGAGTTCCCCCTCATAATAGAGCCTACAGCATCTTCGAATCTATTTATGACCCCTTCAATATTTGACACAAAACCACTGGAAGAACCGCCCGGTGAGACCTCCAAATCTAATTCAGGTATCCTGATAGTGCAGGATGAAGATCGGACCACTCTTGCCGAGCATTTTTCTGGTTCGTCTACGATTAAAGATGAGTAGCCGGGCTTCTCACCGTCCGAGGGAATGAAGTCCGTATGCTTCCAACCGCATGATTCACAAATTACAGTTATTTGTGTATGTTCTCCGAAGTATGGAATTTCGGAACTCATTGCCAGCATCGTCAATGCGCCGTCTTCGTGACATTGGGGACATGGTGCATCTACCTTACTTTGCATTTCTCAATTCACCCTGGCGCTATCAAAAGTTGGAGGAAGTAGTAGGAGTCGGGTGTTCCCAAGTCGAACCACCTGGCCATTTACGTCGTCTTCTACAAAATCTTGGATTTTTCCGACTGCTAGTTGTAGTTCCATGTCCCTAGACATCAGATCTGACATCTCGATAATTACAATGTCCCCGTCAGACACCCAGTCCATAATTTGTGAAATTCCGGTAACATCCTCTAGAACTGCTCTGTGAATGATGACGTCTCCATCCAACCTGGGTACCGGGGCATCAGGGAACCTCATGCCCAAATCATGGTATGGCTCGCCTGGATCAATGATGCTCATACTTTGGTCCGCTATGCTGGGCATCTCTACCCACTTAGGGCCATCATCTTCTACAGACACAATCTGTCGACATGCTTTGTGGCCTTGATATCTTCTGAATACGAGCTTAGGTTTTTTCGAAAATTAATGCTATTCGGCAAGACCGGCTCCCGTCGCATTGATAAGGGGTCGATTCTAGAGAATATCACTGGCAACTCCGCCGGTGATTACCATGGATGCAACTTCTAGCGCGATAAAGACCGGTACAAGTACCGTTGGAATTACCTATGACGGCGGGGTTGTTGTAGGGGCAGACCACAGGGCCACTATGGGGCATTTCATAGCTAACAAGTCGGTTCAGAAGCTTTTCCGAATCTCGGACAATATTGCTCTAACTACAGCCGGACTGGTTGGCCATGCCCAATCACTTTCCCGCGTTCTAGCCGCTGAATTGAAGCTCTTCGAACTGAAAAGGGACATGCCTATGACAGTAAAAGGAGCGGCCACATTCACTGCCAACATCCTATCTGGAAGGCCACACTATGTACAGCTACTGATTGTAGGAGTAGATTCCTCCGGTCCAAGCGTATACAGTATCGATTCCGCTGGTGGCTCTATCCCAGACACGTACTGTGCAACTGGCTCTGGAAGTCCCTACATGTATGGTGTACTCGAAGACCAATTCAAAACAGGCATGTCCAAGGAACAAGCACTATCACTTGCTGCTAAGGCACTTCTAGCATCAGCCCAGAGAGACGCTGCAAGTGGCAACGGAATGGACTTAGCATTCATCACGAACGAAACTGGATTCACACAGCTATCCGAAGAGGAAGTGGCGACTCTCCTCTCGACTATCTGATTACATTCCCGACCTAGAGCAGTAATTGCCTAGGTTTCTTGACACGAGGGATATTATGCGTTTGACTCTGCCCGACATAAAGAAGAAGATTTCGAAGATTGTACCCGATGGTATAGATCACGAAGTAACACTGGAAGCCGGCTCTATCGCAATCATCACAAAACAGCCAAAGGAGTTCTCAGGAGGTGGTGAGAGCCTAACGGTAAGGATTGCCAAATCTGTGAAGCGTAGGGTTGTAATTCGGCCCCATCCAGAAATCCTATCCGATGAGCAGGAAGTTCACGATGCTGTCAATAGAATAATTCCTGCCGAGGCAATGGTCAGAAATACGTGGCTTGATCCGGCGCTATCTGAGGTTATTCTGGAATGCGATGACCCATCATCGGCCGTGGGTCCGAAAGGCTCCCACGTCAACTCGTTGAGAGATGAAATTGGCTGGCTTGTAAAGGTAGAACGTGCTCCTGCCAGAGAGAGCAGAACCCAGCACGACATCCGTCGTTACCGCAAGGAGTTAGCCGATGAGAGGAAGTCCTTGCTGAAGAAATTCGGGACACGGATATATCGCCCTCAGAGGCCAGGGGAGTCATGGGTTAGAGTTTCAGCACTCGGATCATATCGAGAAGTTGGGCGAGCAATGCACTTGGTCACGACTAACGAGTCCAAAGTTCTGGTAGATGTAGGAGCAAAACCTACCAATAACCAGAGCGAGGTTCAGCCATTCTTCTCAGCACCAGAACTTCTACCACTGGACAATCTAGATGCCGTAGTCATCACCCATGCTCACGTGGATCACATAGGGATGCTCCCAGTTCTCTTCAGGTATGGATACAAGGGACCAGTGTATTGCACGCCCCCGACAAGAGATCTGATGACCCTTCTCCAAATTGATTACATCAAGGTGTCACAAGCAGAGGGTAACGAACCCCCATATTCCAAGGCCGATATACAGGAGTGCATCAAGCACGTTGTAGATGTGAATTATGGGGACAAGACGGACATCGCTCCCGATATTAAGATGACAATGGAGAATGCAGGCCACATTTTGGGCTCATCCAGCGTCTACATGCAAATAGGAGAGGGAAAGTCAGAGCACAGACTTTTGTTTTCAGGCGACATAAAGTATGAGAAATCCTGGCTTTTCGACGCGGCTACGGTAAGGTTTCCAAAAGTTGACACACTCGTGATTGAGTCCACATATGGCGGACCTCAGAGCATTCAGCCCACAAGGCATCAAGCTAGCCAGGAGCTCCAGGATCTCGTCTCCGACACCCTTAGTAGGAAGGGAAAGATATTCTGTCCCGTCTTCGCAGTTGGACGATCCCAGGAGGTAATGCTGGCAATTGATGAGCTATTCAAGTCAGGACGTGTGCCACCTGTCACTGTGTGGCTCGACGGAATGATTAGCGAGGCGAGTGCGATTCATTCAAGTCATCCCAACTTCCTAAATAGAGAGCTCAAGAAGAGCATGCTTAGAGGTGGGGATGAGAATCCTTTCAACTCCTCTTGGTTCAAGCAGGTAGACTCTAGGGAGATGCGTGAGACAATTCTCCTCGATCCAAGTCCTTGCATAGTTCTAGCTACCAGTGGTATGATGACTGGCGGGCCCATCATAGAGTACCTCAAGCACTGGGCACCAGAGCCCGGGAACACCCTATGCTTCGTAGGCTATCAGGCCTCTGGAACCCTTGGAAGGAGGCTACAGGAGGGCCATTCCCACGTTCCGTTAATGGACAAAGGACAGACACTGATGCTCGACGTGAATTGCAACATGGTGATAATTGACGGATTCAGCGGTCATTCGGACAGGAACCAACTTATGGACTATGTTTCGGCTCTAAATCCAACACCAAGGAAGATCATCTGCCATCATGGCGATCCCCAGACCTGTAATGCCTTCAGAATGGGTCTTCGTGAGAAATTCAAGGTACAGACATATGCGCCTGCAAATCTAGAGACTCTTCGACTTTCTTGATTATAGCACAGGAACATCGAAACCGGCATCAGCAGGATCGCCCACATTCCCAGCTGTTTCTTCTTCGTTAACTTCGTCCCAGTCTTCCATAGAATCAGGTGCTTCGTCAACCAAGTCATGATTCGTGGTTATTGACACGGCAATAGGAATGGGCGTAATCAGTAGCAATGCCCAGGCTTCAGGGGTTATGGTCCCCTCAACTATCATGATAACTACTGATATCATTGCGATTAAACATGAAATCGCAGCCGCAATTACGCTTCTGAGCATATTTTCGTATTGCTCCGAGCAGATGTTTGTTATCTTTTTAACGACAAGGTGATGAACCTTGGATTAACTCACCTTGTATGGGACTCGACTGGTGTCTAGTTCGGTGTAAGTGCGGCCATTCCTTCGGACATAGAAATGGGACCAAACCAAAATGTACAATATGCGGCTCCAATGAAGTGACTAATGTCCAACAGTTCTCAGATTCAAGATCACTGGCATATGCCGTTTCTGATGCAAATCTTCCGAAAGAACTCGCAAAAGAACTGTCATCAAGACTCGAATCCAAGTTTGCTATTGAAGAAAGCAGACAGCAAGCTCCCGTTAGCATTAGGGAAAAGGTCAGGAGAATATTGCGTAGTGCGACCGATGAACACGGAGTTTTACAATTAAGCGCCATTAGAAGAGAATTAGACAGTGCTGGTCTAGATTCAGAATCATGGGAATCCATCATTGGAGGCGCAGAACTGGAGGGAATCTTAGTTAGATGCAGTAATGACTCATGGAGATGGGTCTAGCAAAGTTCATGACCACAACAAGTGCGCTTTGAGCTAAGGGGCCTGTGGGTTAGTCTGGTCTATGCTTGTTGCTTTGGGAGCAATAGACCCTGGTTCGAATCCAGGCAGGCCCACCACACGAAAATTTCTAATTCAGAACATCCGTGAAATTATTGCAAATGCGCATTTATGGCGTCAATATCGAATTCTGAAACTGCTACTCTAATGGCTTCTTCTTTTGCAAACCATCTGGCTTCTTCTATCTCATCATCCTTGGGGGATATTTTTTGTCCTTGCAAGTCATCCTCACACTTGTAAGTGAATGAAATCCAATTTATCCCTTCTTCATTGAAGATTTTTGATTGGATTATTGCTCCTTCTGGATGTTTAATTTTTGCCTGCTTGTTCAGTGGGTCTGGTATGTCAATCACCACGCCTAGCTCTTCTAGGGCTTCTCTTACAGCCGCTTCACGGGGGTGCTCGCCATAGTCGACGAATCCCCCAGGCAGTGTCCAGCAACCTGTGAAGAATCCTCTCGAAACCTTGGCCAACAGGACCTCATCTCTGGAATTGGTAATGACAACCTTGCTAACAACCCTGTG
>LURR01000019.1 GCA_001628485.1 Marine group II euryarchaeote REDSEA-S11_B3N4 | reverse complement strand
CTCTTCCTCTATATTCTTGCTTATGAATATCCAAGGATGAAGCAGTTATGGACATATTTCCAGTTAGATGCCAAGTTGAATGGACAACCTTGGAAAGCGGATGCATCGAGGTCACCTTAGATAAGAATCTCACTAAGATTGAGGCAAAGGTAGCTAGGATTCTGGGTACTCCAACCTTCGTAAGACGTCCTATGGACAGAATGAATAGCGCCCTCTGGGTGTTAATGGACGGAACGCGCAACGTTCGATCGATCATAGAAGAAATGGATGCCCAATTTAATGAAGCAATTTCTCCAGTAGAGGAAAGAGTGAGCAATTCCATTGCCCAGTTTGTAGAATTGGGCTTAGTGTCGCTAACTAGAACGAAAAATGACTTCGATTGGGATATCGGACCTTCGGTTGTCTGACATTAATCATCGACCGATGCTCTTTTGCTCTCGTTGAGATTCTCCCTGTACCTCGCAGAGAAGTAAATCATCAATGGTATTACTAGAACGAGGAAAAAGCATCCAACTAGAGCAGAGAAGCTGTATACGGTCTCTTGGACAGGATTTATTTTGAACTTCGATAAGGAAACCAGCTCATGGGAGGAAAACTCAGATTCGACAAGCATTCCGGCACTAGGACTAGTTTCACCATCGCTAACAACCTTCACCTTCCATGTAATCGTCTTTTGCGCACTGGAAATTAGAGAGTCGGCTTCTTCCTGGGCTCTTTCGATATTCTCACTCTCCAGATAGCCCTTACCCTTGATTGGCAATTCTAGAGATACGCGGCCTCTTAGAGTTCCACTACCATTGGCTAATTCCATAGTATGCGTTCTGCTATACTCACATGTATCTAGTATGTCCGAATAGTCTGAGTTTGGCTCATTGCAAACATAGCTCTGATCGGTTAGGCCTAAGTTTGGGGAGTGGGACCAATTTGTGCCCTCTGCTTCTACGATTAGTGTTGAGCCTGAGGGTGCGTCGTATACGGTGAAATTTACCCAAGTTATCGCATCTGTTGTGGTATAGTACCACTGGGCCAGTCCCTCCGACTCTTGAGTAAGATCCATTGATTCATGTTCGTTCGTTGTGTTGTACTCGTAGTACTCGGAATCAACAGTGTTAGAGTATACTGCGTAGGACAGTAGTACGATTAACGTCATTCCCGTTCCGATCATCGTACGAAGCATGTTCGGATTCTTCGAAAGTGATTTCTTCACAACTTTTTGCAAATGGCCCCAATTATTCAATGCTTGTTGTGAGAAAACATCCAATGAGATTCAGCAAAACCGTGTCATCACGGTTAAATACGGTCTGTCGGACGCCCGGGACGCACGGGTGAGGGTATGACGACTTACTATGACGTTCCAGCAGACCTTCTAATTGCTAGTCTTTCTGAGAAGTTGAAGTCTTATGACAAGGTCTCTGCACCAGAATGGGCATCTCAGGTTAAGACTGGCACTCACAGAGAAAGACCACCCGTACAGGAAGACTGGTGGCACACTAGAGCGGCATCAGTACTTAGGAAGGTGGCAATAAAAGGCCCGATAGGTACCAATAGAATTTCACAAGAGTTCGGGGGATCTAAGGATAGAGGGGTCAAGAAGAATAAAGCTGTGGCGGGTTCAAGGAACGTCGCTAGAAAGATTCTGCAGCAACTCTCAGATTCGGGACTATTGGTCGAATCGCTGAATACAGCTGGTAATGTTAACAGGGGTAAAATCGTTAGTTCTGAGGGACAAGCTCTTCTCGACGAGGTTGCACATTCGGTAAGGTCGAAAGCTGAAGAAAGGTACCCTGGTTTGGAGAAGTATTGAGGTGGCGCCATGGCAAGGAACAAACCATTCGCAAAGAAAAAGCGCTTGAATAAAGTGACTAAGCAGAATAAGCGTGTTCCGGTTTGGGTGGTAATGAGGACAAATAGGAAGACCAACTCTCATCCCAAGAGGCACATGTGGAGAAGATCCAAACTACAGAGGTGACCAAATGGCAGAGGTAAAGGAAATCACAATACCACTCAGAGCTGCGTGGAAGGTTCCACGAACAAGTAGGGCCAAGAGAGCCATGGCCGAAGTAAAGACTCATGTTTCTAGACATATGAAAAGAGGTGACGACGAAGAAATCTGGATAGATGAGTCTGTTAATCATGCAATTTGGGCAAGGGGGATGCAGAATCCACCTAGAAAGATCAGAGTAGTATGTACTCGAGAAGAGGGTTTTCCGTTAGAAGTTAAATTATTGGAGGATTGAAATGGGAAATATCAGGCCTTCGTTTATCAAAAGCAGAGCTTTGAGGCTCGTAGAGATGTATCCCGATCAATTCACAGATGATTTCGATACCAACAAGCACCTAGTTTCTGAGTTCACTGATGTAGGTAACAAAAGGATGAGAAACTGGATTGCGGGGTATATCACTCGATATAAACAGCGCAGAGTCGATTAGCGCATCACTCATCACCAGTTACCCATTCGAAGTATTATGGGAGACAGGAGGAGTCAGGATCTACCTACTTTCTCCCAAAACGTATGCGTCGTCCTAGTAAGGCCTGAGCATGATGGCAACATTGGTGCAGTAGCACGTTCGATGCTAAATTTCGGAATAAACGATCTCAGAGTTGTTGGTAGGGATGGAAATTGGTCCGAGGAAGCGAGAAGGAGAGCGAAGAATGCACAAGAGGTCCTTGATGGGGCTAAAGTCATTAACACCTTTGAAGAGGCCATTGCAGACTGCTCATTAGTCGTGGGGACCTCTGGGAAGAGAGAAGAGGGAGAAAGGACAGTGAAGAGACATTTCCTCCTACCTGAGGAGCTCCCAGAGAGGCTTTCTGGGATTGAGGGCAGAGTGGCAATAGTATTCGGGCCCGAAGGAAAGGGATTATTGAATGAGCAGTTGTCGATGTGTGATCTGCTTGTAACTATACCAACATGGGAAGGTTATCCCATACTCAACCTAAGTCATGCTGTATCCATAATCTGCTTTTCTTGGTACGTAAACTCTGATACAACTAACCCGCCGGGGACTGGAGGTAGGCTTCTTGATCCGAAATTGAGAGACAAACTGAGGTTTGAGGCTAAGAGGCTAGTAGAATCAATGCCAACCAAGGATCACAAGAGGAAAGGGATAGAAGATACTCTTCTCAGAGTGTTATTCAGGGGTCTTCCTAAGGATGATGAGATACACAGGATACTCGGGATTCTAACACAGGCCGCCGACTCGTTCGAGCAAACTTGACTCTGAGTGCCCCTCTTTGAGATACTACTCGTTGAACCAGCTTGCCCAAGATTTAGGGGTCTCCCTGACATGGAATGCTCTTAGGATTAGAGAATTCCCGTAGGATGATGAGATATGTGGATCAACCTGTTCAAATGCCCACTTAGCCAGGTTCTCCGCTGTAGGAATGAAGGGGAGAATCACGGTTCGATGCCCAGTTTCCATCATCCTGAGAGCGTCTAGGGCTACTTTGTCATCCTCGAACACCAGAAATGCATGATCCACTACATCGTGGATATGCGTATTTAGTATCTCAGAAACCTCTGAGAAGTCAATGAGCATTCCCTCTTCTGATACTCCTCTCTTTGTCACAACATCCCCTTCCAACTCTGCCTCCCACCTATATCTGTGCCCGTGCATATGCCTACATTTGCTACTATGGTTGGGCACCCTGTGGCCAGTATCGGTCTCGACCCATCTTCGTATTCTATTCGGCATCATCTACCTCCATCTCGAAGTCTATACTTGCTGAGTTAATGCAGTATCTCTCGCCACCGAATTCAATAGGTCCGTCATCAAAAACATGGCCCAGGTGAGCATCACATGAGCCGCACCTGACTTCTATTCTCAACATCCCGTATGAGGTGTCTCGAATCCTCTTAATTCCAGCATTTTTATCCTCTGTGTGAAATGCTGGCCAACCACATCTAGAGTCAAACTTCATCTGAGAGGTAAACAGTAAATGTCCGCAGCAAATACACAGATAATCCCCCTTTCTGTTCTCCATGTTGTGAATTCCTGAATTGGGTGGCTCTGTACCAGCCTCCCTAGTAACGTGATACTGCAGTTCTGTTAGCCTTTCCCTCCATTCCGAATCCCTTTCTGGGTCGAATCTTGGAAGGTCTTCTTTCATCTTGCCCCACCCTGCCTCTCCTGGTCCAATGCATAGTTCAAAACTGAGTCCCAATCGTAAACGTACTGCAGTGGATCTACTCTTCCGATGGCGTGGAACGCTAGTATTCTTTCAACATCAGCACCGGACCTTCCAGAGCTCCTACCATTTGTGTCTGGATTGTACGATGTGTTAGTGTTGGTGAAGACAATGTCGAAATCTAACCCTAGTGAGGTACAAGATTTCAAAGCGTCCTGAAGAATAATCTTCTTGTCAAAAGAGATGTATGGGAGATGGAAAGAAACGCGGTCGCTATCCCAGTTTCCTATGGAGAATGCCCTCTCCAGAGACTGGTAGAATTCGGGTCTGCAATCGGGATATATTTCGTGATCGCCACTATGCACACCTAGGGCAATCCTAACTTGGCAGTTCTCGGAAATAGCAGTACTTAGAGCCCGAGCGTATAGTATCGATGAGAAAATAGCATTCCTGTTGGGGACTACTGTCTGCTTCATCTGCTCGGATTCATAATGGCCCTCTGGAACAACTATGTCTTCGCTAGTCAGTGCGGAATGTAGAGACTGCATTGCAGAGTTAAGATCTACAACAAAGTGCTCGACATTATGGCCTTTCTCTCTCAGATAACTTATGTTGTCTCTAGCTCGATCTATCTCGATGATGTGCTTCTGTCCGTAGTCATAGGAAATGCAAGTTACATCGTCTCCTTCTGCAATCATCCTCAATAGAAGAGCTGTGCTGTCCATGCCACCAGACAGCGACATTACCGACCTATTCATAGTACTCCCATCCATTTATGTGTCTGGAGGCTCAATCGCCAACCAGGACTATCCTTGACCAGTTGCTCAACTATCTTGAAACTCTTGCCATTTGACTCAACCGATTCATCCTCGACATAGCAAGGCTGGATGTAGAGATGGGTGAAGCCTGTCTTCAACTCATCATACAAAGCCAAGTCTTGTCCGCAATATACTACTTTCAGTTCATCACCAGTTCTCTGTCTTATCGATACATTCGGATATAATTGATCCTTAGGACTAACACATATCCAGTCGACGATGGGGTCTACCGGAATTGTTCCATTGGTCTCAATTGAGATGCTGATCCCGTGTTCTTTCAGCCTCTTACCGATGACGGAAAGATCTTGCATCGCAGGTTCCCCGCCAGTGAATATTACTCTGTCGCAGTTGTAGCTCAGTACCTCTTCGATAATCGAATCGATGTCCATATCTTCGAACGTCATGAAGTCGGTATCGCACCACTCACATCTAAGATTGCAATTTCCGAATCTGATGAAGACATGCGGAATGCCCGTATGAAACCCCTCTCCTTGAACAGAGTGGAAAATCTCAACTATTGGATATTGTTGCAGAAAATCACCCGTGCAAATTTCCACTTCTGATAAGTTGTAATACTTCTGTTCTAGCCTCTTGTTTATCGAAGAAGACGCCTCGCATAGCGCTAGTTGTCATAATTGAATTTTGCTTTCTGACTCCCCTGCACTTCATGCATCCATGTTGGGCCTCCAGAATAACAGCGCAGCCAAGAGGACTGAGATTCTCAACAATATCATCCGCTACAGATTGAGTAATTCGCTCTTGGTTCTGAAGCCTCTTGGAATGCATATCCAGAAGTCTAGCTAGCTTGCTAATGCCTACTATTCTATCCACTGGTATGTATGCGATATGGCCCTTACCAGAAAATGGTTGAAGATGATGCTCACAGGTACTGTGAAACTCCATATCCCTTAGCAGGACTATCCCATCGTAGCCTTCGGCATTGAACGTAGAGTCCAGAATTTCACTGGCATCGTCTGAGTATCCGCTGAATATCTCCTCGTATGACTGGACCACTCTTTCGGGCGTATTCTCAAGTCCTTCCCTCAGATCTGATCCACATTGTTCTATGTAGCGAACAATAGTCTCAATTGCTTCCATAGCCTCTTCTTTATCGGGTAATTTCACTCATTCACCTCCCATGTCTTGCGTCAATTTCGTCCAACTGATCCAACATCTTCCTACACGCAGTTCTAATTGCGTCCGCTAAACTGACGAATTTCTTTGAGTCGCCGACATGGCTCTTCAGATCAGATACAATCTCTTTGGGCATGTCTAGGCTGATCTTCGGCATGATTGTGCGGAAAAACGCCTAGATATAATATTACTTGAGTAATATCTGAGTATTATTTACGTAGACTTTCGACTTTCTTATCCAGTCCTGGGTATTTCTCCTCGAGTAGGTGAGCCCTAGATTTGAGGCCCTCTAACTGGGAGATAGCCTCATCTTCAGAAATTCCTTGTGAGATTAGATTCAACAGAAGTGATAATCCGCCCTGAATTGTTCCAGCATCCAGGAAAGCGTCATTGGATATTTGGCTTGTTGCTCTAAGAACTTCAAGAGAGTCTCTGACGAAATCTCTCTGTTCCTCGATGACTCCTAAAGAGGAGTTTCCTAGTGATTCTATCCTGTCTAGCGTACTAATCATATAACTCGGAAATAGATTTTCTTTTTGATGATTCTCACTTGTTCGATTCGACGAGTTCTATCAAAACTCCGCCTGCTGAAGAAGGATGGACAAAGGCAATTCTATGGCCATCTGCGCCGAGAGTAGGTGCTTCCGAGACCATTTTTACTCCAGCGCTGAGCAAACTCGAGATTGCTTCTTCTATATCTGCTACTCTAACTGCTATTTGCTGTACTCCCGGTCCATTCTTGGAAATGAACTTCCCTACGGGGGTATCATCACCTAATGGTTCCAACAATTCGATTCTTGTGGAAGCATTTCCGTGCATGAATCTGATTTTTACGCCTTGTTCAGAATTTATCTGATCATCCCCCTGCGTAAATCCCAAGATAGACCAGAGTTGTTGCGACTCATCGAGTGAGGAAGTTGCAATTCCTATATGGTCAATCGTTCCGTCTGTCATTCAAACACCACTAGGCGAAACCCATGTTCCAAACTCTTCTCTGAGTACTGAGTTAATCTCTCCAACTGTAGCTTCAACCTTTACAGCACTGATTATCGGATCCATGAGATTTGATTTATCTCTACAGCTTTCTCTAATTGATTGCAAGGAATCGTCGACTATAGATTGGTCCCTATTTTTTTTCATCTTTGACAATTCGGAAGCCTTTCGTAGTTCTGCATCCGTATCGAGGACCAATCCCTCAAAATCTAGATCATCTTCGTTGACATGAGAATTGACGCCAACGACGAGTTCGTCGCCATTCTCAACCCTTTGTAAATGAGTCCAAGCGCTTTCATGAATGACCCTCTGCTGGAAGCCGGATTTTACACATTCCATTGCACCCCCGAGAGACTCTATTTCGTTAATCATATTTCTCGAATCTTCGATTAGCGAATCTGTCATAGTCTCAATCACTATAGAACCTCCTAGGGGGTCCGCATGTTCCCTGATTCCGGTCTCTTCAGCAATTATCTGCTGTGTGCGCAGGGCAATTCTAGCCGATTCTTCGGTAGGCAAACCAAGTGCCTCATCGAAGCTGTTAGTGTGTAGTGATTGAGTTCCTCCGAATACAGATGCCAGTGCCTGATATGATACTCTAATTGCGTTGTTCATTGGCTGTTGTGCCGTGAGCGTAACTCCTGATGTTTG
Organism: Marine group II euryarchaeote REDSEA-S11_B3N4; assembly: GCA_001628485.1. Lineage (GTDB taxonomy): Archaea > Thermoplasmatota > Poseidoniia > Poseidoniales > Thalassarchaeaceae > UBA36. Next base: position 14,698 of record LURR01000019.1, on the reverse strand, counting down.
AGTATGAAATCTAAGTTGGGATGACTTTGGATTGGATGGTGAGAATTCGTTTTCGACCATCTCGTACCAAAGCTGTCTGGCCGCCCTAAACTTGCTTACCTCCTCTAGGAAGTTGTTATGACATGCGAAGAAGAAGGAAATTCTTGGTGCAAAATCGTCCACATCCATCCCCTTATTGATTGCCTCTCTGACATAGTAAATTGCGTTTGATAATGTCATAGCAATTTCCTGAACGGCCGTACATCCTGCCTCTCTCATATGATATCCGCTAATAGAAATTGTATTCCATCTGGGGGCATTTGAGGCGCACCATGAAATTAAGTCCGTAGTCAAGCGTATGGACGGATCAGGGGGGAAAATGTACAACCCCCTAGAAATGTATTCCTTCAGGATGTCATTCTGTACTGTACCAGAAAGATCTGAACTTGGAATTCCCTTCTCTTCTGCCACTGCTATGTATAGGGCGAGCAGCGTAGTTGCTGGAGCATTGATTGTCATGGAGGTGGATATTGAAGACATTTCTATGTCTTCGAATAGTTGCCTCATATCATGAATTGAGTCTATTGCAACACCCACCTTCCCAACCTCCCCTGAGGAAAGTGGGTCATCCGAGTCCATGCCTAATTGTGTGGGCAAATCAAAAGCCACTGATAGTCCTGTTTGTCCATTTTCGAGCAGCTTTTTGAATCGAGAGTTAGTCTCACTAGGTGACGAAAAACCAGCATACTGCCTCATTGTCCATAGTCTATCGGCATACATTCCAGGATGGATGCCCCTCCTATATGGCGGGTCTCCTGAAGAGCCCGGATTGGAGGCATAATCAGAAGTGTCGATTGCTGACATGGATAAGCCAAATGGTGACATCCCAAGAACCATTCTCAGGTTACCGACGGATTGTATACCCGTCCACAATACTCTCAAGCGATTTCATTTGTTCATCATCTATGATGCCCTCATCTAGCTTCTCCTGTAGGAAATCCTTGGCTTCCTTGGTAGTCTGCCTCTCACCTCTGGCCCATATTGTCGCTAAGAGATTTGAACGAAACTCCTCCGAGACGCCAATTTCTACAAGTAGCCCTCGCATCTCATACTTGTACTCCATGTGTCTGCTTCTATCCAGTCTTCGAGCACGGTTAGCAGGCTGATATGATGATGTCTTGCTACGGAATTTTTTCTGAGATTTCTTAGGTTCGGTTTTAGTTTCCGATGGGCCTTTCTTGGAAACACTACTTGTTTTTTCTTTCTCTGCCGCAAGCGATGCCCTTAGTATGCTATCTTCTATTATCTGCCTAGCCTTCAAACTTTTACCAGAGTCTTCGACCTTGGGTTCGACTTTGGTTGTAATTTCAGCAGGCTTCTTTTTCGGCTTCGTTGATTTGTCCTCCTGAGGTGTCTCTTCAACTTTTTTTATACCCAGAATCTGACCTTCCAGTATTGTTTCCTCAGGCTCTGCAATTTGAGGATCGGCTGATTGCTCTTCTGCCCCTATGGAATCATTTTGTTGATCCTGCTCAATTTCCTTAATTGTAGAAGGTTTTGGCTTTGGCACGGGTTTGGGCCTAGAACCAGGTGCAGATGGGGGGGCTGCTCTTGGTGACCTGGGTTTGGGCGTTTTTGCTTTGGAAATACTGTCTGATCTTGCCTTGGAAGATGTCTGTGAAGATGATCCGAAGATGTTCTTCGGTGCTGCCTTCTTCCTCCTTCTCCTCTGCACTGTGTAATCAATCCCCATTCCACCGGCCCTAAGGACTCTCATAAGAGTTCGCGACTATCATGACCAAACTACTGCGGTGTTGTCGGTTCTTAGTGATGGGTCGATTCCACTATCCATTAGTTCTGTTTCTAAGCCACATTCAAGCATTCTACGCCCTAATTCGGCAATCATAGTGCCATTATCAATACAATATGGCTTGTCTGGCCAGAAACATTCCGCACCCCTATCTTCACACATCATTTTACTCATATTTCTAAGTCGCTCATTACAGGCAACTCCTCCACCAAGCAAAAGCTCATCTTTGCCAGTATGCGCTAATGCCCTCTCGGCCACTTCTACGCAAGTCGCGAACGAATGTTCCTGGAGAGACCAACAAACTTCCCCTAGAGACTTGCCCTCAGCAACTTTCTGTACTGCTGATGTAAGCATCCCCGAGAAAGCCAAATCCATTCCGTGAACCCCATATGGCAATAACACATCATCGAGACTAGTTTCGCCTTTCTCAGAAAACTCATTTGACAACTTTTCTATTTCGGGACCGCCTGGGAATGGGATGCCCTGTGTTCTAGCGAATTTGTCTAGCATATTCCCAATTCCTATGTCAAGTGTTTCTCCTAGAACTCTATATCTTCCATCCGCTCTAGCGATTACCTGGGTATTTCCGCCACTGACATACAGAAGAACAGGGTCCTTGCAACCAGTTTGGTTTCTACCTACCTCTATATGAGCAACGCAGTGATTGACCCCCAATAGTGGTACAGAGAGTCTCGTAGACAGAGTTCTAGCCACAGACGCACCTACACGAAGGCACGGCCCTAAACCAGGACCTTGACTGAAGGCTACAGCAATAATTGAATCCCAGGAAAAATCATCGGAACTAGACAGCCTCTCCAACAATAGGGATGTCGTCTCAGAATGATGATCAGCGGCCTCTCTTGGATGTATCCCCCCCTCCTCCGGACGATAAAGGGATGAAAATGAAGGGAATAGTTCGCCAGATGTGCTCACTCTTCCAAAAGAGAAAGTATGAGCGGTGCTTTCTATTCCTAAAATAATGCCTTCCACGAACCGCGGACGAGCGGGAGTTCTTTCAACTATCGGAATTTGGACCCATCATGAGGACTATCTTACACAACTGTGGAGAGATAGCACACCTTTCTACTGGAGACGATGAGGACCCCCTTTCTGGGGAGAGGCTTCTCGACAGAAAGTCACTAGTTCATCCTGCAGGTATGGCTATAATTATCAGTGACGGAATTGTTCAGAAAATCGCTCCTTCCGAAGAGGTTTTGTCAGAGTTTGCACCTTGGTACCCAGCAAATAGCGCGAGTTCGGATGTAGAAGTGATAGATATCGGGGAGATGTCCGTAGTACCTGGTTTTATTGACAGTCACACCCACCTACCTTGGTCTGGAGATAGGACGAACGAGCTTGCCATGAGATTGAAGGGTAAGACATACCGGGAAATCGCCCAATCCGGAGGTGGCATTATGAAGACGGTGAGGCATACCAGAAGCACCCCTAAACGAAACTTGGTAGATAGTGGAATATCTCGTGTACAGGAATTTATTCGCAATGGGACGACTACCCTGGAGGCGAAGAGCGGGTACGGACTGGACTTGGATTCTGAAGTAAAATTATTAGAATCAATATCTGAAATAAATCGATCCACTGATATAGACATAAGGGCAACTTGGTTGGGTGCACATGATTTCCCTCCAGAGATGGGGAGGGAGGATTATGTTGAGCACCTAATTGCAGATCAACTACCTGTAATTTCCGAGCTCTCTCTGGCAAAATGGGTAGATGTGTTCTGTGAAGAAGGCTGGTTCACTAACGATCAGACAGAAGATATAGTCAAGGCTTCGAAAGATTATGGAATGAAATCGAGATTGCACGTGGATGAATTCGTAGACAGTGGGGGGCTTGCTCTGGCTGCCGACCTCGGATCTGTTAGTGCTGATCATGTTGCATGTTCCAACGATGATGCCAGAGTCAGTGCGGCAGAGTCCGGAACAGTGCAAACATTTCTCCCCGGTACACCCTATGTCCTTGGAAAGAGTCTAGAGTTGCCGATAAAAAAGTGCATTTCTGAAGATTGGCCATTTTCCATAGCCACTGACTTTAATCCAAATTGTCCAATAACCTCACTTCCATTGATTGGGAGTTTCGTAACGCACAGATTAGGAGTTGATCCCATAGCAAGCTTAGTTGCGGTGACTAGAAACCCCGCAACAACAATGTTTGATGAAGAGGAACCTCGAGGAATAATATCTGAAGGAAGCATTGCAGACATGAATGTCCTATGGTCTTCTTCGGCAGACTCATGGTGCCAGACTCCGGGATCTTCACCTGTGAGAGTTACGATCAAAAATGGCATTATTGTTAACTCGAACAAGACGTACTGATACTAACAGTGAATAATGATGATATCCATTTTATTAATCCGTTAAAATCACATTTTCCATATTAATTATTCAGAAAATGACATAATCCAGCCAAAAAAATCGCCTGATATTGTACCGATAACTTAGGTTATCAGAATTCTTTTTTACTATATTTTCTATAATATGCTCGCAGTATAGCGAATTTGGAAAAAATTATGTGATTTGGTCAAATAACCCCTACTATATCAAAAATTGAATACTTGAATGACTACCACACCATATGCCACCGGAGCATAGTGGGTTCTGCATGAAATGTAAGAGCTACGTAAGAGTCTCCGAACCAGAATTGATCAAGATGAGTAACGGTAGAACCAGGGTGGCAGGGAGATGTTCAGTTTCAGGTTGTGATGGAAGAATCTCAAAAATTGTCTCATGAGACATCAGAATCATTCTTGTGTGTGTTTCAATTCGAAGGAGAGCCGGGCTCGTGGTCTAGGGGTTATGACGTCGCCTTGACATGGCGAAGATCGCAGGTTCAATTCCTGCCGAGCCCACCAATAGAATAGATACTACTTAATTTATTTATCAAATTCGTATGAAATTCTCAATCTGCCCTTTCCCTTGTTCTTCTTTGAGATGAACTTCACCTTAGGTATCATAGACGTATTGGAAGCGTGTGTTCCAGCACAGGGGCACAGATCGATATCTTCGATTTCAACGACTCTAAGGTGTGTGATTGTATCTGGAATCCTGTGCATGAACTTTGTATGCCTCATTTTCTCGTGAGACATTATTTTCTCCCTGTCCCATTCATGGATATTCACGGGAATTTTGGAATCAAGGATTGAATTTACTTCGCCGATTATGATATCCGGATCGAAAACGTCTTTGTCATCAAAAAGTAGGTCAACTCTAGAGCTTTCTACTCCAATTTGGTTTCCCACGGTTTCAGCCCCCCAGATATCTTCAGATATTGCAGAGAAGATATGCTGTGCGGTGTGCATGAGCGTGAGTTCATTCCTTCGATTTCTATCTATGGTGCAAATAACTTCTTGGCCGTCTGTGAATATGGAGGCATCGTCAACGGGATGCAGGATCATTTCTCCCGGCAGTACCTCGTTCATGTTGCATGATTCGCCTCCTATTGATGTAATCTCCCCGGTATCCCCTGGCTGCCCACCCCCCCTTGGATAGCAGTAAGTTTCCTCTAAAAGAAGCGAGTTCCCTTCCTTCCCTACTATCCTTGTAGTGAATGGTGGAGGATCCGTTCCAGGATGTTGATTCATGTGCAATTTTTCTTGCATTTATTCACCCGAAAATTTCAGTTAATCCGCCGTCTAGAATTGATTCTGATAGTTGTTCGCATTCACTTGTCATCGATCTGTCACCATCCAGTCTTTCGACATGGGAACGGACCCAACTGACTAGCTTTGTGACTCCTATCCCAGGTGATTCTTCTATGGCCTCGATTGCCTCTGTAGAGCAGATGAATTCATTCGCTAAAACCTGGGACAATAGAATTGACGATTGTAGTGACCTATGTGCTCCCGTGGCGCCCATTGAAACATGATCTTCCTTGCCCATGCTAACAGGGACATTGCTAATTGTAGCTGGACTGGAGAGAATATGTAGTTCCGATATTATTGCCGCTGCTACGTACTGAACAATCATTAATCCGCTTTCTAATCCCTCGTTGCCAGCGAGGAAGGCTTTCTGTCCACTCCAATTAGGGTCAAGGATCTGATTAATCCTTCTTTCAGAAATACTAGCAAGTTCGTGGCATGCTACGGCAATGGAGTCACTGGCTAGAGCCAGGTTTTGGCCGTGGAAATTGCCCCCGCTGATTATTGATGCTCCGTTATCCTCGACAAACACCAGAGGGTTGTCTGTAGCGCTGTTAATTTCTATCTCTAGAACTCTCCTGGTTTCCCTAATCAGATCCACAACTGGTCCGTGGACCTGAGGGGCACATCGGAATGAGTATGCATCTTGCACCCTTTCACAGTTCTCATGGGAAATTTCTATGTTTGACTGAGAAAGGAATGCAGAAATTCTCGCGGCTGAGATTGATTGTCCGACTTGCGGTCTAGAATCGTGTACTCTCCTGTCGAACGGCTTGTGAGAACCTCTAATTGCCTCCACTGAACACGCGATTGAGGCGTCGGCAGCAAGACACAATATCTCCATATTTAGTACGGTTTGTGTGAGGTATGCACACATTTGGCTTGTCCCATTAATCAGGGAAAGTCCCTCCTTTGCCTGAAGTTTAACTGGTTCCAATCCTGCTTCCTCCAATGCGGTTCGGGAGTCCTTGGAGACCCATTTGCCAGCGACTTGCACGAGGCACTCGCCCTCGCCCATCATTCCCATTGCCATATGGGAGAGCGGAGCTAAGTCTCCTGAAGCTCCTAATGATCCTATTCTGGGGATTGATGGTGCTATTCTTGAGTTAACCATCCCAAGAAGGGTGTCCACCACAGATGGCCTGATTCCAGATACCCCCTTTGCAAGAGAGTTTGCCCGAATAGTCATCATCATTAGAACAATATTTGGGTCCATTGTTTCGCCAATTCCACATGCATGACTTCTCACGAGATTGGATTGTAGTTCCTCTAATTGGCTGTCTCCTATGCGGACAGATGAAAGCGCCCCGAATCCTGTATTTATTCCGTAAACAACTTCTCCTGAGTCCAAGATGTCTTCTACGGCCTTTCTAGAAGCCTGCATCCTTTCTCTTGAATCAGATGAAAGAGATACTTCCATGGATCCCAGTGATACGGCCTTGACCATCTCAAGAGTTAGATTATCTCCATCGATTACAACCGTTTCCATGTATCTCGCGTAGCGGTCTGTCAAATAGAGTCATCGAGTCTTTTCAAACAGGTCGTCGAGGATAGTGGAATCGACTAATTTTGGCAAGGTCACGTCCAGTTTGGGGTCTTTTTCCATGGCCTTGGAAATGGCGAAGGTTGCCCCATCATTCCTAGCCCATGACCTCCTTGCAATACCGTTATTCACGTCCCATGAAATCATCGAGTCTATGTTTCTCTCAGAAATAACTGACCCATCTATTACCATGCCGAAGCCTCCGTTGACTACCTCTCCCCAACCGACTCCTCCACCGTTATGCAGGCTGACCCATGTGGCTCCTCTGAATGAGTCGCCAACGAAGTTGTGTACTGCCATATCTGCAGTAAACATCGAACCGTCGTAGATATTAGCGGTTTCTCTGAATGGACTGTCCGTACCGGCTACATCGTGGTGATCACGTCCTAGTACTATCGGTGCGGTGATCAAACCTTCAGAAATGGCCTCATTGAAGCGGAGGGCGATTTGCCTACGACCTTCCTCATCCGCGTACAATATCCTTGCCATACTTCCCACTACCAGATCGTGTTTTTCTGCTTCAGAAATCCACTTGATATTATCCAAGTACTGCGTTCTAATTTCTTCAGGACATCGAGAGGCAAGGTCTTCCAGTACCTCCTGTGCGATTTTGTCAGTCGTTGCGAGATCCTGTCTCTTGCCGGAAGTACAGACCCATCTGAAAGGACCGAAGCCGTAGTCGAAGCACATCGGCCCCATAATATCCTCAACATATGAGGGGTACCGGAATGAGCCATCTTCTGAGAATACGTCAGCATCAGCCCTTCCCGATTCAAGTAAGAAAGCGTTCCCATAGTCCCAGAACCTGGTTCCGTTCTCAGAGAGAGGGTTTACAGCATTGACGTGCCTATTCAGAGAGGATTGAACTAGTCGTCTGAATTTATTGGGATCTGAGCTTAGTAGAGAAATGCCATCCTCGAATGAAATGCCTGCCGGCATATACCCGCCGAGCCAGGGGTTGTGTAGACTTGTCTGATCGCTGGCTAAATCGGGAGTGATCCCCCTTTCTATAAGATACTCTAGCAAGTCGACAATGTTTCCTATGTATCCCAACGATACCGCTTCCGAATTGGCGACTGCTTTCTCGGCTCTATTGCAAAGATCATCAAGGTCATCGAATAACTCAGTTAACCAGCCCTGAGTGTGGCGCTTTCTAGCAGGGGTTGGATCGATCTCAGCAATGATGCAGACAGCCCCGGCAATGACTGCAGCCTTAGCCTGTGCACCCGACATCCCGCCCAATCCGGAGGTCACATAGAGGACGCCTCCGAGACCGCTCTCTGATGTCTTACCGAGGTACTTCCTAGCAGCGTTAAGTATCGTAATTGTAGTGCCGTGAACTATTCCCTGAGGGCCGATGTACATGTAAGATCCTGCTGTCATCTGCCCAAACTGGGACACCCCTAATGCATTCATTCTCTCGTAGTCTTGCTGTGAGGAATAGTTTGGTATGACCATGCCATTGGTAATAACTACTCGCGGGGATTCTACTGATGATGGGAATAGCCCCAGGGGATGTCCCGAATACATCACCAATGTCTGGTCCTCCTCCATTTTGGATAGGTACTCCATTGTAACGAGATACTGAGCCCAATTCTGGAATACGGAGCCGTTTCCGCCGTAAGTTATCAGCTCGTGGGGGTATTGAGCGACTTTTGGATCGAGGTTGTTCTGAATCATCAGCATTATAGCGGCGGCACTCTTACTGTTAGACTTGTATTCGTGGATAGATCTTGAGCGGATTTCATGGTCTGGTCTGAATCTGTGCATGTATATGTGACCAAGACTATCCAGTTCCTCGAGAAATTCTGTTGCGAGTTCCTTGTGCCATTTCTCTGGGAAGTATCTAAGTGAGTTCTCAACTGCTAGCCTTCTCTCTTTTTGATTGAGAATCTGAGGCCTAACCGGAGCATGAGGGACTGAATCGTCCTTCTGCCTTTTTGGAGGCAGGGATTCTGGAATCCCATATTTCTCTAGGTTTCCGGACGACATTACCACTCCAGCCTTTTGTTTACCGTCGTTGAGACAATATTTGCTGATTCTATGGACTGCTCAACGACCGTGTTTATCTTCGAGGTTAGTAAATCCACATCTTCGCCTTCGATGTATTCTAAATTGATTCTAACGTTCAAAGATGCAATCTTCGCCGCTGAAAGAGCCATCTCTGAAGCAGAGGCCAGGTCAGTAAGTGCATTGGGGTTGCAAGAGGCGGATTGTTTTTCGAGATTGGATAGTAGTTTTTGAGCACTCGATGCAGTATTGAGTGGTGCCAATGCAGCCCCAATGGTGGCTTTCCTTATTTCCTCTGATCGTTGTATTTTCTCGTCTTCTGTTTCCTTGGGTAGGCGGTATGCAGACATAACTGATTCGAATGCTTCAGAGTCTGAGATAGCGAGAAGAATTGCCTCTTCCAAAGCCGGCTCAGATAGTTCTATGGAAGCCTTTGCGGCATCGTGCCCTTCTGCCCACTTCTCCTTCGCTAATGTCAATCTCGCTACCATCAACGACAATGAGTGTGCGTGAGCCAAGGAGAGCGCTGCGACCGAGCCTCCCCCCGGCGTTGGTTCTGAACTGGCTATAGACCTTAGAACATCCATGTAACCCTCGTTCATCAAACCACCTTTTTGATTGCCCATTCAATTATGCTTGACTCTGGCTCGAAGTCATCTAGCATGTCTAGCATTAGGCCAGATATGGCTTTTTGTACAAGCATTTTTTCATCAACTATGGAATCATCGTCGATGTAGAATCTCCCTGCAGAAAGCATTGCTTCTAGCGGCACTAAACCCACAAGCTCGCCTGCAGTTACGTTAAGTCCGATAATGGAGGCCTCCTTCCTGATTGCCTCCGTGACATCGTGAAGTCCGGTTACAGAGAAATCTAGTAGATTCATGGATACTTGTGCTGTAGATTCATCGTACATCCAACCGGCAGCCTGTAATGACTTGAAGAGACCGGGTTTTCTAACCGGCTTGCCATCTTCACCGATGATTTTCTGTCCTTGTTCATCCTTAACAAGCGATCCGCTAGTCCTTATCGATGAGGCGATAGAATTTGCCTTGGCCTTATCATCTGTATCGAGATTGACATTGTAAGCAATGAGAATTTGACGGGCTCCCGTAGCCGTGACTCCCATTCTGGAATTGAATGAGGCGGGGCCAAAGTCTGGAGCCCAACCAGGATCTGAAATTTTTTCTTCAAATCCTTCATATTCGCCTCTTCTGATATTTGGAAGGCTTACTCTATTTGGATTTGTAGCAGCCTCCGCATATAGGTAAATGGGAAGACCCAATTCCTGAGAGACTGACTCGGCATATCTCTTTGAGAGATTAACACACTGTTCCATTGAAATTCCGGATATCGGGATGAATGGGACTACATCCACAGCCCCCATCCTAGCGTGTTCGCCCGTGTGCTTGCTCATGTCTATTATTCTGGTCGCGATTCTAGTGCACTCGATCACTGTTTTGAGTACCTTTTCTGGTTCTCCTACCATCGTGACTACCGTTCTGTTGAAATCTGCACCCATATCTACATCCAGCAGGTGGACTCCGGTTTCATCGAGAATAGGTTGCGTAATCTGGTCGATAATCTGCTGGTCCTTGCCCTCACTGAAATTTGGTACACATTCTACAAGTTGAGCCATGTGCATGGGGAGGGCCTCTTCATCAAGACCTTTCCTTAGGTGTATATTCCCTCAGAGTTTGAGTCCGCGGGAGTCTTCCGGTTATCCTGTACCTTCTTAATTGCGAGAACGAAATCCTCTTTGGTTACGGATTTCCTGTTATCCGAAATGGCTGAGATTCCTGCTTCCAAGACGGCAGACTTGATTTCCGCACCACTGAATCCCTCAGTCATAGATGCTAGTTTGCGGTCATCGACACCCGTTCCCTTTGGCATTTCACCGCAATGAACTCGGAAAATCGCCTCTCGAGCATCTACTTCGGGTAGCGGTATCTCGATGATTCTGTCAAACCTTCCTGGTCTAAGCAATGCTGCATCCAGAAGCTCAGGACGATTTGTGGCAGCAATCACCTTCACGTCGTCCAGACTGTCGAAACCGTCTATTTCTGAGAGCAGCTGCATAAGCGTCCTTTGAACTTCGCGATCGCCTGACGTTGAAACATCGAGTCTCTTTGAGCCAATCGAGTCTATCTCGTCTATGAAGATGATGGAAGGAGACTTTTGTCTTGCCATCTCGAATAGTTCTCTGACCATCCTGCCTCCTTCTCCTATGTACTTCTGGGCTAGTTCCGCTCCTACTAGACCTAGGAAAGTAGCGTTCGTAGAGTTGGCGACGGCTTTCGCTAGCATGGTCTTACCTGTTCCAGGCGGACCGGTCAAAAGAACTCCCTTGGGCGGTTCAATCCCCATGTCGGAGAACGCCTGCGGATTTTCGAAGGGTAACTCGATTGCTTCTTTGAGCTCCTTAATCTGTGCCTCTAAACCCCCTATAGAGGAATAAGGAACGTCGGGAATGTCGATAATCTCCGTATTGCTAACCAGAGGGTCCCAGGAATCAGCGAGTATCTCGACCACGGAAAGAGTATCCTGATTGAGTGCTACTCTAGTTCCGGGTTTTATCTTCGACTTATCCAGACGACGATTCACAGAGACTAGGAATACCGTGCCATTTGAGCTTCTGACAATGGCCTGCTCATCTACCACGTCCTGGATGAAGCCGACAATTAATGGTGGAGTTCGAATGTTGCTGAGTTCCTCTTCGAGTCGGTTTGAGCGCTTCTTCAGTTGGTTCATCTCGTTTTCCAGGAATAGCTTCTCCGTCAACAACTGTTGAGCCTTTTCAGAGAGATCCTGATAGTCCTTAGTGAGGCGGTCTAGAGCGGCTCTGTTCGGATCGCCTTTTTCGAGTATATTGTCGTCGGAGCTAGGCTCACCGGCCTCTGAAGACATGGTTCTGACACAAAGAGGATACTTATGACCCCTACGAAGCCCTCATGTTACCCTCTTGACTCGCTATACCATGGGTGCTTGCGAGCTCTGCGGAAAGGAAGGAGTGGGCACTAGGGGGGCAAAGGTATCGCAATCCGTTCTGGAATGCTGCTCTGGATGCATAGCTTCGATGGGATTGGTGGTAGAGCAAAGGCCCACGAAAGTAATCCATAATAATGAGCAAACGAGCCTGGTGACGGGCAAGGGTGTTTCAGGAATAGACATCATGACCAAGGATGCAACGGAGCTTGCAGGAGATTTCCACTCCAGGATAAGTGATGGCAGGAAAATCAAGGGGATGTCGCAGGAAGATTTAGCGAGAAGCATGAATGTCAAGATAGGAGTCATCCAGAAGGCGGAGAATGGGAATAGGCCAATGGATTCCACCTTGGAAAAGTTCGAGAAGGCTTTGGGGATTTCGCTTTTCGTAGAAGCCATACCAAGAAGCAATACCATGGTGGCAAATGAGTCGTCGAGTCAAATGACCATCTCGGATGCTAAGAATGTCGTATCGAACAAGACTAGGAAAAGACCTGAAAAGAAGAAGGGCCGGAGGTTTGGAGTTTCTAGATCTGGTTCTCGATCCAGGAGATAGTATCGTGCAAAGCGTACCCCTGCATGTTATTCATCTAGATCAGGATGATCCAAAGAAATGCACATCTAGAAAGTTGCATCAGATTGGTCTGATAAATCTCCACGAAACGGCTACTTCTGCTCCCAGGAGAGGGTACTTGTTGGATCCTCGTGCAAAGACTGTACTAGCTCCGGAAGATGGTGGTCTAATTTCGTTGGGCGGTTCGATTGTAGTGCTTGACTGCTCGTGGAAACATATAGAGGAGTCTCTAGATTTGATTGACGGTAGAACCAGACTTGAAGGGAGGATTCTACCGTTGCTGCTTGCTGCGAATCCAGTTTCTTGGGGCAAGGTGGGGAGGCTCTCGTCTGCAGAGGCTCTTGGAGCCTCATTAGCAATTTTAGGACTATGGGAACAAGCAAGGGCTGTTGTGGAGCCATTCCCTTTTGGAAATCAATTCTTTGATTTGAACAGAGAGCCATTGGAAGCTTACTCGAGTGCAGATTCAAGGACAGACATACTAGATATCCAGACTGAATTCTTCAATTGAGGGGATACTCTCGACGGGGTTTGGTCTACAAACGCGGGATTTTTTCCCCGACCTGCTCTGGTTCGTTAGTATCTGTTATTGTTAATCATCCGAGTACTCTGTAACCCTGATACCGAGCTTGCCCGTGCGGGCCTTCCTCGTCATTACCCTGTCCATCTTCTTGTGAAACTCTCCTTCTAGATCCACTTCCATGGCAAGGGAGTGCCCCAGGATGAGGATCAGAAGGTCTGCCAGTTCCTCGGCTGCCTCCTCGTCTGGCTTGCCCTTGGTGATTGCAGCCGAGAGTTCGCCAAGCTCCTCTACAGTCAACGCGATGCGGAATCCCATGTCGTGACCGTGGTTCTCTTCGGATGAGAATCGGTGCTTGTGGTGGAAGCTGGCCACTCTGGACATCATCGTTAGCCATGACCCATCTGGAATATCAGAATACTCTACATTCAACCAATCATCTACGCTCAGTCTTCTGGACATGGTTATGCTACAGGCTAGGGGGCCATCAAGGTAGTGATTTCATACGTCTCCACTTAGCAGTGATATAATGCAGTGAGACACCATTTCACGCATATTTGATGCCATTGAATCGACGGATTCGTGGTCTATCTCCGCATCGGGTTCGCCCGGAGTCCGTCCTGCGGCCCAGTTAGAAGAACAGAGCAATGACACGTGAGGGATGCCTGTCTCGGATACCAACCTCTGCTCGGGACCAAGAGTCATCCCTACCACATTGGCCCCTAGTCTCTCCAGTGCGTCTATCTCGTGGGGACTCTCGAATTGGGGTCCGATGCATTGGGCCACCACTATCCCTGATGGAGCAGTTCCTTGTTTGTCAGTCAGAGTTTGCACGCATATTTCGGAGTAGAGTTCATCGAATGGGTTTGTCCTATCGGAATGGAACGCATCCTCGTCGTGGAAAGTCCACGGTTTTTCTGAGAGATCCAGCATACCACTACCGATCCCTATTGTCCCCGGAGGCATTGTCTCGATCATTGAGCCAACAGAGTTCACGCTGACTAACAAATCCGGCATGCAGCTCGATGCAGCATGGACGTTAGCCCTGTGCTCGATAGCATGTGGTGGGGTTCTTGTATCTCCAGGAGAGTGATGCCGATCTATGACAAATACCTCTCCATTGGCCATAATGACGGCGTTTATGGGAACTTCTCCCCATTTGGATTCGGCAACCAGTAGCTCCGAAGTTGTTTCCTCAGAGGATGATAGGACCGTAGAGAAAGCACTCATACCAGTTCCGCACAGCACCGCTATGCGGTTCATCTCCTCACTCCGTGAGTCGTGCAATCAGGTCTGCCTTCTTTCCTGATACAGGTTTTCCTTCTTTCTTCAGTAGTTCCTTTAGTTGTGGTTCTGTCATAGATTCATAGTCTGGCTGTGCGACCTCTGATGTATCCTCCTCCTTTGGGGGGGCTTCATCTACTACATCAGCATCAGACGATGCCTCATCCTCTTTGTTCTCTGTTGAGTCAAGGGATTCTTCAGTTACGTCAATGGCTTCTTGGGTTTCCTTGGCAGCCTTCTCCTCGGCTTTAATTTCCTCTAGAGTCGGGCCATCATCCACAACGACGCCTTCCTGAATTAGCTGACTTCTCCTGAAGAATACTGCTCGTACTGGTTGAATC
>LURR01000018.1 GCA_001628485.1 Marine group II euryarchaeote REDSEA-S11_B3N4 | reverse complement strand
GGTGTGCGCCATCTGTCTTCTTTTAGGGTCAAAGTACTCGAGAACGAACCATATCTTCTCTACTTCAGTAAGATTCAGTTTCAAGTCAATCCATCTTTCATCGAAGTCCCTGCCGCTCCTCCACTCGAAGTCCCTGACATTACGAATGGTCACCTCGTCCCCGTTGAATTCGGCTTCAGCCTGTCTTTCGTTATCATTTACCCACGACCTGTCATTGGATGGCCTCAGACTTATGTGCCTCATGATTGCCCATATTGCCGATAAAAATACTAGAGAAAAAATGGCCAGAGATAACCAGCCCGGCATCATGGAGGGGTCAAGCACGGATTCCTGAGCCCCTCTCATTGAATGAACCCTCCCCATTTTTTGTGGCGCGGCAGGGGAGATTCGAACTCCCGAGGTGAGACACCACTGGATTAGCAATCCAGCGCAATGGCCAGGCTATGCGACTGCCGCAGTAATTACACGACCAGAGATTCGTGCTTAAGCAGAACGGTGCTTCTACTCTTCTTCTCCCAGAGTTTCTCCCGCACTGATTAGTTCGGAGGGGAGCCTCGCAACAAAGACTATCTCGTCTTCGTAGCCAGTGCGATCACGGTTTCGAAGCTCCATAATCCTAGTACCCTTTGTCACCTTTCCGAGGGTTTCCTTGGTCTGTCCTGAAACCATCCTGATCATCATTCCAGAACCAGTCAGCATGAACAATTGGTCGTCAAGGTCCGGAATCTGCCTAACGCTGACAATCTCGTCTCCATCCCTCAAAGACATCGTCCTAACGCCCTTTGTTCCCCGATTGGTCTTCCTGTAACCATCTCTTTCGAATACCTGATCTCCCGACTCGTCAACTATGGGGGTGCCTCCTTCGGTTAGTGGCAACATCTCCCCAGAACCCAATCTGCTTCGCTTGGCCATTCCATACTTGGAGATTGTAAGGACGCTGGTATCGAAGTCGTCTGTAACAATCATTCCAATTACTTTGTCATTTCCTGATAGTTTCATTCCTGATACTCCCTGACTTATCCTGCCTTGGACTCTGACAACATAGGTGGTGACGGACTCCCCTGTCTCCGGGGAAATCCTGGTTTTCTCCTCGGCTGGCATGAATCTGCAAGCATTCCCAGATGCAGAGACAAGTACGACGTGGTCCGAATCAGTCGCAGGCCTCACTGAAACCAGGTTATCACTATCTCCGTCTGCGAACTTCAGGGCGAACTTGCCGTTTCTATTGATTCTTGCATATTCGGAAAGCTTGCTCTTCTTTATCCTGCCATTTGCGGTTGCGAACATCAGGAAATGGCCTTCTGGATTTTCTATCAGCGATCTTTCCATAGGGAGGATGGAGATAACTTTCTCGTCATCCCTAATGCCACCAAGGAGGTTTCTGATATGGCTGCCCTTTCCGTATCTACTGGCAGAAGGAGTCTCCCATGCTCTCAATCCGTATACTCTTCCTTTGTCGGTGAAAATCAGAAGTCGATCTTTAGAGAAGCAAGTGACTATCTTGGATGGTGCATCTTCATCCTTAGTGACCACTCCCTTGAGGCCCTTGCCTCCTCTGTTCTGAAGTCTGAATGCCTCTACGGGCAGGTGTCTGATGTAGTTGTCAGTGGTAAGTGATATCACGATCGCCTCCTCTGCAACAAGGTCCTCCCTATCCATGGAGAGCGGCATCGGATCGATTTCCGAAAGCCTCTCGTCTCCATGTTTTTCTACCATATCATCGAGCTCTAGAATCAGTATTTCCAGACGCCTGGGCCTTGACTTGATAATATCTTGAAGATCTGCAATCTTGATCTTCAGATCCTCAAATTCGTCCGTGACCTTGTCTACATCGAGCCGACTTAGTTGATACAAGCGTCGTTCTGCGATTGCCTTAGCCTGCGATTTCGTGAAATTGAACTTGGCAATTTTCGGAAGCTTCTCGCTTCCTTGCAGTATCGACTCAAATTGCTCTCTCCCAGAACTTCCCCTACCTGCCTTTAGTACGTCCTCAATTCGCTCTTGCGCCTTTACTAGTCCTTCGAGGATATGGGCCCTTGACTCGGCCTTTTCAAGATCGAAAACCGCTCTCCTTTCGATGATTTCTTCTCTGTGACGGACATACGTGTGTAGCATCACTGGCAAGGATAGGAGAACCGGCTTTCCATCAAGGATGCCCATCATATTGGCAGAATATGACTCTTGCAATCTGCTTGATCTGAATAGTTGGTTCAGTACTGCATGTGGATCGGAATTGCTCTTCACCTCTATCACGACTCGAATCCCTTCTTTGGACGACTCATCACGAATGTCTCTGATTCCCGTGACTACTTCCTTCGATACTAATTCTGCAATATGGACTAGCATGTCTGATTTTTTGACTTGGTATGGAATCTCGTGAATTATGATCCTCTTACCACTTGTATCGTCTAGAACATCGCATTTCGAGCGTACGTGGAACCTTCCCTTGCCTGTAGAGTACATGTCAACAATGCCATCAATTCCATGGATGGTTGCGCCGGTGGGAAAATCAGGCCCTTTCACGTGTTGCATGTACTCTTCGATAGGGATATTGGGAACTCTAGAGGAGTCTTTCGACTCCTTAAGAATAGTATTGACATGCAGTCTAATCGCTCCTGCAACCTCTGTAAGATTGTGCGGGGGTATTCTTGTCGCCATCCCGACTGCTATGCCGTCACTACCATTCAACAGCAGATTTGGCAACCTTGCGGGAAGTACGGTTGGCTCCATTTCGGAATCATCGAAGTTGGCTTGGAAGTCGACTATTTTCTTTTCAATGTCCTCCAACATGTGTTTCGAGATTCTATCAAGCCTACTTTCGGTATATCTCATAGCTGCTGGAGGGTCTCCATCAATCGAACCGAAGTTCCCCTGACCATCGACGAGCGGATACCTCAGGGAGAAATCTTGGGCCATCCTGACCATTGTGTCATAGATTGACTGATCCCCGTGAGGGTGGTACTTTCCCATCACCTCTCCAACCGAGCGTGCGGACTTGCTATACTTCTTTTCAGAGGTATGTCCGCCTTCGTGCATACCGTATAGAACACGTCGATGGACGGGTTTCAGGCCATCCCTAGCGTCAGGAAGGGCCCTTCCGATAATTACTGACATTGCATAGTTGATGTAAGATGTCTTCATTTCCTCATTCAAGGAATGGTTTAGTATGTTCTCATTATTTTCCTGCGTTCCTGCTTCGCCCTCTTCCTCAGATGTCAAGGTTGGTCACCTCCTTGGCATGCTTTTCAATGAAGGTTCTCCGATCGGGAACATCCTCTCCCATCAGTATCTCGAACAACTCATCGGATTCCTCTGCATCACGAACGGTTACTTTCAGCATAGTTCGAGTCATTGGATTCATGGTAGTTTCCCATAGTTGCTCAGGATTCATCTCCCCAAGTCCCTTGTATCTCTGTATGCCTATTTTCGCATCAGGGTTGCCGCCTTGCAATTCCAGAGTCACCTTGTCTCTTTCTTCATCGGAGAATACGTATCTGCTCACCCTCCCTTTAGTCAATTGATAGAGAGGAGGCTGGGCAATGAAAACGTGCCCTTCCTCTATTGCTGGCCTCATGAACCTCCAGAGAAAAGTCAGCATTAGAGTCCTAATATGCGCACCATCAATGTCCGCGTCACACATTATTATGATTTTCGAATATCGGAGTTTAGTCGTATCGAATGCGCCCTCCTCATCCTCGTTATTCCCTACGCCAGCACCCAGAGCACGAATGATGGTCTGTATCTCCTGGTTTTGGAACACCTTTGCAGCATTATGCTTCTGCCTTTCTACATTGAGGATTTTTCCTCTTAGGGGAAGTATCGCTTGAATTTTACGATCCCTTCCAGTTTTCGCTGAACCGCCCGCAGAATCGCCCTCCACGAGGTAAACCTCACATTCGCTTGGGTCTCGAGATTGACAGTCGGCAAGTTTGCCTGGCAAACCCCCTCCTTCCAAAACCCCCTTCCTTCGAGTAAGGTCCCTGGCCTTTCTGGCTGCCTCCCTAGCCTTGGAAGCAAGTATTGCCTTCTCCACTATCTGCTTGGCAACAGACGGGTTTTCTTCGAAGAACTCGCCTAATTTGTCATAAACAATAGTCTGTACAATCCCCGTAACTTCACTACTAACCAGCTTATCTTTGGTTTGGGATGAGAAGGAAGGATCTGGATGCTTGACGCTTACTACTGCTGCCAAACCCTCTCTTACGTCATCGCCTGAAAGAGCATCCCCTTTGAGCAACTTCTTCTTCTTTGCATACAAATTAACTGAACTGGTCAAAGCCGTCCGTAAGCCGGACATGTGGGTGCCACCGTCCTTATTCCTTATGATGTTCGTATAGCAACGAATAGACTCGCTGAACGCATCAGACCATTGCAGTGCTAGTTCGACTTCTACATCGCCCTTCTCTATTTCTTTCTCGCCTCTAATCTTGATGACTTCCTCATGCAAGACCTCTCTCCTTTCATTGAGTTGACTCACGTATTCAGATAGTCCCCCTTTGTACAGGTGCTCCGAAGAGTGCGGTTCAGAACCTCTAAGATCGACAATAGCAATGCTTAGTCCAGCATTTAGAAATGCAGTTTCGCCAACTCTTGTATCAATCTCTTCAAAATCAAACTCCACAATATCGGTGAAAATCGATAAATCTGGCTTGAATGATATGAGGGTCCCGGTATCTTCGCACTTCCCTATTTCCTTCAATGGCTCAACAGGTACTCCTGCCTCATATCTCTGGAAATAGACGATGCCATCCCTGTGTATGGTCATCTCCATCCACTCAGAAACTGCGTTTACTGCAGATACGCCGACACCGTGTAGGCCGCCAGAAACCTTGTACGAACTATTGTCGAATTTTCCACCGGCATGTAATTTAGTCATTATTACTTCAGCAGCTGAGATGCCAAACTCTTCATGAATGCCTACTGGGATGCCCCTTCCAAAATCCCGGACAGAGAGTGAGTTATCCCGATTAAGAGTAATTTCAATTGAGTCTGTATGGCCTGCAAGATGTTCGTCCACTGAGTTGTCTACTACTTCCCAAATGCAGTGATGTAGGGCTGAACCATCATGTGGATCGCCGAGGTACATGCCAGGTCTTTTTCTCACAGCTTCTAGCCCTTCGAGAACCTGGATGCTTTCTGCGCTATACTCGTTGTCCATATTTTCTCCTCCAATTGAGGGTTCCCTACGGGAACCCTCAAACGATATCATCCCTTTTAGAAAGCCGAGGCCTATGAACCCTCTCCATGTAACTTCCCGATTATAGGCAGTTTAGCGGTAATGGAGAAGAAACTGGATACTTCAGAAAGATTTCTTGCACGACACGATTAAACCGGCCTTATATTTCCCATAAACCCATGAATCAACCCTCGGTATGCGTTACACTGAGGGGCAGAACCTCTGAAGAAATGATTTCCGACGCCCCTAAAGCAATTAAGATGGGTGCAGATTTATTGGAGATTCGTTTGGATTTTCTTTGGACTACTGAGGAAAAAATACGAACGACGAAGATTTCCGATGAAGGCGAAAAGGATGAAGTTGAGGTGTCGGTAGGTAAACTAGATTTCGAGGAAGTAGACTACCAGAAGGAGATAGAGAGAATCTCTTCTTCTATTGAAGCCCCTATTTTGATGGTCTGCAGACCTCAGGAACAAGGCGGCTTTTTCCCATCAAGTGAGGATGAGAGGTTTTCCGTCCTAAGGTCAGCGATTAGCGCTAATCCTAGTTGGATAGATTTGGAGATTGATATCCCTGCCCAAGAGAGGGAAGAGCTGGTCTCATTAGCAGGAGGGGGGCGAACCCAGATAATCGCCTCTTTCCATTCATTAGAAGGCGTCCCATCAACTTCGGAGATAACAAAGGACATCTCCGAAGCCCAAGGGATGGGGGACATTGTCAAGGCTTGCTACTCGACCAGTGATCGGAAGGACGCTCTAAGGATTTTTGAGGCCGCTCTTGAATTGAAGTCTACAAGTCACAAGTATTGTGTCATGGGACTTGGCCCAGGGGGGGACTGGGCTAGAATCCACGCCCCTGTTCTGGGCCAAGGACTCGTTTTCGCAACCACCGAGTCTGGCTGGCACCTCGCACAGCAAGGCAGGATAAATGCGGCTGATCTGAGAATGGCATGGGAAGTTATGGAGTATTCCTAAACAGAGGAATCATCATTCAAGAAAGGGACCTCAATCATCCCCGAATCTTCCTTTCCCAGTGCAGTTGAGTGATACTTCGAGTGGATGATTAGGGGGATAATAATGCACGAAAGGGGGAGTGAACCAATCAGAACGTATGCTGTGGTCTTCGGAAGCATGAACCTATCCTCTACGTCAATCAGCACCTCTACGCTCATATTTCCCGAAGCAGGCTGGTCTCCCTGCCTGCTATTGTCCCAACCATCTAGAACCAAGAAGAACTCCTGGTCAGTTGAACTACTCCCGAAACCTGCAAATGACCATGCCGATCCGGATGAATCTATAGCTACAGAGAACTCCTGGTAGGAGACCGACTCGTATGCATGGGTATCTCTGAATGGAATCCATGTAAAGAGGTCCCTGTACTCGACTGGAACTGCATCCAATGCTCCTTCTTCACAGATCAACTCCCATCCTTCTTCTTCGCATAGCATATCGACTTCATACATTTCCATGTCGCTCGGAGTGAGTAGGTACACGTCTCCCTTTGAACTGAAATCTATACAGAAAGTGTACCTCTTCCCAGGCATGAGTACCAATTCTATAGCAGTCGCAGAACCGTTATCCACTTGGATTCCTGGAAATCCTTCCCAGGAACCGTCCGACCATTCGGTGCTGACATCCTTGTCAAGGGCCCTAAGCCCGGACCTTCCGTCAAATCCGAACAGTTCTCCGCCTCCGCTCCCAGGGATATCTATGGAAAGGTAATCTCTCGGGTTGTCTCCTTCATCCCAGTCACTGCTAGGAGAAACTCCGCAGGATGAAGATTGTGAACTTGCGGGTACCGAGGCAAAAATGATAGCGCTCATGGTTGCTACAATTATTGACACACCAACTCCAGTGGAATAAAATCTTGAAATCACTATTTCCGCCTCGTTCTTATCGGCCTCACATAACCGGACTCTCTGTTCGTACGCTGATCAGAGGTAAGATATCTGGGTTGCGGAGGGGGGCTATGCTGATCCATCCCGGGAAGCCCTCCCTCGGCTTCGACTTCGTCAACGTCGTACTTCTTCACCATCTCCATTGCATCCAACTCCTCATCGTCTCTCTCTCTGAGAATCATCCATCCCAGAATGGCCACTAGTGCGACTAGGGCCAGGAGTCCAGCACTCTCTTTTCCAGGCGTTAGATCAGCAATGGTCAGGTCGGCTAGAGTCTTTGGGGGGGTAGTATCCTGGAGTGATAGAACGGTGATGACATAATCTCTGAATTCGCATACCCCTGCTCCATCGCAAACAGTCATAGAAATCCTGATTTCACCTGGCTCCGTCCAAGTTTGATTGGCTCCTATCCAGTCATTCCTCGTATTTCCGTCGCAACCTTCCAATGTCAGACAGTCATCATCCACGTAGGCATTGATGTCCCAATTGAACTCTAGAGTGTCAGTCAAATTCCTGTCTCTATCGTTGGTTGGATCTCCATCTCCGTCGCTGTCGAAGAGGGCATCATCATCTATCCAAGCATGGATTCCTAGGTCCAGATCATCATCTCTGGCTTCTCCAGAAAGATTGACCAATTCTCCAACTACCACGTAATCCGTCGCAATGGGGCTGATTGTCGTTATTTCTGGTGGTGATGAGACTCTGACTTTCATCTCGGTGGTGTTCGAGTCCCCACCTCCAAAACCATCGATTACAGCCATAATCCCGCTCCATTCCGGGTCGCTCATTTCAGTGGAAGATTTGTCTTGGTACACCGGATCCGCGTCGAAGCTGCTGCTCCCATCGAACCTAATCAAATCACCAGGGGCAATGAAAGCCCCTCCCTCTTCAGTTTGGGGGACGCGCCAGACTATGTCGGACTCGCTAGAATCAGGAATTATGGACAAAATCCCTTCTTGATCGCTCGGACAACTGAATGATATAATTGGTATTGGGAGGGGATTTTCGATATAGATTAGGAAAGTCTTGGGGGCCGAATCGAGCCCCCTCTCGTCAATAACGACTAGTGTGGCACTGTACAGTCCCGGTTGCGAAAAGGTTCTGCTAACAGAGGTGGTGTTTTCTATCGGGTCTTCTCGGTCTGAGAATGTCCATGAATGGGATAGTTCTGAGGAATCCCCATCAGGATCGAATGACGAACTACTGAAGATGTACGTGTCTCCAATCTGTCCATCCAAAGGACGTTCGAAAAGTGCCACCGGTCGTTGATTCAGTATGTTCACAGTCAGATGAGCGACCGAGAAGTTACCATCATCGTCAACCACCTCTAGTGTTGCATTTTTCTGACCGGGCTCCCTCCAACTCACTACGGGGTTAGATTCGAATGAACTCGTCTCTGAGAATTCAGAGGCAAGTGAAACTCCCTCTCCATCGAGATTTACGCCCTCATCGAATGTCCACCTATATTCTACAATTATTCCATCTTCATCTAAGAAAACATCCGGCATCATTAATGGCGTCACTGCAAATGCTTCCAATTCCTCAGAGAATACTTGACTCGGCTCTCGGTTTAGGACCTTCACTAGCACTGTTTTCTGAGAAGACTGGAAACCATCGCTAACAAACAACTCTAGGGAATAAGTAGTACCCTCGCCGCTTCCATCGACCCACAAGTGACTAACTTCGTATAGTCCAACACCCGACTCAGTATCTCCATCCCCCCAGTTCCATGAGAAAAATAGACGACTGACAGGGACATTATCCGAGGTTCCAAAAGCAGAAAATTGTACTCTCTGGTTGGTCTGAACGATCAACTCTTCTTGAATCGGCAATCCATCAACTGAGATATCGGGGACTGGTTGCGAAGTATCACTTACCGATACATCCCATGATTTAGTCTCGGAGAAGTATCCCCCTTGGTCTTCAACAATAAGCGTGATTACGTAATCTCCCTCCTTCGTGTATGTATGGACTGGATTCTTCAGACTTGAAGAGTTGCCATCGCCTAGTCCCCAGATGTATGATTTAAGAGAATCATTGTGGCCGAAAGACCCGTTTTGATAACCAAAACCCCATGAGTCATACCCCCCTCCAAAGATGTAGGTTGGCAACCAGGTTTCCGTCTGATTAGACGAAATAGAACCCGAACTCTCAGGCTTCATGTTGAATATCTCTATGGGGAGGGTTTGCGCTATATCCTGTAATTCACCTGTAATGTCGCTAGCTCTCGCTGTAATCGTCCATTCAGCAGTGAATGGGGGGGTGAACCATACAGATCTAATCTCAGGCTCTGAGTTGCTCGCAGAAATTGTGAATTCCGAGGAGTCATACAATGAGTTCTCAGTGAATGCTGATAGCTCAACGGAAAGGGTTTCGAAGAACGCACTGGAACTGACACCGATTCCTATTTCCACACTATCATCTAGTAAGTCGCCGTCTCTATCAAATCCCTCGACCGATTCTATGGTTAATTCAGCAGGATCCGTGACCTGGCTAGCACTGACGGAAAAACTACCTGTTGGGTAGTTTCCCCCAGAAAGAACTCCACAGTTTGCAAAATCGAAGTCGCAGTCATCTACTAGGGAGTTATACCACACGAGGAGCCATACTTCACTGGTTAAGTTTCCGAATCCATTGACAAGTCCGGTCCCCCTCCCGTCTTCTGAGTCTATCCTCAGCCTGTCCATGCTCCATGTGCCAGTGGAGTCTTCCTTGGACAAAACTGCTCCCTCGAAGCCAAACCTATCTGGTTGGACAAGGATGCTCAGTGGGTATCCATCCCCTCCGGAAAATCTGAACGATTTGAGGCCCCAACCCTCCAACGAGTGTCCAGAAGATTGCCACGTCTCAGTCCAATCATTATTTTCTGCGCTGGCTACGCCTCTGCAGAATCCCCCAGAAGAGCAGTCGTCCAGTAAGTCGATTTCAGAGAATCCGAATGCTCCCTGATCGCTGTCTAACGTTATGGCAGCACTGAAGTTAGCAAAAATTTCACTCATTGTCAAGCCAATGGGTGTCGACCCGGGTCCTGGGTTCCTAGCCAAATTCTCTATTCCATTCCCTCCTAGAGAGGGATTAGAAATCAATTGCTGAATCCCCGTGGATCCTCCTAGTTTGTCAGATAGGTAGGTTAGGAAAAGAAAGCTAGAGCCCATATCGGGGGTACGTCCGTCCCACCATCGAAGACTAGTGGTGGAATTTTGCGTCCAAGAGTTGGCCTTTTCCTCCAATTGCTGGGAATCTCCATAGCTCATGAACTCGGATAGCCCAGCAGCACCCTCCTTCACCCAGAGGTACTCAAATGGATCGTAATCATGGTGGATTAGCTCGCTGAACTCGCTGGTCAGAATCCTATTTCTCTCAGAAATATCATCGATATCGATGAACAAAGCCTCCCGTAAAGTCGAGACTCCAGTCTCGAAGTAACCCTCATCTCCACCTGGTCCATCAATGGGGATTATTGCTATCTCTACCTGGCAATTCCCGTCTATGTCTGGAGGGGTGCCAAAGAAACTTGTCGTTGTAGGGAAAATGATTGATTCCCAGTTCGATACGATGTCATTCAGGATGGTGGATGAGACTATTTGCTCGTCTTCCACAAATATTGCAGAATTGGAGGAAATTTTCTCCACGGTCACTGCAAACGTACCGTCACTAGTAGTGATATTGTCCCCATCACCTACTGACCACGAGTTCAGACAGCTCCTTGGTTGACCGGCCGAGGAGACTCCCAAGACGCTGGTGGAAATCATAGGCAAAACGAACACAAATAATAGTGCAATCGCGATATTAACAGTTTTCTTGTTTGTGGTAAAATCTGTACCGCTGACCATAACTAGCACCTCCTTATTCATTCTGTACTAAACTGTTCGAGGACTTATTTTAACATCGATGGAGCATCGTTCGTACATGCGGGGGCGGATTGGGACATCAATCGTTTGTATTCTCGTTTTTTCTATTTCCCTTTCTGCGGAATCTGTGGCTTCGGATTCTATCGATGAAGCGGAGGAAAGAGGATTCAAGGTAGTCAGAACAATTCCTCTCGAAGAAACCTCCTTCACTCAAGGTCTTGAGGTACGGAATGGTTCGATTTTCCAGAGTTCTGGCCTCTATGGGGCATCTCGGCTTACCGAGATAGACTTGCAAAGCGGGAATATAATCAGAAATATGCCGGTCAATGACTCATACTTCGCCGAAGGAATCACGGTTTTGGATCAATCAATAATAATGCTAACCTGGAAGGGAGAACAAGCATTCCGAATCGATATCTCCAACTTCAGTATTGTAGAGAACTTCAGTTTCGAGGGAGAGGGATGGGGAATTTGCTTCAACGGCGAGTTCTTGGTGATGTCTAACGGAACCTCACAAATTTCCTTTAGAGATCCGGAAACATTCGAAATTAACCACACTATTCAGGTTACTTGGGATGGGCAACCAGTCCCCAATATCAACGAACTGGAATGTGTTGGAAAGGAAATTCTGGCAAATGTATGGCTGCAGGACGTCATCATTAGCATCGATTCTATTTCAGGAAATGTACAGTATTTCGTTTCCCCTACTTCGATCACTTCAACCCAGGGGACTAACTCAAATGAAGTTTTGAATGGAATAGCATTCGATAAGTCATCAGGAGGTTTTTGGATTACAGGTAAGAATTGGACACATATCTATCTGATAGAAATCTCTAGTCTAGAAACCCCTAGTGAAATTCAAGAAACCAGTGGATTAAACAGGGTTACAGAAATCTTCATTATTTCTATAATGTTGTTATTGTCCTTATTGGTATTTTTTCGTAACAAGAACAAACCCGAAACGCCCAACTTCAAGGACTCCCTCCCGTAGGAATCATCATGCCCGAAGACGAAGATGCTGGGGGGATGGACCTCGAGTACTTTCTGGAGGATATCTCGGAGGAGTCATCAACAAGAATTGCAGGTGCCATTTTGATAATCGCCGGAAGCCTACTTGGCGTCTTGCTAGGTTTGCTGCTGGTTTCTTCCAACCCAAGTCAAATCATGGATGAAACTCTCGACTCTTCTGAGGATTACTCTGACGTATCTGGAATCGTCATATCGGGACTTTCTGGAAATGATTCTGGTGGCGACCCTGTAGAGGGCGTAAGAGTGAGGCTACTTTCAGTCGAAGGAGCCTCTACTGGTAGGGAGACGACCACTGATTCTGATGGTAGGTTTTCACTAACTGATATCAGAAGAGAGCCTGCCCTACTATCCTTCACACATCCGGGAAACAATACTACCAAGCTATACTTCGTTCCCGGCGACGAGACGCAGTTGACTATCACGATGTCTGAGGGAGACGGAGAAAATGTCTTAGACAGGAGAGGCGAAAGCTACCAATACCAATCTGTATTTACTGCTAATCTGATTGCGTTCATGACTATATTTCTAGGTCTAATGGGGGTTTACGGGGGTGTTGAGGCATACAGAGGAGGCAGCTATCGCAAATCCTGGTGGTTTTCATTCCTCGGACTCTGGAGTAGGGGGATGATTTTCATCGGTCCCCTGTTGATTCTTGTCGGCATGGGGATGGTGACCCTCTCTAAGGAACAGTTTTCCGGGAGCCACGATTAGAAGCAGGAGAGTACCATGTACCTGTTCTCAATTGAAGGCGGAGATGGAAGTGGGAAGGGCCTTGCTGCGGAGATAGTCTCCGAAATTCTACAATCTGAGTTCTGTTTTACTTCCGTTGAGTCTACCGCTGAGCCGCGAAGGGATCACGCGCTTGGGAGGTTGGCAATAGATTCGGTGAGAAAGCAGACCCTTACTCCCGAAGAAGAAGCTGGACTTTTTGCTGCGGATAGGCTTGACCATTCTCATGGTTGGATCCTACCTCGCCTTCACGAGGGTAAGGCCGTAGTAAGTGGTAGAAACATACACTCTTCCTTAGTGTACCAGGGCATAGTTGGTGGTATTGGTCTGGAGAAGGCAGCCCAAATGAACTCCGCAGCTTTAATCCCAGATCTATGCATATGGGTTGATTGCGATCCGAAAATCGCACTTGAGAGAATTAGAAGCGGAACTCTTCGGGGAATTTCAAACAAGGAAGAGTACTTCGAGACGTCTGATTTTCAAATCAGGATTAGGGAGGGATACCGACAACTCCTTTCCGGGGAATTGGAAATGCCAGTCCCATTCGACATGGGAGCGGTAGTTGGACCAGTCTCTAATGAGGGGACACACAACCAACTTCGAACGCAGTTGAAAGAAGTAATTCGCGGATTTCTGCACAGCAGACCAAACCCAATCAATGTTCAAACGGAACAAGTCGACCAGTTTCGAATAAGGAAGATTGTAAGGGAGTCAAAGAATCAAAGTAGACTTTCCGATATCGGCCTGGAAAACGCAAAACGAAAAACCGACTGGTTGGATGGCAAGAAGCCATGGAAGATACTGAAGGAAGCCCAAGATAGCCATCTACACTACTTAGCATCAGTATCTGTGGATTCCGACTATAATCAAAGCCTTCCAAAGAATATTTTGAATCACTCGATGGCCTCTGTCTGCGGCACTCTTGCGCTACTAAATTCGGTAGAGATTCCGGAGATGAGGTCTGCAATGGGGCCAGTTAGATGCGTTTCAGAGAGGCACACACAAAGAATCGTCAAGTTCCTCAGGGAGATGGGTTGGATAACACAGAGGAAGAATCTGATAGGCAGGGAAGCACCGAAATCACGGCTAAGAGGTGAGCTATTCTCCTTCGGTTATCTTGCTCTGGCCATCTGGCCACTGAGGAGGGCGATATCTCAATGGCAGTCTAGAAACCCAGATACACACTTGAGATTCTCTCTGGGCCAGTTAGCAAAATCTGACCTACACGAGCGAGCGTTGTTGGATACAATCAGTCGCCTATCCATTCTCGGGAGTGGTACAGGATCTAGAAGAAATCCAGAGACAATTGACACCTTGGTTGATTGGTGGTCTGGCAAGTAGATTACTTAACTACAAGCTTTGAACCAGCTGGTAGCTCTACGCCATCAGCCCCTTCGAAGAACTTGGGCCTAGCCGAGAATGCAGAGGAGAACCACAATCCGCCGACTAGTCCTGCCCCAGCCCCTGTGATTAGCCTCAGGGGATTGGTTGACTCATATGAGTCGAGAAGAAGTTGTGTGAAACCGTCGACCCCCATGGGCACCAAACCTAAACCCATTATGAAAAGCATCAGTGGTAGTCTAATGTCCTTCTCGTAGACTCTTCTCATCGAGTCATCAGGGAATACTGACAGGAATGTGTCCCTAACCGTCCATCTATTGAATCCCCTGAGCCCAAAGATTAGACAACCAATTGAGAATCCTAGGAAAATTCCGATATCTCTGGCGCAGACGGGCATCTGGTTCCCATTGATTTCCCAGGACCTCTCATGCTTCTGGTGGCAATTCAAGTCCCCAAAGCCATATGTTAGGGCCCATAGCGGATTCAACTCGGCCCATGCGAAACTTCCTCCATGCTGAGATTGATCATGCCCTACTTTGCCACCTTCTCCGTGATCCTTGTTTCCCCAACTACTCTCGAAAGCGTAATCTATCGCATTAGCTCGACCAGAAAGCTCTGGTACCGAGTCTGTAGGCATCAGAAGCGGAGCGAGAAAGCACAATACAAGATACGTAGCCGCAACCCCCCCCAGGATGGAGGAGACCTTTTTTTCGTGCCTCCTAGCTCCCAAACCATTCTTTTGTGCCATGTTCCCCCTCTATCTCAGTTCGCAGTTTCAAAAAACAACTCTTCGTAATATCAGTAATATTCTGGAATACCTTCACAACAAGCTTCTACCACCCTGTAGCAGCGAGGGCACTCCATATGTTGGCGCATTGGTACCGCCCTCCCCCTGTACCCACATAGGCAGGAGATATCCTCACAATGGTCACTGTCCATGACTAATCCAGACCATCCCGGTACAAATGAATTTCTCATTTCAGGAGTGCAGGGCTTCAAGTTGTTGAGTCAACTCGCCTACGAGCCACTCGTGCAAGCTTTCCCCTCCCATCTCCGAGAGAGTAGAGTTCAGGAAGGCCGCAATCAGGGCCCTCTTCGCTTCTTTCTCATCAAATCCCCTTGTCTTCAGGTAGAACATCTGTTCATCGTCTATTGGCCCATTCGCGGTTCCGTGACCGCAACCAACGACGTCATTCTCCATTACTTCCAGTTCTGGAATTGAATCTGCCTCTGCGGAATCGGATAGTAGTAAATTATGGAAAATTTGTCCAGCATCAGCCCCCATGGCCCCCTTGCTAACCTGTAGCATCCCTGTTCCTACGGTTTTGCTATCTCCGCCACAAGCGGAGTGCCAAGACAGCCTACTGAATGTGTCGGGTGCCTCGTGGTGAATTTCTATGTGGTGATCAAGATGCATGGATTCTGCAGATAAAATAGATCCTAGCACCTTGATGCCGCCGCCTCTCTCTTCCAATTTGTAGCGCAGATCGGATTTCGTCCTCTCCGATCCCGAGGATACAGTCCCCGCTCGTACTTGCGCGTCTCTACCAATTTCTAACGAATCGGACCTCAGGAAAGTCCCATTTTCTTGAAGTCCTATCAGGACATCGTTGAAAATGGCTCCACCGCCAATATTGCCTGTTCTCAGAAGCCCAAACCAATCACTCTCTCCCGATACCCTGGTGACCAATTCAAAATCTGCCATTTCTCCAATTTCCAGTGAGACATGTGCTACAGAGGCAACTTCTCCGGTTTGCACATCCAGAATTATCGGACTCTCGAGTCTGAAACCACTTTCAACAATAAGTAACCAGTTGGATGAATTCGACATTGCATGAAGAAAGGAGTTGGTCAGTGCGTTATCCATCGATAAATCAAGATCCCCTCCACTACCTCTGACAAGACTAACACCGGGGGGGACCTCTGATCCATCCATCATTGAAAGACTCAGAGTGGCACTAGCTAACTCGGGAATTTCTGTTATCTTTCCAGTAGGATGGACCTTCCTCCAAGGGGTGTACTTCCATAGGTGGTTTGACTTGTCGGGCTCGCTCATGCTAAGGTATTGTGAGGCAGAATCCATTGTTCGACCTCATCCTATGCTGCCTTCCATCTCAAGAGCCATTAGTTGATTCAACTCTACTGCGTATTCCATTGGCAACTCTCTAGTGAAAGGCTCGAAGAATCCATTGACAATCATTGCCAAGGACTCTTCTTCGGAGTGGCCTCGACTCATCAGATAGAACAGTTGGTCATCGCTGACCTTTGAAACACTGGCTTCGTGCTCGCATCTAGCACTTGGATTTGCCACCTCCATTGTTGGGTATGTGTCGGACCTACTTCCTTCATCCAGAATCAAAGCATCGCACACAACGTTCAACTTGCAATTGTCCGCCTTTGGAGAAACAGTGACCATTCCTCTGTATGATCCTCTTCCTCCGTTCTTGCTTATGCTCTTGGAAAGGATCTTGCTAGTTGTATTGGATGCCAAATGATGAATCTTCGCTCCAGCATCCTGGTGCTGGCCTTCTCCGGAGTATGCCACCGAAATGACCTCTGCGTGACTCCCTTCTCCCTTCAAAATCACTGCCGGATACTTCATCGTTAGTTTGCTTCCGATGTTTCCGTCTACCCACTCGATCTTGGCATCCTCATGGGCAACTCCTCTCTTCGTGACTAGGTTGTAAACATTGGAACTCCAATTCTGTATGGTTGAGTATCTGATATGGGAACCTGGGAGTGCTACTAGTTCTACTACTGCAGAATGTAGTGAGTCTGTAGAATAAGATGGCGCAGTGCAACCTTCGACATAATGGATGCTGCTACCCTTGTCCGCAATTATCAGGGTCCTTTCGAATTGCCCCATATTCTTTGCATTGATTCTGAAATATGCCTGAACAGGCATCTCCACGTGTACTCCTTCTGGGACGTAGATAAAGGACCCACCAGACCATACCGCTGTATTTAGAGCAGAGAATTTGTTATCAGAATAAGGGACTACAGAACAGAACCACTTCTTCACTATTTCAGGGTACTCCTTCAGGCCACTATCCATGTCTAGGAAGATCACTCCTTGTTTCTCCAGGTCTTCACGGATGCTGTGATAAACTGCTTCTGACTCATATTGTGCCGTAACTCCGGACAGCCACTTCTGTTCGGCTTCCGGAATACCCAGTCTTTCGAACGTGTTCCTTATGTCATCTGGGACATCTTCCCAGTCCCTCTCTGTTGAGTCTGAGGATTTGAGGTAGTAGCAGATGTTTTCGAAGTCAATTTCTTCCAGCATTGACGTATTTCCCCATGTCGGCATCGGCCGTTCTGAGAAGTGTTTGAATGCCTTAACACGGATATCTGTCATCCATTCGGGCTCTTCTTTCAGTTCGGAAATCTGTCTAACTACCTCCTCGGAGAGTCCGAAATCGAATCTAATCGTTGAGTTTTCTGGATCATGCCAGCCTGCTTTGTACTCTCCCACTGCCTCCCTGGCTTCACTATCTCCCGACACCTAAATCACTCCTCCTTCAGCCATTCATAGCCTCTCTCTTCAAGTTTTGTTGCCAGCTCTGGACCGCCGGAAGCTACTATTCTACCATCTAGTAGAACGTGTACCATATCGGGCTGTACATGCTCTAGGATTCTAGAGTAGTGGGTAATGATAAGTGCGGCAGAGTCGGTTCCTCGTATTGCGGCATTTACTCCTTCCGAGACCGTTCTGATGCCATCGATATCTAGCCCACTATCCGTCTCATCCAGAACAGCCAGACGGGGCTTGAGGAGCATCAACTGTAGAATCTCGAATCTCTTCTTCTCGCCTCCGCTGAATCCGTCATTAACATACCTTGACATGAAGGAACGAGGAATATCTAGAGATTCCATTGCAGAGGTCAACTCTTCTCTGAATGCTGAGCCCTTTGCTTCATCTTCCCCCCTTACGCTAGCCACTGACTTCCTGAGGAAGTTGCCTACTTGTAGACCCGGAACCGCTTGCGGGTATTGGAATGAAAGGAAAACACCCTCTCTAGCCCTTTCCCACGCCTCCAATTCTAGCAGACTCTCGCCCTCTAGCATCACATCTCCCCTCTCCACATCAAAATCCGGATGTCCCATTATCACGTTCGCAGTAGTCGTCTTTCCGCTACCGTTTCTACCCATGATCGCGTGAATTTCTCCTGGCCCTATTTTCAGGTCAATCCCCTTCAGGATTTCATTTCCATCTATCCCTGCGTGGAGGTCACGAATCTCCAGAAGTGTGCTTTGTCCAGACATCTTATAGCCCACCGCAGACAAACTATCATTTGAATCTCTGCCTACTCCCAGATGACCCTATAATCTTGCACGCTCGCGCGTGGACGTGGACATGGAGGAATCCGAAGGCCAAAGGCCAAATGATGATCTGGAGGATAAGTACAGATCCCAAATCGAAGAAATTGTGAGATCTGAGGCCAATCGCATACTGGAAGAAAAGCTAGATCCGTTAGAGGTTTCTAGGCTTAACACTCTTTCTCTCGTATCATTATTTGAGTCAGATGATCCAATTCTGATTCCTGCATTAATGGCCAGATTAGGGCCGGTAAGAGCGGCTCTTGAGAGTCATGGGGGGAGTTTGGTGATCGCTAGGGGTGAAATAGAACTCAGGAATAACGGAACACCTTCCCTATCGTTGGTGATCGGCCTGGATGGGGCCTGTATCTCCTGCGGAGCCGCCCCGGGAACTTTGAAAGGAATCCAGGACGATCTACTTTCTGACGAAGAGGTCGATTCGATTCGATTTGACTCCTCGATGCTAGAATGGTTCGATGATATCCAAAGAGAGTTCATTCTGAAATTCGGCGGCGTTACATTCGCCTAGTTCAGGAAACCACCAAGAGAATCGATGGCACTATTGGAAAATCCCAGTACTGTTACCTCCTCTCCATCGACAACACTGGCGAATTTACCAGCAGCACCGGCCAAGTCATATCCTCCCGCCTTTCCCTCCCATGAACGGCTATTTATCATATCAATAATCTCATCCTCCCCCATATGCACGAACTCAACAATAGCGTAATCGGTCCATATCGTTGCTAGCCAACCCTCTCCGACGTCTATATCTCCTATTTTTTTGCTGAGAATTGCTGTCGACGACCACACCCTATGTCTTCTTCCTGATAATCTAATCAAGCTGAATGCCGCACTACTCTCATCCTTTGGCTTCCCAAGTGCCGCTCTCTCATCATCTGGATCTTCCACCAGCGTATCCGAGACTAGTATAATATCCGCCACATTTCCTTCTGAAGCTCTTTCCTTTACAGCGGCCATGGCCTTCCCGATGCACGAACTCTCTACCTGCAAATTAACCTCCATTCCAGATGTTGCCTCTTGCTCGGGCTCTCTTAGAATGCAGAACTCCAGAGATGTATCTCCATCCTCGAGATATTCTGACAGAATTTGGCGTCTCCTTTCCGATGCAGAAGCCAGTAGTACGAGGGGCATATACGACCTCAGAAATCTATTTTCTTGTCACAGATGGGGCATTTAGCAGTACTGACGCCAGGCTCCGTAATCACCCTGCTCCGGCAATTAGGGCATGAAATTTGGAAACCCGACTGAGTCATTTCTGGAACTGGCATTACAGTGACTTCTCCTGCCTCGGAAGGCTCCATTAGGGATTCTTCCGTGTTTTCATCGTGCGAATCTTCAGCATTTCTCCTGGCCCTTCTTGCCATTCTATCACTTCTGCCCCCCTCCTTGCTCTCCGCCTCATCAGTATCTACGATTTCTACCAAATCTACTCCTACTGCAAGGTCAGACTCTTCTACAAGATCAACAACATCGTCTTCCATTATCACGTTGGAACCAGTGTCTATGGATCTCTTCCTTCCTATCCATCTGAAACCCTGAGCAGAAAGGCCGACCAGTGTTACCATTCCAAGAATCAATACAGCCAGTGCTACTCCAATGAGTAGAATTTCAAAACTCTCTTGGTCTAGTCCTAAGGAAGATCTTAGCTGGTCAGCAATACTGCCTCCTCTCTCAGATGCCCCGTCATCGATCAGAGTTCTAATTTGCCATCCATTTGAGGTCGTTACAACGATCATTGTCTCCAGTGAGTCTTCGGATCTATCCATTGAGTTGAACTGCCCCCTGACCAGGGAATCCGAGAGTCCTATCCAACCTTGTTCGATATCAATCAGCCCGTACTCAACTTGTGGTCCGTTTGGCCCTACTCTGTCGAAAATTACTTGGATTCCCCTTTCAGATTCTACTGTCCCGATTCCTGCCAGTCCTCTAGCTGAGATCCTAGTCTTCAAATCGTCTATGGTTTTGAAATTGGAATCTGTAACATAGGTCACTAGTTCCGAGTCCTGAGGGGGGCCCTCTCTCCAAATAGAAACAAGTACGTCCATATCTTCATGTTCGATGACGGTCAATTCTGGGAGTGCGGCTTCGTCCCCAACAGCCCTCCTGTAAGTCCATGTTTCCTGATCAATACCCCCATGAGAGTACCAAACTCCTAACCTGTCCTTCCCAGTGGAGTCATTCCTGATCGTCTGATAGAGTAGGTGTGCCTGTTCCTCTCCGAACTCCACGGACAAAGAATCCCTTTGCGCGGGGTCGGCGTCAATGTCGTGGATAATTCCGGGCATCAGAGTCCAGTCATCGGAGGAGAGCGGACTCTCCGCATGCAGGAGGAAGATGTCGGTAACGTCCTCTAGAGTCCCACCGCTGAATACATCCCTGTGGTAGCCTGAAACAAGGATCTCGGAATCTTTGACGTCCATGTCTACTCCCCAGTACTTTCCATCTGAAAGGGGAATTCCGGGGAGAAGGTCTTGGGCGGGGGAAATTCTGCAACTTGAGTCAACGGTGGAGTAGCTCAGAGTTTGCATTAGGAATGAGTTCGGACCCATGTATCTCCTAGTCCAAACAATATGTGCATACTCATCCTCTGTACTGACAATAGAAATGTCTCCCGACCAACGTTCCTCGATTACATTGTTACACTCAATTAGGGACTTGCTTTGAGTAAGTTTGTACATTATCAGGGTCCCGTCTTTCTCTCCGATGAGTAGATCTTCTCCCTCCTCACTGTTCAGGCTCACCACTGCTACTGGAGTTTCTCCCGGATTCATCCCTACATCCCTTGGTCCGGTCAACGTCGTACTATCGACCAATAGCGTCTTTTCTCTAACATTGTCAGACCAATCATTATCAGAACCACTCTCCATCAACACGCTAATCCTGACTTCCAGTGGCCCTGTTGAATTTGGCACAATGGGGAATGAGATGGTGGAATGGGACCCTCCTAGGACTAGGGGCACGGTTGAGGTCGCTACCATTTCCCAACCTCGGGCAGTCATCATTTCCAATGTTCCAGAAACCTCCACGGCATCCTGAGAGCCCAGGTTGTCGACTCTGGCTTGAACCACGACAGACTCATCGGGCCGTGGAATTGGGCTAGATACGGTTACGGCGGAAATCGCTCCAGCCCTTATTGCTAGGTCAACCCCCGGTGGCCTTGGGGTGACTGAGAAGGTACCTGATAAGTCGTTATTGCCGTTATCAAGCTCTTGAATCGCGTTTAGGGGGTCTATTGAGATTGTTAGCAGCGCATCTCCGGATTCAGTTGGATTCCAATAAAGGACCACTTCGACAAACTGGCCAGAGTCAATATTGGGTATGATATACTCGTCTCTCCTCTCCCCCCACTCCTCCAGAATTATGCCCACATCGGTTGCAGCTTGGTCTCCCGTGTTCCTTATGGTAGCCCTGACTTCTAGGAATGTGTTTACGTATGACTCTTGCATGGGAATGCCGAACTCTTGGACGGAAATGGACTTGCTAACGAACAATAGATCCGGCATAGGGTCAATGTTGTCCACCGTCACCACTCTTCGAATCTCATCGGATACAACGCCAACTGCACTCACTACCCTAACTGAGATCCTGTACTCATCATCCTTGAACTGGGTTGTGTCCCAGTTGAAACTCCATCTGGTCCATCCATTGTCCCCTTCTTTGCATCTGAGGCCAGAGTTGGAATCCTCGCCCTGCCTGAACATGTGCACGCAGAATGCATGTCCTCGGTAGCAAGGGTCGCTACTCCCGTCCCCCTTGAATCGAGAAGTGGAGTGACATTGGCCATTCAGGTCTTCCTCGGTCCATAAGCCGTCATGATAGTCAACCCCATCCTGCCATTCTTCTTTGTCCAGCCTCCATTGTATCGTCGCGTTTCCGATGGACTGGAATTCCCCTCGAACCTCAACTGATCCTTCGAGGCCGTCCTGTCCGCTAAGTCCTTCCAAAGTTATGTTGACCCTTCCGACGGGGAAGAAAAACTCGGTGGTATTGCTCCACCTGCCTATGTCATTCCTCGCTGCAGCCATCCCGGTGATTGAGACATCCGTGTATTCCTCCGGGAGGTCGGGGACTTGGAATGGCGAAGTCCAGTTCACAATACCTATCGGAATCTTCCAATCGGTTATTACGACTCTTTGCTTGGGAGTATCTGCGGACTCTCTGAACTCCATCTCAACCTTCACTAGTACTTCTTCTATCGTGCCATTGTCTTCCCCATGTTCGTTGATGTGGCCTCTGAGGTTGTACTCTTGCCCTTCTACTAGCCATGAGAACTCCGCAGGACTCTCTATCTCCACCCACTTCCCCTCTTGAATGGGTCCAGGGCCTGATGTCTCATTCCCGCCACCGCCGGTACCGGTACCGAACATCTCACTGGCGACTTTCCCACCGTCAATTATTCCGAATCCGTATCTAGTGTTCCATCTGTTTTCCTGGAAAGTACGATCCGTCGACCACTCGCTCCTGAATTCCGACCCACTGGCCAGGAAGCTTCTGATAGCCTCGTACCTCTCAATCCCGGGCTCATCTTCGTCCATGAACGGCATCTTCCTCTCTTCGCCTATTTCCAGCATTATTGCCACCATTCCAGCTACCGCAGGTGTGGACATACTCGATCCGGATGCTTGTGTATAACCGTCGCTAGCTCTGTTCACCTCCGAACCGGGAATTATTCCCGATGACTCTTCATGTTCGGCAGAATTGATGTTGGAACCAGGAGCAACTACCCATGGCTTCATCTCATCCCACGCATCTCCATCGCCATCGTCGGTTCTCGGTCCGTAATTCGAATTGGAACTTATTGAGTCATCATTTCGATCTATTGTGTTCTTATCATCCAGCCAACCAACGGTGATAGACGTGTCAGCAGCACCAACAGAGTTTACGTTGTTTGCTCCATCGTTTCCAATGGCAGCAACGCACACTAGCCCATTCTCTGAAGCCTGATTGACCAGATTTGCTTCTGCTGAAGTCCCGTCCTCATTACTATCCCCGACAGCTGAACTGGCCCTGCCGAACGACATCGAGACTACTTGTATGCCCCTGCTGGATGCGTTGTTTCCCCAGTCAGTGTCTCTGTTATTGATAACCCATTGCAGGCCTGCTAGGATTGATTGCGAATTCCCTCCCCCGTAGTCTTGCATAACCTTGACATCGACAAGATAGGATCCAGGCGCATATCCCTGATTCACGCGACTGGAATCTCCTGTCCCCAATGCAATCCCTGCCACATGCGTCCCATGCCCGTCCCCATCGTCAGGATCTTCGTCATTACAACCAGATTGGCCCACTCCAGTCGAGTCGCAACCCCCAACCCATTTTGGGTCCTCGAGGTCGTCAGGATCGTTCGTGTTGTCCCTGTTATTGTCTGAGAAGTCATCGAGAGAGAAATGTTCGTTGTCCACGCCAGTATCTAAGATCGCGATAACCTTGCCGGAACCATGGTATCCAAGATCCCTCAGAGCCTCATCATAAACCCCGGAAGTCCTTACCTTCGACCCCTTGGTGGCCTTGTCTAGGAAGGGCACGATCACGTTTTGCTCCTCCACCAGGACAACTCCCTCCAATTTCCAGATATCAATCAATGAGATAACCGGAACGTGGTCAAGAACGATCGCGTCAAGGTGATCCATGACCATGAACCAAGAACCATTCGATTTCCAACCATGAGCCTCAATCGTGCTCCTTAGCGACTCAATGTCTGTCGGTCCTGGATGCCATGCATAGTGAACTATTATCGCTACAGTAGGTCTACCGTCGCTACCAATGATGGAAGTTAGTGACACGGATTCCCTCTCGCCTGCAAGAATCATCTGCAGTCTGTCGTCAAATCCATTTGAGTCGGAGTCAGACCAGAAATCCTCCCACCATCCGAACTCCATAGCCGGAGGGGTTGAATCGACAGGGGTGTGTTCCAAGCTCCAGTCCTTGTTGCACACATGCTCGCCGCAAACCAATGGCGGGATAGATGGAGGATTTTCCCCAATAACCTCCTCCAGAGGTGCGTCCTGTGCATCGGAAATATATGCAGAACCTATTGGTACGTCTAGTAAGAAAACCAGTAAGGCAACCAACAAAGGGTATAACTTGCCTTTGCTCGTTTTCATGGCTCTCGTAGAGAGCCACACTCAAGACCTGTATAATCCCAACCGGTCTGTGTTTGCCGGATTATCACTTATGGCCACCTAATGTGTTCAGCGGAAACATGACAACTCAATCTGCAAACTCCTCTGTCGTCAACTGTCAAAACTTCCCCTCCACAAACGGGGCAAATGGTATTCTCGGCCAACTCCTCAAGCCAAGCCCTCCTTGTCTCCAACTCGTCTCCTTCCTCCCTCAGTTTCATTAGAACTCTTTCAGCCCTCCCTTCGAGGGGTTTTCCTGCAACTGTCCAAGGATCATTCTCTAAATTTCCCATCCTTGCAGTGGCTTGTACTCTGATCTGGTCGGAAACCGAAGGCCCGCCCATGGAATGCCCAGTTAATCCGATGGGGCTGGGAGCTCCTTTCGCTATCGGTCTGGCCAACGCATATGCCAGAAAGAAGCCGCCGATGTGAGCTAAATGTGCAATGTTCGTCTCTCCGGCAGTTCCAGTCTGTATTGAGTACATCTGGAAGATCTCCAACCCAAGTCGTACAAACGCGATCAACCATACAGGCCATGCCCTGATCATGAAAATCAGTGGAAACTCGATTTTGTCCTCAGGCCAGCAGGCCATGTATGCCCCCAGTATTCCAAATGCGGCACCGCTGGCCCCTATTGCAGGGACGGCTGAATCCTGATGTGAAATAATCCAGGCTAGATTCCCCCCCACCAATCCAATAACGTAAATCGCAATCCACCTCTTTCCGCCCATTCTCTGCTCCAGAGGCACTCCTGCCAATGCGATCACTAGTGCGTTTCCTAGGACATGGATGAAGTCTGCATGTAGCCAAGCCGACGTTAAGATCCTGTGTTGATGTAGAGGGTCGTCAGCCAAAACTGGAATGACGCTGAATATGTCGACAGGGTAGAAATCCAGAGCGCTTTCGAAAGAGGATAGGAAAAACTGTACAAAATGTACGAGGATTATGGAAAGCACCATTCCTAACGCTATACTGTCCCTGTTCCTGGCAGCATTCGCCAATGGAATTACTGCAATTATCACAAGGAATGCCATCCATACGAGGTCTGACCCCTCTAACTGAGCCCAGGTGAAGTCGAAGTCCCTCGGCATGACACTTCCCGTATGACTGCTCTAAAGAGGGATTCGCAGTCGTGGAATAATCAATATGAGTAGTCGTCCTCGTACAAGCATGTCCTCGCCAGCATTGGCCCGAGTCGTTGAGTTAGTTGTACATCGAGGGACACAGCGGGTGCTGGACGGAGTCTCCGAGACTCTTTGCCAGGGGGAAGTCGTTGCGATTATGGGTGAGAATGGGTCCGGAAAGACAACTCTCATTGAGGCATTCGCAGGACTTATTCCACTTCGGTCAGGAGACGTGATCTGGGCAGAAAACGGAAATTCGATAGTTGTCAGAGATTCACAGGGAAGGCGAAACCAACCCCCTTCTATGGGTTTGACCCTGCAGAAAGGAGGAGTTTGCGGTGACGAGACCGTCATGGAGAGAATTTCCGTTTCACTCTCAGTGGCCGGAATAGAACATAGTGATGATCAAATCATGGAACTATTGTCTCTATGGGGCCTAGAACATAGGGCCAATGATAGGTTGGCCCATCTGTCTGGTGGACAGAGTAGAAGGGTGGCAATCCTCGGTGGCTTGGCTCCAGCAGCTCTCAGTAACTCCCCACTGGTGGTACTTCTTGATGAACCATCAGAGGGATTAGACGACTCCGCCAAGGATATCCTAAGGAACTGGATTAGATCATTATCTTCCAGGAATCATGCTATTCTGATGGCAACTCATGACAAAGATATCTCCTCATCCGCGGATAGAGTACTTACCATCAGGGATGGTTCCATAGAAGAGCAAATAGGAAAGTCATTGGGTGAAATATGTGATCTGCCACAATCAGGCGAAAGAGGCGACAAAACTCCAGTTTCATCACTACTTCAGTGGTCTGTGAAGATGGAGGTGCGGAATCCCATAGAAACCGTCGGAAGAGTCACGCCGGCGTTAGTGGCAATCCTCCTGTCATATGCTCTACTATCTGGGCAGGATTTCCAACTCCAAGACAGCCGTCTTCACGCATCTTTGATACTAGCTCCCGCATTCATCTCCGCGGTTTCCTCCCCCGCCCTGGTGCAGCGACTCTCTGAGTCGGACTGTGGGCGTTGGTGGAATGCAGTACTGGGGCCCATAGCACGACCGGCACTCTCGATTACAGGAGCCTCTATTCTTCTACCGATTCCCATTACTTACTTGTCATGGGCAGTCCTTTCGGGAACTTTCAACGGAGGGGAATACGAAGATGTGGCTATGTGGCTATGGATTCCGGCTCTAGCCCTAATGGATCTGGCAATAGCCGCTACTGCTCTGCATCTACTGGTTTCCGATCTCTCTAGATCGTCTTCCGCCCCGGCTCCCCTAATCCTGATTGTATTGGTATGGCCTTTTCTAGAGTTGACCGATGCACTTTCCTCTATTATGGACAATGGAATGTCTTGGAGTCTCTCTGTACATGACCCAGTAGTTAGTTGCATAGTCGCTAGTCTAATCTCAGCCTTGGTCTGGTTGGCGGCAGTGATGATTCCAGATTACTGACTGATAGCATTCATGACTAATGATAAAATCCGGGTAATATGGCAAATTGCAGTACCTTGGCGATTCCAATTACAATCGTTGGTATGATTTGCGTAGTCATAACGGCCCTACTAGGCTTCTTTTACGCACCGTTGGTAGATCCGAACTCATGGAATGCCCCCGAAGCCTATAGAATACTGTACTGGCATGTTCCATTTGCTTGGACCTCTTTCCTATCCTTTTGCCTCCTCTTCATGGGGGCCTCATCTTGGTATGTTAGGAGGTCCGAGAGTGGTTGGACAATGCTGGTCATAGGCTCGCAACTAGGTCTTCTCTTCGGTCTCGGGGTGATTATTTCAGGCCCAATCTGGGGTTCTGCCGAATGGGGGGTTCCATGGGATTGGGGAGACGTGAGGCTGAACTCTTACGCCCTACTCACGTCAGTCGCGCTATTCCTGGTTATGTCGATTAGAAGCCAGCCAGACGGCGAGGAAACTAGAGACACCCTCGCTGCAATAGGTTTGTTCGGCTTCGTTCTTGTTCCCGTCACAGCTGTTGCGACCACTCTATGGAGGAATCGACACCCTGGTGTGATTCTGAGGGAATCTGGGGAGACGGGGGTTGATTTGGAAATCAAGCAACTAATGGGCTTTGGAGCATTCTCTTTCTTTGTGCTCTTTATTGGGCTAGTATTGCTGAACTACTCGATATACTCGCTGAGAAGGGAATTGGAAGAGCAGAACAGGCAAATCGACAAGGAAGTGCTCTCATGAATGGGGAGATCGAGGCAATTGTGACCTATTCTATCCTAGCCGCTATGCTCTTCTCCTACACGTTCAGTAGGATTTCATCTCTATCAAAACTGAAGAGACAGATAGCAGGAAAGCCAACAGAAGACTCCAGAGAATAGCCTCAAAATGGTGGTAAGCCTTCTAACGGGGAGGTTGAGCGGAGAACCGGGAGTAGCATGTCTGGAGGGTCGTTCTGCATCACTTGCGGCGCAGATCCGCCGCTTTCCTCGGATAGGCTGTGTGAGGAATGCCTGAGGAAGCGTACCACTCTGTCAAAGATGCCAGAGACAATCCAGCAGAAGAGATGTGCAAAGTGTGAGGCCTTCGAGATACGAGGAGGGTGGTCCTCAATGGATGCCCATAGCGTGGCAGATCTCAGAATCAGGGAGAGCCTGACTCTAGAGGAGAGGGCCAAGGACGTCAGGGTCTCATTCTCTGTTCAAGAGATAGACCAGAGAACAAACAGACTCCATGTGGATGTTTCGGGTTCGGTAGAAGGTTACGAATTCCAGGACTCCCATGCTCCATTGTTGCAGACTAGCAACGCGGTTTGCACGCCATGCACCAGGAAGGATGGCGACTACTTCGAGGCCACGGTACAACTAAGATCAGCAGGAAGGAAGCTAGACGAAGACGAATTATCTCGACTCCGCTCAACTTTGGACGATTTACTGACCTCAATGGAACCAAACCCCATGTTCTTCATATCGAAGGAAGGGCCAGTTCAGGGGGGATGGGACCTCCAACTAGGTTCCAAGAGCCTTGCTAGGAACTGGGGCAGGAGGCTCACGAAGTCTTTTGGCGGTTCGGTGAAGGAGAGCTCTACTGTAGTAGGAGTCAATGACGGAGTGGAAGTGACAAGGCTGACCCTAAGCTACAGGAAGCCAGCATATTCGGTAGGCGACGTGGTACGTCTCAGGAAAGCGCTGTGGATAGTCGACAGCTGGCAGAAGGAGGGCCCGATTCTAAGAAGGCTGGATAGGTTTGAGAGGACAGGGGCAACGTGGCGAGATATGGAGTCCTCATCCGTGGTTTGCTCCTTTTCCGACCAGTGCGTCGTGCAGATCCTGAACAGGGACACTTCCGGTGCTGAATTCATGGATCCCGGCGACTACAAGGTGTCGACGGTGGCACTTCCATACGACGATGACGGATCTTCGGAAGAGCTACGCATTGGTTTCATAGATGGGGAGTGGCTAGCACTGCCAGTCTCAGGTAAAGGTGAGTGAAGATGGACGAGCCCGATTTTGAGTCACTTCTCTCCGAATTTGACTTGCGTGATATGGCAGGTTTCACCAGAAACTTCGTTGAGGATCTGAGATCGGCTTTGACCATCGAATTGGACTTGGAAGAAGAAAAGGACTGGAGTGGTGTACTATGCCTGGGTATGGGCGGGTCCGGAGCAGGCGGCTTGTTCCTGAAGGCCCTATCCGATGACTCCGGAGGACTTCCATTTGTTGTTTGGACCGACTACGGAGTGCCCAGCTGGTGGGGGCCCGAGTGGCTTGTTATCGCTACTTCCTATTCGGGCAATACCGAGGAGACCCTCGATGGCGTCAGGGAGGTGATCTCTGCCGGTGGAACCGTTGTAGGCATTTGCTCAGGAGGGGAGTTGGAGGACGTCATCTCTCAATCCGAAGGATCGGCGTGCCTCAATGTGCCTCCTGGCCAAATGCCCCGCTCTGCCTTTG
Organism: Marine group II euryarchaeote REDSEA-S11_B3N4; assembly: GCA_001628485.1. Classification (GTDB taxonomy): domain Archaea; phylum Thermoplasmatota; class Poseidoniia; order Poseidoniales; family Thalassarchaeaceae; genus UBA36. The sequence continues at coordinate 1,055 of LURR01000018.1, read as the reverse complement.
GGCATATCTTCGGGACTCAATTATCGGCCTGTTGGGCATTGGGAATTCTTCCAAAACCCAGCTCAGTTGAGATAGAAGCGATGCTTGGCAGACTGGCTACGGCGTCTTCAGAATCAGACCTTTCTACTAACTCCGGTATGGCTGCTACTCTCTCCAGATCACTGGTAGGGAGGGAGATCGGGATAGTCTCACCAACATGCCTCGGGGCAGCAGCATACCGTTTCACGTGTCAGTTGAACGAGAACTCTGCTAAGTTTGCAGGTGCTACCGATATCCCTGAGATGAACCACAACGAGATAGTTGCATGGACTAGCGAATCCGCTCACGACCGGGCACTACTTGTTCTCACCGGCAAGGACATGCACCCCAGAACGAACTCAAGGATTGAGTGGATGCTGGAAGAAATCGAAGCCAAACCGACATGGGTGATAGATTGCGAAGGAGAGAGTCTTCTAGAAAGGCTACTGTACGCTGCACATGTTACAGATTGGGTTTCAATTGGACTAGCATTACTGACGGGCGAGGATCCATCGGATATGCCTTCCATAGAGTCTCTGAAGACACATTTGACATCAATTCAGTAGAGGGGCCCCAACACAAGCCTTGGGTCGGGATAGTCCCTGAGGGCCTGATCCCTATCCTCTGGTGCCACAACTCCAGGCATATCGTGCGTTTCAGGCTCAATTAGGGACAGTTGGAAGTGTAAATGAGGCTCCCATCCGCCATTCTCCTCAAATGCTCCGAACCAGGCAATAACTTCGCCCCCATTTATCCTCTGCCCTACTCGCTTTCCTTCGATAGATTTGGAATCAAGGTGACCGAATAAGGCCCATACTGTTGCTCCTCCAATCTCATGTTTTGTGATGATCACATTTCCGTAGTCCCCCGCTTCAGGATTATAGCCAAAATGAGAAATCTCACCATCCATGAATGCCATGCAAGGGGTTCCAATTGGCCCTCCGATGTCGATCCCGATGTGCACGTTCCTCTCTCTGCCGAATAATTCGGTATTGTACAGATTAGGCCTTACTTCGTCATACTTACCAACGCTGAAC
>LURR01000017.1 GCA_001628485.1 Marine group II euryarchaeote REDSEA-S11_B3N4 | reverse complement strand
CCTCGGAACTTGGACCGATCAGTCGGGTCAGAGCTCTTGCACCCCGGCATCCCCAGGATACTACGTGGACACGAACGGGTCGACGACGCAGACGCCCTGCGATGCGGGGACGTACAACCCCAACTCATCATCCAACTCCTCCACGGACTGCCTAGACACCCCAGCGGGGAACTACTCCGGGCTGGGTGCATCGAGTCCGACTCAATGCTCACCGGGGACCTGGCAGAACCAGACGGGCCAGTCCAGCTGCATCGATGCCAACCCTGGACACTACGCATCGGGTTTCGGGAACACGAACGAGACCCAATGCGCCCTCGGAACTTGGACCGATCAGTCGGGTCAGAGCTCTTGCACCCCGGCATCCCCGGGATACTACGTGGACACGAACGGGTCGACGACGCAGACGCCATGTGGTTTGGGGACATACAATCCCAATTCCGGCTCTAGCGATCCGGCGGATTGCGTCCAAGCGAGCCCTGGTTACTACGTTGACCAAGAGGGGCAGCCTAGCCAGACTCCCTGCTCCGCTGGTTCTTACAACAATATAACCGGGTCAACTAGTTCTTCCGACTGCATCGATGCTCAACCTGGCTACTACATCGCCTATCCCGGATCAACCTCTCAGAGCCCCTGCCAACTCGGTGAGTTTCAGCCATCACCAGGACAGAGTGCCTGCATAGAAGCAGATCCAGGAAATTACGTTGACTCTCTGGCCGCGACAAGTCAGACGGCTTGCTCACCTGGCTCTTACCAACCCGACTATGCGCAGACAGAGTGCCTATCTGCAAATGTGGGGCACTATGTAGACGTCTCCGGCTCAGCGAGCGAAACGCCTTGTGATGCCGGGACGTACAACACATTCACGGGATCCGTTGTCTCTTCCGACTGCCTCGATGCTGACCCTGGTTACTTCGTAGCATCCTCCGGATCACCTTCCCAGGTAGCTTGCTCCCCTGGATCTTACCAACCTGGCTCAGGGGAGACAAGCTGCATCTACGCTACACCAGGTCATTTCGTTGACGGTCCAGCGGCTACCTCTCAACAGAGCTGCCAGCTCGGCGAGTACCAACCCAGCACTGCTAGGCAGAGTTGCATGACAGCTGACATAGGATACTACGTGGACTCGATAGGATCCCCCAGCCAGACCAAGTGCCTGCCAGGAAAGTACAACCCTGACCAGGGTGCTACGAGTGTGGATGCATGCTTGGACGCAGAACCAGGATTCTACGTCCAGACGACAACATCTGGTGCTGGCAGCCAGACTCCGTGCTCAGCTGGAACATATCAGGCGGCATTTGGGATGACGGAATGCACAGAAGCCGAGGAGGGTTACTACGTTGATACTACGCAGGCCACTACCCCCACCCCATGTGAAGCGGGGACGTATCAACCAAGCACTGGACAGGTGAGTTGCCTGGACGCAGGAGACGGCCACTACGTCGCAGGTACGGGGCAGTCTGAACACACGCCATGCCCCGTGGGCACATACCAGCCCAACGTTGGTTCAACGGCCTGTGTAGATGCGGATCCGGGATACTTCGTGGGAGAGGAGGGCTCCACTACTCAGACCGGGTGTCAAGCTGGGACTTACCAGCCTGGGCAAGCCCAGGAAAGCTGTATATCTGCAGAGCCTGGTTACTACGTGACAGGAACAAAGGCGACCGAGAAGACGCCCTGCGATCCTGGGACCTGGCAGAGTGATTCTGGAATGACCACCTGTAAGGAGGCGGAGCCGGGTTACCATGTCCCTAATTCTGGTTCATCTGAACAGATTCCTTGTCCAATCGGCAAATTCCAGCCCAACTTCAATAGCATAGATTGCGAGACTGCGGAACCCGGTTTCTTCGTGGAGCTAGATGGGATGTCGTTGGCCTCTCCCTGTCCTGCCGGCACATTCCAGTCTGCGAGCGGCCAATCATCCTGTACCGATGCCTCTCCGGGATACTTCGTCGATTCTCCCGGTTCTAGCGAACAGACTCCTTGCGAACCGGGTACCTGGCAGGATCAATCAGGTAGTTCGAATTGTCATGAAGCCCAACCTGGTAGCTTCGTGGACACTGAGGGTTCAACGAGCCAGAGCATGTGCGTCGAGGGAACATATCAGCCAGAATCTGGACAGACATCATGCATAGCTGCTCCCTCAGGATTCTTCGTCGATTCCCCGGGGTCATCAACACTGACCAAATGCCCATCTGGGCAACATCAGCCCCAGGAAGGGAGTACCTTCTGCGTAGACGAGCCGATTAATCCTCTACTAATTGGAGGGGGGATAGCAGGATTAGTAATCCTACTTGTCGCTGCCGTGGTTGGATTCCGAGCATACAAGAGGAAGCAGGAGGCTGAGTTCGAGGCCATGATGTCAGAGGATCTCGAAGAAGTGGCGGAAACAGAAGAAGAAGCCCCAGAGGAAGTGGAAGAGCCAGAGCCGGTGGACTACAGCTCAATGACTGTGGCCCAGCTCAAGGAAATTCTCCAAGAGAGAGACTTGACCATTGGAGGAAACAAGGCAGAATTGGTCGCTAGACTCGAGGAGGATGACATCCAACTGGCGAAGTTCAAGGCAAGACTGGGGCATGTCGAACAGGTGGTTGACGACGATGATGAAGACATCCTGGGAGACCTCGAACTAGAGGACGACGAGGAGGGCGACGATGAGGATGACGAAGACGAAGACATCCTGGGAGACCTCGAAATAGAGGACGACGAGGAGGATGACGAAGACGAAGACATCCTGGGAGACCTCGAACTAGAGGACCACGATGATGAAATCGAACTAGATGGAATCGGGGATGATCCCGAGATTGAAGACTCAGAGGAAGAAATCCAAGAGTCATTAGATGCCCCAGAGGAAATCAACGAAGATGAGTTCGAGGAGTTCGAAGAGGGCGATTTCGAGGAAGATGAGCCAGTAGTGGATGAGGCCCCTGCAGTGGATGAGGCCCCTGTAGTGGATGAGGCCCCTGTAGTGGCTGAGGCCCCTGTAGTGGCTGAGGCCCCTGTAGTGGCTGAGGCCCCTGTAGTGGATGAGGCCCCTGTAGTGGATGAGGCCCCTGTCGAGAGCCCCCCAGAGACCAGTAACGACGAGTTCGAGGAGTTCGATGTAGACGAGTTCGAGGAGTTCGAGGAGGAGGTTGCAGATGTTCCAACGGATGCTCCAACAGAGGCCACTGACGACATCAGCGATGACGAGTTCGAGGAGTTCGACGAGGAACTGAGTCAGGATGAGTTCGACGAGTTCGATGACTTCTAGGGTCGATGTTAGAAGTTATCCTACGGGCTCCCCGCCCTCGCCCATGAATGCAAGCCTGCCCAGTGAACCCTCTGCCAACATATACGAGACCACCACTTCCGGGACCGAAGCCCCCATCACTGATCTTACGGCATCATCGTCGTAGACTGTCGAAAGCATCTGGGCCGTTGCTCTGACCCTCCATCCCTCATATGACTCGCGATGCTCCAACTCGCCCATTATCACGGGCCATCCTGAAGACTCGTAGAGCTCTGCGGTCTCGACGTCTGTGGTGAAGATAGACCCTGCCCCACCATGGTACTTCTCGGCATGCGAGACCCATTTTGGGGGATCTTCTATGTCCGGTATTGATACTATCTTCGCCTCTATCCCAGCTGAATCCAGCCATACCCTTAGCATGGCCGTCCTCTCTTCCGAAGACCACGGGTTCCTGATCGAAGGCGGTTGGTTGGACGACCCTATGGCGATGATAAGCCCCGCTTCGCTTGCATTTTCAGTGCGCCAAACTTCGGCGGCCTGAATCATCAGAGCATGCCCCTTGTGGACCGGCTGGAACCTGCCCAAGACCACCACGCCTGGCTCTGGAGGGTCTGCCGGCGGCGCCGGTTCCACTGGTAGATCACTCAACTCTCCAACCCCCAAGTCTCGGAAAGCGTCGACCTGCCAAGCATCCACCTGCCTGCCTCTAGGAACTCCCGGCCAGCCATCAGTTCCATCTCAGACCTCCTGAGAGATTCCATGATGTTGAACAGGGATTCGCTCAGTGTTCGATGAGATTCCATGGTAGGCAGTATCATTGGGTCCTCAGAGGGCTCCATAGTCTCCCCCATGTCCTCTCTCCTAGACATCCAGTCCAATACCACTGACTCTGAGTATGAAGATCTGTCAGTCCTTGAAAGGGATTCCGAGAATTGTTCCCAGACCCCATGGTCGAGGAAAGCATCTTGCCCAGAGAGTGGGGATTCTATGAACGGTTCCAAATAAAGGAAAAGGCGAGCATCCCAGCATGTCCATTGTGCCGTCGAGCACCACCGGGCAAGTAGGAGGGATAGCTCCATCGCCGAGTCAGATTTCTCCTCAGCCAAACTGCTCCCCTCGCCCAGCCCTTCCGAATCGTCAATCAACTCTAGGACCTCCCCCTCCAGATCGACATCGAAGTCCCTATGGAAACGAGGATCGGCCTCTGGCCTAGAACCTCTGAGACTGGTTGCCTCCATCGCAGATGATATTTCATCCACGCTCAAGGCCACGAGTTCATCCAATAGTCCTCGGTCGACCAGATGGAGTATTACATCGACCATGTGTCTCCATGACCCGCTTGTGTCCAAATACCCTCGCTCGGTAGATTCAGGTGCTAACTTTCCACCGAATTCAAGAATGTGGGGCCACGCCACCATCTCAGGTACAAGCTAGGGAGTGATTTGTCATGGCAACTGTAGACGAGCAAATCAAGTCCCTGGAAGAAGAGATATCCAAGACGAAATACAACAAAGCGACACAGGGCCACATTGGTAAGCTGAAAGCTAAGATTGCCGCACTTAGGCAGAAGCAGGAGAAGGCGGCGGCCCATTCTAGATCTAGTGGCGGCAACCAGGGTTTCGAGGTAAAGAAGTCCGGGGATGCATCAGTCGCACTAGTGGGCTTTCCTAGCGTCGGTAAGTCGAGTCTGATCTCGCAACTTACTGATGTTGAATCCGAAGCTGGTAACTTTGCATTCACCACCCTGACATGTATTCCAGGGGTAATGGATCATAGAGGTGCGAAGATACAGATTCTGGATTTGCCGGGTCTGATCAAGGGTGCTTCAGATGGGAAGGGAAGAGGGAAGGAGATTCTGAATGTTATCAGAGGCTCAGACATGGTCCTCTACGTGATCGACCCATTCCAGAAGTCTCACTTCAAGATCCTAGATGATGAATTGTGGAAAGCAGGTATGAGATTGAACCAGAGCCCTCCACAAGTCTTCGTTTCCAGGACAAGGAGTGGAGGCATAGAGGTTCGTTCCACTCTTGAGCAGACCAACATGAGTGATGAGGAGATCCAAGGAATCATCAGAGGTTTCGGAATCGTTTCCGCCACTGTTACTCTGAGGACAGATGTCACTGACGACCACATTGTGGATACGCTGGCTGGAAATAGAATTTACAGTAGATCTGTTGTGGTGGTGAACAAGATCGATCTTGCGAATGAGGAGGACCTTCGGAGGGCCTATGACGGCTTACCAGAAGGATGGCCGGTTCTCAACGTCTCGGCCAAGACCGGGGAGGGGATAGAGGAGATGAAGGACTTCATCTTCGACAATCTAGGCTTCATGTCTATTTTCCTTAAGCCACAAGGGCAAGAGGCGGATATGATAGAGCCACTGATCGTGAAGGACACTTCCACGGTCAGGGACGTCTGTGCTAAACTACATCGAGATTTTCTGAGGAAATTCCGCTATGCACGAGTCAAGGGGCCAAGTGCGAAATTCGACTGGCAGAGAGTTGGCTTGGATCATCAACTGAAGGATGAAGATCTACTGACGGTGATACTAAGGAAGTCATGACACTCTATCGATGAATTCACCAATGTGATGCCTATCCTGTGACATGGGCGAGGGGTTTTTGGGGGCATTTGACAGTCCGATTTTTCAATGGATTACTGCACATCTCGATAGGCGTAGGAAGCTGTACCTCGGAGTTTTCACCTTGGGTTTCGTGGTAGGGTATCCGATAGGAGGAGAGGTCATCCAATGGCTTCTGGAGTCCGAAGGATACGTCCCAGATGGGGTCGAGGTGATCATTCTGCAGCCCCTCGAGGTGATTCTGCTGCAACTAAGAATAGCTGCACAGATCGCATTCGGGATGACGGTGGCAACGATAGTTCTGGATCTTGCTTGGTTGAGCCGGAGCGCTCCCTCCGATTCGACTAAACGCAGATCAGCAGGTGTTGGTACTTCAAGAGCCATAATGGCACTAGCAATAATGTTGGTACTAGGCGGACTGGGGCTTGCTTATGCGCACAATGTTCTGATTCCATTCCTCCTGGAGTATCTGGCCGATGACTCTGAGGCATCCGGCCTGCTAAACACTTGGCAGTTGCAGTCCTGGGTGGGATTTGTAACTGGCCTTTACTTCTCATCTATCATTGGCTTCCAGGTCCCAATTGTGACGATTATGCTATTGCGGTCGGGGGCCATTAGCAGGAGTTCCATAGTGGAGAACAGGGGTTTGATTTGGTTCGCAGCTCTATTCCTCGGAGCATTGATATCCCCTCCTGACCCGATTTCCCTGTTCCTCGTGGGTGGCCCGATGCTTGTCCTTCTTGAGGTGGCTCTTCTTTACGATAGTTTGCACTCAGGGAGAGAGTAATCAATCCTCCATCCCTGCTTCCACCTCTGGGGCTTCCTCCTCGGCGTACTCGGATATCGTCATCTGCTCGTCGGGAGCTAGCGATGCGGCCAGCTCTGCGCTGGAGAGGCCCATGTTGCTGGCCTCGGCCCTGAACCATGCCCTCACCTTCCTGAACTCGACCTCTGGGCATCCGAAGTACTCTGCGAATCTTCTGGTCGTGGTGAGGCGGCGAGTGAGCCCGTCCCTCCTCCTGTCTATGAGGCCCATCGATGAGAGGTCCCTTACGTGATCGTATGCCCTCTGTCCGAGCATGTCAACAAGTTGGGACTGAGCCATCGGCTGGTGGTAGGCAATGAGGGCTGCTGCGGGAAGTAGCCTCTGGGGGATATCGGCCCTGAAGGTCTCCGGAAGGAAGGAGGATAGTTCCGGCTTGACCTCCAGGATCCACCTCCCAGAGACGTCGGAAAGTTGTATGGCGCCACCCTCCCTCTGATCTATCCTCTTCCTAAGGTTGGATAGCCCCACGTGGATCACTCCCTTCGGCTCTCCCAGCATCTCGGAGAGTTCCTCTAGTGACATGGAGCGCCCGGACCCGAAAAGTATGGCCTCCAGTACCGTCGGAAGTTCGGGGTCAGACATTCTGCGCCCCCGTCGGATCTGCCGTTGGGTGTAGCCTCTGGGTTAGTTCATCGTAATCCTCCGACTCGCCCCATAGGTCCTTGAGGACGATCTGTCCATTGTAACCGCTCTCTTGTCCGAGTGAAATGTAGCCTCGGTTTGTCAGGAAAAGAGTGGATACGAAAGCAGTGACCTGCGATTCCGCGATCGCTTCCTCCTCTTCGAGACCCTGGAGGATTGAGTCGCGGTTCATTTCGTTCGCCACGTCTGAGAGGGATATGGAGTCGGACCGACGGGTCCTGGCCTTCAGTGCCTGCCATGTCCTCTTCAGGTCCCCTTCCAGATCTTCGACGTGAAGGCTGCCACTGAACCTCTCTCTGGCCCTGTCGTGAGCTTCCCTTCGCTCCTTCGCGATCCTCTCCCTCGTCCTCTGTTCCTCGGCTAGCCTGCTGGCATCCTGTAGCCCCAGAAGTAGCTCTCCCAATGTGACGGGGCGACCCTCGTCTCGGTGAATCCTCCCTTCAAAGATGGACGGGAGGGCTTCGTCAGCGGCCCCGGTCATTACGCCAAGGGAGAAGTTGTACTCGTCATCATCGAACTCTGCCTCCCAGCCCCCTTCGAAGTCCCATTCGACTTCCTCCTCGAAATCCATCGCCCTCTCCTGGCGGTCAATCAGGGTGTTGGCTTGGCCCCTGAGTATTGACCATGCCATCCTAATCATCCTACCACAGGATGGGAGGTCAATGTTCTCGGCCTTGTCTATTCGTTCGTTGAACATCTCGATGAAGCTGGATAGATCGACGTCCCATGGGTCTAGGTCGCTTGACTGGAACATCTGGAAGACCAGAGCGACGGATCTGTCGAATGGGTCGACGAGGAACTGGTGCTCGGCCTCCTCGAGGGTTGAGAGTTCCATTAGCCTGTCCAGGAACTTGCTGGTCTCCAGGCTTGACTGTCCGTCTAGAAGGCGGAGCACAACATCATCCCTCATCTGCTCTCCGAATATCACAGGGCTCTCTCCTTGGTTTCTATTTCCGATTGGATTTTGGGCTCTTCGTTGTCCTCTCGCGCGTCCGAGTGTTCCCCGATTGTTTCTGATACCTCCTCGGTTCGCTCCCTGAGTCCCTTCAATTCGTCTTCTGACTCGCTTGTTTCACCCTCGTCCGGCACCTCTACTCCGGCTCTGTCAGCCAGCCCTCCCAAGCTGGATGGAGTGGGTAGTGGTTCGGGGGCTCGAGGCATTTCTTCGGGTGATGGTAGCTCGGGCATGGACTTCTTCTCGGCCTCTGAGGCTGCTCTTGCCTTCTCCTCGGCCTCTATCTCCTCGCTCAAGTCTAATGCTGCCGCCCTGTCGAAGTCGGTAATCCTCTGGCTACAGCCATTGCCTGCGTGAGTGATTCCGATGTGGTGGTCGGCCAGGGTCAGGCTAACCTTTCTGAGTGTGACCATGATGAACTGTGCCATCCCGCTCCTCATTCTGCAGAGGGCTGCTATCTTCTCGGAGTTGAAGGGGTCAAGATTCTGGTCGACCTCGTCGAAGTAGTAGAATGGGCTTGGCTCGTAGTCTTGGATGGCGAAAATCAGTGCCAGCGCCGCCATCGACTTCTCCCCTCCTGAAAGAGCGGTCCTCCTGGTGTTCTGGCTCTTGCCGGGGGGAACACAAGCCATTTCCAGGCCCCCTTCGAATGGGTTGTCCATGTTCTCCAGTTTCAGTTCGCCCTTTCCTGTTGGCTGGAGTATCTCGTACACGCGGCGGAAGTTGTTGTTGACGTGGGTGAATACGTTCAGGAGGCGGGTCCTTCGTTCGTCTTCCAGTTGGTCGGCAATGGTTGAGAGTTCGTCCCTCCTCGACCTGAGCAGCTTCCCATCTGCGATCAGTTCTGTGATACGGGAGGCAGCGGTCTCGTACTGCTCTATGGCGAGCATGTTCACGTCCCCGAGGGCGCGGAGGCGGCGCTCGAGCCCCTGCACGCTCCGCTCCGCCTCCACGACTGTTGGCAGTTGCACGTCCTCGGACGGGATGGGGATTCCTGCAGCCTCCAATTCGGCTACGATCTCATCCAGAGCCTCGCGCTTCTGCTTGATTTGTACACTTATTTCCTCTAGTCTTCCAGAGATGTTCTGCCGCTCCTGGGATATCCTCTCTAGGTGGGCCCTCAGGCTTGCTCTCTCCTCTACTAGTTCGTCTCTCTTCTCGTTCAGGGCCTTCTGTTCTTCGTCGAATTGAGAGGCCTGCTCCCTCAACTCGACTAGTTCGGTCTCGGATTCCCTGATTCCGGACTCTAGTTCGGCGATGGCCTTCTTCGCCTTGGATGCTGATTCTTTCTGGGAGTTCAACTGCCTGTCCAATTCTGCGACCCTGTCGACGAGGATCTCGAGTTGTTGCGTCGAGGTTTCTATTGAGGCCTCAGACATCACCCTAGTCCTTTCTGCCTCCGTCCTAGCCCGCTCTGCCTCCCTGAGTTTGTCGGAGAGGTGATCGGGCGTGTGACTCTGGAGCTCCTCAGCCGCTCTGGCTCTGGCCTGTGAGGACCTGTCCATTTCCGCTCTTGCCTCTTCGCGGGCCTCGGACAGAAGAGCCCTCTCAGATTCGCAATCCTCGAGTTCCTTGTTGGCTGCCCTGAGCTTGGACTTGATTTCTCGGACGGCTTTCTCCGACCTCTCCATATCGGCCTTCCAGTTTCTGACCCTGACGGAGTGGTCGTCATTGTCTAGGCCGTGGATCGTGTCTCGTAGTTCTTGCTGGTTCCTTCTCAGCTCCCGAAGCGCCCCGTCAACGGTGGAGAATAGTAGGTCAGCCTCCTGAACTGCCATCTCCATCCTTTCTATTCCCGAGCTGCCAGCGCCGGAACCATCGAACCTAGGTCGGTCCTTCCTGGAGGAGGAACCCCCGGTCATTGCCCCTGAGCTCTCTATTACTGAGCCATCCAGAGTGACCATGCGTACACCGCCCATGTTATCCCTGGCAACATCCATTGAGTCGACCACCAGCGTGTTTCTCCCGGCGTATCTGACTGCAGTCTCAACTCCGGGGTCGAACTCCAGCAGGTCATGGACGAAACCGACCACTCCCGGATTCCTCGCCACTAGGAGGGTCCTTCCCTGGGGCCTGGATACTGATAGTTTGTTCAGAGGAAGGAATGTTGCTCTCCCACCTCCGTTCTTTCGAAGCCAGGATATGCACTTTGAGGCGACATGGTCAGAGGTGACTACGATGCTCCTTAGCCCGCCCCCGAATGCGAATGATAGGGCCTCCTCGTGAGAGGGGTCCTTTGGCGTGGCTAGTTCGCCCAGGGTTCCAAGTATCCCATGGATCTCGCCGCTCTCCCTTAGGCGTGACAGGGCTGCGAGGGTGTGCGCCGAGCCAGGGGTACTGGAACGAGCCTCGATCCTTGCCTTGGCCTTCGCCAGGCCCGTCTCCGCGTTCCTGAGCTTCGACTCGGCCCTATCCCTATCTTCGACTAGGGACCTCTCCTGCTTCTGAAGGCTCATTAGTTCCTTGGCTAGTTCCTCCCTACTGGTCTCGGGACTGGTTTTCTCTAGATCCTCCCCCAATAGGGAGTGGTCGTCCCTCTCAAGTTCGGCTGCCTCGAACGATTGCTCGATGTCAGCAAGTTTCTCAGATGCGATCTGTGATCTTTGGTTCGCGCGATCGTAATCCAATTGTGCTTGGGCGAATGCATTGCTCGCTGACTGTTCCGCCTCTGTTGCCTTACCTAGGGCCCTGTTTAGGTCCCTACCGTGCTTGTCTCCCGACTCGATGGCCTTCCTGGCCTCTTCTTCCTCTCTAGCGGCCCTTTTCAGATCCTCCTTCGAGTCTGAGACTGACTGGTGCAGGTCGGAGATTTTCTGCTCGGCCTGGGAACGGGCATTTTCTGCCCCCTCTCTCTCCTTGACTAGTATCTGCGCCTCCTCGTCGGATCTCTCGATCATTCGGTTGTGATCCCCGATTCTGTCTGCTGCGGTTTCGAGGTCTATCTCGTGCTGCCTGATCTTGTCGATTATTTCCTTGGCATCCCCTCCCAGGACGCCCTCTAGCTCTCTACCGAGTCGGACGAGTTCCTTGTCGAATTCGTCGAGGGTCGTGCTAGACTCGGTCATCTCGCTGGAGAGTTGTTGCACCTTGGAAACGTAGTTGGATCTCTCCTCCGTTAGGAGTGAGACCTCGCCTTCTCTGTTCCTATGCCTTGACTGCTCCAGAGTGAGTCGGGCGAGATCTGCTTCTCCCTTCAGTTCCTTGAATTTCAGGGCCTGCTCCCTTTCCTTCTCGAGTTCCTGGAGCCTCCCCTTCTGGTCCGCCTCGAAGATATCTATCGTCTCTATGTTGCTCTCGACGTGCTTTCTCTGTGTGTTGGCCTTCCTTATCTCCTCGTCGTAAGCAGTTACCCCGGCTACCTCCTCAAGCACCCCTCTCCTCTTGTGGGGGGTCATGGTTGCCAGGTTTGTCACGTCCCCCTGTAGTACTATGTTGTAGCCCTCGCCCCTCAATCCTGCCTCGGAGAGTATCCTACGCATCTCCGTAGCAGTTGAGGGATTGTCGTTTATTCTGTATGATGTGACTGGATCCCCCTTCCTGTTGAGTCGCACGCTCCTGGTGAAGGAGACCTCGTCCGAGTCTGATCTCAGCCGTCTCCGTCCGCCGACCTCCGGGGTGTTGCTGAAAACAAGAGTGGCCGACATGTGTTTTGCGGGGCTTCCCGTCTTCCCGCCGTTGAAGATTAGCTCTGATACGTTTGACGCCCTGAGTGAGCGTGTAGATTTGGGACCTAGGACGAAGCCTATGGCGTCTCCGCAGTTTGATTTCCCACTCCCATTGGGCCCCGTGATGGCCGTGAAGCCCTGCTCGAAAGGGATAGTTGTGCTGCCTCCGAATGACTTGAAGTTCTCGACCTCAATCCTGACTAGATGCATCCCTTCACCTCAGTCACCGGGAAATAAATCTCCGACAACAACGTCAGTCGTTCCATTTGGGGTTAAGAACGTTGAGGCAGTCAGACGATTTTCATACCGATTAGGCCATGCCTCTGAAAACGCCGTTTGATGGGCTCATCACATGTTCCTTCTGAACTTCCCCCCGCTCTCGAAAAGGGCCTGGGTGACCTGGCCCACTGAGCAGTGTTCTACGATTTCCATCATTACCTCGAACAGGTTGCCTCCCTCGCGCGCCGTATTCTTCAGCTTGGAAAGTCCCTCCGCAGCCTCTTTAGAGTGGGCCTCTCTGAATTCTGCGTTCCTTGCGATGACCTTCATTTTCTCCTCCTCGTCAGATCTTGTGACGTCCAAGTCGAAATCATCGGCCGATGGAGTGGCTGAGTCCTCGTCAGTGAAGGTGTTAACTCCGACTATCGGAGTTTCTCCAGTGTGCTTTCTGTGCTCGTAGAGCATCCCCTCGTCCTGGATCCTATTTCTCTGGTAGTTGACTTCCAGGGCTCCCAAAACCCCTCCCCTGCTGTGCATCTCCTCGAAAATCCTGAGTACCTTCTCCTCGACCTCATCGGTCAGGTAGTCGGCTACGAATGAGCCTTGGAGTGGGTTCTCGTTCCTGAGCCAGCCATACTCCTTAGCAAGAATTAGTTGGATTGCCACCGCATCCCTGACTGTGTCTTCTGTAGGGGTCCCGAAGGCCTCGTCCCTGCTGTTGGTGTGGAGGCTGTTCGCGTTGTCTGCGAGGGCATACAGGGCCTGTAGGGTGGTTCGGTAATCATTCCATGTGAACTCCTGAGAATGCAGGGATCTACCACTGCTCTGTATGTGGTACTTCAGCTTCTGTCCCCTCTCCCCGACCCCATATAGGTCTCGCATGGCTATGGCCCATATCCTCCTTGAGACCCTGCCAATTACCGCGTACTCCGGATCCATTCCATTGGAGAAGAACCATGAGAAGTTCCTCAGGAACTTGTCCGGATCGAGTCCCCTGGCCTTGAATAGCTCGACGTAGGTTAGGCCATTTGACAGGGTCAGCGCTGCTTGGGTGATCGGATTGGCACCTGCCTCATCAATGTGGTATCCGCTGATGCTGACGAAGTAGTGGTTTCGGACTTCATTGTCCACGTAGAACTCCGCGACGTCCCCCATCATCCTCAGTGCGGTATCCAGATTGAAGACTAATGTGTTCTGGCCCATGGCTTCCTTCAACTGGTCGGCTTGTACGGTCCCCCTTACGGTTGATAGGGAGTATGCCTTAATCTCCGAGGCTTCTTTCTCGTTCGGTTCTCTTCCGTTCTCGTCGATGAACTTCCTAGTCTGCTGCCTGATTGCAACTCTGAAGAACGCTGCTAGGTGCCACCAGTAGTTCCCATTGATTGTCATGCTGACAGACGTGTCGGGTGCGCACAGGTCGAAGCCGTCGAAGAGCATCTCCATCTCGTCTACGGTGCTGATGCTTACGCCAGACTCACAGACCTTCCCGAAAATATCCAACCTCTCCTGGGGGTCGTTACCGTACAGGCTTGGTGAGTCGAATGCTACCGATAGGCGGTTGAATGGCTGATCCTTGGATAGGAAGTGGTATCGCTTGTTGGTCCTCTCCGCGCTGCCTTCCCCGGCAAACATTCTGACCGGAAGTTCATCCTCCCTTCTGAACGGGAAGACCCCTCCGGTGAAAGGAAAGGAGCCTGGAACGTTCTCCTTGCTTATCCACAGAAGTTTCTCGCCCCAGTCCTCCGTTGTAGGGAGTGCCACCCTAGGCACCCTAGTCCCCGAAATGGTCTCATGCGTCGTCTTTACCGGGATTTCCTTTCCTCGAACAGTGTAACTCGCCTGTCCGGATCTATAGGAGTCTACTATTGATTCGAAATCCTCCAGAGCCCCCCATGCAGATTCGGGCAGAGATTCGCGTATTTCCATCGCCTCTTCCAGCAAGTCAATGTGATTCCCCTCCTTTTTCGAGGAGTCGAGGAATTTGGCCACAGATTCTAACTGCTGGACTTGTCTGACCGCCTTGGCCAAGTCCTCAGACCTCTTGTGATAACCTCTCACCGTAGAAGCTACTTCTGCCAGATATCCCTGGCGCTCGGGAGGAATCGGGGCATCGCGGCTGGGAAGTCCGTCTGGGCCCAGTCTAGCCTCACTTGCTGCGAAGTCTGTATCGAATCTGTCGTTCAGGAGTGAGGACATCATCTCCCAAAGTCGATCCACTCCCGCGTCTGCGAACTGGCTAGCAATCGTGGGAACCACCGGCATTGACTCCGGGCTTTCTCCGAATGCCTCTCTGTTCCTCTGGAATTGCTTGCGAATCTCCGTTAGTGCATCCTCGGCCCCGGGCCTATCGAACTTGTTCAGAACCACAATGTCAGCGAAATCTAGGGCGGCTAACTTCTCCAACTGGCTGGGTGCACCGTACTCCCTTGTTGTTACGTATATCGAGGTATCAGCGACCTCGGTTATTGCGTCGTTACCTTGTCCTATCCCGCTGGTCTCGACCAAAACCAAGTCGAAACCCACTGCCTTACAGACCTCGACGGCGCGATCTATGCACTCAGCTATCTCTCGCCCACTTTCCCGGCTCGCGAAGGAGCGCATGAACAACTTTGAGTCCGAGAGGGAGTTCATCCTGATTCTGTCCCCAAGTAGCGCGCCTCCAGTCTTCTTCCTCGTGGGATCGGTTGCTAGCAGTGCGACCCTGGCATCGGGATTGTCTCGCCTGATCCTAAGCATGACCTCGTCCATCAGGCTCGACTTCCCAGCCCCACCTGTTCCGGTTATCCCCACTACGGGGCACTCTGCTTCGACTTCCCTGGAGCGTGCTTGGGATAATTTGTCTGAGAATTGATCAGGGGGCGAGTTTTCTGCCATGGTCAGTAGGAGAGATACTGCAGCATGATTGTCTGCATCTACCTGGCCCGTTATCTGGTCGAATCTGGATTCAGCAAGTAGGTCTGTGGCGGATGCGCTGGTCATTGCGTCCCTGACCATCCCAACTAGGCCAAGGTCCCTGCCATCGTCCGGGGAATAAATCTTAGAAATCCCCTGTTCCTTGAGGTGATCGATCTCTTTTGGCAGGATGGTTCCGCCGCCTCCTCCAAAGAGGAAAACGTGCTCGAAACCGTTTTTCTGCAAGATGTCTTTAGTGTGTGTGAACATCTCGACGGCCCCTCCCTGGTAGGATGTGATAGCTACAGCATGGGCATCCTCCTGTATGGCGGCACGTGCTACCTCATCTGCACCTCTATCGTGCCCTAGGTGGATAACCTCACAACCTTGGCTCTGTAGAATCCTGCGGAATATTCCGATGGCTGCATCGTGCCCATCGAAGATGGCTGCCGCGGTAATTACTCGGATGGGCATTTTTCCCCCTGGAGCCCGAATTATAGAGTCGGGCTCCCCGCTATCCGCTCTACTTGCCATACTACCCCGAAAACACGATTCCACAAGAATGCGTTGACTGTCAGAAAAACATGGAACTAGTAATTCCGGGACATTGTTCAAGACGGAAGTAGAGTACGCAGGTAAGTGGAAGATAGGCCAGAGTCTGTCGAAATAACCTCGGTTTCTGATGGGAATCCATGGGGAGGTGAGCCTTCTAATCTGGAGTCTGGTGGAACCATTCTAAGCGGGAGTGTTGCTTCACTAGGGACGAGTAACGGTGGTGCACTAGGCACCATATACCAGCAGGAACAGAGCAGTGGCTCCAACGTAGGCTGGTTCTTCGTTGGTCTGATTCTGGCTCCTGCTGCTATGTGGATTTTTTCGATTATACTCATGGAAATTGCATGGGGGCTCTCAGATACGGGAGAGGGTTTGTTCATGGTGGCTAGTTTTCTTGTATGGCCCGTAGGTCTGATTGCAGGTATTGTATGGAGTTTTACAAGGGGGAACAAGTACTTCGCGATTGGCATGCTAACTACTGTGATAGGGGTCCCAGCGGTTATGTTCCTGGCATTTATCGTAATGATACTGATGTGGAGCGGCGGCTTCTGAATCTAGAAACCGCTGACGAGGATATACGCGAACATGAACATTAGGACGCCCATGGCCCCGTCGATCAGATGAGCGTTAGACTTCAGCTTCTCTGCCCGGTCCCCTGTAGTGAGGACCGTGGCCACGGTAACGTACCAAGCCCCATCAATCGACATCCCCAGAAGGCCCATGCCGATGAGAGTCTCCATTGGGAAGTCTGCTTCGATGAATGGTGAGTATAGGGCTAGCATCCATGCCATTATCTTTGGATTTAGCAAGGCTATCGAGAAACCCTGGATGAAGCCGATCCTGTCGGAAGGAGCGTGTTGGTCGTCCTGGTCCTGCTCGCCTCCTTTTTGTGCCATAGCATGACGAAGGAAGGTGGTGCCCAACCATAGGAGGATTACGACGCCACCCCACCTCAGTACCTGCTCGACGTGCTCATTTGCAGAGAGCGCGGTCGCTATCCCGAGAGCGGCGAGGAAGGCGTATATCCCGAAGCCGATTCCGTGACCTATCCCCGTGTAAATACCCTGGCTGCGGCCCCCGGCCATGGTGTTCCTGAGTACTACCGCCAGAGAAGGCCCGGGACTCATTGCACCCAAAGCGAAGACGATAGCGAGGGCGGCCCAAGCACTAGGTTCCATTCGTTCACCGAACTAGGATCAGTACATGGCCTCTATCTCGCTAGCCCAGTTCTCCCTGATCTGCATCCTCCTGATCTTCAGGGTCGGGGTTAGCTCCCCGTGGTCCACGCTCAGGTCCCTCGGGAGGATTGTGAACTTCTTCAGCTGCTCTGGGTTGGAGAACTGCTCGTTGAGCCTGTCCACGTGCTCCTGCAACTCAGCATGGATCTCAGGGCTATCCGTGTACTCGCTTAGCTCGTGTCCGAACTCCTTCAGCTTGGCCAACTGCTCGGCAGGGTCCTTGGGGACCTTCGCCCCGTCCATCCCGTGCTTGTCCCTTAGAATGGCCCCCACATCCAGAGTGAAGAGGGCGCTGCAGTACTTCCTGTTGTCCCCGATCAGCATGCACTGGGAAACAAGAGGAATCGACTTCATGGTCTCCTCGATCACGAGTGGTGCGATGTTCTTGCCTGCTGAACTGACGTAGATCTCCTTTATCCTCCCAGTCACGCTGATGTATCCCTCTGAGTCCTCCCTACCTAGGTCTCCTGACCTCAGCCAGCCGTCCTCGGTCATTGTCTCTGCTGTGGCTTCGGGGTTGTTGTAGTAGCCCTTCATGATGTGTCTGCCACGGAACTGTATCTCTCCGTCACCGGCCTCGTTAGGGTTGTCGATCCTGATTTCTCCGACGAAGGGCTTCCCCACGGTCCCGATTTTGTTATTGCCGGGGTAACCTATTGTGGCTCCCGCGGTGGTCTCGGTCATTCCGTATCCTTCGAATAGGGGAATGTCCAGTTTCTGGAAAAGGTGCAAAATATCAGAGTTGATTGGGGCTGCCCCTGTGATGGCGTACTTCAGATTGGAGAACCCTATCTTCTGCTTTGCCTTCTTCCTTACTATCCCCTTCAGAACGGGTATGCTCAGCCACTTCACTTTACTTCCGAGGCCTGCAACTAGGTTGGAGTATACCTTCTCATAGATTCTTGGTACTCCGATGAATAGGGAGGGTTCTACTTCCTTTGCGTAATCTATTGATTCCAGTGGGTTGTTGACCACTCGCATGTGCATGGCATCTCTTATCCAGATGTGGTTGTCCGCTAGCTGGCCGAAAACGTGTGCGCATGGAAGCCATGAGACATAACCATCACCCTGATCGAACTTGGCGATGGCAGACACCCCGGCGATCTCTGCCTCGAAGTTGTCGTGGGTCAGTTCCACTCCCTTTGGGTTTCCCGTGGTACCTGATGTGTAGATCAGCGAGGCTGTGTCATCGGGCTTTATGCTGGAGACCCTTTCCATGACCTGGGAATCCTCGATATCGCTTCCGGTGGCGAGGAAATCGGACCATGAAATCGACTTGGGGTGATCGGGCATATCCACCCCGTCCATGACGACTACGACCTCGACCTTGTCCAACGAGGTCAGTGCCTCGTTCAAGCGATGGGAGCACATCTTTCCTTCTTCCCCCCCATCCATCGGGTTGTTGCCAACGAAGACCACCTTTGAGTCGGAGTTGCCCACGACCCATTCGACCTCCTCCGGAGAGCATGTGTGGTAGACCCCGACGGCAGCACCATTGCACATGTTGGCAGCGGAATAAGCTGAATACCACTCCTTTCGATTGTATGAGTATATGCTTAGCTTATCTCCGATATCAAATCCATTGGCAATGAGGGCCTTCGAAAGTTCGACTACGTCGTCCTTGAACTCGGACCAGGTGGTCGTGTCCCAGTTTCCGTTCTCATCCTTGGACGAGATGGCTGGCTCGTTGGGGTATTTTTCCGCGTTTTCGATTAGGTATTCGGGAGTTGTCTTCGCCGACATGTTTTTTTTGAGTTCAGATTGAAACTTAACTGTTGTCTAGGAAATTAAGTGTTACAAAAACAACCTTCAGGGCAGTACCTTGCTTATGTTTGCCCTCCAATCGGCACCTCCGTTCCTATTTGCCAGAGGGGAGGCTGGAGAGGGGTGCCAGCATGTTTCTATTGAGACTCCATAGCCGTGAAGGGCGGAAACTGCCCTTTTCTCTGCGTACTTCCCGATTCCTACCACCTTTTTGGCCCCTAATGCATCCACGACCTCCCTCAGGTGCTGATCGCAAATATCCATCAAATCGTTTACTGCCTGTCCGGCAACGTTGTTTGGTGTCACATTGGTTCCCCTATCGCCATTCAGAATCATTAGTGGGCAGTGGTTGACCACGTAGACTTCCCTGGATATCTCATCGATGTCTCCGTATCTTTGCTCGAGCACCCCCCAAAGCCTTGTTCCAGAGACTTCCTCCTTGGGGTGTTCTAGACCGTTTACAGGCCTTTTGGGATGAGTTATCTCGGGTATTGCGACGGTTATCCCCGTAATCCGAATCAAGTCTCTAACGACCGATGTTGCTGCGAACGGGATTCCCATCTGGCCCATCCCATGTGGACCGGGATTCATACCGAGAAGAATGCACTTCGCACCATTACCACCAGTCCTTCGAATGAACTCCTCATGTACCTCCCAAGCATAATTGAGGGGGTTGTAGACGAAGTCGGCGACTCCTTCTGAGACAATCCTTCTCGCTATCAATTGGGAATCATCCCTCAATCGGGAAGCGGAAGCGATGAGTTCGTGAACCGCGTCCGCCATCTACTGTTTCACATCTCCTAGCTTGGCTCCGGATATCTCTCTGAGTTTCCCGGGACTGATTGGGAATACTGTCTGAGGAGTCCCCGCTGCGCCCCAAACCAAGTCGTATTGCATTAGATCCTCGTCCATCAGTACTGTGACGGGACTTGTGTGTCCGAATGGCGGGACCCCGCCAACGGCGTAACCGGTGCTTTGGAGAACGTATTCAGGAGAAGCCATCCCTGGCTTGAATCCGAGTATTCGCTTGAGTTTCCTCTTTCTTTCTACCCTGTTAGACCCTGATGTGATCACTATTACGGCTCCTTCCTCTCCACTGAATACTATCGATTTGGCGATATGCGCTACTTCGCACCCCAGTTGATCAGCAGCGTCCTGTGACGTTCGAGTGCCCTCCTCATACTTGCGCGGGTCAGGTGTGAAGCCTATTTCTTCGCACTGAGCTAGCCAGAGATCGTGTCCATCCATGCAATGCGCCTCGAGTATCTCGACTTATGGATTGGGGACCTAGTAATGAGGGGGACGATTGCTAAGCGACTGTAAGTTTCATGACTCGATTGTAGGCGGTTCGACCATGGAGTGGCCTTTCGGACCGTACGAGACGGTAATGGGTGCGATACTCCTGCTGACCATTCCGATCCAGCGGATCCTAACCAGGGATGAGCCTGAGATGAGGGTCGCGCTATCCGATCTACTGGGAGAAATCAAGGAAAAGGGGTACAAATGGCATATTTCTGTTTATCTAATAATGTACGGATTTAAGGCCTTCATTGACCAACACAACGAGGCGATAAAGCCTCGAGTCGGCGGATTCACACACTACATTCACGGATTCGAAGGAGAGTTGACTCTCTGGGTACAGCAGAGTTTTCGTAACGAGCTTCTTAGCGATGTCCTGTCCTTCCACTACCTGTTCGTCTACCTGTTCCTGATTTGGTTCAGTCCGATTTACTACATTCTCTGTAGGGATGAGGTCATGGCCGACAAGGCAGTGCTGAACTACTCGATAATCTACGTACTCGCAGTCCCCCTCTACCTTTTCTTCAACGTCGAGGTGACATCCTCATTCATTCCTGGAATGGATGCTATCATGTACCACGAGTCTTGGAACCTATTCTTCTTCACTGAAGTAGACCCACTGGACAACGGCATTCCGAGTCTGCATGTTGGCCTCCCGCTTGGCCTATTGATAATCAATCGGCTACACGTTAGAGGCCTGGGAATCAAAATGGCGGAATGGCGCCACAGGGAGTTCGACCTTTTCGTAGCAGCAAATATCCCAATCTATTTGTTCAGTATCCAATACCTTGGGATTCACTGGATTTCGGACGTCATCCCAGGAGTGATACTGGCCGTAATATGCGCTCTCTTCGCCCATGGCTTCCAACCCAAGCTTAGGAATCTCAGAGTGGACGGTTTGCGCTCCCTCGCTCATTCAAGGAGCGTTTCTAACACCGCTGTGGCATTCTCCGTAATCGGGACTCTGATGCTAGTATTTGTCGTCATAGATGGTCCTGGGACCGATGAAAATGAGCCTACGATGAGAGTCGGGCCTAGAGATGTTAACCTTGACGTCATCGAGGTACACAGTTTGTGGCACCCCGCAGAGGTAGAGGTCAGAAATGTAGGATTGGCCGATGTACAGATTCTAGTAATTCACAGGGACATGGTCGAAGAGCATGCAAGAGGGGGGAAGATCGACTGGTC
Source organism: Marine group II euryarchaeote REDSEA-S11_B3N4 (assembly GCA_001628485.1). Classification (GTDB taxonomy): domain Archaea; phylum Thermoplasmatota; class Poseidoniia; order Poseidoniales; family Thalassarchaeaceae; genus UBA36. The sequence continues at coordinate 50,993 of LURR01000017.1, read as the reverse complement.
AGCATTCTCTAATCAGGACATTCAGATCATTTCTCCGGGAGAGGTTTACCAAGTAGAGGTTGAGACTACCACGGTGTTCGACGGACATTATGTTCTGGTATCCAATCAGGGGGATGATGGGGTTGGCGAAGTCAGGATCACGATTGAGTACGTGGATGGGTATCTCGTCTGGACCGGAGTCCTGTCATCCGTCCCATCTTTCGCAATAAGCGGACTTGTGGTAGGGGGGATGATCTGGTCAAACAAGGATGAGGTGTCCGAACAGACCTCCGATGAATAATCCAGAAACTGCTCCTAATCCAAGCCAAGTCCCGATTCTGAAAGCGGGGTAATTTCTTCTCCAGACATACATTGACTGGGCTAGCCAAAGCAGGATGACTATGATGAACCAAACGAAGAATATTGCTTGGGGAAAGAATGCGAAGAACATCCCAATGTTGGCTCCTAGTACCAACTCTGCCCTCCCCCCAGTCGGTTCGGGAGAGAAGTATAGGAGTGGACTCACAATCACCAGTAGGATGAATGGAGTTGTCAGTTCGCCGCCCACTAGCTGTGGAGTGTTTGGAAACACATATGGGATGCATGCTGCTGCAAATCCGGCTAGACTCGGCACTGCCACTGGCCAAAGAGGAGGTTCGTCCCACTTCATGGCACAGCGTCCAAGAGGTGTCCCATGAACTCTACTAGGAGGGCCGGAAGGTTTTCTTTAGATTTCTCGACCTCGGAGGGATATGGCGAAGGGAGAGATAGTACTAGGATGCCTCGCTCCACACCCCCCGCATGTAGTTTATGCGGAGAATCCGGAACAGAACGAGGCTTTCGCAGAAGGAGGATGGGAGACACTCAGATGGGGTTACAACAGACTCGCAAGGAAACTGAAATCGATTGACTACGATGCAATGGTCATCTTCACCCCTCACTGGCAGACTTACATCGGAACTCATTTCCTCGGGCTGCCTAAATTCAAGTCAAAGTCGGTTGACCCTGTTTTTCCTAATCTCTTCCGGTTCAACTACGACATCTCAGTAGATGTAGAGTTGGCAGAGAAGATGTGTGAGGTTGCTGGGGAATCCGGGATAGTGACTAAGATGATGCGGAATCCTGACTTCAGAATCGACTATGGGACAATCACGTCATGCCACATGCTTAATCCTGAGTGGGACAAGCCACTGGTTACGATAAGTAGTAACCGAAACGCGCACTACTACTCGCCAGAAGTGATGAATGAGCAGGCCAGTGCCCTTGGGATTGCCTGTGCAAAGGCAATAGAAGAGAGTGGGAAGAAAGTTGTACTGATCAGTAGCCATAGCCTATCCCACAGGCACTTCGTGACTGAGTCCCCCCTCCCCGAGGATATGAGCAGGGAGCACATATACAATCACAGCCAATACGTCTGGGATATGAAGCTGGTAGACCTGATGAGAGGTGGGAAGATGAAAGAAGTGATCGACATTATGCCCGAATTCACGGAGCAGACGATCGCAGAGACTGAAGCCGGAGGGCTCACTTGGATGATGGCAGCCATGGGCTATCCTGAGTACCCTGCCGAAATTTACGGTTATCAATCGGTGATAGGCACGGGCAACCTGATTGCCGCGTGGGATCCAATAGAGGCAACCAGAGAGATTGTGCTCTGAGGTGATTAAATGTCAGATCCAGAGATTCTTTTCGGGATTTACTGTCCGCCCCACCCACAACCACTTCTATCACCAGAAGCAAGTGAGGGATATGGGAAACTAAGGGATGCATTCGAGACATGCAGGAAAAGGATCGAGGAAAGCGAGGCAGACCTGATACTGGTTTACTCGACGACATGGCCTAGCATCATTGGCCACCAGATACAGGGACATCCCGAGCCGGAATGGGTGCATGTGGACGATGACTTCCACTACCTGGGTAGCATGCCATACAAGTTCAAGATGGACACAGAGTTTGCCGAGAAATTCAGAGAGTCTGCAGAATCGAGAGGGCTACAATCTAGAACGGTGGCTTACGATGGTTTCCCGATAGACACAGGCTCGATTGTTGCGCTCAAGCTTCTAAACCCAGATAACAGGATTCCTGCATGTATCGTATCCAGTAACATGTATGCAAATAGGGCTGAAACGATTGTTCTGGGCAAGTCTGCGCGTGATGCGATTGCCGCTCAGGGCAAGAAGGCAGTTGTAGTGGTAGTTTCCAGCCTTTCAAACAGGATGTTCACGGAGCACATCGACCCTGCAGAGGACCGGATACACTCTGCTAAGGATGACGAGTGGAACAAGAAAATCCTGGAGTTCTTCGGAGACGGCAGGCTGGAGGACCTAAGTCAGCTTTCGAGAGAGATCCATGGGCAGATTAGAGTGCAAAAGGTCGTGGCTTACAAGCCAGCTTGGTGGATGTCCGCTACAATGGGCCAAAACAACAACTACAGAGGCGAGGTTTTGGCCTATGAGGCACTTCATGGCTCGGGAGGTGCGGTTGTCGTTCTGACTCCATCGAAAGGCTCTGTAGGAGACAAGGAGTTTGACGAGGACGATGTGGAACATTACCATGGTGATCGAGGAGTATTGAATACGGGGGCCTTGTGATGGAAGATGAGGAGCAAATGACGACTGAGGAAAAAAGGAAGAAGATGGTTGAAGGGATTGTCTCTGCTCCTGCTGACGCGGTCGAGAAGGTTTACGACGAGGTTGGGCAGTCTCTTGCGAGATCTGCTGGAGGTGCTCTGGGAGCAGCTGCTGGCGTGGCGGTTGGTGGTCCCGTAGGAGGCGTGTTGGGAGCGGTAGTTGGACGGAAGGCGGCTGGGAAGCTTACCAGTGAGGATGGAGCCTTCATCGCAGAGGGAGGCCCCGCGGCAGTTGGAGCTTATCCTCATTTACGCAGAGTAGGGGACCTAGTCTTCGTTAGCGGTATGGGTCCCCGGCAGCCTGGGACAAATGAAATACCCGGAGGACCAATAAAGGATGAGGCTGGAAATCCTCTGGAGTATGACATTAGAGCGCAGACACACGCAGTAATTGGTAACATCAGGGCGATTCTCGAAGAATATGGGCTCGGTCTGGAAGATATCGTTGATGTCCTAGTCTTCCTGACGGACATGGAAAGAGATTTCCAGGAGTACAACGAGGTTTACGCGGAGTACTTCTCTGAGATTCTTCCAGCAAGGACCACCGTTTCAGTCGAAGCTCTGCCAACTTCAATTGCCATCGAGTTGAAGGTCATTGCAAGGGCATGATCATTGAGATATGTCCTCGATGCTGTCAGAAGTGCACCAAGCAGGCGAGGATATGGGGTTGCATCTACTTGGGTTCCCATCTGGAATTGAGACCCAGTACTCGAGCCCATCCACCTTGGCTGGATAGTCCGTGGAAATGCTGTGAGCACCGACTGCAATTGCTGCGTCTCTCCTGGAAGTGTCGTTGTTATCGGCCTCCTCACCCCCGCTGTCCGCCCTACTTCGAACTATGTATCCCTCGGAAACCAATCTGGTAATATCCTCACCATTGCCTACGGGGTCGGTAATTGAGAATATTGCAGCCTCTTCGCTACCTTCTTCTGAGAGAGTGAACATCCTAGCTCCGATTAATCCCGGGTAGTCTTGGATGTACAAATCCCTAGTCTGCCCCCTCGCTAACAAAACGAAGATGGCCTTGCCCCTACTCTGCTCTAGCAGGGGCCAGCCATTTTCCCCGATCGCATCACGGAGGTTGTCACCGTCCCCCCTAACATCGTCGGGCGTGATTGTCTTGTTCAGGGGCCAGAAATTCGATATTTCCTGCTCAATGTCTCCCAGGAGCCCGGAAATTTCCAGAGTGGTTGTCACATCGGCAGCCTGCTCAGGCCAATCCTTGGGCTCAACCCAGATGAACAAGGGGTGATGCATAGGATTCGCGTTCGACCATTCGAGCAACGTACCTAGGCAATCCTCGAATGTCGGGCATGTTGTTCCGGAGTCGTACTGGTTGTGGTAGACTCTGAGGCTACCTCTTACGTCCCACCACACATCTAATTCGAACTGCCTTACCCCTTGTTGGGAGGCCTGCAAGTCAAGAGTTTGGTGAGTATACATGTATTCCCTGGTTGGGGAGAACAGAGGTTCAACGTGGTACGAGTTATGAGTTCCCTTCATCTGTATGTGATTAATGCGAAGTGGCTCTTTTTCGTCGTCTTCGTTGAAGAGATTGCCGTTTGATTCTACCCCGAAGCACCCGGTGAAGGAGGAGACAAAAAGAAGAGTAACCGCGAGCGCTGCTTGCCTCCTCATCTTGGTTTAATTATTGGAGCGGAACATAACTCTTCTGAATAATTCAGTGATCTACGCCACCGGGTCCATGGACATGCCCATGAGCCAGTTCTTCTTCGGAAGCCGCCCGAATGTCAACGACTTCTACTTCGAATCTTAGGGTTCTACCGGCCATCTGGTGATTGAAGTCAGCAGTGACCACTTCTTCATCTATCTCGACAATAGTGAATTGAATCGGGCCCTGATCACTATGGGCACCAACGACCATTCCGACTTCAAGCTCCATATTCTCAGGAAAGTTTTCCCTCTCAACCTTCTGAATAGCATCCTCTATTCTCTCCCCGTAAGCATCTTCAGGCGACAAAGTGAACTCCCTCTTCTCGCCCACCTTAGCCCCTAGCATCTCTCTCTCGAATCCAGTAATCATCTGCCCGTAGCCAACTATGAAAACCAAGGGATCCTTTCCTCTGCTGCTATCGAACTCTCCCCCCTCTGCGAAAGTTCCAGTGTAATGCACTGATGCAATTGTTCCATGTTCAATTGTGTCAACCATGTCTGCTCGGTTTGGAAAGAGTATCTAACCATTGGGTATGCAGAACCTTCAACTGGGGTGTGTGGGGCCGTCAAATCATGCGTCACTACGGTCCAGAGGACCTAGTAGGAATAGTGTTGACTCCCAAGGATACGGAGTCTGACGGACTGGAAAGGAAGATAGGGCTATTTTCGGTGATAATTATCTCTTTGTCCGCAATGATAGGATCTGGACTTTTCGTGCTTCCTGCTCTCGCCATGCTAGAACTTGGAGGCGGAGATATCCCACTAGGGGGCGTCTGGCTGGCTTACCTAGTTGCTGCAGTTCTCGTAATTCCTGGTGCCGTCTCAAAGTCAGAGCTGTCAACAGCTATGCCCACATCGGGTGGCTCTTACGTGTACGTGCAGAAGACCTTCGGCCCCCTCATAGGAACTGTAGCAGGTCTGGGTTTGTGGGCCAATTTCATGCTAAAGTCTGCATTCGCATTAATTGGCTTCAAAGCCTATCTCTGGGTAATAGAGGATTTGCTGGGGATGGATATCGATATAGAGGCGGCTGCAATCCTACTCCTAGCGATCATCGTCGGAATAAACATCCTTGGTGTGAAGAAGATCAAGAAGGTACAGATTCCAATCGTGATATTTTCCGCAGCTTACCTATTCGCTCTGTGCGTTTATGCGATTGCATACCATGATCTGGATTGGAGTGCTGTTTCTTCCAAGGATTCTTTTGGGAGTTGGGAGGATGTTGCCGCTACATCGGCATTTGTGTTTGTCTCCTACGCTGGTGTGACCAAAATCGCTGCAGTGGGCGGAGAGGTCAAGAACCCCGAGAGGAACCTTCCGTATGGGATTCTTCTTTCGCTACTATTCAGCTGTCTGCTGTACGTTTTGGTCACTATGGTAATGGCGGCTGCAGTTTCCCCCTCTGAATACATGCATGGCGAACACGGCGCTAGCGAGGATCCAATATACATCTTCGCTGAGGCAGTAGGAGGAGAGACCGTTGGAAAGATCGCTGCAATTCTCGCTGTCGTGACCATGACTTCAATGGCTTTAGCGGGTATTCTTGCTTCATCGAGATTCCCATTTGCGATGTCCAGAGATAATCTACTTCCTCCTTTTCTTGAGAGTGTCCATCAGAGATTTGGGACTCCTCATTGGGCAATAATTGGGACGGGAGTGGCTATGGGTCTGGCGATAACATTCCTTCCTGTTCATGATGTCGCTGAACTCGCATCTGGATTCAAGATAATGATATTCATGCTCATAAATGGATGTGTGATAGTGCTTAGGACCTCATCGGATTCGCACACATGGTACGATCCACAGTGGAAGACACCTTGGCCCCTATATCCCGCGGTACAGTTGTTTGGTATCTTCGGAGGGGGGGCCTTGCTTTATTTGATGGGTTCGAAGTCCCTGGTTGGAGCCTCGGCGGCGATAGTTCTGGGATTGATCATCTACAACGGCTATGGCAGAAGTAGGGTGGATGCACAGATTACTCCCTGGGAAACTGTGAGGCTGATGCTTACTAATTCAAACGAAGCTGAGAGGAGAAGATTGTTCGCTGCATTCTACGATGCCGATGCAGAGGGAGATGGGCAGTTGGATCTAGACCAATTCGTCAGCGCTTTCAAGGCTCTAGGATACATCGAAGGAGGGGGGCCAAACATTCCCGACGATGCCATAGTTCTCTCGAAAACCAGAAATCGCCGAGGAGACCAGTTGATCGGGGATGTTTTCGGCAAAGGAGACACTGACAAAGACGGACTGATTAGTATCGAGGAGTTTCTTGATGTTGCTCGTGAGATAGAGCCAGAGGGTTGAAACTTCGTGCGCATGTTTGAAGTCAGCAACCGTGCTGGGAATACTACAGGGTGAGCAAGTGGTCTCCAGCAGAGCGAAGAAGGTGACTACGCACATATTGCAAGAAATGAAGCGTTCGAATGAGAAAATAGCAATGCTCACCGCCTACGACTATTCCCTAGCAAGGCTTGTTGACGGAGCCGGAGTGGACGTGATACTCGTTGGCGACTCTGCTTCAAACGTGATGGCGGGAAATGACACTACGGTCCCCATAACTCTGGAACACATGATCTACCACGCTCAGTGCGTCGTGAATGCCGTGGACAGAGCCTTGGTAGTCGTGGATATGCCATTCGGCAGCTATCAAGGCGATTCGAAGCTTGCACTGAAGAGCGCTATCAGAATAATGAAGCAGTCCGGCGGTCATGCAGTAAAAATCGAGGGCGGCAAGGAAATAGTAGACTCCGTAAAAAGAATCCTAACTGCAGGAATCCCCGTAATGGGGCATCTCGGTCTGACCCCCCAGTCGATTTACAAGTTCGGAACTTACTCAGTCAGAGCGAAGGAGGAGGCCGAGGCGAATAAGTTGATGGAAGACGCGATGGCCCTTCAGGAGGCAGGTTGTTTCTCGGTAGTCTTCGAGAAGATTCCTGCGGACCTAGCAAAGAAGGTCAGTGAAACCCTCGATATCCCCACAATCGGGATTGGTGCCGGGCCCCACTGCGATGGACAGGTTCTAGTCCTTCACGACATGCTTGGGATTACCAAGGATTTCTCACCTAGGTTCCTAAGACGATATTCTGACGTGGGAGGCGCAGTTGACAAGGCTGTTAGGGATTACATCGATGATGTCAGGGGAGGTTCCTTCCCCGCAGAAGAAGAGAGCTACTGATTCTGGATTTGCGTCCCCAACCTTCAAGGACGCCCGCCAACGGGTCGAGTTAGGTCATCATGAGTGAGTTGTGGGTTGAGAGGCACAGACCGCGTTCTGTGAGCGAGATGAAGGGACAGAGGGCAGTTGTGGATAGGCTAAGCGCTTACTCGGAATCCAAAACATTCCCCCACCTAATGTTCGCTGGACCACCTGGAACAGGAAAGACGACCGCTGCTCTGGCACTGACCAGAGATGTATTCGGTGACGGGTTCAGAAACAACCTTCTGGAGATGAATGCCAGCGATGAGAGGAAGTTGGAATCGATACGTACCAAGGTCAAGCAATTCGCCCGAACCGCCCCCATGCCAGGGACTTCTTTCAAGGTGATATTTCTCGATGAGGCCGACGCTCTGACCTCTGACGCCCAGGGTGCCCTGAGGAGAATAATGGAGCAGTTTGCGGAGACGTGTAGGTTCATACTTTCCTGTAACTACTCTTCGAAAATCGTGGAGGCGATACAATCCCGATGCGCAGTCTTCAGATTCAGACCTCTAGATAGCGAGAAGGTTCTGGAGAAGGTCATGGAAGTAGCTAATAGCGAAGGGGTTGAGCTGGAGGAGACGGCTGCAAGAGCGATTGCAGATGTTAGCCTGGGCGATCTAAGGAAGGCGATTACGTCCCTACAGGTAGCTGCATCGCTAGATTCCCACGTAACTCGAGACCTCGTTTACGAAACAACAGCCACCGCCCCACCAGAGGAGTTACATGGATTCTTCCTTGCCTGCAAAGAGGATGGTTTCCAGCCTGCCAGGAGGAGAATGAGAGAGATACTAGATCGCTTCGGGCTTGCCGGAACTGACCTGGTAAACCAACTTCATAGAGAGCTAGGTAAAGTCACCTTCCTAGACGAACCGCAGAAGCTCAAAGTGACTGAAGCTATGGCAGAATGTGACTTCAGAATGGTAGAAGGGGGGGGAGAATCCCTTCAACTAGATGCGATGGCGGCTAGAATCTGTAGTATGCTTGGAAATTAGGATGACTGCAAAATTCTGAGTGTGTACTCCCTCTGCCAAGTGTTCTCTCCGTCTTGCCAAGGAACCATATCATTAATCTCAGTCAGTGAGATTTGAATCAGATAGTCCCCGGGGCCACACCCACTGGGGCAAAGATCCCACGCCATGGAGATATCCTGCGAGTGTGGGGCCACCTTTGGCCCCAAGAAACCCCCTGTAAGTGAGTTCTTCCGAAGCCCCCTCACCCATTCTTCATCATCTACAGATTCGAAAGTATCAGAGGGAGAAAGTCCGTTAGATCCATCTGAGGCTATCTCTGATACTAAACCGGAGACGTTGACGATCGGCTCCATTTGACCTACCTTCTGGATTGTAAGATTCATGGTTGAGTTCTCGGCGTCAACGTTATCCCTGACTGCTAGACCAAGCAACACCGGGATAGAATCCTGGGAGATTCTGATCTCGTAGACAGAGCCATCCAAGTCCGAGTCTGATATTCCCTCTGTAGTTGCAATGTCTATTGCTCCAGCAAGATGGGGTGCAGCGATATCCGCCAGAGGAGGGTTGACCAGTGCGAATGACAGGGCGAGCCATGTGAAAATATACAGAAACGAAGACCTAACCCAATTCCCAGTTGTGTATAGTTCAAAGAATCTTAGCGGGACGAAAGCCTGGTGGATAGGCCGAATTAGAGAGATCATCAGCAAGGGGAGAAGCCAGAGTATCTGTTTCGTCCCATTCATTCCAGGCATCATGTAGAATCTCATCAACAATGCAACCGAGAGTCCGAAGAAAATCACTATCCACATGGAGACCGCATCTGCCTTCTCCTTCTCTGCATGCGAGGAGGGGTCGAATGGCTCAAGGGCAGAAGACTTCTTGCCTCCTCCTTTGCCCCCAGTGCCCTTCTTGCCTGAATAGGCGCTGGCCCTTAGGGCTGTATCGACATCGACCATTATGATTATGGCGAGGGAAGGCGACACATCAACCCTACGTGTGAAGCGATTGTCGGGCGATAATCACCGGCAATACTCAAATGGGCTCTTCGTTCGCCCTATTGCTATGCCGGGGTGGCGTAGTTGGTAGCGCGTCGGACTCATAGGGCAGCCGAAAGGCACGTTCACGCCGTAGGCCCCCTTCGAGATGCCTGAGTCATCCGAAGGTCGCGGGTTCAAGTCCCGCTCCCGGCACCAATACCAAACTGGAAGCGAGCCATTGATGGGCCGAGGCTCTCTGCCCTCTTGCATGGAGGGTTGGCCAAAGCCCGGAGTGCCGGTGAGGCTTGTGGTCAAGACCTGGTCCGGAAAGGTGGAGCATAGTGGACTTGCACTACCTAGTTCCGGGCCTAAACTAATCACAATGAAACTACAGAACGGGTACAACGTTTCATTCCCTGAGTCATACGTTGACTCATTCGAAGTCCTGGAAGATGTGCCTCACATAGAGGAAGACGCCAGCGAGATCGAACCCCAGGACGAGACTCTGCCACTTGTCCATCTGATACACACAGGTGGGACCATAGCCAGCAAGGTAGACTATGCCACAGGTGCGGTCACTGCAAGATTCGACCCACACGAGTTACTGGATGCCGTGCCCGAACTTCGAAAGATAGCGAGGATACGAGCAGTCAAGCTTGGAAACATGTGGTCAGACGATCTTAGACCAAGGCACTGGAACAGGATGCTGAAAGCTACCGAGGAGGCTTTCGCCGAGGGAGCGGTTGGTTGCGTCATCACCCATGGAACAGATACCCTGCACATATCCTCAGCAGCCATGTCATACGGGTGGGCCGGCCAAGGAGGTAGGCCACCCGGTAGAATCGTCCTGACAGGGTCGCAGAGATCTCCGGATAGAGGCTCTTCAGATGCGACTGAGAATCTAATCGCCTCGGTACATTGGGCAGCCCATGGTCCAGCTCCTTCTGGATACCGCGACTCGTCTGTGGTGATTGTACATGCGAGCTCCTCGGACGGTAGGTGCGCTGTACTTCCGGGATGTGCTTGCAGGAAGTACCACTCCTCGCGTAGGGACGCATTCAAGCCAATCAACCAGGAGGCTCTCGCATTCGTAGATATAGACGGAGATGGCGTGTCCATAGATTACTCGCCAGAGGCGCATGACGCTCGGGTGGAGGCAATGGCTCCGAAGCAGTTCGATGAGTCCGTTCGTATTGCGCAATTCATTTCAGACCCACACCTACATCCTGATCAGGTTCAGGGAGCCATAGACGCCGGCTTCGATGCTCTGCTTTTCCATGGAACTGGTTTGGGGCACCTGCCCATATCCGATCCCGAAGAAGACAGTCTGGAGAACACCAGACTAAGGGTGATGCTTGAAGATCACATCTCTGAGGGAGGAGTTGTTGTGATGGTGACCAATACTATTCACGGTCCTGTGAATATGAACGTGTACTCTAAGGGAAGAGACCAGAAAGAGATAGGGATCATCGGGCACGGCTCTCTATGCCCACCGGGCTCTGCTCTGGTAAAGCTTCACCACCTCCTATCTGTGGGTGGGAAGGAATCAGTCGAAGAAGGGTGGGAGATGGACTTAGTAGGAGAAAATCCAGCTTTCTCTAGGTCTTAGGCCTCCGGTTTGCTGATGAACCGACTTGCACTTGGACTCTTCATGGCAGGGTCCAGACCCAGCGAAGATCTGGATGCGATCAGACGTGATGCAAAATCTCCCGGAGACAGGGCAGTAATCAGGGAGATCAGGGAAGCTGGCTCCAGAACCGCTAGAGAGAGAATCTTGGGCCTACTCGACGATGGAAGCTTCGTTGAAGTAGACGCTTTCGTCAAGCACAGGTCTGGAGATCATGGCATGCATCTGCACGAACCGCTTGGGGACGGAGTAGTGGCTGGACACGGCATGTTGGACGGGAGAAGGGTGGTGTGCTTCTCGCAGGATTTCGCAGTATTCTCAGGGACCATGGGGGAGATGCATGCTAGGAAGATTTGCAAGATTCTTGAGCTCGCAGAGAAGGGGCGACTACCGGTTATCGGAATATGGGATGGTGACGGACAGCGCCCTCACGAGGGAGTAACATCACTGGGCCCCAACGGTGAGATGTTGGACCTGCTAGTATCCTGCTCCGGAAAGGTCCCGATCCTGTCCATTGTCCTGGGAACCGTTTCAGGAACTAGCGCACTTGCCGCGGGACTCTCCGACTTCGTGATACTAGGCCGACAGAGAGGGAGGATGTTCATGAGAAGCCCATACGTCATCCCAGAGATAATCTCAGGAGAGGTGGACGAGGACACGCTGGGGGGAGCCACCCATCATGCAAGTAGGAGCGGGGTTGCGTGCATGGTCTCCGAAAGCGAAAGCGGAGCATTCGACATTGCGGCAGAAATACTGTCATTCCTCCCCGACCATACAATGGCAGAGCCCCCAAGACTTTCCACAGGAGACAAGTGGAAGAGAAAGTGCAAGGGAATGGATAAACTGGTTCCCCTTGATTCTGACAGGCCGTATGACATGAGGGGGGTGGTAGCTGAGGTTGTCGATGACAAACGCTTCCTTGAGTTGTTTCCCTCATATGCAGAGAACGTAGTTGTCGGCTTTGCCAGGCTTGACGGGGTACCGGTGGGCGTGGTGGGAAACCAGCCCTCAGTTCTCGCTGGATGTCTCGATATCGACGCATCTGTCAAGGCGGCTAGATTCATAAGGACCTGTGACTGCTTCAATATCCCAATAGTGACGTTCGTAGATGTGCCCGGATTCCTTCCCGGTACTGTTCAGGAATGGGGCGGGATTATCCGTCACGGGGCCAAGCTCCTGTACGCATACGCGGAGGCCACTGTACCCAAGCTCGCAGTGGTGACAAGGAAGGCATACGGAGGGGCATACCTAGCTATGAGTTGCAAGCACCTTGGATCGGACTACAACGTTTCATGGCCCACTGGAGAGCTGGCCGTTATGGGCGCTGAAGGCGCAGTCAGAATCATCCACAGAGCTGAGCTAGCCGTCTCAGAAAATCCGGATGAGACTTACTCGGAACTTGTCAATGACTACAGGGAAAAGTTCGGCGACCCCTATGTCGCGGCCCGGCACGGTTGGTTGGATGACGTCATAGAGCCCTCCCAAACCAGAAGAGCTCTGGTAAGCGCCCTCAGACCTTTGCTAACGAAGAGGGTCCTTGTACCTCCAAAGAAGCATGGAAACATACCTCTATGATATGTAAATCCCAATTTCTTCTAATCACAAATGAGCCAGAACATCTTCTAAACTTGGAATGTTTTTCCCGTCTTTTGATGCGAAGAGGGAATGCCATGCCTCCAGATGCTGGGCAGCCAACATGATGATGGCGAAGTCCTCCTTAGATGAAGACTCATTGTAGGAAATGGACACCTGCATATCCGACTCAAGTTCAACGGATTGCCCTCCGGCAGGGGCTGAATCAAGATCTATCGAAATGTCAGCATTTCCTGAATCCAATATGCTTGAGTCCCAAGGCCCCTTTACGAGTTTCCTGCGCCCCATCTCTGGGATTATCGAGCCTCCTTCTGAGGACCATGCAGCTGCTATGGATCGAGCGGTAGAACCTCCCCCCCTCATTCTGAGGATGGAACTAGACGGCTCGACGCCTATGTGTCTGCAAGCAGAAACGAAGCCTGTTCCATCAGTACTAGCTCCCTTCCAAACCCCATTTGCTCTCATTAGTTGGTTGATTGCGTTAACGCCGACAGGCCCTTGCACCCCCAATCTGGAATGCGGAGAGTGCTTCAGAGGGGCAGTGCAAGAGAGCCAAAGGTCTCCGCTTAACATCTCTACCTTCGAGTGAAACTCCCTCTCACTAGATGCTTCGACAAATATTTGCTCTGCTTGGACCAGCCCCATTGCACCCCCCACTATTGAGAAAAGCTTGGGAGTGACAGAATGAGAGATTGGGTGACCTGCGACACCCCAGTAGGCGGGCGCTCCCATGACTCTCGCCAGTGGTTATCACCGATGAAGGTTTCAAGAGCGCTCCTTCACCGACAGTGCTGGGAGTCACAGGAATGCGTCGGGTCAAGAGGTTGGACGAGGGAGTTAGACTGAGGATAGAGAGCGAGGACGATCTGTGGGTCCTATCCCAGGTCTGCGGCACTGGTTGCCTTGTTGGGATGCTCTCACACAGAAGAGACTCTACCACGGGCACGAGGGAGGATGGTCGTGCAAAGAGCGCGGAGAGGAAGCCCATGTGGATTCTCTTAGAGGCTACTGAGACTGCCTTCCAGCCATTCACTGACAGCCTCCGAGTACATGGCGTGATTAAGGAGGCCAAGATAGACATCGGCAGCCACCACACTCACGTTATTTCTCCCGGTGACGAGATAGAGTTGACTCGCGAGGGAGGTTTGTCCAATTCAGATGAGTCCCTAGTGAAGGAAGCTATCGCTTCAGGAAAGAAGACTAGATCCGGACTCATGGTGGTAGAGAATGATGAGATCCTAATCTTCGAGGTTGCAACTCATGGAATCAGAGATGTCTCCCAGTTCAATCTACGCGGTGGTGGGAAGAGGACGGGAGACACAACCGCAGTCAGAGAGGAGTTCTTCGAAAAAGTAGCAAAGGAGGCAAAGATGGTTTTTTCTGATGGGATACCCTTGATCATCTGCGGTCCAGGACTAGCCAGAGAGGGTTTCGAGTCGAAGTTGAGAGATTCAGGGGCAAAAAACAGAGTGGTGAACGTGCCGACTTCAATCGGAGGTAGGGCTGCCGCGAACGAGGTCCTTTCGGAGGGCCTAGCCGACACTCTGCTCGGAGAGCATGCGATAGTGGAACAAGTCAGGGCAATCGAGGAGGCACTAAGACGAATTTCCACCGATGGAGCTGTCACCTATGGCAAGAAGATGGTGTCCGAGGCTTCCGAACAGGGTGCGGTCGAGACCTTGGTGATTGAAGCGGGATTACTTAGAGGGGAAGAAGAATCCACTGAATGGGAGGAAATAGCGAGTTCGGTCAAAGCATCCGGTGGGCGAGTTATCCAGGCATCTTCCGAGCATGATTCGGGCAAGCAACTTCTAGGAATGGGGGGAGCTATCGCAATCCTCAGGTGGAAGTTGGAATAGACAACCCTCTTGATGGGTATGTTCAGAGCGAGCCATGGAAGGGATGCCAATCAGGATTGCCGGTCTGGGAAGAATTGGTGGGAGCGATGTTGCTTCCTCGGTCACAGAAGAGGCGATTAGAATAGGAGCAGAAGTTGATTTCATCATCGAATCCGACCAGTACGACGAGTTCGACCAGGGCCTAATCGATTGGAGGACAATCCTTGGTAACAAGCACTGGCTAGTTCTTTCCTCTGACGGCCCATTATTTGGTGATTCTATGAAATCGGCTTGGGGATCGTCATTGACATTCGCTGAGTTGGAGGGTTGCAAGTCGGCGATGATAGTTGGAGTTCCTAGTGAGGCCGACAGGCTAGAGGAGGCATGGGGTTCCGTGATAGATAGGATCAGACAGGTTAACCTGCTATTCATCAGCAATGAAGCATTGGAAGAGGTTTCAAAAATCGAAGAGATCCCTCCGAACCTCCTCTTGGGCGAGATTAGAGATAGGGGGGCAGTTCCTATCGTATGCACCTTCGATCCGATCGAGGGAGTCGCAGAAGTGAGTCACTCAATGGGGAGAGATGTGGTAGAGGTTGAGGGAGACATGGGGACTGAGCGGTGGCTAGCAGGGTTCCTATGTGCTCTACCGGCTTCTGGTTATGGGGCATCTGCTGTTGCGATTGCGGCCAGGTCTCTATTCGAGTAATCTAGCGTAAATCGAAATCTTCACTGAAACCCCTTTTGAAGGGGCACCCTTTCGGCCGGACCCGCGAGGCCAATGGGATGCCACTCAAACTAGGGCCAGCCGGAGTTCCCCTCTCCTGCAAGGGCCGCACCATAGTCGAGGGGATGGACGATATCACCGTGCTTGGCCTAGATGCCATGGAGGTGCAGACAGTCAGAACCATCCAGCCCCAGCACTTCGACCAATACTGGCAGGCTGGAATACTCTCTTGGAAGTCTGACTTCGAGATGAACATGCACGGCCCTTACTACGCGGAGCTACTCGGTAGCAAGAGGGAAAGAAACAGAACTCTTTCGAAGATGGAGACGAGCCTCCAGGCTGGAAAAATAATCAACGCAAGACATCTAACATTCCATGTAGGGCCGTATGGAGAGTACGAGCCTGGGACCGAGGCAAATGAGCAGGTGGCCAATGTCATGGCGGGAGTAGTCGAGCGAGTAAGAGAAGTCTGGGGAGATGAGGAGGAAGAGGAAGATTACTACGCATTCCCCTGGGTGCACGAATCTGAGCCATCACTAGTCGGGGTCGAGACCTCCGGAAGACAGGAGTTGTGGGGCACCGTAGAAGAAGTTCTCGAAGTTTGCAATCACGTTGAGGGAACTGTCCCTGTTCTGAATATGGGGCACATCCACGCTCGGGGCCATGGGAGGCTAAGGACCAGCGAGGACTATGCGGAACTCTTCGATCAAGCAAGGGAGACCTACGGCGGCTCGACGTTCTACTGCCACTTTGCGGGAGTCGAGCACAGGATGGGGAACGCCCTCCACTACACGCAAATAAAGAAGTCCGACCTGAAGTTCGAGCCCTTCGCCGAGTACCTCGCCGAGGAGGGGGATTGGATGGACATCACAATAATCTCGGACTCACCTCTACTCGAGCACGATGCAATGTACATGCTTCAGCACTACGATAAAGCCAGGCAGAGGCTCCTGGAGATAAAGGCCAGAGACGAGCGTAGGGCGAAGCTCGCTGTACAACAGGGAATAGACCCTGAGGAATTGAAGAGGAAGGAGGAGGAGGCTGCGGCCGCCCGTAAGGCTCAGCTAACCGGAGAGGTGGAAGAAAAGCCCAAGAAGGAGACAGTCAAGAAGACTCCAGCGAAGGGGAAGACGGGGAAATCCAGCGGAATGATATCATTCGACGATTCAGAAGACGAAGATGACGTGTTCTAGGGACTGGCACCTCTGTGAGCAGTCTAGTTCAATAACCTGTTTTTCGAGCCTAGTGCATGGAGACGGGGACTGTAAAGTGGTTCAACTACGTGAAAGGATATGGGTTCATTGGGCGCGATGAGGGAGATGACCTCTTCGTGCACACTACTGAGGTAGACGGAAGAATCAGCGAAGGAGACATTGTGGAATTCGAAATTGGAGACAGTGACAAGGGCCCGAACGCCATCAATGTTCGAAAGATCGGCGAGTCTGAAGAAGAGTGAACTAGACGGCTCACTCCTCCTCTGAGGATTTCTCCCAGTTCAGGACTATTGATCCGTTGGAGCTAATCGCCAGTACCGGAGACCACTTGCTGAAGTCTACGGTCCTGTTTGTCGATATCATCTCTCTGAGGTTGTACATCATGTTCGGCTCCAACCTAATTCCGAAGAGGGCGTCTTCTGATTCGAATAAGGGAGATTGTGGTTTCACTGGTTCCGGTTCGACACTTTCCTCCTCGTCCACCTCTTCCGAGGGCACGTCATCTTCTGGTTCTGCTTCCTCACTGACCTCAGTTGGCTCTTCTTTGGTTTTACTAGGCTCGGGAGAAGGCTCAGAGACTCCCACATCTGAAACGATTGGGGCTGCACCCTCGATTGTGCTGCCAATCTCCAAACCCCCTCTTGAGGCGTATAGGACAGCCTGACCAATGAGCGTCAAAGATGCTAGGAAAAGCATCAGCACCATTATCAGACCCTCATAAGCAACGCCTGTGACTATGAGGCCTGAAGGCATTCCGATCAGGCTGATAAGCCTCCTCCATCCGTGATCCCTGCCGAAACCGACGATGACATGGTGCAATGATAGAAGCACTATCGATGCCCCGAACGCGAAATCCACTTCTATGAACTCAGAGTATGGGAACATGGCAATCAGGAAGAATGCGGAGCCGAACATCCCGAAGTCCCTCTCCGTGTCGAAGGGCTCTGACTCAGATGTTCCGACAGCCTGAACCATGACCTCCCGCCCGTAGGGATTCGCCCTGCGCCATGACAATCCGACCATCACAATGCCGACAGCGATGGGCCAGACCAGCGCATCTTCTGAATGGAGTCCAAAATCGTGACGCAACCATGACTCGAGAGTCAGGGTTTGGACCAAAACCGATCCGTGCAGTACGATTGGAGTGCCGGTCCTGATGCCGTCCCAGCCAGCCACCAAGGCAGAGACAAATGGGAGAGCTCCGCTTACTCCTCCAGAAATTAGAAGGAAGACGTATCCGTACACCCTGGAAGCCAAGCCCAGAAATTCGTCGTTCCCCGCATCATGGTCTTCGAACGGCGAGTTAGCCAGGAGCAATCCGTTATGGAAAAGCAAGTACTGGGAGAATCCAGCCAAGCCCCCGATCACACGGGCATAGTCCGACCCCTGTCCGACTTCGAGATACTGGAATAGCTCCAGAGAAGCCCAGAACCATGCTATGGGAGAAATCCAAAACCAATTGATTACTCCCTGTCTCCATGCTCCAGCAGTAATGACTGTCACGATGACTATGGGCGCAGTCTGTGGATCCGGAAGGAGGAAAGCCACGGAGAGGAGGGTAGCGACTGCGGGTCCGAAGAGTTGCTCTGGACCGTATCTTGACCCGCCCTCACGCTCCTTTTCCGAAGGGAGGTGGATTGCAACCGAGGCCGGTATAGATAGCAGTAGAAGAGAGACCCATCTGGGAGTGTCAAATAGGAGAATATCCGTCGTTTCCCCTAGGTATGGAATGCCATTGAGTAGTGCCCATATCAGGTCGCTTTCGTCCCGCAAAGAGTCGAAGAAGGATGCATAGATTACGGCAACCACGGGCAATGCCACAAGGACTGGAGTGGATACGTGCTTCGCAGCCCTCTGCACAGCGATGGCGAAAACTGGCAGTGCCAGCAACCCCCCTGAGGAATCGGTCATACCGATTAAGAGAAGTACGAAAAGGGTCATGCTGCCAAAGTTTCTGGCCTCCTGCGATAGGTCTAGCAGAGTCTTCAAGCGGAAGTTTACAACTACGGGAGCGGCGATGATGATCAAGTCCCTAGTTACCCGTGCCCAGAGTTCTGCGCCCTCCCAAGAGAGGATATTCGCTGAGACCACTGAGACGGAGAAGAGGTAGGTTATGCCCACCAGTCTCTCGAATGGAGTTGTCCTGAATGCAGCCCCTCCCTCTACTGCTAGGAGGGCAGCAAGCAGAGCCGAGCAAGCCAGAGTCAGGGAAATGGTTTCTGTTGAGAAGTCCCCTTCCTCCCAAGGACGGACGTTGTTGATGAGGAATACTAGAACCAGTATGAGCATAGTCGCCATCTCCGGCCTTAGAACAAGGCTCTCGCCATCGACTCTCCACCTGTGGCAGATCCCGAACACCCCGAAGAACAGTATCAGAGGCAAAGCCAGAATCATAGGTTCCAGGTCTTGCTCGCCGATTGTTAGGATACTGGAAAGGATCAACGGGGAAGATAAGAGGACTATATATCCCAAGTCCGAGAACCACTCTCTTTCGTATCTATCTTCAAATCTCGAGCGCAAGAACCAGTTCAGTTGGAATAGTGATGCTGCTGAAATGATTAGCAGGAAGAGGGGGCCTGCCTCCTCTAGAAGTTCGTAATTTAATGATGCGAGTACCAAGAGGATTGAGGGGCCCTCATAGGTCCTCAGCCTGCCTCTCCACTGGGCCCATATTCCCAGGGCCAGCAACGATGGGAATATCACTAGGGAGATTCCGTCTACTATGCCGAGTTTGAGAGACTCGAACTCGAGTATGTTTCCGTCTCTTCCCGCACCTATGAACGACGACACGGTCCATGAGGCCACCATGGCTACGTATGTCGCTCTCACGACCCAGTCTCTTGCCTGTGGACGGGTCTCCAGGTATACGAATGCACAGATTCCGACCACCCAGGCAACCATGGCAGCCTCATCCGAGAGGAGTGCCAGTGCCAGTGCCAACCCCACTGGCATAGCAGGGGTTCTCTGCATCGTCGTTGGTGCGAACCAGCCGACTAGGAGGGCGACCCAGAGCCAGAAGGTTAGGCCGAACGGATGCTCGGAGATGGTGTGCCCGGCTATTGAGAACTGTGTCTCGTCCGCAGCCAGAATCTGGCAGAACAGAATGGCGGCTACCACAGCCCCTGACCCATTCTCGATCATTTTCTTGGATAGGCTTCTGTCGGTGGCGGTTATCCCCACAATCACAACTGCTGGGACTAGCAGGCTGGCGTGCTCAGTCTCTCCCCAAGAGCTGAGTGCGATGAATATGGGCAATCCTACCGCGGCTCCTGAGGACATTAGGTACAGGATGGCCCTGTCTAGCCTGAGCGAGTAGAGGACGGCGGATCCTGAGAGGAGGATTACTGACAGGGTGAT
The DNA here is from genome assembly GCA_001628485.1 of Marine group II euryarchaeote REDSEA-S11_B3N4. Taxonomy (GTDB): domain Archaea; phylum Thermoplasmatota; class Poseidoniia; order Poseidoniales; family Thalassarchaeaceae; genus UBA36. Next base: position 31,208 of record LURR01000017.1, on the reverse strand, counting down.
GAAGGTCTCAACCTCCCCCCGAGAGTATTCTAGCCAAATCTTCACCCCACTGAACAGAACCGCGAGAGGTGCTAGGACAACAACAGTCCTCGGTAGAGTCCCGAGAGAGTGCCTCCGGATATTCCGAGTGCTTATCTCCATCACGACAAGGATGCCCACTGCCTGCAATGCCGCGAGCCACACTGGCATCCAAACATCCCCATCTTGAATTGCTATCCAGTCATTCTCTTGGCCCGCATAGAAAACTGCGAACCGGGAGAGCCAAACAACAGATAGCGAGCCCATCAGAACCGCTATCGCCCCTCCATACTCCTCAATCGGGTTCTCCGACCTGTCTGGGCCAGCCTGACTCCTCATCCACTCGTGTAAGCCTATCACAGATACTGCGGTGGCTCCGGTGATGACACCGAGGGTAAGGAATGAGTAGTCGTTGTCTACATTCACCACCGTAACGTACCAAATCGCATAGGCCAGCATAAGTCCTCCAGCGACCAGAGATGCGTACAGACCCATCATCGAAGCATCGTATTCTGGACGTACAACTGTGTTTTCTGGGGCCTGACTCATGCACTTTGTTGCGCCTGATTGGCTTTCTACTTACTCCCGGAACGGGACTTTTTCATCCACCTTGGACTAGGAAGGCTTGAAGTCGGGACTGTGGTGGCGAGGGATGCTACGGGACTGTAGCTCAGCTGGGAGAGCGCCGCACTGAAGATGCGGAGGCCGCTGGTTCAAGTCCGGCCAGTCCCACCATCAACTCGCATTGGAGAGGACTTCGGTCTGGAGCTTGTGCAACTTCGCTATTCCTGCCTCCGCAGCGTCGATCAGAGAGTTGAGCTCTTCTCTGGAGTAGGTTGCCTCCTCGCCGGTCCCCTGTACCTCTACGAAGTCCCCAGAGCTAGTCATCACGACGTTCATGTCGACGTCGGCATTGCTATCTAGAACGTAATCCAAGTCTGTCCAGACCTGTCCCTCGACCATTCCGACACTAAGCGCTGCAACGTCATTGGGCATCACCGAGTCTTCGTGGGAAGCCATCTGTTCCTTGCTAAGAGTCTCCTGCTTCGCGCCTTTCCTGATCTGCTCCCTGGTAAGCCTCCTGTCCTTCGGCATGCACTCCCCAGAGGAGATGAGCCTCCGAACAGCGAGCCTCAGTGCGATGTTCGCTGCTGTTATTGAAGCGCATCTCGTTCCTCCGTCGGCATTCAGGATGTCGCAGTCCACAGTCAGAGCCACAGGACCCAGCTGCTCCAGGTCTACTGCTCCCCTCAGCGATCGAGCGACTAGCCTCTCTATCTCCATAGTCCTACCCTTGGCACCGCTCCTCTCTCTCCTGAATCTGGTGTCGGTCGAGCCGGGGAGCAACGAGTATTCGGCATGCACCCAACCCCTGTCAGAGTCTCTAGGGAACCACCTGGGTAGAGATGGTGCCTTGGTGACGCAGACCAGGACTTGGGTGTTCCCCTGCGAGTAGAGAAGAGAAGACAGTGCATTGGGGGTGAAGTCCAGCTTGACCTCAATTTCTCTAATCTCGTCGTTTTCCCTTTCGGTGCTTCCAACACCCGTCTTCATCTTTGCCATGTGTGTCCGAAACGAGGCTCTCGGATGAATCATTCGCGTCTTGCATGGGGGGGCCTGAACGAGTCGACGACCTCCGGATCAGTAGTTATGTAAGGCCCGCCGATCAGATCCACGCAGTACGGGACGGCGGCGAAGACGTAGTCCAGAATCTCACGAATCGACCTAGGGGATCCTGGCAGATTGATCACTAACGAGGACCCTCTAGTCCCGGCCATCTGCCTAGAGAGCATTGCCGTGGGGACGTGTCTCATCGACACCGCTCTCATCTGCTCCCCGAAGCCTGGAAGGATCTTTTCGCAAACGTTCTCGGTAGCCTCGGGGGTGACGTCCCGTTGAGATGGCCCAGTCCCCCCCGTGGTGACTACGACAGAGCATCCAAGATTGTCAATCAGGTCAATCAGGGCTGCCTCGATGGATTCCCTCTCGTCCTCGACCAACCTCCTTTCGACCTCCCAGTCGGAAGTCAGCGCCTCCTCTAGGAAACCCTCTATTGCAGGGCCGCTAAGGTCATCGTACTCTCCCTTACTAGCTCGATCGGAGGCTGTTAGCACACCGAATCTGCAAGTCTCTGGATTGACCATTGACGATGCGCGAGGGTATCCAGAGAAAACGCCGTCGGTGGTCCTAGAATTTCATGGGCACGTTCAAAGACCGCCGATTCGAAGAGGTGTTTCCGGAGGTAATGAGGTGCCGAGTCTTCCCCAACACGCATCGACAATCGTTTCCCCAGCAACGTCATGTCTGGTGCATTTCTACCACAATGAATCGTTGGTTGAAATAGTCTCGGCGCCCCATCTCTGATACGGGTGAGAGTTATGAGTGACCTGACAACATACGCAAACCAGATAGCAGTAGTGAAGCAAGAATGCCCTGATGCAAATGATGAGGAGATAGGCAAGGAGTTCCAGAGATACGAAAGTGACTTCCTCATCCCTCCCGAAGACGCCCTTAGGTCTGTGATCAGGAAGTTCCAGGCTGCGACTGGTGTTGAGATGACTTCGGAATCGGCCACCCAAGTGCGCGAGGAAAAAAAGGTTCAGAGGTTCTCGGAACTAGGTTCAGACGATAGGAACGTCTCAGTCGAGGTTGCTGTAATATCATACACCCCAAGGACTCAGATGGTTAGGGGGGAGGAGAAGCAGATTGCATTCGGATGGATCGAGGATAACCCTTGGGAAGCTAGCTCCGAGAGGATCAGGTGGGATTACAAAGACTGGGGAAATAAGGGAGAAGCAATGGTTCCCGGTTCGATTGTTAGGCTCGAGGGAGCCTCAGTGAACGAGTGGAACGATAAGAGATCCCTGAATATCAACAGGACAACCAGGGTAACAGTACTGAAGGAGGGGGGCGGTTCCGCCCCTCCAACAAACAACGATCCCATGACTATAGCCAGAGCATCGGAGGTTGAGGGTTTCGTTAACGTCGTTGGTAGAGTCATTTCAGCAAAGCCAGACGTGATAGTCAGGAAGGATGGGAGTGGAGAGTTGAACGTGGTGAGAGGGAGGATTTCAGACTCCTCTGGTAGTATCGGCTTCCTGTCATGGAAAGAGTTCGGGCATGAGGAGGGTGCTCTGGTGAAGATAGTGGGGGCATCAGTCAGGAAATTCCGCGATACCCCGGAAATACAAATCAACGACGGTACGGTCATCGAGACATACAGAGATTCTTCTTTCCCGGAGGTAGCCGAGTTAGCGGAATCCGAGAGGGTCAGCATTTCAGATCTTAGAGATGGAATGAGAGACGTATCAATCACCCTACAGGTTGAGAACTGGAACCAGAGGACATTCGAGACGAAGGATGGAGATTCCAGAGTTGTAAGGAGTGGCGATGTCATGGACCCCACTGGTAGGTGCAGGCTAACTGCCTGGTGCGAATTCGATCCCAAACCGGGAGACACCATCAGGGTAGAGGGGGGGAGGGTCCAATCATGGCAGGGATCTCCGGATATGGTAATTGACAACTTAGAACAGGCGGAGATACTCGCAGACACTCCTTGGGCAAAAATCGATCCAGACAACCACTGGGTAGACGTAGACCTGGATAGTCTAAGGAAGGGGGGATCGAGAAGAGGCATCTCTACTAGAGGAGTTATTGTTGCCATCATGCCGGGTTCAGGCATTATCGAGAGATGTCCGGAATGTAGAACAATACTCAGAGATGGCTCATGTCCGGAGCATGGCCCGCAGAGAGGAGAGGAAGATCTCAGGCTCCGATTCGTTTTGGATAATGGCGTCTCGAACGCGAACCTGATGATGTTCAGAGAGGGGAGTGAGTCGTTCCTAGGAATGAGCATGGATGAAGTAAAGAGCGAGATTTCCAGTGTAGGATACGAAGCGTTCATCTCCAATCTTAGGAGTCGGGTTCTCTCCCGGAAGGTAGCAGTTCATGGCAGATGCGTCGTTGACGATCGAGGGGCCATGGTATTCGCCGATCAAATGGAAGTGATGGAACCGAAACCTGCTGAGGAGGCCGAAGAGGTAATGCAAAGGTGGGGAGTGGTACTTTGATGTCAGGATCGAGTACCTTCAGAGGAAGGCAGAGTGCAGTCAGAATCTTCGCACAGGAGTACTCAGAGTCATCCCTCATCGAGAGAGGAGTAGGCGAGTATGATCCGAGCTTCGTAATAACAAAGCTCGGAGCCAAGGTAAACCGTTGCCTGGTCTGTGGAGGCCTAGAGAGGATGGAGAGGAGGGACGGAGACTCAGGCCCATTCTACAGAGGGCAAGTAAGAGACCCCTCGGGGACTCACTACTTCGATGTAGCACCATTCCAGCCCGAATTGCATCCAGACGCAGAAGAGCTCCTAGCTAGATTCGAATCCGGCGACTCTGTGCTAGTTTCCATCGTAGGAAGGCAGAAGTCTAACGAGTCCGAGGACGGAGGGATATTCACATCACTTAGAGCCGAGAGTTTTACTGAAGTCGGAATAGATGACTACAAGTCATGGATGGTGGATACCGCGGACGCCACACTCAGGAGGCTCGAAGCATACGACTCGTCACAAGGAGAGGAATTGAGCGAGGAATCAATGAGAAAGGCAGGAGTTCCTGAGGACCTCGTGGACGGCCTAATCAAATCGAAAGAGCACTATGCAGAGTTCGATACCGAGGCCTATCGAGTCTGGATCCTCAAGGCTTTATCCAGGGCTCTGGGGAGTTCTGAAGAAGACCTGGATACAGACTTGGAACCAGTGGGAATAGAGACAGCCCCTGTTGAGCAGATTGAGGTACAGAGTACTGGCGGAGGAGACCCCAGAGACGTTATTCTAGGGATTCTTGGCTCCAATGGGGGCGAGTTGGTTGAGTACGAGGATCTCGTGGGAGCCTGTATTTCTGCGGGATCCTCAAGGGAGGATGCGGAGAATGCAGTTATGGGTCTGAAGGATGACACGATGGAGATTTCCGAACCAAAATTCGGATTCTTCTCGATATCTGGGTAGGCTTTTCCCGGGTCTAGTCTAGTGAGGAGAGTTTCGATCTGATTCTCTCAATGGTTGATTCTGCATCCTCCATCGCTCGGATTGTATTCTCGTCTGACGCCATCGAGGCTCCCTTGACCTCTGCGATATTAGTAGCCACCATCAAAACCCTGTGTCTTACGAACTGCTCATCTATCGGCCAACCCCTCCTGTCTGCAAGCCTCAGCAGCAGATCCTTCTCGGCTTCCCCCCAAGAGCCCCCGTGGCTCCTCAGAATAGTCCCGACCATCCTCTCGAGATCCCCCACTCTGGCGTGAATAGTGAGAAGGTCCCCTTGGACATGGCTGGACTGATTGTCGATACCGATTAGGAGTGAGTCTCCAGAATCCTCGAGAAGTGCTTGTGAGGGAATGGCCTGGAAATCCACATGAGGAGCCTCAATTGGAATCGGGGCAGCGTCCTTTTCCCTTGTTTCGATGTTTGTCGAAGAGGGGGTTGGGATTCCATTCCTCTTGAGGCTGCGCTTGATTCTCCCCCACCCCCTCATCTGGCTAGTAAGGACTCCAGCCACCCTGCCCATCAGTACTGTCCTGTTTCCCGTTAGTTCGAGCTCGAGGCTCTTGCACATCTCGTGCAGATCGTCTCTGTTCATCTCTGCTAGGTTCTCGATAGTCATCCTCCTCGAGTCATAGTTCAGGTGGAGCCACAGGCGCTGACGCCTCTCTTTGTGGGAACCGGAGGACTTGATGCCGAAGACCTTCAGGACTTCACCTATCTCCTTGTGGGGCATGGACTGTATCCCCTCCCAAGAAAGATCCATATCCGGTAGAACGAGGTTGGAGATCAGCCTAGCTCTGAGAACCTCGACTGACCCGGACTTCGAGATTCCGCTTTCCTCCGCCCTGCTCCTGAGGCTCTGGAGCCTCTCCATGTAGATGGAACTCAGTAATTCGGTGTCTACCCTCATGGCAACACGAGCGTCTCGTGATGCTACCTTAGTTATCGGTTGCCCCAGTATTTTTGTCTCGGAGAGGTTTTCGAAACTTTCCCGGATGAGCGGCAGTGACTAGAGGAAGGAGGGCGCATCAGCATCAGTTGGGTGGTCTTTCGGCACCTCTCTGGAGGACTCCCTGACCATTTTTTCCCAGTCCATCATCAGGGCAACTATTGCTCTCTGATACTCGCTCATTGCGACCAGCCTCTCCAATGAGAGGGTCTTTTTGCCATTGGGCGAGAGGGTCTCCAATCGAACCTCGACTCTGACCTCGTCATGATATATGTCTCCGTCTGGGTCGTGACAGGCTTGCTCTAGGACGAGGTCTCGATTCTCCTCCGCCTGCCTGAGAATTGCTCCGACCTGGCGATGCCTGACCTCCAGGCCCACGCAATCTCGTAATGACTCATCCATGCCCCCCATAATCCTGCTCTGGACCCAGAGGACAGTGTTCCCCTCTGGCTCAGTTAGCTTCGATGATAGGACGTTTGGGAATCCGGTCCTGCAGATAATAGCGATTAGGTCAGAGTAAGGTGGTGGAATGAAGTGTGGTGCACCCCTGACTTTCGGCTGCGACATCAGCGTGTGCCTTCTCTCTGTTTGTCCGGTGTACTCATACTCTGACCTGGAGCAGATAAATCCGTCTATCTCCTCCCTGTCTAGCATCCCTGCCAGCCAAGTCGCCCTTTCGGCCGAGTTTTGGGGTACATCCCCCGGATGCGCGGAAACCTGATTGGTACTGAGTACCTCAATATCGGGGCGAGCCCTGAGAAGCTGCCTGCGGATGAGTTCCGAATCCGAGACGATTATTGCGGACTTTGGTTGGTACATCAGCCTGTTTGGCGAGACTAGGATTAGGGACGGTCTTCGAGGAGTTCTAGCCCCGACGATCTGGCATCCAGTATCTACCAGCTCAGCCTCTCTACCGATGATTTCGGATGCAGGGGCGGCTAGTACATCGATTTCACCATCAGATAACGATTCTAGTGAGGATGAGACTTCTTCTAGTGGAGTTACGGATTTCTCCAGTCCCTCGTGGTCTATCGTATCTAAGTGACCGGAGACGATATCAGAAATTTTCCATGAAGAAGAGTCCAGTGCCCCGACAATCAGCCTGTTTTCCATCGCATCCACCTCTAGGGAGGGAGCACTCCTAATGCTCAATCTGAGCGGCGCGGACACCCGTTGATATATGCGACCCCTAGGCTGTTATGCCATGGAAGCGGAGAATGTCGAGTCTATGGACCTTGAATCTCTGAAGAATCTGGTTGAGGAGTCGATAGAGGATCTGGTTCTGGAGAAGATGGGTTCCTCACTTGACCGCCCAATAATGTCGATTGCCAGGGAAGTCCTCCTTGGCGGAGGAAAGAGGTATAGGCCAATATTGGTGATAATGGCGTACAAGGCTGCTGGGGGGTCGGACTACAGAGAGGCGGTAGATCTGGCTCTATCCTCGGAGCTGATCCATACCGCCACTTTGGTCCATGACGATGTCTACGACCAGTCAAAGATGCGTAGGGGCAAGCCCACCATCCACTCCACCCATGGCATATCCCACGCCATTATTGCGGGGGACTACCTATTCTCATTGGGTTTCCAATTCGGGGCCAAGTATGATGAGAGGGTGATAGGCAAGGTCAGGGACGCCTGTGCAGGAATTGCCTCGGGAGAGATTCTGCAGTTCGAGCATATCCACGACCTGAACACCAAGCCCGAGGACTACTATGCTATAATTGACGGTAAGACCGCTGGGCCTTTCGCATCCAGTTGCTCTAGCGCGGGCATGGTTGCAGGAGCCAGACAGGAAATCGTCGATGCTCTGTGGGGGTACGGTATTGAGCTGGGCAGAGCCTTCCAGTTGGTTGATGATATTCTAGATCTGGAGGGAGACGAAAGGATAGGGAAGCCCCGTGGGACAGATGTCCATGAGGGCAAGATGACGCTACCGATCATTTACGCATTGACGATGCTCCACGGACAGGATAGGGAGCATCTGAAGGATGTTCTGACTAACTTCGGGGATGATAGGCTCCATGAGCTAGTTCAGCTGTTGGAGACTGCGGGGTCCTTTGAGTATTCGCGGGTATTGGTCTCCAACCACGTTGAAAGGGCCTTGGAGCATCTTCAGGCTCTGCCCGATTCAGACGAGAAGATCCTACTGAGCGAGATGGCACTAATCTCAGAGGCTAGAACTAACTAACGGAGGAATCCCCCTGTCCGAGGAAAAATACTGGGATGCCATCGTCATAGGAGGGGGGCCTGCTGGTAGCACTGTTGCAAGATATGCAGCGGAAGGTGGCCTCAGTGTACTAGTCGTGGACGGGAGGGACCCTATTGGAACCCCCTTACAATGCGGAGAGCTGGTTCCGACAAATGAAGAGATGAAGAGACTGTGCCCTGATGTGCCGGAAGTTGATGATCTATTCAGGACTCCCGATGAGGCCATCTCTAGTATATCGGCCAAGATGAGGATTGTCAAGCCAAATGGCAAGGGGATGGATTTCAAATTCGGAGGCATGGTTCTGGATAGAGTGGCTCATGACCAGGCCCTGGTCAACCTTGCCGCATCAAGTGGCGCGGAGTTCCTTCTCGGAAGTAGAGTGAAGCGAGTGGATGGTGAGTCTGTCCTCCTATCTGATGGTACTGTCCTGAAGGGCAAGATAATAGTGGGAGCGGGTGGTTACAACGATCCGATCAGAAAGAAGCACTGGAATGAGAAATCTCTGAATATTCCTGTCAAATTTGTACTCAAGGAGGGCCATCACTCTGATGCTTTGGAATTGCACTTCGGTTCAGTTGCCCCGGGAGGATATGCATGGGTTTTCCCGAAGGAGTCGGTTTCCAACATAGGACTTGGCGTTCAGAGGAAGATGTCGAAAGGAAGGAGTCTGGAGTCTTACGCGAATGAGTTCATCGAACGCTACGAGGGAGAGGAGTCATTCAGAGGAGCCGGTTATCTCCCCATGTCTGGGACAATAGAGCAATTCGTCAAGGGGAACTATGTCCTAGTCGGTGACTCGGCGGGAATGGTGCTCCCATCCAACGGAGCAGGAATTACAATAGCTATGATCGGTGGTAGAATAGCCGGTCAGGTAATTTCTGAGCACATCAATGACGGTGTGGAACTACAGGAGTACCAGAGGAGGTGGGAGGCGCAAATGGGGAAGGTTATGAGGAACTCTAAGAGGTCCTTCAAGATAGGCAGCCTGCTTTTCAGATTCCCTGACTGGTTCCTAAATATAGCATTCAATCCCCTCACTAGGGGATTCATCTGGAGGGCGGTTACCTGCAGGAAGATGTTCTGGGTATTCTAAGGAGAACGTGCTGACCAGATGGTTGCCATTCCAGGGAAAATTACTCGCGCTTCGACATCGATGAAACCGACATCCTGCAACATGGACACATAATCTCTGGTGTTTCCAAATTCTTCGTATGTCTTAGTAAGCCACTTCCACGGATGATCCCGCACACCACAAACAATTCTGGCGTAGCTACCTACCCATACCCTCATCCAAAGCGCACCAAGAATTCCGTGAAGACGGTTAATCTTTGCAGGATCGATTATGATAATGGGGGCGCCGGGCTTTAGGACCCTGAGGGATTCGGATAGTCCTGCCTTTTTGTCATACCAATCCCTGAAGGAAAAAAGTGAGCAAATGGCATCGAAAGATCCATCCTCGAATGGAAGTTCCTCAGCAGTCGACTCTACGAATTCAGCAGGCGAGTCTCCACGTTCGGCTCTGGCTGAATTGACCCTCTTCTCAGCCGTAGAAAGCATCTCTGGAATAGGGTCTACGCAGACCAGATCCCTACCGACCACATCCTCTGCGAAACTTCCGGGGCCACAGCCAATCTCGAGAACTCGGCCCTGAGGCAACTTCTCTCTAACCATTTTCCTCCATCTAGACACTTGTCCCAAGGTTGCGAACCTGTTTATCCGGTCATAGACAGGGATTGTTGCCATGAGATTTCTCTGGAGTTCGTCCCACTCCTCCCCCTCCATCCCCTGCGCGTCCATGTGTCTATCTAAGAGAAGGACATATTTGGAGGATTCCCGAGGGGGCTCTTCGATGGTGTTGAACGAGTGGAATTCCCGTGGTTATCATCATAAACTCCTCATCGGTCGCCATAGTACCGTAGGTGCATAGAAATGGGACGAGAGGAAGTTCTACGAGCGATAAGGCAGGCTGAAAGCGAGGCGGAGAAGACCATTGCTAGTGCAGAGTCAGAAGCCGCTGATATCATCTCCAAGGCGAGGTTGAAGGCTACGGAAATCATCCAGTCGGGCAAGTCCGATTCTGAGGCCAGTTCCCAGAACATGATTTCGGAAGCAAGAAGTGTGGCTGAAGGAGAAGCGGCTAAGGTTTCCAAAAAGGGAGATTCCGAAATCGGATCAATCCATGACAGCGGTGAAGGAAGTAGGGGAGAAGCGGTAAAGGCAGTTGTCGATGCTTTCAGATCCTAATAAAAGGGAATTCAGATGTCGCAAGTCCATACACTACAGATGGGTAGACTGGTTGCTGCAGGTAGTAAAAGCAACCTTGCCATCGCAATAGACTCACTCGCAGCCCTAGAGGCTCTTCACATTGTTGACTACGATGATTCGGAGGAGGGTTTCTCATTGGGCACGCCCGATATAAAATCCGAAGAGGTAGGTCGGGATTTAGTGAGGGCTAGAGCGGCTAGATCTGTCGTAAACGCACCTGCTCCATCCAGGCCTCTGGTCGCGGAGGAGATTAGAAGCAAACTAGATGGGGACCTTCAGAAGGAGATTGAAGGAGTCCTCGATCTGAGTTCAAAAATATCCGATTTGGATGTTGCTATTGGTTCTCTCCAGGAGCAGGAGGACTCACTCGAAGAACTGGAGCCACTGGGTGTTGATTTGGATCTGTTGTCTGGATACGAATCTATAGTCGCATTCGTAGGCAGGGTTGACGATATCCCTGCTGCCAGAGAAGCCTCCTCATCAGGACTGATGATTGAATCCAGAAAGCAGGATGGTATGGTGGCTATGTTCCTAAGAAGAGAGGATTCCAAACGAGCAGAGTCGTTGTTGGAGACTGTGGGCTTCCAACAGTCCCCAATACCTCCTGGAACTGGAGCAATTCCGGACTTGCTTGCGGAAATCAGAACTGAGAAGGATAGTGCAGTGGATGAAAAGACTCGACTTGAAAGAGAGCTTGAATCATGGTCACAGTCTCACGGAGAAACCCTGGTATGCGGCTTGGAGGTCTTGGAGAGGGATCACGAGATTCTGACGGCCCCAGTGAGGGTGGCGGTTTCAGAACACGCATTCGTAATCGACGGTTGGCTGGAAATGAGGAGAGCAGAGGAAATAGAAAGAGCGTTGAAAGACTCCTGTTTGCACATCGAAATTGCTCCTTTTGAGATGGAGGCCGGAGGCGGAGGACATGGGCACTCAGACCACCACCACTCCCAGCAGATGCCTCCGATTTCCTACCAAGAGAGAAGTTCATCCAGACCAATGGAACTGCTGACTGACGCTGTAGGCAGGCCGGCATATGGGAGAATAGACCCCACTGTGTTCATGCTGATTTCCTATCCATTATTCTTCGGAATGATGTTGGGCGATATGGCCTATGGGCTCGCCACAATAGCCCTAGGATCATTCCTGATAATGAGATCGGGAACCAACGAAATGGTCATGCTCGGGGGGAAGTTCCTGACTTACATTGGCTTGGGAACCCTGGTATTCGGATACATTTACGGAGAGTTTGCAGGCTTCGAGTTCCTGCCCCATATCGAGACGAAATACGCTACTGAAGCAGCATGTAGTTACCATTGGCACGATGGCCATTGCTTCAAGGACGCCTACATGCTGGAAAAGGGGGACTTGCCCTCATGGGTGTCTTGGATGACGGCGCTATACCCGAACGGAGGAAGAATACACTACGAGACTCCCGCGCTGTTTGGTGCCTCACTTACATACCCATTCCACCGAGTTACGCCCGTAGACGATGGAGGTAACCTGGAGCACTTGATACTGCTAACCATCTACCTGGGCGTCATCCACATCTTCATCGGTCTCGCAATTGGATTCAGGGACATTCTTCTCTACGGCAATGGCCACGGGGGTTTCGGCCTAGTCTGTGCTTTCTTCGAAAAGGGGACTTGGATGCTGCTGCTTTTGGGTGGCTTCCTTTTCGCTTACGGTTACATTGGGCCAGGGAGTCCGGAAATGATGAACTCTGGCGCCGCTATTGCGGGTTCATCCGTACTCATGCTCATGTGGACATTGTACCGGTATCATGGAGTTCCATTCCCGATTAATGTCGGATTGGCACCCATTGAGGCTGTAGGAATGATGCCTTCCGTAATTTCATACGTAAGGCTGTTCGCTGTTGGGGCAGTAGGGGTAAAGATTGCTGAAACTGCAAATGTGAATCTGTTTACCAAAATTGACTTTGCAGACCCTTTGATTGCAGTGTTATTGGTAATCGGTTGGATTTTAGGCCAGACTTTCGCTCTCGTACTCGGCTTGTTTAGTCCAAATATCCACGCTGCAAGGCTCCATTTCGTAGAGTGGATGAGGCAGTATTACGACTCTAGCGGTGAAGCGTTCGACCCCTTCGGGACAAAATCAAAGTTCGTGGAGGGCGATTATTAGATTCCAGCAAATAGCTTGAAAAAAAGGAGGAAAAAAAATGAATGACAAAAAAATGATGAGAGGAATGAGCATACTGATGGTTCTGTTGGCGCTAGTGATGGTGGCCAGCGGCGTACAGGCGCAAGAAGCAGCCGATAACATAAACACAGAAAATGCGTACAAGATGATTGGGGCCGGTCTTGCACTGGGTCTTGCCGGAATTGGAACTGGGCTTAGCCAAGGACCAATCGGCGCAGCGGCAGTTGGAATGATTGCTGAAGATGAGAAGAAGTTCACATACGGACTGATTTTCACTGCTCTGCCAGAAACGATTGTACTATTCGGCTTCCTAGCGATATTCCTGCTTTGAGAAGACGGAAAGAGAAAACAGGAGGATAGTACATGTCGCTTGAAGCACTTGCAGCCGAGATCACTAAACAAGCAAAGGAAGAAGCAGAGTCGATTCTAGACGAAGCGAGAGCAGAAGCAAAGAGGATTGAAGAAGAAGCTAGAGGCGAGGCTACCCAAACTTCCTCGATGGCATCTTCCAAGGCAGAGAGAGAAAGTGAGCAAATCTCCGTCGAGGTAGTTGCCTCGGCTAGGCAAGCGAACCAAAAAAGGGCCCTTATTGCTAGAAGGGAGGAGTTAGAATTTACCTGGGAAGCAGCCAAGGAAGAGGTTAGATCACCTAAATTGGCTGGCAGGAAGAAGATACTGGACTCCCTCGTAAAAGAGGCATCTGAAACCAAAGCAGATGTTGTGATGAGGCCCGTCAAAACGGACAGAGATGCACTTGCTAAAAGCGGGTTCAAGATGGGAGAGGACATAGACGGGCTGGGAGGATTCGTTCTCGAATCCAAGGACGGTTCAACTATGCTGGACTTCAGATTTGACATGATGCTAGAAGAGGCATGGAAGAATACTCTGGGCGAGATAAACGGGATACTTTTCAACGAGTGAGGTGGTTAAATGGTCAGGGCGCAAAGTGGCAGATCGAACGTGTATAACGCATCTGCCAGAGCCAAGGCACGAAAGGCGTCCCTAATCGATCAGACTAGAATGCGGCAGTTAGTACAACAAGGAACCGACTCAATCGGCGCAAGCATCGGGGAGATGGGGTATAGGGCGGAAATGGACCTGTATGCGTCCAGAATGAGCGGGGCCGACGCTGTTGAAGCCGCTCTTTTCCACAATCTAGACAATGACCTCGCTGAGGTACTAAGATTCTGCCAAGGCAAACTGAAGTCTATTGTTGCGATATATGTTGAAAGATTCGACTACGAGAAGGCTAAGACGGTTCTGAGAGCAGTCAATGGAGGTGCGTCCGACGAGATGATAGAAAGTCAGATATTGCCCTCTGAGAATCCTCGGAACGCAACGTGGTTGACCATCGTGAAGAATACGGAGGGCCTTGATGAGGCGGTTGAGGCCATGGCCGGAACTCCATGGGGACAAACTCTAGCCAAGCTCGATGCGGAGTCAACTCTTGAGGTAATGGAGAACGCGCTAGACATGCAATATTTCGCTGATGCGCTGAGGGCTGTGAAGGACAAGGAAGGAAGCCCACAGCTACTGAAGTATCTGAGAATGGAGATTGATCATCGGAACGTTATCAATGAGTTCAGATCGATACGCATGGGAATGACCTCAGAACAGCGGCAGGCAATGATAATTCCTGGTGGGAAGATCGACGCTGCCACAATGAAGCAAGCCTGTGTGACAGAGACCGATGAAGAATTAATCGATGTACTACGTAGGAGTAGCTCTTTTGATGACAATGGTTTTGATGAGGCCAGGGCAGATTCGGAAAGACTTGGCAGTCTGGACCCGTACGCGGAGCTTCTCTCCCATCAGAGACATGCGGTTCTAAGGAGATTTTCACATCTAAGTCCGGTTTCGGCGTTCCCCATAATTCACTACATCGAGAAGAAAGCGCTAGAAGTCAGAAATCTTCGATTACTAGTGCGCGGAAAGGCTGTGGGACTTCCTAAGGAAGTGCTAGAGGCACACATGGACTACTGAGGTGAAAAAATGGAGATTGCAGTGGTAGGACAGTTGGAATTTACACTAGGATTCCAGCTTGCAGGTGTAAAAAACCTGTACAACCCATCGGATGACGAGGAGCTTGCGGAGCTTCTTCGTGATCTTTTGGGTCAAGAGGAAATCGGGGTTGTCGTAGTTGACAACTTCGATCTAGTGAGGCTACCCGAGAGGCTAAGAGTGCAGCTATCGGAAAGCGTGACGCCCACAGTTCTGGGCATAGGGACCGAGGAGGATAACACACTCCGAGAGTCCATCAAATCAGCACTCGGTGTTGACCTTTGGAAATAGATTCAAAAATAATGGAAGTGAAAAAAAATGAGTACAGAAAATGGAGTGATATACCGGATTTCCGGACCAGTTGTGACCGCCACGGGCATTGCCCCGAGGATGTATGAGGTTGTGCGAGTCGGGAATGAAGGATTGATGGGAGAAGTAATTGAGCTACACGGAGAACAATCGGTAATCCAGGTCTATGAAGAGACATCAGGGATTGAACCGGGAGAGCCTGTTATCAGGACTGGGCAGACTCTGTCGGTACAACTAGGACCGGGACTATTGACCCAGATATACGATGGAATTCAGAGGCCTCTTCCCAAACTAGAGGAGACAATGGGCGTTTTCATCACCAGAGGTGTCGATGCGGACGGACTCGACCTGACTAAGGAATGGGAGTTCGTTCCCACGGTCAAAGTAGGAGACGAGCTATCGGCAGGACATGTAATAGGTACAGTCCAAGAAACCGAGACTATCGAACACAGAGTCATGGTACCTCCCGGAAAGGAGGGAGTCGTGAAAACCATTGAGTCCGGTTCGTTCAATATCACCCAGACGGTATGCAAGCTGGAAGATGGGTCTGAAATAGCGATGATGCAGGAGTGGCCAGTAAGGCACCCTCGACCATTCGTACAGAAGTACGCACCTGACGTACCCCTCATGACAGGACAGAGAATACTGGACTTCCTCTTCCCCCTCGCCAAAGGAGGTACAGCAGGAATCCCAGGGCCTTTCGGATCTGGAAAGACCGTTACACAACAGCAACTCGCAAAGTGGTCCGACGCTCAAATAGTGGTGTACATCGGATGTGGGGAACGCGGGAATGAGATGACCGAGGTCCTCGACGAGTTCCCTCACCTAATTGATCCCAACACGAACAAGCCTCTGATGAACAGAACTGTGATGATTGCGAATACTTCGAACATGCCGGTCGCAGCTAGGGAGGCATCCGTTTACACGGGAGTGACTATTGCAGAGTACTTCCGAGATATGGGTTACAACGTGGCTCTAATGGCTGACTCGACTAGTAGGTGGGCTGAGGCTATGAGGGAGATTTCATCGAGGCTTGAGGAGATGCCAGGAGAGGAGGGTTATCCAGCATACCTCTCAAGTAGACTGGCTGAGTTTTACGAGAGAGCAGGAAGGGTTGAGACATTGTCCGGAGAGGATGGTTCAGTGTCGGTAATCGGAGCTGTTTCCCCCCCAGGTGGGGACATCTCAGAGCCAGTCAGCCAAGGAACTCTCAGAATTGTCAAGGTGTTCTGGGGTCTGGACGCTGGGCTTGCCAGACAACGGCACTTCCCTGCGATAAACTGGCTCAGTTCCTACAGCTTGTACCCACAAGCCCTGGACCAATGGTATAGGGACAACATCGCAACCGACTTCCCTGAAGTTAGGACCGAGATAAGCACTCTACTCCAAATCGAAGCTGAGTTGCAGGAGATTGTCCAGCTTGTAGGGTCCGATGCCCTACCGATAGATCAGCAACTGACACTAGAAGTTGCGAGGATGATTAGGGAGTTCTTCCTTCAGCAGAACGCCTTCCATGATGTGGATACGTACAGCGACCTGAAGCTGCAGTATGACATGGCTAAAGCAATACTGAACTTCCAAGAAGAAGGGAAGAAGGCAATTGCAGGGGGCGCACAGCTCGAAGACGTGGTTAACGTGCCTGCTAGGACCGACCTTATGAGAGGGAGATTCGAAGAAGGCTATGACGGTAGAATAGAGGGCCTGGTTGCGGAGATGAGCAAGCAGATTGCTGCTAGCATGGAGGAAAACTGAGGTGATAATATGAGTGGAAAAGAGTACAGAACAATTACAGACGTAAAGGGGCCTCTTGTGTTCCTAAACAAAACCGAGCCTGTTTCGTATAACGAGATTGTACAACTGAGGCTCAGTGATGGGTCGATCAAAAACGGGCAGGTTCTAGACACATCCGATGACCAAGTCATCGTTCAGGTCTTCGAGGGTACTGCATCTGTCGACAGGCAGACAGGTGTAAAGTTCCTGGGTGATGTATTCAAGCTCCCCGTGAGCAAGGGGCTGATTGGTAGGATTCTAGATGGTGCTGGAAGACCCAGAGACGGGGGCCCAGAGATCGTCGCGGATGATATGGCCGACATAATCGGGGCCGCAATAAATCCCTATTCGAGGCAGAGTCCAGAGTCATTCATACAGACAGGAATTTCAGCGATTGACGCTTGTACATCTCTTGTTAGGGGGCAGAAGCTCCCGATCTTCAGTGCAAGCGGACTGCCTCACAACGACATCGCTTTGCAAATCGCGAGACAAGCCAAACTAGTTGGTAGCGACGATGACTTCGTCGTAGTTTTCTGCGCAATGGGAATTACAGCAGAGGAGTACAACTTCTTCGTACACGACCTAGAGAGGACTGGGGCGCTCGAGAATGCAGCGCTATTCGTAAACCTGGCTGACGACCCGGCAGTCGAGAGGCTGATCACTCCTCGTCTGGCACTCACCGCTGCTGAGTACCTAGCATTCGAACATGACTATCACGTGCTGGTGATATACACGGATATGACAAACTACTGTGAGTCATTGAGGCAAATCGGGGCTGCTAGAGAAGAAGTTCCCGGAAGGAGAGGTTACCCCGGTTACATGTACACAGATCTGGCTATGCTCTACGAGAGAGCAGGACTGGTAAAGGGGAAGAAGGGTTCAATCACGCAGTTCCCTATCCTAACTATGCCCGGTGACGATATTACTCACCCGATTCCAGATCTGTCCGGATACATCACAGAGGGCCAGATAGTTATCTCTAGGGAGCTCCATCAGAAAGGAATCTACCCCCCGATCAACGTTCTCCCCTCTCTGAGCAGACTGATGAATGCAGGGATAGGTCCTGGTAAAACCAGAGAGGATCACAAGTCAGTATCTGACCAGCTCTACGCAGCCTACGCTCAAGGAAAGGAATTGAGAGGGCTGGTGGCAATTGTCGGAGAGGATGCTCTAAACGAGAGGGACCTTCAACTTCTCAAGTTCGCAGATATCTTTGAGGATAAGTTCCTCAGGCAGAGCAGAGACGAAGACAGATCAATAGACGAGGGGACTTTGGACCTAGCTTGGAACCTATTGTCAAACATCGACACGAAGTATCTTGTAAGACTGGATCAGAAGTGGATCGATAAGTACCATCCCGGTGAAAAGAAGGGAGAAGAAGAGTAACCGAAGTAAGGAGTTGAGTGAATGGCCCTAGACATCAAGCCCACCAGGTCCGAGCTGATCAACCTGAAGCGCAGGATAAAGCAGACCTCTACGGGATACAACCTTCTGAAGATGAAGAGGGATGGCCTATTCCACGAATTCAGAACTCTGCTCTCAGAAATGATCGAGGCCAGAGAGGGACTAGTGGGGACATACAGAGATGCACTGCAAGCAATCAATCTAGCCTCATCGATAGAGGGCGGATTGGCAGTAAAGAGCGCGGCCATAGCCTCGTCGAAGCATCCAGAAGTGCAGGTCTCAAAGAGGAATATAATGGGCGTAGTTGTTCCAAAGGTCGAGGGGCAGAACCTCAAACTATCGGTCGAGGATAGGGGGCTGGGGATGGTTGGAGGTTCTCCATACATCGACGAGGCGGCGGACGCCTACTCGCTACTTGTTGAGAAGGTAGTAAAAGCAGCCGAGATGGAGGCCACTCTGAAGAGGCTTCTAGAAGAAATTGAAGCTACTAAAAGAAGGGTTAATGCTCTCGAGTTCAAGGTAATTCCTGAGATGAAAGAGGCTCAGACTTTCATCCAACTAAGGCTTGAAGAGATGGAGAGAGAGGAGACTTTCCGCCTCAAGCGCTTCAAAAACAAGTGATTATCAAAGAGCAGGGGTAAAATCCGACATCCCGCGGGGATGGTCAGGGAGTGAGCATCATGCCAGAGGAGATTTTGATTGACACTGAGACCTGGGGCACCAGAGAACTTCTCGAGGTAATAACCTCTAGATTCTTCGAACTAGGTAACGAGGGCAGTTATCCCAATTCATGGGAGGTCAGAGGTTTAGACGGGAAGGATGTTAGTAAACAGCTGGAGGAACTCAATTCACACCTTGACACGATGGGATTGGTTGGATCGCTAGAAGAGACGAATCCCCCTGTTCTGATCATCTCAAGGATTCCTCAAGGAAGCAATGTGATGGGAAATTACCAGAGTTTGCTGATGTGGGCAGTCATGTCAGTTTTCCTAACCATGGCTGGATCACATTGGGTTTCTGAATACGGATATGATAGTAATTCGTCTGGAAATGGCGAAATTATGAATTCGCTGATTTTTTTCACGCTACCAATATTAGTTACCCTATCCATAGCAAGCTATTGCAGGGTTCTTATCGCAAGGAGATTCGGGATAGAAATAGGGCACATTGCCCCAATCGTATTTCCAATTCCTACATGGTGGCCATTCGGAATTGTTGGGGCGATTGGGCAGAGGAAGCTCGATATGGTTCCAATTCCATCCAGAAGGGCGTTGGGATCTATCGAGTTGGCAGTTCCATTGTCTGATTTCTGGCTATCTAGCCGATTCTTTGTTGGGGGAACATCTGGAAATTCGTCTCCAATGGTTGCATCCCGTTGGTATTTCTGGAGTAGGACTCTCCTTAGTCGGGTGGATAATGATGCTCCCCATACCAGGCCTACCAGGGGATAGGCTACTCCATGCAATTATTGGTCCAGCGGAAATGAGGAGTGGGAGTACCCAGACATCAGTGTTCCTAATCGTGCTCTTCCTGATGGTAGTGGTTTTCGCAACAGCCAAATGGACCCCATGGGTTTTCCTTGCCTTCGTAGCTGCATGGCAGCGTTTCAATCCGGATAATCTCCCTCAGCCAATCGTCCTTGACGAACAATCTGGGTTAGATGAGAGGTTCAAGAGTCGCTTCGTGGCTGTAGCGAGTGTGGTACTCCTGGCAGGGCTGCCGGGATCTGTTCCCTCCTACGAAATGGAGGACTACATTGGGGGGATTTCTACTGAAGAGTGGCCAGAAGAGGTAGGGTTCTCCGGGGGTGAGTTGCAAGTAATTTCGCTGAATTTGGAGCCAGAAGGGGTGATGCCTGTATCCGGATGGATTCAGATGAGGATTGAGGGGTCTCGATCTCAGGAGTGGGTTCTCAGCACCGATTGTTCTGATCTTCCAGAGACATGTCGATTCGATGGTGTTGCGCAGTCCGAGACTAGCGTCTTAGATATCTCCATTACCCCTCCAGAGGGGAATTTCTCGAATCATCTGCTAAAGGTACTAGTCGAAGTCTCAGGCTTCGAGGTAGAGCATGAGATCTTGCTTCATGAGTTTTCTAGCAGGGGTTTAATTGGCCCATTCTGGAGCCTTTCTGGAGGATTAGACAAACCGATAATTTGTACTAATTTTGATGCTGGAGATGGAGGGAATATATTCGTCGAGGGAGCCTACTGGGAGACTATGAACGAGAGTAATCTAACTTCGGGAATACAGGAGTTGTGCCTTAGAGGAAACAGTGGCGCGATTCAGAGCTCGGAGATTTTTGATTCGCAGGGCAGATCCTTTGGCCCTATTGTTTTCCTTGAGAGGGAGAACTCGACCGAGGGGCCATGGCTGATTTCAATTGATGGCTCAGAGCCATCTATACAGGTCATGGATGGGCAATGGAAAATTCCTACTGGAGTCGTTTCCAGCGGAGATATTCTCTCCCACTCCGATAGAGGATCCCCTTTCTGCCCATCTAGCGAGATTGCGGCACAAGTGGACACTGGGGGGAACTGGTCAGTAGAGATGAGCAACTACTCCCCGATCAGGCTTGAAGGGAATCTGAGCGGGAATGGTTCGATAGGTATCGGCGGAGAGGGATGGCTGGCGATTTGTGGTACCGATGGTTCGCTGGCCTCATTCAGGATAATCGCGGGACCCGATGTATTCGTCTCCACAGAAGATTCTAGTGTAGGACATTCTGCAATCCTCCTCAATCAGAGGATTGAGGCAGATACTTTCTATATTTTCAACAGAGGATCGGAGAGGATTGGACTGTCTTTGGAGTGGCATGGAGACTCCCCTCAGTCTGGAATCTGGGAAGTAAGCATCGGAGACTGGATTGACGCCGGAGATTCGTATTTCGTCGAAGCTGTAGCGAATGGTAGTTCTACTCTAGAACGGGCCTTATGGGTAACTGCGGACGATTCAGGAGTCGTTGTACACCTTTCGGCAAGATGTCCATCGGAGGGTTGCGAGTGAGAATTGCTATTCTTGGGACTGGAGCGATTGGCGGTGTGCTCGCAGGATGTCTATCTGACACCAATGCTGAACTAGTTTGTGTTTCGAGAGGAAGGACTGCTAGAGATTTACTTGAGGGGCTGACTCTATTCACTCCCGAGGGATCTGTGGAAATGATTCCAGGGGAGCGTTTCGAGATTATCGATAGTGAGAAGGGCCCCCTACAGGAGAAAGTGTGCGGAACTTGTGATGTAGCAGTTGTCTCTGGCAAGTCTGGTTCAACTCCCCAATTGGCTTCTATCGCTGAAGATCTGATTAAACAAGACGCATTAGTAATCAGCATTCAGAACGGACTTGGAAATTCGGGAATCATTGCCAGCAGAGTCGGTTGGGAGCGAGTGCTGGGGGGAACTACCACTCACTCCGCTTGGAGAGATGGAGACGGTGCTGTCCACTGGACGGGGAGAGGGACAATTTCTCTAGGTTCAGTTAATTCCTCTGAACCGAATTCTATTGCTACTGAATTCATTTCATTGCTAGATGAAGGGGGGCTGGTACCTAATTGGTCAATAGATATCGAAGGAGAAATTTGGAGGAAGCTGATGATAAATGTAGCAATTAATCCAATCTGTGCTATCGCAGGTGTAAGGAATGGGGCCTTGGTAGAGGTTCCAGAATTGTGGCATCAGGCAATTGAGGCTATGAGAGAGGCCGAGGCTGTCGCCAAGGCATCGGGAATAGATCTAGGAGATTCCGACTCTGAGAGTTATCTAAGGAGGGTGGTCGAATCGACTGCCGAGAATAGAGTTTCTATGCTTCAGGACCTCATGGCTGGAAGAAAAACCGAGATAGATGTCCTTTGTGGTGCCGTGATTTCTAAGGGAGAGGAGGTTGGAGTGCCAACACCTAGGAATGAGATACTAATGGCGCTAGTTAGGGGGATAGAGATGTCTCAGAAGTTAGACTAGGTATTCCACTTGTAAACCAAAGATGCTGCCCCGGCTCCAAACAACTGAGGTACCAAATGCAGCCATAGGTCTGAAGCAGCCATTTTCCCAACCACTACCAGAGAGAGCGAGACCGCCGGATTGAATGAAGCCAGAGATATGCTCCCTACAGTTAGAGCCCCGGCTAGGACTACCAATGCAATGGCAGCACCGTAGTATCCGTTTCCTTCATTGGATTCTGAGGTTGCTACATTGAGTATTACGAAAACTAATGCGAAGGTGAAGAGTAACTCGGATGCAATGATTGAGGTCTCCATACCCGAAGGTTCGAACATCTCAATTGGGTAATCCTCAGAGATACTACCGGTAACAATCAGATTCGCAGCAATGAGAGCCGCTAGTAATCCTGCTGCGAGTTGGGAGAGAGCATAGGGCACTACCTCCGATTTCTCACATGCCCCCCTGATCCAGATCGAGATGGTGACTGCAGGATTGTAGTGAGCACCGGAAATATGGGCACCGGCATATATCATAACCATCAGAGTGCCTGCTATGGCGAAAGGGGCGTTTTGACCAGACAGACCGAATACTCCGGCTACACAAATTGTCAGGCAGAGGAAGAAGGTTCCAATGAACTCAGTAATCAGTTTTGCATTCATGTCGGATCGGTCGGACATGAGGTATAATGTAGATAGGACGTCCATCAACGTTGGCAGGATGAGCAGTAGAAGGTGGATCTATTAGACTGAACTATTCTTCTTATCGAACCAGAGCAACCTTCCTTCAAACACTGCTGATTTTCCCTTCCATAAACTAGGAAGTTGTGAATGAAATAGCCCATAGCCTCATCTCCGTCTACTCCTCTGAAATCTTGCAGAGTGGAGCCCCCGGCGTCTATGGCCTCCGTGATTACATCGTGTGTTGCGGCTGTGATTCTCTCGACTCTTCTGGAGATTCCAGATAAACCCGCGACACTGCTTGCCTTTCTTCTTGGAGAAACTCCGGCTCGGTGAAGTATCTCACAGACGTAGATATTCCCCAAGCCAGCGATTATTCTCTGATCCAAGAGAGCTGATTTGATTGGCATTTTTCTACCCCTCAGTCCTTCGGCGAGATCCTGTGGAGCTAATTGGTCGGGAGTAGGCTCCGGACCCAAATCCGAGAGAAGCTTGTTTTTTTCTTGTTGTGAAGTGGGGAAGCAGTCCATGAATCCAAACCTACGATGGTCCGAGTAGACTGCCTTCGTCCCACTATCTAGGTGGATCACTACCCAATCGTGAGGGCCGTCACCGCTACCCAGAGGTGCCCCGCTAGAGAACTTGCCCGGCCTCCCAATCACTCCGTCGCCAATCAGTGTCCACCTGCCACTCATTCCCAAATGACAGAGCCAAGTCAGATCTCCGTCTAGTCGGATTAGGAGGTACTTCGCACGACGCTCCACTGATTCGATGACTCTTCCGATGAGAGAGGTTTCGAAATTTCTCGGGAAGGGGAATCTCAGATCACTTCTTCGAAGTTCTACTGAAGAGATTGTCCTACCCAATAAGTGTCTCTCGAGACCAAGCCGGACCGTTTCCACCTCTGGTAACTCGGGCATGTGTGAAGGCTGAGATGGTTAGGCCATTACCTTTCTTAGATAGGCAGAGTTAATTGATAATCCCATTTTGTGGTCTCATGGAGGAGGGTGAAGTCCCTGATTGGGTCTCATCAGAGGATCAGCCAGAGTCAGAAGTCGTTCTCGAAGGGAGTCCTTCCGCAACAAAAGAGGCCCCTCAGCAAATCTATGTCCAAGGAGGGCAATATGGGGGCCCGGGAGCGATGTTCCCTACAACCAATGCAGTACTTGCTCTGGTCCTTTCCATATTGGGGATTGTGATGTGCTCAATTTGCACTGCGCTTCCCGGACTGATAGTGGCTAATGGTGCTCTAGCTACTACCACCCAGTATCCAGGCCATCCAGATCAGGGTATGGCGAAGGCGGCTCAAATCATTTCCTGGATAGGCATTGGTTTATTCGTTCTACTTGTGCTCTTCTACGGAGGATTGTTTGCACTAGTTTTCGCCGCCGAGGCTTAATTTACAGACGAATAGAACGTGTTGCTCCTCCAGACCTCGAAGTTCTATCCTCTCCAATAGTGAGAGTTCTGAGTTCCTCAGGATTATCTCTGCATTGTGGAATCTAGCTTTGTCATCACCTTCCGAAGATCTCTCGCTAGCTGCTTTTAGGCTTAGGAGACCTACTCCACCTGGAATAAGGAAATTCATAGCCATCTTTACGAAGGTCTCTGCCTGGTCAGCAATGCTGAGATCCTGGTGAATCCAATCGGCCTTAGACCTGATGAATGGCGCGATTACCCTGCTTTTCCTTGCGTCACCAAGAACTGGGATCATACCGGGACGAGATTCTGAGAGGGAAATCAGATCACGTGACATCCTAGGAGATATTTCCACTGCTACGACCTGCCCTCCGTGGTGATTTTCTGCTCCACACACGAAATCGTGAATATGGCTAACAGTCCCACCGCTAGATGCTCCGAGATAGAGGCAAGTTGAGCCTGGACTTGGGAGAATCGAGGATGGTTCGGATGATGTCCTAAGAAGGGCTGCTGCTACCTTGGACTTGGTAGGGTCCCACCTTCTCCATTCTATCTTCCTGTCCCTCTTCCTACGTTCCCCTCTGACCGATTTCCCCTTGACAGCATTCCTTGTCCAAAGTGTCCTTCCTTCCTTCCTGACGCCCCAGCAAATCTGCACTGACTTCGGCAGGTTATACCCTCCTCTTCGGAGGCCTTGGGAACTTATCCTTAATCGCCTCAATCTCGGAGTTAATTTCCTCTATTTTGGATTCATCCCATCTCTCACCTTCAAAATGATCGACTCGAACTGCTATACTGGCCTTTCCGGCAAGATATCTGGCAATCTTTCCTCTGACCCATCTAGGAGAACGGCTGACCTGCGGCATTGAAAATAGCACTGCTCCATGCTTTGGCGGAGGGGCGCCTCTCCTGTGTGCAGACATTGCTGCATGCGCTCCCAGAACCTGTAGTGAGCCCGAAGGCATTCGTGCTAGTCTCTCCCTTCCCCCTGCTAGAGATATCAATTTGGCCGCCGAAATAGGGCCAAGAAGTGCGCTGAGAGAGGGTGCATGGATGTTCGCAATTTCTCTAATTGCATTCTCAATTTGGTCTAGAATTTCTGATGATCTTGTCACTGTATTGGCGTGGGAGATCATAGAAGACCATTCTAAATCTGAAGGAAGGTGCTTCGGAGGACTTACACCTAGCTTTTCTGATGCTTCGGAGATTGTTCTTGAGGAAGATATGGCTACTGGAATGTCATTTCTCTGAGAGTCAAGATTTGCTTCAGTGATGAACAAACCTGACCATTCTACACAACGAGCTTCGGAGGTTGTCCAGGATGATCTAAGCTCCTGTGCTGCTGATACGAGCATGTCTAATCTCCTATCCAAATCTCCCGATGAGTCTGCGACACCCATTTTCGCTAATTCCAAAGTAGCCTTCTGGAAGACTTGCTCCAAATCTCCAATCTTGGGCCAATGCGGGTCCGATACCGCACCCATTTCATCGATGATTGCATCTGGGAAACGCTCGGAAAGAGTTGAGACCTCTGGCAAAATTCTACCTCCCTGTATTATCTTGAGTCGTTTTGACAGGC
The DNA here is from genome assembly GCA_001628485.1 of Marine group II euryarchaeote REDSEA-S11_B3N4. Taxonomy (GTDB): domain Archaea; phylum Thermoplasmatota; class Poseidoniia; order Poseidoniales; family Thalassarchaeaceae; genus UBA36. Next base: position 5,478 of record LURR01000017.1, on the reverse strand, counting down.
TAGTATGGGTGATTGGACCGTCCCATTCCAACTCATCCACGATATTCCCTTCATCATCCACGACCCTTGCTAATCTCCAATCGTAGTGGATTCTCATAGCCGTCCCAATGGGTACATTGGCTTGAACGGTGCGGGTATGCCCAATAATTTAGACGAATAGTTGAATAGTCGGGAGGTTCAGCCATGCTCGGTTCTCGTTTATAGGACAATGGTGAGAGAGATGTTTTGTCCGAGATGTGGTGCACTTAGTTATCCTGATGAGCGGGGCTGGATTAAGTGTCCAGACTACAAATGTGGGTATGAGGGCCCCCTTTCTGGAGAAGATGGCAAAGGTGCTGAATTTACAGATCCAATGACTGGGGAAACTATCGATCTTTCCAAGACTATGGCTTCTACAGACTCGAAGTCACTCAAGCATCTTACGGAGGTTGTGGAAGAAGACGGCCCTAGAGGGACTCTTAGGGTAGGAGACTACCTATGCCCAAAATGTGACGGAGATAGAGCGTACGTTGAGCTCAGGCAGACCAGGTCTTCAGACGAACCAGAGACAAAGATATGCACTTGCGAAGAATGCGGCCATCGTTGGAGGGAATACCAGTAATTGCGCAGGCTTTGGGCCAATAATCATCAAGAGCCTCCGGCAGTTAGAGAATAAATCGGGGTGGACACGTGCTAAGAATTACAGCCAAGCAGCAACTAATGAGAGAAATCGTAGATATCCTTTCAGTTCTAACATCAGAAGCGAAGTTGGTGTGGGGTGAAAAGGGCCTCAGCATTTCGGTTGTTGACGGCTCTCATGTGGCCCTCCTTTCTGCAACAATTGGCGATGAGTGCTTCGAGACATATGAGGTAGAGCCTGTGGAGATAGGACTAGACCTTCAGAAGATGCGCGATTTACTAACGCTAGCTGGACCAAGTGACCTAGTTGAGATGGATTATGATGACGCGGTGGGCGCCATCAACGTGAGAGTGGGTGAAGTTCTGATGATTCTTAGAGGCATAGACACTAGCACGATGGATAATCCTAATCAGCCAAATCTGGAGTTCAAGTCGAAGGCAACAATTGGATCGGAGAAGCTTTCGAGAGCACTGAGGGCTGCAAAGTTCGTCGGAGGTGAGGTCGACCTAAGCATGGACAAGAATCAACTAGCTGTTTCGGTAACTGTTGAGGCTGGTGAGGGAGTAAATGTGAAGTTCGAATCTGGAGAGTTGAGCGAACTTGTCTGCGCCTCCCCTACACACTCAACATATTCACTACAGTATCTTGGGGAGTTGACTAAGAAACTAGCCGGAGGATTCACCAACGAAGTCTCTCTTGAGTTCGAAGAGAAGTATCCATTGAGGCTGACTTGGATGAGCAACGATGGCGGGGCTAGGTGGACTTACTTCCTTGCACCAAGGATAGTCAATGACTGACCATTGAACTCATCAATCACTGCCCCTCCGGGTTTTTTATGCCAAGTAGAGTTTGCGTGATTATACCCACGGTTAGAAACTCGGATGAGTTGGCGATTACTCTTGATGGGCTAGCCAATCAGACATATGACGATATGGAGGTAGTTGTGGTTGGTCCAAGAGATGACAAGGGGAGAGTAGAGGCCGAGAGTAGAGGATTCAGATATATTGATGACAAAGGAGCTGGTAACAGAGCAGATGCTTGCAATGTGGCAATCGAAGAGACTGAGTCAGAACTTGTTTTCTTTACAGATGATGACGTTTTCGTGCCAGAAGATTGGGTTGAGAGGCTTGAGAGGTGGTTCGATAGACCGGATGTAGGGGGAGTCGGGGGGCCTAATTTCGCACCAGTAGAGGAGTCGACCTTCTGGCAGAGGGTTATTGACGTCGCTTTTTGTAATAAGTTTCTAACTGCTGGTACAAATTATGGAAAAAGGGCAATAGGGGAATTGGAGGAAGTGGAGCAACTACCAGGAGTGAACTCCGCTTACAGAAGGGAAGTTCTAGTCGATGTAGGTTCATTTGACCCGGGAGCCATTGGGGCTGAGGATGTAATGATGGATCATCGTATCAGGTTAGCCGGATATCGACTATGGTCTGATGGTAGTGCCGTAATGTGGCATCGAAGACGGGGGGTCAAAAGAGTAAGGAAGCAAATACGGAACTACGGACTTGTCAGAACATTGGCAGGAAGTAGGTACCCTGAGCTATGGGGATTCAGCCACAGTATGGTGTCCTCATTTCCTATACTTGTGACCATGTCTGCTATCTCCTTCATCTGGGGATGCTTTAACGGAGGTCTTTCTTGGCCTGAATTTTGGGATATTTCCACGGATTCAGTTCCCATGGGAGTTGAAAGAGCAATGGTTCACCAGTTCCCCACTCTGGTAGCCTTATTCAACATCACAGCATGGATTGGTGCAGCACTAGGGCCATCGCCTAGCAAGAGTACAACGACCGTTTTCTTGTCCCCGATTATTTCTTTCATCCTATTATGGGATTATGGAGTGGGAATCAACAAAGCAAGAGTTGCCTTGGCTAGTGGAAGTTCGTCTTCACAGATTGATGACAGGGCACGCAACTAGACTGCTCTCATTTACTGATCATTCTTCCAGATTTAATATGCCATGTTGGTTGTTTGGGCCTCCAAAAAAGAGAAGTGAAAAGACCGAAGAAAATCCCTCCTAAAATTAGGTTGAGCCACCCCTCTCGGATATATCCGTCGCTTGCGTTATAGTAAGCCCATAAGAAGGAGGGAAGCACTCCCAAAAAAAGAGAAATTAGAGCCTCCTCAAATACTATTCTCTGGTTGTCCTTCCTGATTGGAATCGCGAGGGAATTATCCGACCAGTCTGGATCTTCTCTAATCACCAGGCGAACAGATTCGGTTTCTTCAGCCTCAGATAGTGTTGGGCGTTGGATTGGCACTGGTCCGCTCTTCGACCAATGTCTGAGATTTTGCAGACCTCTATTCACGCCGTAGTGAGGTCGGCCGTCGCAAATCTTTCCCCAGTAGCCATGATGTCTATCCTCTAGTCCCTCGATACATCCGATTTCTGCAGACAGGAGGCCTCTAGAGTTAGCAAGCTCCCATTCTGACTCTGAAGCTATATCGGCTTCAGATGATTGAATTATCTTCAATGCCTCATTCGAGGGAACAGGAATTCTGGAGATTTTGAAACTATATCCGATAGATACCTCGTGCCTTGGACCAATGCCCCCGAATAATATCGACCGGTCTGCAGAACCCATTACAACCATGCCAGGCTTGACATCGGCCCACTCAATAGAACCAGGCAAGATCAGCCCTCCGCTGAACCCAGTTCCCCCGTCTGTATTGACCACTGAGACGCGTAGACATTCTTACTGGCAATCAGTTCTTCATGTGTCCCCCTCTCGACTATAGCGCCGTCAACCATGGCAACGATCTCGTCGGCATTTCTGATTGTGGCCAGTCTGTGAGCCACTGCAATTGTAATTCTCTTCTTACCACCGTTTGAGCTACCGAATAAGGATTCTTGAATCCTCTTTTCCGTTTCTGCATCTAAGGCCGCACTTGCCTCATCGAGAATCAACAAATCGGGATCATTGAGTAAGGCTCTTGCTAGGCTGATCCGTGCCCTCTGACCGCCAGAAAGCATGACTCCCCTATCTCCTACCATAGTATCAATTCCTTCTGATAGTTGAGTGACGAACTCTAGAGCCCCTGCTGCTTCTAAAGCGTGATCAATCTCCTCATCCGAGCAATCACGGGCATAGGCCACATTGTCCCTTATACTTCCGAAAAACAGGAATGGGTCTTGAGAGACGAAGCCTATCCTAGCCCTTACTGACTCTATCTGGAACTCGTTGATGTCTGTACCATTGATTAGAACGCGGCCGCTCTGGGGTTCGTAGAATCGCTCAACTAGTTTCAGAATTGTACTCTTTCCCGCTCCGGTATGGCCCATTACTCCCAAGAATTCGCCAGAAGAAGCAGAGAAGTTGATGTCGTTTAGAACATTGGAATCTGAAGAAGGGTATGCGAAAGAGACGTTTTCGAATCTTATCGAGGTGATTGGGGATTCCAGAGGGACGGCGCCCTCTTTGTCAAATATTGATGGTTCTAAATCGATTATTGCGAATACTCTCTTGGATGCAGCCTCTCCTTTCTGCAATTGGTTAAGTAGCATCCCTAGGATAAACATCGGCATTGTCATCCTGGTCGAAATTAGTAAGAAGGTGACGAATTGGCCTACAGTAATCTCTTCTGATGCCATTATCCAGCCCCCTGCAGATACCAGAAGGCCAAAGGAAATCCCTGCAACTACGTATATGCCAGGAATGAATCGATTCCTGATAAATGCAGCCTGAATAGCCATGTCTCTGTAGTTTCCACTCTGAATGTCAATCCTAGATCTCTCGAACTCCTTTGCATTGTAAGCCTGCACGACAGTAATTCCAGAAAGAACATTCTCCAGGATAGCAACTATCCCGCCCGTACTCTCTCTCTGCTTTCGATACTTGCGCTGTACCCTTGTAGAGAACCATACCACCATGGGAACTATGATGATTAGAGGCGTGAAGAGAATCACAGCAAGCTTGGAAGACATCCAGAACATTATCGCGAAAGCAGTTGAAAAGGTGATTGCAATTCTTATGATGCTGGTACTGGCATCCGAAATGATGTCCTCCAATTGTGCGACATCAGCAGATAGTACGGACATCAGATTTCCTGTCTGTCTAGTCTCGAAATAGGATGCCTCCATGGACATTAGTGACTGAGTTGCATCCATCCTAATGTCATGCTGGGCCCTGTACGCGGTCGCTTGCCAGAGTTGGTTGCTGAGGCCCTGAAAAATTGCTAAGAAAGTGAAACATGAAAGAATCAACAATCCGAAGCCTAGCTCCTCGGAATCAATTGGGCCCAGAGTTGGAATTATATCTGAGGTCATCATTCTCTCCACTCTTTCACTGGTAAAGGTTCCAGATTGGTAATAGTCGGCTGCCATTCCTATGGCGATGAAGGGGATCAAGTCGAATGCCCGCGCTCCGGCGTTCGCGGCTATTCCGCCAACAGCACTTTTCCAGTATTTCTTAACGTACGGGAAAATTCTCCAGATCTTCCTTCCTACTATCTGACGATCGTCCGTCTGATCGGAGTTGTCCTTGCTGATTGATGTCACTCCAGTGACTTCAGCCCCCCCACTTGAGTTCATACCATTTCGAAAAGTGGCTGGTGTTTCAATGCTTCAGTCACTAAAGGAAACTAATGGTTGTGATGGTGCGCCCGCCGGGATTCGAACCCGGGACAAGAGGTTGGAAACCTCTTGTGATAACCCCTTCACTACAGGCGCTTACATTGTCCGAGAGTATGGCATCTCTAAACGGATTCGGTCGTCTGAGGAAATTCAAAAATAGATGCCCTCACGATGCTGCATGATTCTAAGGCAGAGGTTTGGGATTTTACTTGTAATAGTATTTCTACCAATAAATGGTCCTTTATGGAGGATGGGAGTAGAGTCGGCCGGAGTGGAGTTCCCA
>LURR01000016.1 GCA_001628485.1 Marine group II euryarchaeote REDSEA-S11_B3N4 | reverse complement strand
GGTTCCGGTTTCGATACCACCGATCAGGTTCAGATCCAATGCCAGTGCGACGGCACAGGAGCGCAGGCATCAGTAGGGTCAGTAGATTCCAGTGGGACAATCACCTCAATAAATATTGATTCTGCGGGTTCGGGTTACCAGTCAACAGATGTTATCGCGGTGGGCGTCGCAAACGGTACTGGTGAGTCTCTGACAGCAAATGTCTACTCCACCGGAGTAATCCACTCCGCGACAGTGACAGATGGCGGTTCGAACTACACTTCTTCTCCGACAATAGTCATTAGTGACACCAATGGTGCCGATGGAGATATTTCAGCAGTTCTCGGTGACTATTACGAATATGAAGTGGACATTTTGCCAGAATCTAGCGGGGCCAACTGTACCCATTCTGGTTTCAAAATACTAGCCGGCCTAGACTTGAATGAGAACAGAAACCTTGACTCTACGGAGATATCGGAAACAGTCTTCATTTGTCACGAGAACAAACTCTGGAGTGCTACTACCTTCCTTGATCTAAACGGGACAATTTTCGGAGAGGAGCAGACCCTCGCCCACGGGATTGTCCCATCATCCTCCCCCCAGGGTCTGGTTTCAGCCGGGACCATGCCTGGTGAACCGGTGCCTGCAGGAACATTTGGGCATCTAGTCGTTCCAGCACAAACAGTGCCAAATAATCAGTATATCAGTGCATACTATCTGACCTTCGATCACTGGTACCACCTAGATAGCACAACCTGTGCCGGTATTTGCTTCCGACTCTCATAGTGGGTGGGTTACCAGTAACTTCTCACTATCCTCTCTTTCAGGAATTGACCAGGCGGATAATATCCAATTCCGATTCGTAATCTGGACCCATCCAGATTCAACAAATGAGAGGCCGGGATGGTTCATAGATCAAATCGAGACCACCAATGAGGGCGTGGATCTGGACGTCTGGCATCACGGATGCTACACCACGACCGCTTCTTCTTGCACGTACAACTCAAATGCTTACGGAGTGCTCGAGAGGAACATCGACCTAACCGGCACGAACTCCTCGTCAAAGATCGAGTTCAACATGGAGTGGGATCTAGAGGGTGGTTCCAGCGACAATGCTTGCATAGAACTTTCATTGAACGGCAATACATGGGCAGACATCTCATCAAGCACCAGCAGTACTTCTTCGGATTGCTCGGCTAGATCGGGCCCCATTCCCGGAAATGGATATACTGCCGACAACGGACAGACATATGGGGATCAGAGCGGCGAATTTAGACTGGTCTCATTCGACATCCCGTCCGGTTTCCAGGATCAGTCCAGCGTTGATATCAGAATAGTCGTTGATACCAGTTCTTCATTCAATTACGGAGGAGGGACTCCGGATACAAGGGAGGGGCTGACCATATCCCAGTTCAGAGTGGTGGATTACGATGGAAGTACCATGTTCATCGATGACTTCTCCTCATCCTCAACTATGTCCCACTATGGGATGCCGGATTCTCAAGGCAACCCCGCCCCAGATGACTGGATTTACAGACTCGTAACCAAGGGAGTCCAATCCGAAATGATCGGATTCGAAGACTCGACTGCTAACTCCCCGACGGTCTCCGAAGCGCCAGGATGGACGCGATCGACATCTGGCACATGCAGCAATGACAAGTGTAAATTCACATTGAACAAGCTCTCATCAAACTCTGGACCCCCACTGACCGCCTCTTTCCCATACGCATACGGAGTAGGTTTCTCAGGAAATTATGAGAACGGAATTGATGAGGCACGACTGATTTCTCCTAGCTATGACATTCCTCTCAATGGATCCTCATATCTGACGTTTGACCATTGGTCATGTTCAGAGGCAGGATGGGACGGTGGCGCGGTATTCATCAAAGTTAACAATGGGGCATGGCAATACTTCGACCCAGGATGGTATTCTGGCACTGCCTCTTCTTTCGCGGGCCACAACCTACAGGGAATGGGGATTTTTACGATGGACCACTGTACTGGTACTGCTTGGTCTGGGACATGGACTTCGACCAGTCAGATGACTAATCTCAGGGCAAACCTAGATGCCTACAAGGGGGACTCTGTAAAATTCAAATTCGCATTTGGATCAGATGGTTACTACGGCCTTGCTGGATGGTTCATAGACAACGCTGGAGTACAAATCTCAAACTACGGCATCCCTGGAAGCTGGCTAAGCCCATCCATTTCGTTGGACTCCGATAGGAAATTCAACCTAGGCTTTGTCGACATCGAGGGCCATGCAGGCGAGGATGGTTGGATTCGAGGCTCGCTATTGGAGGCTAGCACTGGGGCACAGGTCCCGGGTTTCTCCAACATCTCATTCCCATTCAGCCTTGCAGGGGTAGACGCCGAACAGTACCCGCAGGTCAGACTGAAAGTCCACATGGGCTCGGATAACCCAGAGCAGACTCCAAGCTTGGAGAAGGTGCATATTGGTGGAAAGAGAGTACTAAACGCAGACTCGGGGCAAAATGGCTGGGAGTATAGCGCCGGAATTGAGGTCGTAGACGGGTTGCTAAACGCCACTGCAATAACGGGGACGATATCATCTGAGTTCGTCTTCTCTCCTCGCCCCATCAAGAGCGTAACAATCAACGGAAACATTTCCAGCACAGTTTCCGTAACAATTTACGATAAACTAGGCAATTCTCTCGGGACCGCAAGCAAGGGAGGGACCATACAGTTCCCTTCCCAACAAGTTGGTTTCTCTGCATCAGTAAACCTTCCCACTAACGGGTGGATAGACGTTCTGAGAATCGCCTCATCGTTCTCCAACCCACCTTCAAACCCTCATCTGGATGTCCTGGATGACGGCTCTGATGAGTGGCAATTCCCGATGATTGATGATTCGGGCCAACTGGCGTACGGAAACCTAGGATGGCAGTCATGGATGAATCTCGATGACTCATACTCCCGAAGCGCCTCTCTAGCTCTGGACGGTACTAATCCCCAGGGTCTTACCGTACTGATTCCCGAATCTGCAACAGTCAACTCTGGATTCGTGAGCATTTCTCCGGACGATGACGGCTTCGAATCCCCAGTCACTGTCTCAGTAGCAGGCTCCTCTATTTCAGGCGGATCTGGCAACTCAGCCTTCACAAGCATTCTAAGCCAGGCACAGATTTCTGGAATAGGTTATCTCAACCCCACCCACACTGACGCTCAGAACGGCAGGGATTGGCTCGAGGTACCAATATCCGTGTCATCCAACTCCGCCCAAACAGTACATATTTCTTCTATGGGTATTGGATACCTATTCTTTGAGAACGTGTCTGGCCTGGGACCAGGAATCGAAGGATACCTGGATGGGATATCCGATGCCGACTTCGAAGACGAGACTGACATCCCGCTGAGTTATACCTCGGAATACGGGGCACTCTCCTTGGATGGTTCGATAGTCTACGACTTCATGTTCGTAAACAGGGATTTCTCAGTCCCTAATACGTTCTACCCAGACGGTGAGATAATCGAAATCGTCACAAGTCACCACCATCTCTATGACAACTCTCAACTCGCCGATATCACCTTAGTTGGCACATCCTCGGATGGCCAATCTATCGGCTTCCGGGTCGAGAATAGTCCCGACGGCCTCTGGGGGGCAGGTTCGGGGGACGTGCAATTCTCACAGAACTCGGGAGACAGTATAGCTCCTCTGAGCGCGGGTGCGAGCTATGTCACAGAGTCTCTGCATAGCGACGGTTACGTCGATATCGAAGTCCACTGGAAGTTCAAAGTTAATTGGAACTGGGACGATGTAGACAGCATACAGTGGGAGGCCCGAGCAAACGATGTAAACGGAGAAACGATTTGGCCTGCTACGTCCGAGAGCGGTCGTTCCGGTGAGAATGCCGTAGAGAACGATCTACAGATAGACTACTTCGAGATAAGAGACCAGTTTGACAGGGTAATTTCCAATACCTATGATACCCTATTCTACCCGTTCCCCATCCAAGAAGGGGGGTCGCTGAATATATCGGGAACAGTTAGATTCCAGGACAATGAGAATCGGAGGCCTCAAGCAAGCGATTTTTCCGTAGCTTTGAACCTCTCGGGATCCATATACCCTCTACAGGTAGGTAATCAGGGATCATTCTCAGGATTAATTCAATCCCCCACTGGGTTTTCTTCCATGACTCTCTCTCCCATAATGTTGAGAGTAGGCCCCTCATCCTCAACTAACGGAGCAGAAGACACTACTGGAGTGCCCCCAATGGTGGACATCGTGGTAGACAATAGCCCCCCTGTGGCGAGTAGGATGCAAGTCCAGACTCCTGTCGGTCTTCAGTTTGTTGACGGCATGGTAGTCCCGCCGACAACTTTCTCCCCTTACATTACAATCAGTGAAGGCCAGGCCAGAGGGGAGTCTCTCACTCTGAGATACTGGAGGGAGGGGGTAGATGACCAGAATTCTGACGGAATTGCCGATGAATCAGAGTACCAGTCCCAGACTAGGGAGCTCAGCGTCGGACTAACAGGGGAGCAGCAAGTCCAGTTCATGGGGATAGACGTCTCCTCGATGGATAACGATCTTATCCACCTCTATGTCGAGGGTACGGATTGGGTTGGCCTTAGCTACCAGGATGGCTCCACAGGAGGGGGCCCCGGTGCAACCAACTCATGGGCATCTGTAGTCGTGGCGGAGGACGTAATGGTCGAATTCGCAGGCGCAGGTCTCGGGACCGGTTCCGGAGGCGGCTCAACGTTCTCACTGGACAGGCTTACACAAGACAGTATCGACTACTTCTTGGTACCGGGAATCGAGCACACATTCAAGGTGAGGCTGGACGAACCGAACGGATTCAGAACTATTGACAACATTTCTGTATTCCTCTGCGGCTACGGAAGCGAATACGGGGTATTCTCCTACGAACCATTCACCTCCACCCTGCTAAGCCCCAGCAGTAGCATGTTGGAGGTTATTGGTGCCAGCACCGAGGCCATCACCAGTACTGTAACCGAGTTGAGCGTCAGGTTCAAGATTTCGTGGGACATGCCATTCACAGAGCAAGACTTCGACTGCAAGCCCAGAGTATTGGTGGAGGACGGACTGGATCAGATAGAGTCAGAAGTCCTCAGCTCTCTATCATGGCGCCTAGACAACAGGATTTCCGCTATTCCAAACGCAGCGGAGGACCTATCGGAGCCGATAATTCCAGCGTTAGGGACATCCCTCTACCTCGGACAAGGGGACACCTTCTCAGTTAGCGGTTCTGTCCACCACGAAGGATCCGGGATTAGGATTTCCGAGGTAAACCAGGATCTAACCGCAGTGCTTTCGATGACATACGGGAGCGGGAACTACGAGTCCTTGGGTGCCGTGGATGACAATGGCAACTTCACAGTAGAGATGACCCTGCCAAATTTCCAACCCATAGAGCCAACGACAGCTCTCAAGACCTCATTAATCGGAGTACCGGGCAACGCTCACTCGGTCGAGGACTCGCGAGCCTCCGTAACAGTGGACACGAAGCCGCCCACGGCATTGTTCAACGTTGAAGCATATCCGGACTCTTCGCTCACGGTGATCGAGACCAACAACATGGACTCAGTCGCCGTTACGATTACCATCATGGAGGAGATAGGGATGAACTTCGGACCTCTTCAGGTCTCATGGGCATTCCAGAGGAACGGCCAGATTATCCCAGGTACTGAGGACAGCGGCGAAGTCCCTTGGTTCTCAAGTGTAGAAGACGTTCACGTATATCGGGGGGAGTTAGACTTCTCACCTTCCTTGGAGTTCGAAATTAGTGACGGCGACAAGGTCTCGTTCTGGATAACCTCCACAGACAAGGCAGGAAACCAGGTAGCAGGTCTAGGTGGCCCCGATTCCCCGAGGACTCCCACGATTAGGCTAGTTGAGTTCGACGGGCAGTATACCCGCTCCGTGGTAACTCCCACAAAGAATCCACTAGTTGGTGACAAGATCACGGTAGTAACCTACTGGGAGAACCCAGGAAAGAACGAGGGCACGATCAGCGTAGGCCTCTACGAGCAGAGGATAGACGGTACCTTCCAACCATCCATATCCACACTTATCAACGGCCCAGTAGAGTTGTATCTTCCCCCTGGAAGCTCCAGTGTCAAGGCCGAGTTTGAATACAGCCCCTCAGAAGCCGGACAGCCTTTGCTAGTGCTGGTAGTAGATGGGGACTATGGCAATGATAATTACATGAACGTGGAGATCAGCGACATACAGGTCTCACCATTATCCGAAGGCGGCCAGTCTGGGGGCGAGTTTGTCTTGATTGCAGGGTCCCTCCTAATTCTGGTTTCCCTGATGGGTGCCGCATTCTACGTAATCCGAAGATCTGCGGGAGATAGCGAATACTACGACGAGGAGTACGAGGACTACGAGGACTACGAGGAACACGAGGAGTAGGGCCGACGAAATTCCAGGGGTGCCGCAAAGTACCCATTTCGTAGAAAACGAACTAACTTGTTTATAGGCCATACTTGCAAATCTCTGATGAGAGGGAGTGATCCCTCGGATGGGATGCCAATATGACAGAGATAGCCAGAATGGATGAATTGAAGCAGGAGCTCGAGGAGCTAAGAGCGCTAGTGAACACACTACTGACCATAATTATGGAGGAGGCGGACGGGGTCCAATCGGGCTCAGCCCAGCCGATTACACCTCTTCCAAGCCTCGGTTACTCGATGTAGGCACCTCTGCCCCCATAGTTCAAGAGAAATGCCTAACTCCGAACCCTCATGCAAATGCCTTCCTTGAGCGCCGAGCAATGGCTGATTTCCATTGCAGCAGTCCTTACCATCGGCTTTTTCGCGGTGGCAGTATATCAGCCAGAGGTCTTCGATCCCGATCCTGACTGGGATGTTTCGGATGGTTGCTTGGGGGGGTTGGACCATGCAGACGTGGGGATATCCGAACACTACCACCCGAATCTGAAGGTAATCGTCGATGGCCAGCAGATTCCAATTGAGCCCAACACGGGGATTGACCAGACAGGGTGCAGAGAAGGAATGAGGTGGATCCACGTCCACGATGCATCTGATTCGGGATTCACGAAGCTCCACATCGAGACTCCGTCGAAAATGAACGTCCCACTGGGCGCTTTCTTCGAAATCTGGGATAGGGAGGGAGGGCCAAAACTTATGGGTCCCGATGACAAGAAGTTCGATATCAACAGGAACGGAGTCTCAGACTGGGAGGAATTTGACATATCCCTCACAGTCAACGGAGATAGCAATGACAAGTTCGAAGAGTACATCATGGAAGACTACGACGACATCGAGTTGATTTTCGTTTCGAAGTAGGCTATCCCTTGATCACAATCAGTGGTCTGAGCCTGGCAACTGGGCGTGCGAGCCCGGCCCTATCGGTAAGTCTGATGACATCGTCAATGTCCTTGTATGCATCTGGGGCTTCTTCTGATAGGTACTTCTCATGAGTCTCGTATATCGCAATGCCCTTCTCGCGTAATTCCCTCTTCACCTTTGCACCATCTATTTCCTCTCTGGCCTGTGTTCTGGACATCGCCCTCCCAGCCCCATGACAAGATGAACCAAATGCCTGATTAGTCCCCTTTTTCGGACCTGACATTACAAAAGAAGAAGTCCCCATATCCCCAGGAACTAGAACAGGTTGCCCGACCCCCCCGAACTCTTCGGATAGCTCATCACTATCCCCTCCGAACGATCTAGTCGCCCCCTTCCTGTGGACACAGCAATTGCAGTTTGAACCATGAACAACGTGCTCCTCAACTCTGGCAATGTTGTGGCAAACGTCGTATATCACATCAACATCAACTTCTGTGCCCATATGTGCCTTTAGTGCCCCTCTTAGGCTTTGAGTCACACAGTTCCTATTCGCAAATGCATAATTCCCAGCGGACCTCATCGCTTCGAAGTAAGACTCTCCCTCCCGTGAGAAGAACGGTGCGGAAGCCAACTGTGGGTCAGAAATGGAGATTCCCCAATCCTCTGATTCCCAAACGCCGCCATGGTGCCTGTAACGTCCCTCCAGTTCCTTTACGTGCTCAGAGCAGACTTGGTAACCAAGCCCCCTGGATCCAGTGTGGATCATCGCTGTCAACCTCCCTTCTTCAAGCCCAAATGCTCTTGCGGCTCCTTCATCAATGATTTCGTCTACCACTTGAATCTCCAGGAAGTGGTTCCCCCTGCCGATGGAGCCCAGTGCAGACAAGCCCCTTCTCTTGGCAATCTCAGAAATACTACTGGCATCCCCATCCAAATTACCCTTCATCTCCATTCTCGAAAGATCATCGTCATGGCCTATTCCAATTTCTGCCGCACCCTTTGCCCCTTCAGATAGGATATCATCCAGCTCATGGGGACTCAACTCGAAACCTCCCTTCCCAGACTCTCCAGCAGGAATTCTCCCCTTCAGCCGATTTCCAAACTCCTTACTTCCACTCCCAGACTTCTTCCTGGTCAAATGTACTAGGTCTTCCAAACCCAGATCAATAGAGCATAGACGAACTCCACAATTGATGTCGAAACCAACACCACCAGGTGAGATCACTCCGCCATTTTCTATGTCGGTTGCCACCACCCCTCCTATTGGAAATCCATAGCCTTGATGGAAGTCTGCCATCCCCCAAGCTTCACCAACTACCCCCGGTAGAGACGCGGCATTGGTCAATTGCTCGAGAGACCTGTCATTGCTCTTCCCAACATGTTCTGAATCAGAGACAATCACTGCATCGACAAGCATCCCCCTCCTCTTCTTTATCCTCATTAGAGAATCCCCGTCGGGCTTGAGATAATCCCTCCAGTCCCCCATCAGCCTTTCTGAGAACCCCTATCCTTTCAACACACCGGGAGTAATTCTCGCATTGACTTCAAGACCCGGTATCCGATGGGCTAGCCAAGGGTGACACAGTGACCTTTGGAGAAGTAGAAATTCCCTTCTGGGAAGAATCGGGCCACGTTTGTAAGACCTGCACAATAACCGGCTCTAGATTCTGGACTAGAGATCAGAGTAGGGAAACCTGTGGAGATAGCACTGAGGACCCCTACACATTCATTGGAGAGCCTATCATCGACGGATTTCAGATCCTTGGCAAGGAACTCAAGGACGCTATGAGGGAAAGATTTCAGGACTTCTTCGAAAAGAAAGGGCACTCCAGAGTTTCTCCATATCCAGTAGTTGCAAGATGGAGGGACGATATCCATCTGACTATAGCCAGTATAGCAGACTTCCAACCCCATGTGACTAGCGGCCTAGTTCCACCTCCAGCAAATCCTTTGGTGATCAGCCAGCCCTGTATAAGGCTCACAGACGTTGCCGCAGTTGGAAGATCTGGAAGGCACCTGTCCACATTCGAGATGATGGCCCACCATGCATTCAACAAGTCCAGTGAAGGTAGTGTAGTGTATTGGATTGACCAGTGCGTCAGATATTGCGATGAGATGCTTGTCGAGTCGTTCGGAATTGACCCGAACGAGCTAACCTACGTGGAGAATCCATGGTCTGGAGGCGGGAACGCAGGACCTGCACTAGAGGTTATTGTGGGAGGCCTAGAACTGGCTACACTCGTCTTCATGAATCTGGAAGAGCACGAAGACGGGAATATAGAGATTAAGGGACTAAATTACAGGGAGATGGACCTGCAGATAATCGATACAGGGTATGGGCTCGAGAGGTTCTGCTGGGCTGCTGCTGGAACCCCAACGATCTACGATGCAATATATCCCGAATCTGTGACGTGGCTGAAGAAACTAGCGAGTTTCGAAAAACTCGTGGAAGATCTAGGTATTTCTGTAGATACGGAGGATCTCCTAGGAGAAATTTCCAGACTAGCAGGAATTCTGAATATTGATGTGGGGACAGATGTCGAGTCCCTCTTTGTAAAACTGTCAAGCAGGCTTGAAGAGTCTGGCTTGGACGTATCTGTTGAGGATCTCAAACTACTCACTGAGCCGCTCTCAAGCATTTATGCCATCCCCGATCACATGCATGCAATATGCAACATGCTTGGCGACGGGCTTGTCCCCAGTAATTCCAAGGCCGGGTACTTGGTCAGAATGCTGGCCAGGAGAGTTTGCAGGATGAAGGATGATCTCGATCTCGGAGTCTCGCTATCCGAACTAGGGTCCCATCACATAGATTCCCACCTAGACTTCTCTAGATTCACACAAACCCGAGAGGGAGTCCTAGATATCCTAGATCTCGAGGAGAAGAGGTACTACGTAATGCTGAGAAAGGGAGAATCAGCGGTTAGAACGGCGCTTCGTGACCTCCCTAAGGACTCAAGCGAGGTACCAGATGAGGTCCTCTTCCGCCTTTCCGAGGAACGTGGATTGAATCCGGAAATGGCCACATCCATAGCCAATTTATCAGGATGGCCCGAAGTAGAGGTCAGAGTCGGTTTCGCTGCAGATATGGCTTCAAGAAACGCTGAGCGCACCAAAGCTGCAGCGAAGGAGAAATCTAAAACTGGCATGTTCCCATCTAACGATTTTACAGAAACCTCTAGGGATTACTACGATGATACCAGCAAGACCTCATTCGAGGCAACCGCACTTGCTTGCAATCGGCTCAGCGATTCTCAGATAAATCTGCTAGAACTTTCTACGGAGGTGAAGGTAACCCCGACTCACTATGTTGTTCTGGACAGGACCCTATTTTATCCTGAGGGGGGCGGTCAATTGGGTGACCAAGGACATATCGGCAAATCAAGGGTAGTGGACACAAGAATTGAAGGAGACGTGATTTTCCATCTTACAGACTCTGAAGTACCGCTCGGAAAAGTAACTGCAGAGGTTTCACGGGAGAGGCGTAGACAACTCATGGATCACCACACTGCAGTGCACATCGTGGGAGGGAGCTCGAGAGCACTTCTTGGCCCACACATCTGGCAGGCAGGGTCAAGCAAAGGATCCAGATATGCTAGAATCGACCTCACTCACCACTCCAGACTATCAAGGGAGGAGTTGGACAGGATTGAGGACCACGCCAATTCAATCATCGAAGCAAACATCCCTATCGAGAAACTAGTGATGCATAGGGCCGAGGCAGATGAGAAATTCGGTTTTGAGATATACCAAGGGGGTCCTCCAAAGCAAGCTGAGATCCGAGTGATAAGAATGGGGAATCACGATACACAGGCCTGCGGTGGGACGCATCACGACTCGACTGGACAAATTGGTGAATTACGCATCATTCGCTCCAGTCAAGTCCAAGACGGGGTAGAGCGTCTGCAAATCGTGGCAGGAGACACGGCACGCGAACACGCGAGGGAGCAGGAGCGTCTGCTGAACGATTCCAGCGAGGTTCTGGGGGTTTCCCCCGAAGACCTACCCAATGCAGTACTCAGGTTCTTCGAACAGTGGAAATCTCAGAAAAAGAGAATCGAGTCTTTGGAGGCCGAGATTGTCAGATTAAGAACAGATGGAGGAGGGCAAGACTCCGTTGAGAAGGCCGGTGTTCGCTATGTTGTTATGGAAGTCGAGGCCGAAATGAAGGCACTGATGTCAATGCTAGGAGAGCTTACACGCGTTCCATCCAACCCAACCCTGGCCGTCCTTGGAACCAGGGAAGGAGGGGGGAGGATCATAGTCGCCAGTACAGAAGGCTCTCTGGCAGAAGAGAGGCACAATGCAGTAGAAATTCTGAACTCTATTTCCGTACACATCAGCGGAGGAGGAGGGGGGAGCAGGACGATGGCACAGGGCGGGGGGGCGAATCCCGATGGAATCCCTCAGGCTCTCGATTCGGCGCGTGAAATTCTTGGACTGTGAGAATGTGTTTAATCCGATTGAAGCCTCTAAACGCGCAGCAGCCATAGAGTACGCAATTCGAGATGTAGTCGTCCCTGCGATTGAACTCGAGAAACAAGGTCACGAAATAATCCGCCTAAATATCGGAGATCCTCTTGCGTACGAAGGACTTCAGACCCCGAGTCACATGATTGAGGCTTACAAAAGCGCGCTTGACTCGCAAGACAATGGCTACGGTCCCTCGTATGGCATTTCCCCGCTAAGGAGGGCAATCGCCTCCGCAGAGAAAAAGAAGGGTTGGAAATGCTCAGAAGACGATGTATACGTGACACACGGCGTTACCGAGGCACTGCAAATCATCTTCGCTGCATTTCTCGAGCCGGGTGACACCGTACTGGCACCAGGCCCTCACTACCCCCCATACATGGCATATCCACAGATGTATGGTGCGAAGACCATAGAATACAAGTTGAATTCACAGGATGGTTGGAAGATTGACATCAACGATATCCGCTCCAAGATGGACGAATCTGTCAGACTCCTGGTCCTCATAAATCCGAACAATCCAACTGGAAACGTCCCGACTAAGCAGGAGATTGATGACTTTATTTCGTTGGCACGCGACTTCCCAAGGTGCACCATCATTTCTGACGAGATATACGATGGCCTTGACTTCTCAGGCAACTTCGTCTCTTTGGCGTCACGATCGCAGGATGTACCAGTGATTGTCCTTAATGGCGTCTCAAAGGTATATTTTGCACCCGGGTGGAGAATCGGATACATGGCATGGCACGATCCCTCGGGGGTCCTCTCAAATGTTAGGGATGGGGCTGAGAGACTTCTCAGGAGTCGCCTTTGCGCATCCACTCCAGCACAGTACGGATATCTCGCAGGACTATCGGAGGAGTCCGATTGGATGGATGGACATCGTGAAAAAATAAGAAGGAGGCTAGAGTACTCCCTAGAGAGGATAAAATCCATTCAAGGACTCGAATGTCAAGCTCCTGGAGGGGCATTCTACCTGTTCGTGAAAATCACCGATCCCGCTCATTCTGCAGACGACAAGAGATTCGTATTGGACCTGCTCCACGAGAAGCACGTCCTTCTGGTCCACGGGTCCGGATTCTCTCCAGAGATGGGCAAGGGGCACTTCAGAATGGTCTGTCTCCCTGAAGTGGAATTACTTTCAGAGGCCTTTGATAGAATCGAATCTTTTCTGAATGGTTCATGAGCCATACTCGCTCAATGCAGCCTTTTCTGTCATTTTTTCATAGGTCAAACCCCGTCAATAATTATAGCCGAACGCAATTTGCATGAACTGCCCTCTACGAGGGCGGGGCATTCTGATGGCTTTGACTCACAACCAATATGCCGTCGCTGCGATTACCGCAACTCTCTGTTTAGCGGGTCTATACACGGTTGTAGGGGCCGGTCTTTCCAGTACCGATAGGGGGGGCTTCGAATCAGCGGTGGAAGATTTGGAGCTAAAAGAGGGGAACCAGAGAGTATGCCCCCCGGATGTCCCAACTATTGGATGTGACTGGGACGGCGATGGAATCGCAGATAGGATGGAGAGCACGTTATACGGCACTAATTGGCAAGAGGCAGACACGGACGGGGACGGGCTCGATGACGGCTGGGAAATAGAGAACGGACTGGATCCATTGGATACGGGGGAACCTTGTATCACCATAGGGGAAGGACTTACCGAAGTAGAGTGCGAGGATATCCCAGTTGCAACAGTTGACACCGAAAGGGAAACTGGTGAGCAGAATGAGACATTCCCAAATCCTGACAATGGCCCACTGGGCGATCCCGACCGAGATGGTCTGACCAATCTAGACGAGGCCGAGCTAGGGACGAACCCTCGCCTGAAGGATACCGATGGGGATGGCCTGAATGACCGCTGGGAGTCAGAGCACACGCACGAAGTTACTACTCCCTCTGGAATTGTTGTTCTACTAGACCCACTGGATGGAAACTGGAACTGCCCTCTACTGACCCCCTCTGTCAAGGCCGAGATCAAGTTGGACATTGGGGACGATTTGTGGGAGGAGATGGGTTCTCAGTTCGGGCACTCCTGCGACGCCATCCTGGATTTAGAGCAACCAGAGCCAGACACTCTCAGGAACTTCGTCGAGGAAAAATATGACACAAACCCCCGCGCCGCAGACAGCGATGGAGATCTTATTGATGACTTGGTCGAGATTTCCACTCACCTTGTCGACCTGAAGTCCTTCTGCGGTAGGCCTACCTTCGGAACTCTCACCCTTCCAGCCCCTCACCTTAGGGCGTTCGCATCGGAGATAGTTTTTACAGCCCAAGAGCTACCAAACGGAGGAGTTCAAACCACCCTCCAGAAGAAGAATCCTCTGGATAATCCGAACTGGTTCAATGAGGATATGGATGGGGACGGCAGGCTGAATGGTCCGGGGGACTGGGATACGGACGGGGATGGTATGCCGGACGGATTCGAATTCTGCTATTCCTTCAACTCTGACTACAATTGGTTCCTGAACCCTGCCAACTCTACCGACGCATATGGCGACAACGATGGAGACGGACTGAACAACGTCGAGGAATTTTCCGTTTCTTATGACTGGGGGCCATCCAACTTCACCAATCCGCTTGATCCCGATACAGATCAAGACGGCATGCCAGATGGGTGGGAGTTCCAAAGTGGGATTCACCCCAACGATGGAAGCAATGCCGATGAAGACCCTGATTTCGATGGTTACGATGCCGATGGGGACGGTGCGGTTACCTACAAGGACATGATAGGGGCCACTACCATAGAGAGGATCGATGTAGTGCCCGGGCAGTACGTACAGGCCAATAACACGATTTTGTGGGTCCGAACCGTCGTTGACAGCAACTACGTAAACATCCCAGTGAAGACTGATACCCCCGGATGGGTCTACCATATCCATGTAGAGGTTGACGACGAAGTCAGAAGCAGGCTCCAGGAACTTGTTACCATCGTGGAGCAGCACGAGAGGTTCACCAACCTAGACGAGTACAATGCTAGGGATAGAGACGGGGACGGGGTGGTCGATGGCAGGTCCACTGACCCACTCGATTCAGATACTGACGCCGACGGTCTAATCGACGGGATCGAGGTGATTGGCTGGAAGATTCGAATCGTAGATTTCGGCGTCCGTGAAGTCATAGTGAGATCAGATCCGGGTGTTTTCGACACAGATCGAGACGGACTTTCCGACTCGGTAGAATACTACGAGACATTCACCAATGCGACGGACAAGGATACCGACAATGATGGCCTAGAGGACTACAGAGAAGCCGTGGATGGGCACCCATGGTACGATAATGGGACTCTAGTCTACTACTTCACGAACGCATCTGCGTTTGACACCGACAACGACGGATTGGAGGACGGAGAAGAGGTCGTCGATGGACAGGACCTGTACATCACCCATGGGAACAATGCAGATACCGATAACGACGGTCTGAACGATGGAGACGAAGTTCTATTCGTTCCACGACCGTGGCAAAGCGCCACCAATCCACTCCTAAACGACACCGACGGCGATGGTCAGCCAGATGGCTGGGAGATGCAGGTTTTCTCAGTCCAAGAGAATACCAACAGTCACAGCCTCTGGATTTCCAAGACTAACTGGCTCCCGCCAGGTTGCGATTCAATGATGGAGTGCGGAAAGGGACCAGGAGGTTGGATATGGGTGAACTACGTCTCCGGATTCGCCTCATCAGGCGATAGAAATGATGACGGAATCCTGGATCCTCACTACTTCCTGTATGAAATGAATCTTTCTGGATTCAACATTCCAGATGAAGGACGGTGGGCTCTGGACCCTTCCTTCGGTTCACCGGTGGACTCTATCTATGATATCGACAACGACACTCTACAAAACTCACTTGAGGCTCCCGATAGGTGGGACACCAATCCCGTGGACCATGATTCGGACGGGGACAAGCTTCCCGATGGTTGGGAGGTCAGGTTCTCAGAGGAGGCAATAGAACTGGGCCTCGTGGATAACAACACCCTCAACGCACTCGGATCGCGTGGTCCGATGGATCCAAGAATGCCCGACTCGGACTTGGATGGAATCAGCGATGGTAACGAGGATATGGACAATGACGGGTTGAACCGAACAATTCTGATGTACAGATACTGTCCCGGATGGGATAACCCTCAGGACTTCGAGTGCCACATAGACCCGTACGGTCCGGGTTCTGCATTCTACGATGACTTGGAGAACTACACCAACTTCGAAGAGTATGAGAATGGAACCAGTCCGATAAACAACGATACAGACGGCGATAAATGGAACGACGGGTCCGAGGTTTACCATCAGGACCAAGATGACGACGACATGTGGTCTGGATGGGAATACTACTTCGGTTACGATCCAATGGATCCTTCCGACTCAATGATAGACTCTGACGGCGATGGATTCGTGAACAAGTGCGAGAGCAGGTGGAATACCAATCCAAAAGATCCAAACAGCTTCCCATCACAGGGAGAACTGTGCAATAACTACGAATGAACTAGTCTACGTTGAACTTCTGAAAGACCTCATTCGTAGTCATACTCACTCTGATGAAGGTTGTGCACTTTGGCAGGTCCTTTATCCTCCTAGCACCAACATAGGAACAAGCCGACCTCAACCCTCCTAGGATCGATTGAACAGTTACCTCCAATGGTCCTCGGTACGGGACTCTGACCTCTTTCCCCTCAGGAGCTCTGTGGTCGGCTATTTCCCCATAGTGTGTCTCCATTGCCTTTGCCGAGGACATCCCGTAGAACGACTTGTACGCACTCCCACTATCTTCAATCAATTCCCCGCCTGACTCATCGTGACCCGCTAACATCCCTCCGAGCATGACAAAATCGGCCCCCGCAGCGAAAGCCTTTGCAACGTCTCCCGGTGAAGAGCAACCCCCATCTGACATGACGTGACCATTCAGGCCGTGAGCAGCATCAGCACACTCCGAAATAGCAGAAAGTTGCGGGTATCCCACTCCAGCAACCTTCCTAGTCGTGCAAACCGATCCGGGCCCGATTCCAACCTTGACAATATCTGCACCAGCTAGAATCAGAGCTTCTGTCATCTCTCTAGTAGCAACGTTACCGGCAATGATTATCTTTTCTGGAAATTCTCCCCTAACCTTCTTCACGAAGTTAAGGAATACCTCTCGATATCCATTTGCTACATCTATGCATATCATCTTCAGGCCCTTATTGGTGGCCATTTTCCGCTTCAATAATTCGAAACTCTCGTCCGTGGATCCGCAAGTCACTGCAACGAACTCAGAATTCACTCCGTTCTCCCAAGCATCGGAGAACTCCTTTGTAGAGTAGAACTTCTGAGTGCAGGTCAGCATTTTGTGCCCCTGTAGAATCTCTGCAATTGAAAACAGCCCAGTTGTATCCATATTTGCAGCAACTATTGGCACTCCATCCCAGGTTTCTTCGGTATGCCTGAAAGTGAACTCTCTAACCAGATTCACATCAGACCTCGAAATCAAGGTACTCCTCTTCGGCCTAATTAATACATCATCGAATGTAAGCTTCAGATCACGCTCGATTCGCATATGACCTTACTACTCGAACGAAGGTGGACTTATGACTGTAATGCGTCAATCGGAAGATTTTGGTGCTCGTGCCGGGATTTGAACCCGGGTCGACGGATCGAGAGTCCGACATGATGGACCGAACTACACCACACGAGCGGCAATCCATCGAAAGGCGACCTCTTTTCAAAAGGTTGCATACTGGAGACAAGTAAAATTTCACTTTCACTTTCACTATCACCTCTTTTCCCTCAGTTAATATCCAAATGAACCGACACCCGATCATGATGAATAGGAAAATGACGCGTACTGTGCTGAGATACAGGAAGAGGCCGGAACCGCATCGAGTGGTCCCGCTAGCCAGTTTGAATCGTACAGAGAGTAAATCTGAGATGGTAAACATGACATCGATTGTCGACAATTCGGGGAACATAGCCGATAATCGAACATGGAAGCCCCTCAGGGCAAAAACGGCCCCAATAGAGATCAGCCCTAGCAGTTGGGCAGGACTGCACAGTAGGATGATGGCCACAATGCCCCTGAAAGCGGAGGTGTCGTGATGTCCAGGACCCGCAGACTAAGGGAGGAAGTAATTTGCCTACTAGAGGAAAAGGAAACGGCGAACACAGTCGAGATATTCGATCATCTAAATGAGAGATTTAGGTGGGGTGCAACCATGAACCAAGTCGGAAACATAATGGCTAAGGATTCCCGGTTCTCCAAAGTCGGGCATATTAGGGGCCCATTCAGAGGTAGTGTATACACCGTCTGTGTGTGGGGCCTTTCTCATGATGAAATTGCCGTGGCCCAACATTAGCCGGGGAAGGAATGAAGTCTTGGCACCTTGACAATGACGTGTGAGTGTGTACCGGACTCTTGCCCCATGGGCAGAATTGTTCAGATATGGCAACTCAGTAACGGGGATATTCGGGGTGGCATTGGGATCAATTTTAGCTTCTCAGGGACTTCCTAGCGGAGACTTCGCCATCATTACGGCCTTGCATTGCCTCTCTGTGATGACGTTCATGTTCTCTTGGAACGCATTGAACGACTACATGGATATCGAGATAGATCGAATCAACAGGCCAGACAGGCCACTCCCCTCGGGGGAGATTTCTGAAGTTGCAGCTAGTCGGGGGATCCTATCTACTGCAGTGCTCTCGGCCTCCTTTCTGATAGTCGCAGCCTACGTCTCCCATAGTGGAGAAATAGGTCTAGATGGGTGGCTTCCATCGCTTGCAATCTGGGTGATGGCGCTTCTTCTTCTATTCAACTATGAATCTCCATCAAAACTAAGTTTTAGGATGAAGGACAGAGGTCTACCTGGGAATTTGGCTATCAGCATGTCCGTGGGCCTGGTAATTATTTTCGGTGCGGCTAGCGTTTCCGATCCTCTGGATCAGAGAGCGTGGTCAGTTTTTCTTGTAGGATTTCTGTATAATTTTTCTCGGGAGATAGTAAAGGACATTGAAGATATGGGAGGGGATAAAGGAAGAGACACCTTTGCAATGAGGGTAGGGGAAGAAAGAGCGAGTTCTTTAGCCGCTCTAGTTCTTATCGCCGCTCTAGCTGCAATGTTGGCCCCCTTCTCGCCCATATTGCAGATTTTTACTGATTGGCACGTAGCATTCGTCATACCCTCTGTAGTTACGCTAATGATGGTCAAACCAAAGCTCCTCGCGTCGGAGCATCATAACGCCCAGAAACTAATCAAGACCTCAATGCAACTTTGTTTGATCGCTTTCTTGGTGATATCGCTAATTCCAAGCTAGCGCAATTCCCAATAGGTCTGCCAAGCGACTTCGTTACACAGAAGAGTTAGTATGGACATTTGTGCCCACATTCTGTTTTCGGCTTGATCAAAAACTACGCTATTAGGCGAGTCCATCACTCCGTCTGTCACCTCTTCTCCCCTGTGTGCCGGAAGGCAGTGCATGAAGATGTAATCATCATCAGCATTCGAGACCAGTTCTTCGTTTACCTGAAAACCATCGAATGACCCCATCTTTCCATCCATGTGCTCTTCTCCCATGGAAACAAAGACGTCCGTATATATCGCTCCTGCTCCCTCAACAGCCTGTTTGGGATCATTAACTCCTTCGATTTTCGACCCTGTTTTCTCAGCTATTTCTAAAGCCCTTGAAATCACAGATTCGTCCGGCTCAAAACCTTGTGGCGTTGCGAAAACGATATCATATCCTAGAGTTGCACACCCAAGAACCAAATCATGAAGCACATTGTTCCCGTCCCCGACCCAAGCAACATGACCATTCATTTTATCCGAGTTTTCTACTATGGTCATCATATCAGCTGCAGCCTGACAAGGGTGATGCATATCAGAGAGGGCGTTGATTACTGGAACCGTTGAATGTTTAGCTAGTTCAGCAACGTCGCCATGTCCGAAACACCTGTAGGTAATGCAGTCCATGTACCTAGATAGAACAGCAGCTGTATCTGCTATGCTCTCACTGGTTCCTAGTTGGATGTCTCCAGCTAACAGTGTGAGGGGCTGGCCGCCTAGCCTACTAACCCCGACCTCGAATGAAACCCTAGTCCTTGTTGACGGCTTCTCGTAAATCGAGCCTACTGTCATTCCATCTAGAGGTTTGAAGTCATACAGTGCCTCTTCATCGTTCTTTATTCTGATTGCCCAATCGATGATTTCCGAAAGTCTACCAGATAAATCATCAATAGCTAGAAGGTCAGTTTTCGAGTCATTGCCTCTCATGTTCTATATCTCCTGCGAACCCATCCTTGGCATCTGACATCCCTCCAAATATGTTTTGTGCGAAACTCAACACATCTGCTTGGCCCTCTTCCATCTCACTAGAAATCGGTATTAGTCCAGGCTGAATTGCCGCATGTTGCATCATCCTAAGTTGGCCTATCGCAAACTCGGCTCTCTGCCCGCCTCCGTCAAATCCGCTTTGATTCGCCGATTCTTCAAACAGCGCTGCTTCTAGAACATCCAGGTTCTCCCCCCACTCTAGGATTCTTTCAAGCGTCTCAGGCTCCAATAAATCAGATTTGGACAAGAAGTTAGCTGTCGGTAGCCCCAGTCTAAAGTGAACAATCGAAGAGAGCAACATCTGAGAAACGAACCCACTCGGAGTACTGGAAAGTAAAGGATCGAAAAGGAAAATCAAGCATGCCCTGCCCTGTCCAAGAACATGTACTAAGTGGCTAGAAGCCTCTCTGAAAGCAAAAAGCTCCACTTGACCAGGAGTATCTACTATCATAATATCCCCTGCAAGCCCCTCAATCTCGTCGAAAACCTCCACAGCCTGAGAAGCAACTAGGTCTGCAGCAAGTATCTGTGCGCCATTAGGGCCAAGGTCGTACTCATCCATTACTTCAGAAAGAGATATCAAGTCCCTGACATCAAACTCTGGATCATAATGGACCCTTTCAGCACCAGGATCCAGATTAATCGCTAAGACATCAATGTCCAAGAATCTAGCCCATCTCTGAAAAGACGTAACCAAGGAACTCTTTCCAGCACCAGCAGTTCCTACAACGAACAATACCGGCGGAGTAGTTCCATCGTTAGAGCTCATAGAACTCCGAGAACGTTTCCGTCTTCAACGTTCTTAGGTAAACTACAGATTTTCCTAAGCAGGTAACGGTTAAACGAACCTGTCACCCGTGAGTGTGTACCCTGAGGCTCATTTCATGGTTGAAGATTCAGATTCCCCTGAAGAAGAGGAAGCCGGAGAAAAAAAAGAAAATGATCCGGTCTTCCCACCTCCGCCTCCACCTGGCTTGGGGAAGGCCCCCCCCTCTCCTCCTGGAGATTTTCAACCCCCTCCTCCCCCTCCCGGTTTTCCAGAACCTCCTAACGACGCCGAATCAATTTCTACGGACGACTCGCAAACCATAGACCACGAAGCAGCCAGAAGGATGCTTCTGGGGCTCGAAGAACCAAATGAAGCGACTGATAGGGGCGAAGTAGCGGAAGAAGAAACACTGCAGGAATCAATTGAACCAGAAAATTCTGACGATGAGTTAGAAGAGCCGCCTGAGGAAAATCGACCACCACCGCCGCCAGGGTTCTCCGAAGAGCCCGAGGAAGAGGAGGGGGATA
>LURR01000015.1 GCA_001628485.1 Marine group II euryarchaeote REDSEA-S11_B3N4 | reverse complement strand
CTCTTTATTCTCGCAGCAAGTTGGAATCCAGAGGGCGTGAGCCTACATCCGCGATAAGGGATGTGTGTGACCATGTCTCGGCTCGAGAGACGTTGTATCATTTCAGTCACCGATGCTGCGCTGACTCCCTTGATGTCTGCAAGTTGAGTGGTCTTTACGATGGCAGCGGGGTTATCCGCGTGTATCTCGAACATAGTCTTCAGATACATCTCCTCAATTTCGCTAAATTCGGACATCCTATACCTCCTCAGCCTCGGCCATGAACTGAGTCTTACAAACAGGGCATCTAGACATTACCGGCCTCTTCTCAATCTGTACCCTAAGGGCCTGATCACATGTGGGACAATGGAGTATATCATCAGAAGATTTCACAACGTCGAGTTTTTCAGATTCTTCGTTTGACTCACTTGGCCCTCCAACCATGAATTCCATTGAGCACGATGGGCATCTGACCCCACCTACATGGTCATTCGGCACCATAAGTCGCTGATCGCAAAAACTACACTCAATCTCTCTCTTTTCAATTCTAAGTTGACTGCTTTGTGACTCTTTTGCCTCCCTTAGACGTAGATTAGAGGTAGTGGGAGTACGAGAGGAGACAGCTCTCCAAGAGAAAGTCCCTACAAGTATAATGAGGATGCCCGCGAGAATCCCGTATCCTGCAGCTAAAATATCGAAGGGTAGCTCAAGTCCTTGGTCGTCGATATTTGGTTCAATTGAATAGATTCGCGTCGAGATAACGCCGTCCGATGACCATTGGACCTCTACGTCCACGTTATCACGCTCAATCCATTCAGAGATTGACATTTCTGTAATCACAATTGATCCAGGCATTAAAGATGGAACTGTAGATTCAGCGAGAATCGTTCTCTCTGAGGATGATATCAGTCGCAATGTCCCAGGTTGGGTGTTATGGTTATCATCATTACTAAGTGTAACTGTAACCAAAACTCGACTTCCGGGAGAGGGTTTTTCTGGATTGAAAATAGCTTCCAATTTGATGAATGATGAATCGATATAGGGAGCAGCAACAGATTCTGTTGTAATGTTCTGAGAAAAGATAGATGAAGTCCATTGTACCGGAATTGCCTGAATGGTAATCTCTGTTGTCTTTGGATTTCCTAAAGAAAATTCTATCACTCTGCGTCCAGGATTTGCTTCAAGAAGGATCTCCTGTAAATTCTCATTTCCCCCGGCTACTTCAGAAGACACTGCAAGTAGAATTGGGCGAGCCTTTCCCTCAGATAGGAAAACTGAGACGTCAATTTCAAGCCCTTCAGATGCAGACCAGAAAATTGAGTCAGCGGTTATATTGAGAATCTGACTATTTGAGACCTGAATAGACAGGTTTCCCTCCAAGTTAGATTGCCCAGTTTGCCCTAGGACTGATAGTTGCCAATTGAATTCATTGGTACCCGGAAGCTCCATGATGAAGCTGGTAGAAACCTCTCTGGTTGAGCCGGGAGAAATCGAGATATATTCTCCCTGAAATATTTGTTCGCCATCTGAATGTCTGATTTGGAGAGATACCGAACCGCTGGATTTGCCGTTATTGGTTACCATCAATGAGGCAGTGAGCGTATCTCCGACATAGGCAGGCTCACCAGAGATTACTAGACCAGAATCGCCCGAAGAAGTGAAATTAGTTGAGTTACTAGGAGTATCAGACTGCATTTCTGGTTTTTTGACATCAAGAATATCTGGTTCAGAGGTATTGTGAACGATGAGAATTTGAAGAATAATTACCATGACAGTAATGAGGATTTTGTTCCTCAATGTTACTTGCATGTATGCTGGCTCGAATGGGCATCGTATGAATCAAACGCTGAAAAACACTCCGCATAGGGCTATAATAGGGGCATTTACTCCATCCGAACAGAAATGGACACTAGTGAACTGATGAGGGTGACGCCGGATGAGCTTGCATCTGCCCTTCTCAAGAGGAGAATGTTGCTAAAGGATAGCTTGCCCGGGGTAATTAGGAATCTTGAGGCTGAAGAAGATACCCTATCTCCAAGGCTTGATAGGATGAAGAAATCCTTCGAAGAAGCCAATGAAAAGGTTGTCAAATTCAAGGCCGAGAGGGATCAATTTCAGAACAGCGCTGGGACTCTAATTCCCGATGTTAAAAGAATCAGGAAAAAACTGAACGAGTCCGGAGGAATGATCAGTCTTGATCCTAAATGGAAGAAGATGATGCTGCTGGAACAAATTGAAGAAATTGAGGACAAGATCCAGACATCAGCGTTAGACCATAGATCCGAAAGGAAACTACTAGAGAAGAGAAGATCGTTAATTTCCGAAAACGATAAATGGATTAGAGATAGAAAGGATTCGAACCCGGAAATGGCGGAGTATCTAGAAAAGAGTAGGGAGATGTCTAAGTTATTCAAGAAGGCAGATAAGGCACACTCTCAGATGATTGGTGCCGTTTCCAAGGCACAACCACTCTATGAGAAGGTGACTAATGCCTCTGCAGAGATTAGAGAAATTAGGAGCCAATTGGACCGTGCCAAGGAATTGCTTGCACAGAGCGATAAAGCGATTGACTATTGGGAGAAGAGGATAGAAAACGGATTTGGAGATTTGGGGCCAGGTTTCAGAGACCTCCTCAAGGGGCAAAAAAACGTTGATACGGGTGGCAGTTCTTCTTTCGCCAAACGTTCTAGGAAATTGAAACAAACGAAATCAAGAGGTGAAGAGGAATGAATGAGTCGTCAAAGGTTTACCAAAGTGATTTGCAGGACCTATCTACGGACGAAATGGAAGCAATGATTGCTGAAAAGAAGAGCACTTTGAGATTATTGGATTCGGAGAAGAGGGATCTACAGACGGAAAGGAAAGAGCAAGTGCATATTGTAAAGGCGCTCAGAACTGCAGTAGTTGGAATAGAGAGATCGGGATCTGGGAGAAAGACGCTGCTGGGAGAGTTTCATTCCATGAGAAAACAGGCAAAGATTCACAGAGAAAAAAGAGATGAAATTAACGTAAGAATCCCACCTCCTTCGAAAATTCTAGAGGAGTGGCTTGGCGAGACCTACCTTACATTGACCAAAATCGACAATGACCTGACCACAGTACCAATGTTGAATCCAGAACTATCGGCATTCAGCAGATTTTTTGAGATTCAGTCTTCAATCAAAAAGAAGAGAGAAGCAGAAAAATCTCATTCTGAATATATTTCCAAGTTAACTGAGATGCGAAAGATCTCTACCAAACTGGATCAAAACAAGGAAGAAATCGGCAAGGCAAAATCTGATTTAAAGGAAAATGCTGAAGTCGAAGTAGACAAAATCAGTAGGAAAGATATACGTAAGATTAGTAGAAGTATTTCCTCAATTGATGAGAGAATTGAGGCAATCAAAATCGAAACAAATAGAGAAAGAGGTTTGTTGAAGAAGCTCCAGAAGTACTCGAGACTATCTGCGGTCAGAGGTTCCTCCAGCATAGATGATATTCGTGGAATCGCCGCAAAGGGAGGTTATCTTAGCTCTGATGAGTTAGGGTTGATCCTAGAGACTGGTGGGTTTTCGTCAATCACTGATACGAAGAATTCACCTGGAAAGGAACCAAAACAGGGCCGAATACGTAAAAAAAAGACCAGGAAACTTGGTGTTTCTAGAAGAGGGGGCAGAAAGGGAAAGTCTGCCAGTCGTAGGGACTAGAAGCAAAATAATCGGTATTGCTTAAATGGAACTCCAAATTCGAAGCGCTAGAGGGTTTACTTTGGAGCTCAGCCAGTCGAATATCTCATCTGTTTTCGAAAAGAATTCGGAATTGGTCAGCAAGAAGTTGGCCGAATACAAAGATCGTCGCGATGAGTTGAATGTTAAAGTAAGGAATCAACTGGATAAAAGAAACGAAATAAATTTGCAGGTAAAGCAGTTAATCACTGAAGTTCAGAAGCAAAAGAGTCTGAGGAACGAGGCTAATAGCAAGGTTGCTGAATTGAGGAAAATTAGACTAGAGAGAACAAACGAATTGAAGGATATTAGGGCAAAACTAAGGAGTTCGGTTGAGAAGAATGGTAGTCAGTCGGGAAAAAAGAGGAGCGGCCCAAGTTCTCGGGGTATTAGAGAGCAGATGAACAAGCTTGAGTGGCGCCATCAAACTGGACAAATTAGTCCGAGTAAAGAGAAGGATTTCTTCGCGAAGATGAAGAGGTTGCAGGTAGATTTCAAAAGGCTCAAGAAAGAAGAAGAGGATAGTAGTTCAAGCATTTTGAGAGAGGTTAGACAGGCAGAAAAAAAGCAGCAGAAGGCTCATGACGCAGTCACTGATGCATCAGAGAAATCCGAAGAAGCCCATTCACTTATGATGGAGTTATCAAATGAAGTTGACAGATTGAGGGGCATGGCAAATTCTGAGCACATGGGCCTAACTTCAACCAAGTCGAATGCTGATGAGTTGCATAACAAGTATATCATTTCACTAAGGTGCATTCATTCTATGCAGGACATTCTGAAACTATCTGGTTCCAAGAAGGACCACGAAGAAGAGAGAGTGGAGGTTTCCGACTTAATGTCCAGACTAATGAGTGGTGACACGCTTTCGGATGAGGATATGATGCTACTCCAGAGAAACTAAGTCATAGAGTCTGCCGTTTCTTCCATGCAAAATCTTATCAGATTCGAGATTTATCAACCAGCCTGGGATGAATATTCTGTAGTGCTCGATCATTGCCATGTGTATATCCAAGACCCACTTTTCTAGTAGCATGCTCCTAACAGTACCGGAGATGCTCACCTCACCAGAGTCTCCCCTTCTCCTCTCCTCCACTATCTTGGAAATCTCTGTTTTTAGCCTGTCTTCGCTGAGCCAATTTTCATTGGGAGGTTCTATTGATCTGATCTTTGGGGATTTTTGCATACTTTCTGATTCGCCGATCACGCTGAGCCTCTGACACCATGGATCCTCCAATATTGTCCATTCGCCCCTTTCACTACTGCCGCTAGGTCCATGCAAATCTCCTGATACTCTCCAAATTCGAGCCTCTAGCAACATTGGTGATGATGAAAATCCCTCAATTCCTCTGCTCGCAGTCCAAGAGTCTATGTCAATCTTCGAAGTGAGAACTTGCATCTTTTCCTCATTGGAATAAGTGGAAAGGTCATTAGATTCTGGGAGATTCGAGTCTTCCGGAACAACCGAGGCAGCAAGTTCCCCCGAAAGAACCGCGCTTCCGATCCATTCGGAAACCTGATTCGGCGATACTATCTGAAATTTGGTTTCATCAATGGGATCGCAATCAGAATGAGTCGTTCGCTCACTTAGGATAAGGTGGAAACCATCCGGGGCATCCATCTCGAATCTGTCTAGCTCGCTTCTAGTAATTGGTAGAATTTCTGAAGGAGCATGCCAAATCAAGGTTCTTCCTGTAATGACGCCGAAATCGGGCACTGCTGTGGCTACGCCAATTGGTTTGAATGAGGATTCGGGCATCACTATATCGAATGAGTCAA
This sequence comes from Marine group II euryarchaeote REDSEA-S11_B3N4, assembly GCA_001628485.1. GTDB lineage: Archaea > Thermoplasmatota > Poseidoniia > Poseidoniales > Thalassarchaeaceae > UBA36. The sequence goes on along the minus strand of LURR01000015.1, from coordinate 9,224 downwards.
AGTCTACGCATCTGATGCTAAGTAGCGCTCGTAATATATCCTCCATAGCCCTAGGCATATGGCTACGTCTTTCAATGGAACGCCAGTTTTCTAGGTCGAGACCCTGATTTCTAACTCAGACGTTTGGGGCTAACTGCAGTAGATCGCTCTGTCCCGGATCGATTACGCACAGGGAGCTGACGGGGAATGGCTTTCCACATGCAGCTCCAAGCTGCCGATTTACCATGGTAACCTGATGAATTGGTACTGTCGGATGCGAGTTCCTCAATTCATCGATAAACGACTCGGGGCAATTCGAGGCAACCAGTACTAACTTTGCACCTCCTTTGGTGCAATGCGATACTGTCTGTCTTTGTCCGAAGACTAGTTCTCCTGAGTTAATTCCTTGCTTGAGTTGTCTTGCTATGTCCATCTTCAAACCTCAGTTGTTTTCCTCGGGGATGTAGAATAGTTCGACGCTGCCCGTTCCCAGCGATACTGGTTGGCCCACGATGATGTTCTCTGTTACTCCTGATAGGTTGTCCCTTTCGCCGATTACTCCAGCCTTCAGCAGATGTGTAACCGTGACCTCGAAAGCCGAACGAGCAAGGATGGAGTGCTTTGTCCCGCTTACACCGTGACGTCCAATTGCCCTGACCTCTCCGCTATTAGTCATCACGTCTGAGACCATAATCAGGTGTCTCACGTCGACATCGAGACCTGCGCCCTCGAGAGTGTCCCACATTTCGTTAATTATGGCTTGTCTGGCGGCCTCTATACCAAGGTAGTCATGTATCTCATTGATATTGTTCGTATACGTCCTTGTTCGGTCGACCCCGTCGAACTCACTGATCTTCGATAGGTTGGAACCGATTGTCGAAATGTAATATTCGCCTGTTTCGGACATTGGGCCCTGTACTGTAGCCCTGCTAATTCCGGGGAGCCCCTTCAATCGCAGTTTCTTGATCTTCTCCTCGAGTTGCAAAAGCGCGGTGTAGGTAGGGGGATCGGATGCAAGGGATGCAAGATCTTCTTCCTTTGAAACGCCTGGAATTATCCTCAGGGACTTTGGGCGGTCATCGTCATCGGCCTGCACATACAGCCTTAGAGCGCGCGAGAGCTTGTCTCTAACCTCTGCACCGGTCATTTTCTTCAGCCTCATGTTTTTGTTGTTTAGCTGGAGTAATATGTTCCGCTGAGCTACATCGACGTCAATAGTTGCGATATCTATAGCGGTGGTTGTCTCTATGGATGCTGCTAAGTCTCGAACCAGCTTTTCATTGGTCCTCAGTGGCTTTCCCTTGGAATTCTTCTCGTCCATATAAATTATCATGGTTGGAGTTTGGGGTACCTTTCTGGCATCGACAATCTCGATTATCCTAGGTAGACCCTGGGTAACGTTCACTGTAGCCACACCTGCATAGTGGAATGTACGCATCGTCATCTGAGTGCCGGGTTCACCAATAGACTGGGCAGTGGTAATGCCTACTGCCTCATGTGGAACGGCCTTCGCGTCATTATAGAAGTTGCTTGCCGAGTTGATGATTTTCTTGGCCTTGGCGGCTGTAACCTTCTTCTCCCCCCTGCTACGCAACCCCTGGACAAGTTGGTCTATCATCCTAGGAGTTAGGTTTGAGCCGCTTTCCTCGGCGGCTTTCTTAAGCTGGATGAACATCTCATCATCGCTGTCGACATCACGGAAGAGTTGCTTCATCTTGGTTTCATAGTCGTAGTCCTGCAAGGGTAGCGACTTCTTCGTCCTCCTAGCTCGGGACACTGTTCTTCTCCGGACAATGGTCTTCTCAGTACTGGCCGCAGAAGCCCTGCTGGACTTTACGGAGCTGGCCATAACATCGTGGATTTTCTGAGAAGTTCCGGAGTCGATTCCACATATCTGAGCGATTTGTCCTGGGGAGAGTCCCTTAACATCGTCCCATTTGCGATCATCCGCTAACTTGTGAGCATACTCTTCCTCTATTCCCAGATCCATCAACTTCTTCTTAGTTGCACTCTTGACTACCATCAGTTAGCACCTCCAAGCGCATCGTTAAGCACCTGATCTACATCGAATGGGCTGCCCTTTCTGCTTCTGGCAGGATCGGTCCCGTCCTCACCGTACTCGAATTGGATAATCCGGTTTGCAGTATTCCTTACTGAGGCCTTCTTGTCATTAGAAACCTTGAGATCATCCATGGCGTTGATCAATCTTCTCTGCATGTAACCCGACTTACTCGTTCTGACAGCGGTATCTACCAGTGATTCCCTGCCGGAAACTGAAAGCATGAAGAATTCGGTTGGTTCAAGGCCTCGCTTGAATGACGAAGAAACGAAACCCTTCTCCTTTGATCCCTTGACCTTCCTGGGGAAGTGAGAAAGTACTCTGTCTTGATAGCCCCGCTCAAGTCGCTTGCCTCTAACTTTCGGTTGTCCAATGGAACCTGCCATCATTGCTAGATTGTCCATTGAACCCCTCGCTCCAGAGGTTGCCATAAGAACGGCTGAATTGTCATCGCCAAGTTGTGCCTTCGCGACGTTTCCAGTTTCAGCCTTCGCGGTGTCTAGGATTGTCAGTATGTTTTCCTCGAGAGTTTCGTGTGGAGTTCTTCCTGGCCTGGCCTCGTACTTCCTTCCGTCCTTTCCAAACTTTTCTAGTTCGGAATCAACACTAGCGCTGGCCTCAGAGTTGATTCTCACGATCTCTTCCTTAGCCTCTGGAGGTAGGTCTTCGTCATCTATTCCAGTGGTGAATCCCATTGCTGTACAGATGGCGATTGTCATCTTTGTCATTTTATTGATGAAGTCTGCCCCCCTGTTAGTTCCATGTGTCTGTACGACCGCGTCTAGAAGACGCCCATCCTCCGCTCCAATTCCTCTCTTATCGATAGAACCGGAGACGTCTCCTTGAGTTACCTTGACTTCTTCTCCAGCACGATTCTTGAAGTTCAGAGTGAAGCCTCCCTTCACGAGAAGGCTGAAAACATCGTTTCCTAACAGTCCAGTCTGTCCGTTTCTCTCTACTGTTGGGGGAATTTCGCCCTCCCATCCAATAGAGCTGAGAACATCCATTGCAACTGGCATTGGAAGGAAGGCCTCTCCATGCGTCAAAAGGTAAGCGCCCGTGATGTGATCGTGTATTCCACCAATGACGCTACCCCCATATCTTGGCGATATTATGTGCTCCTGTACCCTCATGAGGATTCTAGCCTCGGCCCTGGCTTCCTCACTCTGTATTACGTGTAGGTTCATCTCGTCCCCATCAAAATCTGCATTGTAGGGTGTACAGTCAGCAAGGTTGAATCTGAATGTCTTGCCTTCCATGACTCTTATTTCGTGAACTAGCATTGACATCCTATGGAGTGATGGTTGCCGATTGAAAATGGTTACATCTCCGTCAATAAGGTGCCTTTCGACAACAACGCCTGGCCTTGGGTTGCCATCTCTATCATATGTGCTTAATCGATCTTCTACTTCTGTAGGGTAGAGATTGCCGTGTTCATCCTCGGTCTCTGGGCTTCCGCAGTGTGGGCATTTCACCTCGAGGTGATCGGGAAGGTACTCGTCCGGGTTTTCTACTTCCCACTTCCAGCGATGGTGTATTGCCGCATCTGGATTGTCTTCAGCTAGGGGTTTTCCGTCTTCTCCTTCCCCTCTGAGGTTTGACAGAGTCCTATCCAAATCTACGCTCCACTCGGGAAGTAGCTCGTCAGTCATTGGGTCCCTACGCATTTGCTCCTTCAAAACAAGGCCTGGGAGGAAGTTTGGAGCAGGGAGGACCTCATTCAAATCAGGCCTGTAACCCATGTACGGCTCCTCTTCACTACCACAATGGCAATCTGGATTCAGGCACCTAAATCCTGCCCAGATGTACTTCGTCCTATCGGTAATCCTAACTCTGAACCTATCTCCCCTAATGATGTAGTTGACACCAGGGTGGACATCTGGGCCCCTAAGAATCATCTGTCTGAGTTGTTCCCTGTTTCTACTTGTAGCTCTGATAGGCACTGTCAGCTCCTTGGCCGTCTTCACTGGGACTCCCACTTCGTTGATCCCGAGGTTTGGATCTGGGCTGATTACTGTTCTTGCACAAAAGTTAACCCTCTTACCAGACAGATTACTCCTGAATCGACCCTCCTTCCCCTTTAGCCTCTGAGATAGGGTCTTTAGTGGCCTTCCGGATCTGTGTCGAGCGGGCGGAATGCCACTGGTCTGATTATCGAAGTATGTCGTGCAATGATACTGCAGTAGTTCCCAGAGATCTTCAACGATAAGTTGTGGGGCTCCTGAATCACGATTTTCTCTGAGTCTCTGATTTATCCTTAGAACGTCTACTAACTTGTGTGTGAGGTCATCCTCGGATCTATCTCCACTTTCGAGAGTGATAGATGGTCTGACAGTAATTGGAGGAACTGGTAGGACCTTCATAATTGTCCATTCTGGTCTACTAACGTCTTTCTCCATCCCGAGGAAAATTAGGTGCTCATCGGGTATCTTTTCAAGCCACTCTCGGATATCGCGAGCATTCAGTTTGTGCTCTCCTTTATCCGCCTTCTTTTCTTTGAAGGTTGTGGGTTTATCCAGAATTATCTTACCCTGCTCTGCGCCGCAGTGCATGCATATCGCACGCTTAGGGCCAGCGCAAATATTCTCGATATCCTTGATGATTTTCTTAAATTCCCTGCCACCAACTCCGTGCTTAAGGATGATGTCGTTCACTCTGTCTCTGTAGTAGTCCTGCTCGGACTTCTCTGGATCAGTAGGATGGGTTTGCGGAGCATCGTGCAGTAAGGCCTTACTGCATGAGTTGCAGGTTGTCTTCAAGCACGTTTTGATTAGGCCGGTGAAGCCTATGTGCATCACAGGTAGCTCCAGAGCTATGTGACCGAAGTGACTTGGGCATTCTTCATGCTTGTTCCCGCAGGTTTCACACCTGATACCTGGGTCGATTACCCCCATCTTTGGATCCATCAAACCTTGTTTGTATGCATGACCGTCGTCCTTGTAGGTGTCAGCTGTCTTTACTTCGACAGATGACATCTTCCTTATCTCGTTTGGATCCATCAGTGTGAATCTAATCGAGTCTATTCTCTTGGGTATCTTTGCTGCATCTCGGGCGCTCATCTTCTATCCTCCAGTTCTAGTCTCATCGCTACTCCAAGACTCTTCATTTCGTCCAGGAGGAGTTTGAATGCGTAGGAGGTCTGGACGCTATGGACATCTGACCTATCGCCGCAAACAGGACAAATTGTTGTCCTTCTCTTCCAGTCATAATATGCGATATGGCCACATCTAGGAGTGTTGCAGACCATTAAATTCCAGCCATCTGACTCGTCAAGAAGCCGGTCCTTGATTACCATGGATGCACCATGAGAAATTAGACAATCACGCTCCATCTCTCCGAATCTGAGTCCACCTTGCCTTGCTCTACCCTCTGTCGGTTGCCTAGTGAGGATTTGCACCCTTCCTCTGCTTCTAGCATGGAGTTTGCTGCTAACCAGATGGTGAAGTCTCTGGTAATAGATGACGCCGACGAAAGTATCGACAGGGAAACTCTCTCCCGTCTCTCCGTTAATCATCGGTTCCCTTCCAGTGTGCCTCAGACCGTTTCTCAGTAGTCCCGACCTGAGTGACTCTTCCTTTTCCCCGGTGAATGCGGTTCCATCTATTCTTCTGCCTTCCATGGATCCAACCTTCCCTCCGATCATCTCCAAAACGTGGGCCACAGTCATTCTGGAAGGTATGGCATGAGGATTGATGAGTAGATCGGGTATTACGCCGTCCTCTGTGAACGGCATGTCCTCCTCATTTACCAGTCTACCAATTATTCCCTTTTGCCCGTGTCTGCTGGCGAACTTGTCTCCAAGTTCAGGAACCTTATTTGTCCTTAGAGTGATTCGGACTAGCCTGCCTGAGTCTAGGGACTCTGTAACGAAAATGTTGTCCACCCAACCCTTCTCACCGTGACGAACTAGCATAGAGGACTCCCTACGTTCCTGCGCCTGCAGGAATGCCCCGTGTGATTCTTCTAGGAATCTGGGCGGGCTAGTTTTACCTACGAGGATAGACCTACCTCCTTCTTGGCTGGTCAGCTCAATCTCCGGAACTGGAAGTCCGTCTCTTTCCAGATGAGAGTATGAATCCCATGACTTGAGCCCCTTGATTTCATCGAGGCCCGTACCCGGAACCTCGATCCTCTCCTCTTGTCCACCCGGGAATCTCTTGTTCTCTGCATTGTAAGTCCGGATGAACGCAGACCTTCCGAGGGCCCTCTCAACTGATGCTTTGTTCATAATTACGGCGTCTTGCATGTTGTAACCGTGATGGCTGACAATCGCGACAACAAAGTTCTGACCACCAGGTCTTTCATCGAATCTAGTGGACTTCATAGCCCGTGTTCCAACAATTGACCTCTGGGGATAGTGCATCACGTGCGCGCGAGTATCGGGTCTAAGTCTGAAATTCGCACTGGCCACTCCTAGGCTCTGCTTGACCATGGCTGTTCCGCCCGTAACCCTTGGTGTTGAGTTGTGTTCAGGATACGGGACTAGAGAGGCGCAGACGCCCATGATGAGTTGGGGGTCAATCTCTACGTGAGTGTAAACTAGAACTGTGTGATCCTTTTTCTCCTTCCTCTTTAGGGCGTCCATGTTTTCTTGGTAGTAGTTTAGTGGGACCTTGAATTTCTCTAACTTTGACTCACCGTTGGGCATAGTTACTTCTGCAGACACCTCTGCATGGGATATTCCATGCTCGCCAAGGTTGGTCCACTCTACCTTCGCTGGATTTATGGGACGTTTGTTCTTTGGAGAAAGTGCCGGCAAATCAAAAGGTCTTGGAGCTATCAAGAGATCTTCTTCTTCTTCGGCATCTACCCATTCTACTACTCCTCCGGAGACAAGGTCTGAGAATGTGATCTCGCCCGACTCTAACGCTTCCAAGTGCATCTTGGTAATTTGCAGGCTACCATGATCAATTATGAGAAGTGGGCGTAGCATTCTGCCCCTATCTGTGTTGATGAAAACGTCACGATTCTCATGGTCATGCCTGATGCTAACCTCTGGCCTAATCCTGCCCGATCTCCGTCTCCTCTTGAATTGGCTTACAAGCTTGTGCGGTCTCTTGTGAAGGCCGAAAATATCTCCGTTAACATGTATCCTAGAACCGTCTGCCCAGCCCTCGGGATTATCGTCTACTCCAGCTTCCTTCAATAGTGCCTTGACGTCCTCTTCGGGAACTTCCTCTGAGACGTCTATCATTTGTGCTGCATTCTTAACAAGGCCGCAATTTTGCCCCTCGGGAGTCTCATTTGGACACAGCCTGCCCCATTGTGTAGGGTGCAAATCTCTAGCCTCGAAATGGGGCTGGCTTCGAACTAGTGGGCTGGTGACCCTCCTCATGTGAGACAGTGCAGACAAGTATGTCGTCCTATCAAGGAGTTGGCTTACTCCTGACCTCCCTCCGACCCAATTTCCTGTAGCAAGGGCATGCATAATCTTAGTTGTAAGGACGTCAGGACGAAGGCACGAAGAGATTCTTAGTTCCCTCTTCCTGTTATGATGTCTCTCCAACTGGTACTTCAAGTCACGAGCCAGTTGTTGTAGGCTTACCCTGAAGAGATCTTCCACGAGATCGCCGGCTAGCCGGACACGCTTGTTTGCATAGTGATCCTTGTCATTGGGATCCTTATCCATTATGGCCATCTCTAGAACTTGTCTAGCAATACGGCCTAGGAAAATTGCTTTCTTCTCCCTATTATCAAATTTCGAACCTAGGTGAGGCAGCAGTTCGTTATCAAGTAAGTTTTGGATTCTAGATTCTCTGTACTCCTTCTGCTGTCCTGCTGCGAACTTCTTCTCCAGCCAAGCTAGAGCCTCCTCAGATGTGTCAACACCATACTCCTCGTTATCCCTAAGATCGTTGAGGTTAGCAACAGTGTACTTCATGGCCTCGGGAGGTCCTGCAATGGAGGCGAAGATATCCATATCCTTTGCGACTCCAAGTGCTCTCATCAGGAGTACTAGAGGAATGGGCGTAGTTCCAGCACTAGGAATCTTTACCATTAGCATTCCATCTCTTCTCTTTTCGACGTTCAGTGGCTTCCTTACGCCGTCTTTCTGGGAGAATATTTTCGCGACCTGGGTTTCATGGGCATACTTCTTGTTCTTCTCTACTGTTACCCTGTTTGGAGCGAGATCCTCCATAGAAATCAGAACTCTCTCTGTCCCGTTGATAATGAAGTAACCTCCGGGATCAAGAGGATCCTCACCGTACTTTCGTAGAAGTTGTGTGTATCTCTCCGAATCCTCAGTGGATGTTTCAGGAGAGAGTCGTCGATTCTCATCTGCATGGTTTGGGTTAAGGTTGCACCTAGCCGATCTAACCATTATCGGTAAATTTCCTATGTGGACGCTGGTTTCCTCCTGGAATCCCATCTCGGATCCAGGTGATGGGGGCAAATCGTCGCGAAAAATCTTGAAGTCTAGATAGACGGGCGAGAAGTACGTAAGCTTCCTAAGTCTACATTCCATTGGAGTTGCATGGTGTTCTGCCCCGTTGGCCTCCTTTATCGTGGGTCTGCCTAGCCTGAGATTCTTCAGTCTAACAATAATTTCTTTATCCAGGAGATCAAGTTTGACCAATCCTCCCTCGTCATCTTCTACTGGTTCGTCACTACCGATCCTAATGTTCCGCACGATGTTCTCCATCCGACTCTCTTTCCCATCTCCGATAGGGATGCAGTCATTGTACGAAGCAAGTTGGTGGTTTACTAGGCTTCTATGCTTGAAATAACTCTCAACAATCTCTCTCAATTTAATTCCTCCTCATGCGCTCTCCACTATTAGCCTGAATGCCACTGATTGTCCTGCGGACCTGCTGTATCGAACGACCTTGACAACTCGATTTGCTAGCCATCCCGCAGGAAGCTCATCGTTCTCAGATTCTTCGATTTCCTTGATAACCTGGATTGCAGGATCGGTAATCAGTATCTTTGGTAGGAGTTCCTTTGCGAGCCTGTCTTTTCCGAATGCATCATCCGTTTTTAGCCCCCACGGCTCAAGAATCTGTGCTTCATCCTCAATAGGGACTAGTTCATGATGAGGCACGAGCACATGGTTAAGCACATTGAATCTGTAGTCACCAGTAGGGATGTCCTCGTCAAGTAGTGCCTTGCGGGAAATAGTGATTCTGTTGCTCCTTCTTCTCTTACGAGAGCCTACGTGTTCACTAATGACGCCCATTATATGCTC
>LURR01000014.1 GCA_001628485.1 Marine group II euryarchaeote REDSEA-S11_B3N4 | reverse complement strand
AGGATAGCCACGCCACGAGCCCAGCGAACGAGATGGAGGCTAGAGCGCAAAGAAGTGACAGGATCGTGGAGGCGCCGGTTAGCGAGAGGGCCCCGAATGACATGGCTGCCACGTACGAGGATGCGTGCAGGCGGCTCTCTTGCTCTTCCAGTCCCTGTCTCATGAGCGATACCGCCAAGAGGAGTAGGAGTGCTGCGACTAGGAGTGCAGACGGGAGCTGGAGTCCGGATAGTTCTACGGCTGGGGTGGACCAAGATTCGATCGCCAGGTCCTCCGTCAAGACGTCGTTTTCTACGACGTTGCCGAAGATTCCTCCCATCTGCATTATGATGTCCGGATAGGTGATGTATGCAGAGCAAGTCAGTGTCTCTGAGGACTTGTACCATGGGATTGGGTTTAGTTCCACGGCCCATGAAGCAGTGAAGTTCCCATTTGCCTCGAGAGCCGGTATCGGGTACGATGCGAACATGTTCGTCACCTCTGCGTAAGGCGTGGAAGAGCAGTCGAGGTTCAGTTGGGACTGTGTCGGCATTACTGCGTATCCTGCATTAATTACGGTAACGTCGATCCAAGTGCTCTCACCCTCTACGCCCTCTCCCCTGAATGTGATGCTGTTGACCAGAGGGTCTGTAGATTCTGTCATCCTGAGTTTGACGACCAGATCCGTCGAGTACTCCGTTGTCTTGGGCTCCTCTGGGTGTCTTAGTTGCAGGTAGATATTCCATCCGTCTCCCGCTGCAACCCCGTCCAGCTGCTTTTCGGGGATAATTACCTGGATTACGATGGTGCCCCCGTGAGCGGAGTCTGGGCTCCCTCCCTCATAGGGAGTGGTAGCGTCGAGTTCCCAATCCGAGTTGCATGTCTCTTCCGTAGCATCCGTGGCGGCGATTCCGTTCCCATCTATGTCTGCTAGTTCGCACCTTGCAGTGCCTGCATCGGTGTCGTGATCGATGTATAGCCACCAGTGCACCTTGGGGTAGCTAGCTGAGTCTACGAGGCGTTCTGGGGGGTCTGCTGATGCGTCGTAGGGGTCCATATCCCCGTTCATTGCCAGTGTGTAGGACCTTGGGTCGAATGAGCTGTCTCGGTAGTTTATGTCCACCCATGGTATCTCTATTTGCCTGCAATTCGGGTCGTCGTTGTTTTCGCACTGGTACTGGCCGGCGGCATCGGCGCTCAGGGTGTAAGTGTCATCGGTCTGGGCTCTGACGACGGTGATCGGGAAGGAGTTCTGCTGGGTTTCCATTGCAGCCTCATCTGGTACTCTCTTCAGGATGAACGTTCCTTGCTCACCCATGATCGTGTCATTATGTGTCATTCCGAATTCGAAGCTGATTGAGCTGGTCTGCCCAACTTGCAGGTACAGGTTCGTAGAGCCTAGCGAGTTTCGGACTTCGAACCTATCTGGCTTCGAGTCGTCCTGTTCCATGTCTATGGTTTCCCACTGTATGGTTAGGTTGATTGGTGCGTTGCCCTTGTTCTCCATTTCGAATTCGATTGATCTGTCCACTCCGGGGACTATTGCTATCCTCTGCGGGGACTTGATCAATTCCACATCGAAGACGGGGAGGACCTTGACTTTGAGCGTCGAAGTCCCAGCAGGCACGCCCCCGCCAATTGCGACCCTCTCAGACAGTGGAACGGGCTGAGCCACTCCATCGACCATTCTTGTTGCAGGCCATGTGGGGAACGGGTCTGTGATGTTTACCGCTCTCATGGTGAGGTTGTGGATCACGTCGGCTACGAGAATCTGGTCCCCGTCCCTGAGAGGGGGGAGTGTGATGCTGAGGAGTACGGTACGAGACTCATACTGGTCAAGTGAGAATTCGGATTCGTTGACCTGGTAAGACCAGTTGGTCATTCCCTCTGGGAAGGTCACTGTCAGGTTCAGCGTCTCCATGAGGTTGCCGTCGTTCCGTAAAACCACCTCTAGGTCGACGGTGTTCCCCGGAGCTACACTCACTTCGGTGGTAGATATGAATAGTATTGCGTGATCAGGGGCAACTTTCACCTTCCATTCGCTTGAAGACATTAAATCGCCGTCGTGAGACGCATTCAGGAAGAATCTCTGGTCTTCATCGGCTCTCGAGTCCTCTCCTGCAGTGGAGTAAATCCTGACGATCCCCTGCGACCCTGCTGGTACCAACAGTGTGGATTCGGTCACACAGGGCTGCATTTCCTCGGAGAAGCAGACCCTGATCTTGTCTGCATCGAGATTGTCCAGGGACAGGTTGTAGGTTATGTTCTTGTTTCCGGTGTTATTGAGCAGGGCAATCAGGGTTTTCTGACCGACTCTGCTGTCGAGTGAGGGGGAAGGGGTGATTACTGCCGTGGAAGAAGGGGGGTAGAGTTCCGCCGAGATGACTTCAGTGAGAGTGAATAGGGCAGGGGCATATGCGAGCAGTTCTCCGGTCTCCGTGGAGTTGGCGTAGACCCAGACCTGATGCGTCTCATCCGCTCTTGCCGAGGCCGGGGGAGTGGCAGTGACCGTTATTGGCCGCTGGTTTTGGGTTGATGTGCCGTCATTGTACAGATTCGTCATAGAGGGTACTAGGTTCGCCGCGGTGGACCCCAGCGTAATAGTCCATCCAGGCTTCGGGACGTATCCTATGGTGAAGTTTGCTGGATCGTTTCCTGTATTCTCCAAAACCACCTCAGAGGATATGGCGGTCCCGGGGTCACCGTTGGCTGCCCCTGAGGAAGTCAGCTCTGCCGACCAGATTTCAGCTATTGACATGGAAACCGTGGCTGTGGCATTACGTGAAATTGCCCCGGAGAACGCAGCCCAAGATGATGTCGCCATGAACGAGAAGTTGAGGTGACCTGCCGATGGGTACTGGAAATCTGGGGTGGGGCCGAAGCTCAGTCCCACCATGCCGTATCCGGTCTCTCCTGGCAGGAGTTCCAAGGTCGAGGCGGAGGAGGAGGAGGACGAGGTCTGGACCGTAGCCGTCCACCGAGAATTCTCAATGAGACTGGAGCCAGCTGGGGTATCCTGAAGGAAGACCTTCCCATTGCTACAGGTGGATTGTGTCCAAGGGCTGCCAGATGCGGCAGTGGTTGGCGCTAGAGAGGTGCATGGCATGGCGCTGAGAGATACTTGAGCCAAGGTGTTGTTTGAACCGAGATTGTGAATTATCGTCACTTCGAAGCCAACAAACCTGTCGGTATTACCCCCCATGATGTCATTAACTGAGATGTCATCGATTTCACTGGTAATTGAGATGTCCAACTCAACTACGCTGTCTATCATTAGCGTCGTCTGGTTGACTGCTGGGACTCCTCCCTGTAGTGGTATTGCTTGGATCATCAGGTCTACTCGCTCGATGGAAGAGACCTTCCAAGACGGATTCAGTGGCATCTCTAGCTCCGGGGTAGTGATTGTTACGGGGAGTGTCCTTGTCTCATTTGGCAGCAGGACGTCGGTGATTGTGACAGGTGAGTCTATGATCCAGTACGGCACCGATTCCGTCGCTCCGACATCGATCTGATACTGGGCTGGCGCGGTACCTGTGTTCATCAGCGTATATTGCAGGGTTCTGGGGGAACCGGGGGTTATGTTCGCGAAGTTTTCACCCATCGAATGGCTGTGGTTCTGGAAAATCTCCGCGCTGAATGTACCCCCGGCCATCACCATTGTACTGGCTGAGAGGACGTATCCCGCTGTGTCGCTTTGAATTGTTACGGTCACTATCACGGCGTCTCCGTTGGCGGCATCAGCAGGAACTTCGACCGGGATCTGGATTGCATGGGTTTGCTGGGCGCCTACATTGAGTAGATTGTTGGAGTCATGTATCTGGTCAGTGATATTTACCCAGTAGTTAGCGGGATTGGAGTTGTTGCTTTGGGTCACGGTGAAGTTGTCTTCAACGGTTCCAGAGTTCTGTAGTATGAAGTTCAGTGTTGCCTGCGAACCCGGGTCGACGTTCCGGTTGTTAGCTGGTATAAGAGATGCCCTTAGGGCGACGAAACTAACGATTCTGGAGTCGATCGTGACCGAACCCTGAGTAGAGCCCGACACAAGTAGGCTGCCGCTTAGGGTGTAATCTCCTTCCAGACTGGAGCCATCGAACGATATTGTGATATTAGCAGGAGTTGGGGGGTCTGCAAGGCTTCCGGGTAGTAATTGCTCTGTACTCGAGGACAGGGGGACGCTCGGACCGCCCAGCGAAGGAGTTAGTGTTAGCTGGGCTGTGACGTCTACTGGTTGATTTCCCGTGTTGACCACAGTTATTGCCCCCTCCCAGAGAGCTCTTGCGAGGGAAGATCCATCTGATGGTAGGGAGTCTGCGATGTCTGAGGCAGACTCCACCTCTGTGACACTGACGCCAGATAGAGACATCTGGTTATTGCTAGAGTCGGAGTCGGATGAGGACGATGATGGGGCCCATGACGCAGTTATCTCATATCCTGTTCCGGATAGGGAAGAGGCGTCCCAGTACATCACGCTGTTTACCTGCCCTCCGGGAGTTATGGTGGCAGTCCTGTTATCAACGACGACCCCGTTAACCTTGAGGGTGACATTCCCTTCGGCAGTAGACCCGCCCTGATTGGTGGTCCCCACTATAATCACGTGATTAACAGGAGCAAGGGTAGGGGTTCCTCCAACAATAGCGGAAGGTGTGGTGACGTCTAGATCGGTCACTACCACATCTGGGCTCATTTGACGAGTCGAGCTTGGCATTGGGTTCTCTTGGTCTGGAGCAATGGGAATACCAGCGAGCAAGGGGGAGAGGAAAAGTAGAGCGACTAGAATCGTGGCCTTGCTGGCCGTATTCGTTGTAATATGTGGGTTTCTCGAGGATTCTAGACTGGAATGTGTAAGCATCGCTTCCGCTCCCCTCCTCGTAGAGGAGACTAACCATCATTATGAAACAACCGGAGAAAATAATTGTCCTTCTTGGTTCGTCTTGGTTGCAACCGATGTTATGAAAAGTCACTGCTCACGTTCGGTCACGTGGCGGACGCTGTATCCCTCGTTGTCATCGGACTAATTCTGATAGCGACCTTGAATGGCCTGTTCCGAATTTTGCGTTCGCAAAATAGGAGGACGATACTTCCTTCTACAAGGAGGAACGTCCCAGAGGAGGTTCTCGCAGGATCCACATCTAGAAGGAGAAGGGGAAGGGGGAGAGACCGTTCTGGAACTCCAACCGTATCAGGTTCACTAGGCGAGGGGTCGGAGGCAATTGGTGCCGGAGTGCAGGAAGCAGAGATATCAGAAAAGGGCGCTACTGCACTCGAGAAGAGGCTCGAGAGGGAGGGGGCAAAGAGGGGCTCTGTCCAAATCAGTCTGATGTGGGACAATTGGAATGATCTCGACCTACATGTAATCACTCCATCTGGGGAGCACATCTATCACGACAACAGGACTTCAAATTGCGGTGGAGAGCTAGATGTAGACATGAACTTCAAGCCTACTTCGAAATCCCCAGTTGAGAATATTGTCTGGACGAAAACCCCTCCTCCAGGGGTCTACAGAGTTGGAGTCAGGCACTACAAAATCCACACAAAGGGATTGTTCTCATGGGTACCTCTTCTAAGAAGGATACACAAGAAGAATGAGACGGGTTTCACTGTAAGCCTGACAATTGGGGAGAGCAAACGGTTCTATGAGGGGTCCCTTGTCAAGAGTAACGACCTGCAATTCGTCGCTAAATTCGCCATAGCTGGTCCAGATGGAGAAGTGCCTCAGCCTACGGCGAGTGATGAGGAATTGACTGAGGAAGTAAAGGAGGATTTCACCGAAGCTAGAGATGTGGATGAGCTTAGGAGAAGAGTGGGGACGGTTCAAGACGGTGCATCAGTGAGTCTCAACTGGGAAGGCAGTTCTGACTTGGGGCTCTCAATAATTGATTCTAACGGGGAGGAGTTGTCTTTCTTCAATCCGGAGGGCTTGGGAGGAGGGAAGTTCGACATGGAGGGTTACGACCCTGAGTCCGGTTCCAGAGAGATAAGATGGGGTTCCTCCCCTCCTTCCGGGACTTATTCGGTGGTTGTTAGGCACTTTGAGACAGAAGGCGAAGAAGGAGAGGTTCAGTTCGAGGTTAATGTGAACAACGGTGGGGATAAGCAACAGTTCTCTGGATCTATTCAATCAGATGGCTCGACTGTAGAGGTCGGAAGTTTCGAAATCTAGCCGTCCCAAAGTCCTTGGATCTGCAGAATTGATTTCATCCACTGCAGTTTCTGGAGCTTGGAGGACTCCTCGGTATCTCCTGACCATCGGCCAACAATATCAGATCTGGTGCCTAGCAGCTTGATGTTTTCTTTACGCATCCCCAGTGCTGTTAAGAAGCATGCTGCGCGGTCTCCGTCAGTAAAACCGCCAGGATTGTACATCCCCCCGATTGGATTTTGCGTTTGGTGAGTTAGTACGAGCTCAGGGGGGTTTGTCTGTTCCTCGGCCAATCCTAGTAGGGCGTCCCAGTCTTCTCTATTGTCTCCGTGGGCATGTAATACGAAAGGTATTGATCTTCTAACTGCTTGATAGGTCCCTTCTCCACCGTCGGCATCGCTAACCATGCACACAACGCGGGACCATGCCTTCTCAGAAAGTGAGGCGGGCATCTCCGAAATCGCTCCAACCGCTCCATCTGCAGCTACAATGAGCGTTGGACCATCCAGAATAGAGGCTATCTCATCTGGTTCTACTGCTGCTCCGAGGATTGCTATCCGCGCTTCCCTAATCACGATTCTTCGGAAAATCTTCGATAGAGTTGCAGCTCTATTATGCCTGGCCCAGATTTCCACGGTTGAGTCTTCGACCCTTCGAAGCATCGAAACTGCGCTATCTTTGTCGTCCCCCTCGGTCCAGCCGAAGTAATCTCTTACTTCGTTCTGAATACCAACAAGCGTCGGAGAAGAAGGCGTCAAGGCAGATGGAGTTTCTTGTTTGGCCATGCTCTCCACTGGAAGGGCTCGGTAAGTATTGAAGAACCCTCGCGGAACTCTTGAGTTTGTGCCGATGCCAATCAGAGCTCCTGAAATCGATGATGAGGGTTTACTCGCTCGGTATCCCTTTCTACCACAGGGAAGGTCATTCATTCGTCAGATGTTAGAAGAGAACGGAATAACTGTTGAGGATCTAATTGAAGCCCCTTGGCTGGAGGATGTGAGAGTAAGGGGCAGGTTAAGGCTGGTGGATTCGGTACTACAGCAGGAGGATGCAGCATCCTCTTCCACAATTGACCTTTCAACAGACGTTGGAAGGATGACGGAGACACTGTCCTTCCTTCACGCAATGCTAGTAGTCTGCGCATCATTCGATGAGAGGTTGCTTTCCAGATGGATTGAGGGCGAGTCTAGCAGAGCGGATAAGTTACTGGGTATGGACTCCAAGAACTTCAATTTGCTTTCCTCTTCATTTCTATCCGATATTGTTATGGAAACCAACTCTGAGGGGTCTGAGATATACTGGATTCCAATGGTAGACTTCATCGAGCTCAGCCCAAAAATTTCCGGTAAATACTGGAGATTGGTAAATAGGCCTTTGAGAGACGGTTGGGTTTGTCTGGATTCTGGAGCTGGAGAGACGGGTAGAGAGAGGGCTTCCCGTTTGATTAAGGAGAGGGTCAGAGAGAGTCTCAAGGTTAGTTGCGAAGATAGGATTTCCAGGATGGACGATGAGTTTGCAGCTAAGTTCGCAGACCCGGTAGAGAGGATTACTGGACTACTTTCTGAGAGAGTCAAGGAGGAGATGCCCATGACGGCGGCAATAAGGGATGACTGGCCTCCGTGCTTTGAATCAGCTGTTTCTGAGTTGAACCAGGGGGTAAATGTAAATCATGTTGGAAGGGTCTTCCTCGCTGCCTTCTCCAGATCTATAGGCCTCCAGCAGGAGCAGACCTGCAACTTTTTTTCTAACGCCCCGGACTATGACGCTGAAACTACATCATACCAAGTTGGTCAGATTTACGAAAGAGAGTATACGCCTCATGGATGCTCTTCTCTCAAAACGAACGCTAGATGCCCCGTGCAAATAGGAGAGGACCCCCTCTGTGACCAAGAATGGTTGACCCATCCACTGAAGTATATCAGAGCAAAGCAAAGGAGGAGGTACGGCTCGAGTAATGCCGAATCTGACAGAGATGCCAATGGCTCAGTTAGCGATTCTGCCAATTCCTCATAAGTAGGTGCTTACCAAGTCCTGCCAAAGGGGGCGTGGGCATAGTACGAACACTGGTTCTCACAATTGACAGAGACAATGATTTGGGGGTGAAATCGGGGATAAGGGGGCCAGTTGTTGGCAGGAAATCCTGCTTGACGGCGGCCCTCAGATTGGGTATCGCGGACCCAGAGGAGTCCGATACTAACGCGATTCTTGGTGCTCTGCACCATCACGATAGGCTAGCAGAAGGAGCTGGTGCGAGCGATGAGGTTGAGATCGCTATTCTAACCGGTGACGTGAGGGTGGGACCTAGGAGCGATAGGGCGATAGCTAGCCAGTTGGACGAGGTGATTCAGGATTTCCAACCAGATGCGGCACTCCTTGTTACGGATGGCGCTGATGACGAAGCTTCTCTGCCCATTGTTACCTCGAGGGTGAGAGTGGACACCGTGGAGAAGGTAATAGTCAGGCAGTCGAAAGGGATTGAGGGCACCTACTACTACATCGTGAAGGCCATAGAGGACCCCAGATTCAGGTCTAGACTTCTGGTTCCACTCGCAGTTTTCCTGATCATAATTGGTCTAGGCCTAATCCTACCAAACGGAATAGCTCTCATCGGCTCTCTACCACTCCTGATAGGATTGTGGGTCTTGGGTAAAGGGCTGGGTCTTGAGGCACAAATGGAGAGGGTAGCCATGGAGATGAGAGACAGCGCTACTGGGGGGCTTTTCTCGTCGTTACTGTGGGGGATGTCAATTGTGAGCTTGTTCCTTGCAGTTGCTACTGTTTGGGCTGGATGGGACGATCCAGTTCCAGATGGGAATTCTCAGTTCGAGCACTTGCTAGGGCTTGTTGATGAGGTTCTACAATGGATTGTGGGTTCCGTATTCTCGTTCTTACTCGCTCTGGGAGTTCTGAGGTGGAAGGAGGGTTCCTTCACAGGAAGGAGCGTTCTACTAATCGGTCTTGGGGTAGTTTTCTACACCTTCGTAGCGGCAACAATCGACGTGGCACTCGTGATTTCATCAGGGCAGGAGTATAGTCCCACATTCAATCAACTAGGGGACGATTGGGGGCTACCAATCATGTCCATGGTAATGTACTACCTTCTGAGAACCATAGTCCAATCATTCTCCGAGGATGATGACTTAGTCCAAGGAAGTCGTTTCTGGGGAGTATGATGGGAAAGGTAACTGCATCCATACTTTGGACTGGTTCGAAGGAAAGAGGGGAGGCGCTACTGGCAGCGATAAGCCCCGACGATCCAGATGATTTCACGGTAGAGTTATTGCATTTCAGAGACTATGTAGAGTTGAGGATAGGAGTTACCACAGACGGGCTAGGTCGATCGAGATCATCGGTAGATGACATTCTTGCCTGCTTGTCAGCAGCTGAGTCAGGGCTTGACTCTCTGGATTGACCCTATCGAGTACTAGTACTATTCAAGGGGGGGCTTACAGTGCATGATGCGTGGAAGGACTGCCGCATGACCGATCCCACTTGCTATGCGATACAAAGGAAGTTCCTCATCCGACAAAGTTGTTTCAGGATTCGATAAGGAGATGGCTGACTGCTCATTTGTCAGATGACTCCGCAACGGATGGGAACACGGGGAGTATTGTTGAGGCAGTGGTGGTATCGAAAAGTGCAGGAGTGTTCTGCGGCAGGGTTCCAGTGGACTTGCTTTTCGCTGAGTGGTTTCCCTCCTGTGATTTGACTTGGAATGTCGAAGAAGGAGGGGATATCACAGTAGGTAGCCAGATTCTGTCCGTCTCTGGTCCATCGGATAGTGTCTTGAGTTGCGAGAGGGTTGTGCTGAACATTCTTGGTAGGCTATCGGGCATTGCCACGAGAACCTCCGAATGGGTAAGCGAGTCAGGGGGCGTTTCTATCGCATGCACTAGAAAAACTGCATGGGGGCTTATGGACAAATGGGCCGTACATATAGGGGGCGGACTAACCCATCGGCTCAGTAGGGCCGATGCATTGATGATTAAGGAAAATGACTTGAGCGTAATCGGCTCTAAAGATGATATTGAGTCAGCAATTTCATCCGCAATCTCCTCCATTGATTTCGAGGAAAGTGCCGGATTTGTCGTAATCGAGGTTCAGGACTCTGCGCAGGCGATTTCAGCAGCCGAGTCCTGGTCAGAGAATCAGAAAATCAGAGGAAGGGAGGGAAGAATAGTGATACTACTAGACAATATGGGACCAGGTGAATGTAGGTCTGCAGAAATTCTACTTAGAGAGTCTGGGTTAAGGGATTGGTGCATTCTGGAGGGATCAGGAGGAGTAACATTGGATGGTTTGCATACATGGATCGAGAGTTCCATGGTAGATGTGATTTCTTCAAGCTCAGTAAATATGGGAGTCCCCTCACTGGATCTCTCAATGCTAATTGGAGGGAGTTGATGGTCAGGATTCCCGACAGCCACCCTAGGAAGAAGTCCCTGGAGTCAAGGCAGAAGATAGTGGATGGCAGCTCCATGGGTCTGCTTGCGGACTCGGCAATGATTGCTCATGGCAGAGGAGAGGCTTTCGACTATCTGCTCGGAGAGAGGACCACGGAGTCAGCCAGAGAGGCCATTCGTGAGAGTGCGGCTCGCCTCGGGAATGCCAGAAGGCCGGTCATCTCAGTTAACGGAAACACGACAGTCCTAGCAGGCGACGGAGCGATTAGGTTGGCTGCAGTCCTCGGTTGTCCTATTGAGGTGAACCTCTACTACAGAACCCCGAGCAGAGTCAAGGGGCTGATCTCGCTATTGGAAGAGTTGAGGCTTAACGTGTCCCAAGAGGCTGCACCTGATGGGTTCTATGGGGACTGGAAGGAAACAGTCGAGGGGGTATCGCTCCTAGGGGAATCTCCTAATTTCAAGATAGAAGGTTTGGAGGGGCCGCGCTCAAACTGTACTGCAGAAGGAATAGGCGGAGCTGATACTATCCTTGTCCCTCTTGAGGACGGAGACAGGTGCGAGGCACTGATTACTCTTGGCAAGGAGGTCCTCGTGGTCGATCTGAACCCTCTTTCAAGAAGTGCTAGGATGGCTTCGGTAACGATAGTAGACGAGGTTTCCAGAGCGTTCGAGGGTATTCTGTCGTGTCTACTCAATGACTCCGAATACAGACAGGCAGAATGGGACAATCTGAAATCTTTGAATGGATCCCTGAAGGAGATCAGTAATCATTTCTCAGTATAGGCCATATGTCCTGTTCAGCTACCTAACTCTGTGAGAATCGCTGCACATCTGGACGCTATGGCCTCGCCGACCTCCGTGGTTGAGGCCTTTCCTCCCAAGTCGTAAGTCACTGGACCTCCTGAAGACATGTGTTCTGAAATCGCTCTCTCAATGACTTCTGCGCACAACATCGCTTCCTGATCGTCATTCTTCAAACCAAGAGTGTCGAACATCAATTGTACAGAAGATATTGCTGCGATGGGATTCACTTTGTTCTGTCCTGCGTATTTCGGGCTGGAGCCATGAACTGGCTCGAATAACATGTGTTCGTCTCCTATGTTGGCGCTGGCTGCCATGCCCATCCCGCCCTGCAATACTGAGGCTAGATCTGTGGCTATATCTCCGAACATGTTCGGAAGAACGACTACATCGAGATCCTCTGGGCTCCTGACTAGCCACATAGTGAATGCATCAATGAACGCCTCGTTGGTTACAATGCCTTGGTATTCAGATGAGACCTCCCTGAAAACATCCCTGAATAGTCTGCATCCCCTAGTGACGTTGCTCTTGTCTACGCATGTTACCTTCTGAACGCTACCAAGTCTGGATTCACGTCTCTTGGCTAGTTCAAATGAGAATCGGATAACTCTCTCGCTACCCTTACGCGATATCGGCCTAATGTCCCAGCCTACTTCTCCTTCCAGACCCGGGAATCCGTCGATAACAAGTGGCTCATCCCTTTCTTCTCCTCTGGCTGCCATTCCAGACCTCCTTAGCAGCGCATGGTACAGGCCCTCGGTATTTTCTCTCACCATTACGATATCTACGAGTTCGTTGTCCCAAACATCGATGAAACTTCCATGCACCTTGTGCTTGACGCCCTTGTAGAGTTTGACCGGTCTAACGTTAGCATACAGATCCAATGCTGACCTCAGTCCTAGAAGTGCCTGCCCTCCGGCGATATCGCCATTGGGGAGAGTGGCTCCCGGCCAGCCAACTGCACCGACCACAATGGCATCAGATTCATCCCTGCAGTATTCGAAAGAGCCAGCCGGCCACTCCTCACCAGTATCCAGATAGTGTTGGCCACCACAAGGAATCTCGGTAGTTTCCAATGAAATTGCTCCTGAGTCATGGAAGGTTGAGAGTATCCGCTTGACCTCTTCCATAACCTCCCGACCAGTCCCATCCCCCGGTAGAAGTGCCAAACTATACGGCGCCATTGACCGGGGCAAAACCTTTTCATTCATCAATCCAACCCTGTCGAGAGGTTTCCTCACAGAGCAGATAATTGATAGACGGTCAAGTTGACATCACGCCCATGGGAACCAACTCAGAAGAGGATAAGAGCGGACCGAAAATCGACATCAGAACACTACCGGAGTCGGTATCCCTTCTTTGGGAGTCAATGCTACGCAAAAATCCAAACTGGGACTTATCTAAGTGGCTAGACGAAAGGGCCAATGAAGAATTAGAACTACTGGAGTCGCATCTCGGCAGGGAGAAGCTCAGGTACGAACAGAGACTCCATAGAATAGAGAATCTTTCCAAACAGATGAGCAGGAGAAGAGAGAGCGCTGGGACATCTCCATTGCCCGATCCAAACCAGCGGAATCTGTTCGACGTATACGGTCCTTCGGAGGAGGTCCCCAATGCCGAAGGAAAGGAGATCGATGAAGTCCCATTAGTTGATCTCGGATCGCTCTCGACTGATGATGACCTCTTGCTGGCTTACATTAGTCAAAAGATTCTGATTGTAATCGAGGAGGCAAATGAAAAGGGAGAGGGTTTGCATTTTGACAATATAATGCGGCTGATGGAGTCTCCTGGGATAACCGCAGAGGACATTGACGAGTCGATATCTTGGCTCCTTCAGAAGAACGAGATTATTGAGATAGAAAGAGACGTTTTTGTCATCAGCTCATGACAATCGTGGTCGTAATCAATACAACCATTCAAACACGAAGAGCGAATCGGAGGTTTACATATGACGAGCGAAACCTCTGGGTGGTATGCGAGACTAGATCATGAGTGTCCAGAAAGGACCCAGCAGATCGAAATTTGGCTCGATTCATGGCTTGATGCAACCAAGAAAGGGCTCCCCATAGCAGCTACTCTTCCGAACAATTGGCCAACTCTTCCTGCAGGTCTACTCAGTAACCCAGGAACGGTACTAGATCACCTAATTGCTAGGTTTGATGCCCAGAGCGATGGGCGTTCTCCGAGGGGAGTTTATGCACCTCCAGCACGGTTTGTCGATGCAATACTGTACGACGAGTTGCGCCATGGGAGAAGTAAGAAGAAGGAACCCCCCGCTACCCTCTCTTTGGCTGCCCTTCCACCTAGTTTCAGGGGTTTTGCAAAGCAGATTAACGAGAACATCGATGATAGTGGGGACTCCGAAAGCGATAGTCCTGAAATGGATAACAGAACGATTTCGGGAATTCCGATTCCGTTTGCAGACCCTTGTGTGGGTGGCGGTCTCTTCGTTGAGAGAATATTGAGGATACACTCTGAAAGAATTTCAGGAAATACGCCGAATGAGAGGAGAGAGGACACTCTTCGACTCTTGGAGGGACTACAGTTGGTAGACAGTTCCGAGGTGGCAGTGACTGCGGCGAGGAAGAGAATCGTGATTGTTCTTGCCAGGCTAGGGCTTGTAGACCTAGATGGAGAGGGGGACGAAGGAAAGATTGGTCTCAGTGAGGCAGAGATGATCATCGAGAGTAACGTACGTTGTGTTGACCCTCTACTCGGCGAGTGGCCCTGGAACGAGGGACCCATGCTTCTCGTTTCGCGCCCTCCGTGGCTCAGAATCAAGGATAGGTTCAGAGGACATCCAGATGGGAGTGCTCTCAGAAAGAGGCTTTCATGTCAGCTAAGGGAGTTCCAGGAACCAGATGGAAGAACCAGATTCTCAGCAATCAAAGGTAACGTGAACCTGTACAGACTTTACATCGAGAGATCAATGCAGTTGTGTCAGAAAGGAGGGAGGGCAAGACTAGTAGTACCCAGTTCTGTTCTGAGGGAGAAAAGCAGTCTACCACTCAGGAAGCTGCTTGTTGAGTCAAATCAATGGGATTCGGTTTGGTCATTTCCAGAAGACCACAAGTTACTCTTTGGTGGTTCACAAGGAGTATCTGTGATCGGGGTTACCGTTGGAGAAGAAACCGATGTTCTAACAAGCTTCGGACCTCTGCTGACTGATGACCTCTCGTCGGGCAAGGGACTTGTGTCAGATGCCCCATTCTTTGAGTTGGAAAGAGGACCATGGTCCTCTTGGACAGATGCATCATGGGCCGTTCCGAAGATGCCCAGATCACCGATTGAAAGGACTAGGACTATTTCAGCAATAGGAAAACTGGCAGATAAGCCTCGTTTGGTCGAAGACGGAACTGGCTTGAATCCGAGTACTAAAGCCATCAAAGTAAGAGTAGGGGAGGTTGAGAGATCTTCATGGGAAGGCGAAATATGCGAATGGAGAGAGGGGCTTCTTCCATTCGTAAGGGCATCGCATATCCATTTCGAGAATGGTAGAGGGGTGATTAGACACCCCGCTTTCGATACCAATAATGTAAGTGAACTAGAGGCTAACAGTTCTGGATGGTCAGGACCCAAGAATATGGCCGTCCAGTCTAGAATCGCGTGTCAGGCGGTGGTGAATCCTAACTCTGAGAGGAGATTGGTGTGGGCGGTTGTTCCAGAGGGCTGCGTTGTCGGGAACTCAGTAAGCTTCCTCGATCTCCCTCCCGAGGTTACAGAGCGGCTAAAGGATAGGTTCGGAACCATTGAAGAGGGTTTGAGCGTCCTCGCTAGCCAGCTGAATTCAGAAGACCTGGATCTGTGGTCCAAAGCTTGGGCGGCAAATAACAATGTGAATAACTATGAAATCGAGACTCTGCCTTTCGAAATAGAGGGTGGAGAGTTTGGATTGCCGTTCTAGTGAAAAAAACGGGCCCAGGGTAATTTGCGGATTCCGAATTTCGGTTTCCTAGTTCCGGAATATCGCCCATATCGAGAATGGATTAATATCCATGGTTTGCATACGGGGGACGTTCCGAACTTGGAATGCATTTAGGAGAGTAGCATGGGAATCAATCCAAAGATCGGCATTACTGGTCTCCCACGCTCGGGAAAGTCAGCTGTACTTCAGAAAGTTGTAGACATGATTTCCGAAGAAGGTAGTGGGTTCAGGAGGACTAAGGGGCCTAGTCCCCCTGAGCACATTATTGGGGGCATGAGGTGCGAGCCAGTAATTGAGAACGGAGAGAGGGTCGGATATGCCTGCGTGAACATTCTTACCGGTGAGAAAGGAGTGATGGCCCATAGAGAAATAGACTCTAGGAATCGCATACTTGGTTTCGGCATAGACCCGAGTGAGATCGATAGGGTTGGGGTCCCCGCGATAATTGACAGTATAGGAAACTGTGAGATCCTAGTGATAGACGAGGTCGGGAAGTTCACTGTCGAAAGCGAGGGTTTCGTCAACTCGGTTAGGTTGGCATTGCAGCATGACCTACCTACTCTGTTGACACTTCACAAGAAAAGTCGTCACCCTCTATTGCAGGATATCAGGAGGAGGGACGACGCGCGTATACTGGAGGTTACCCCAGTAAACAGATCGCTACTTCCATACAAGATTCACAAGTTAATCCAAGAGTTGTGATACTTACTTAGGTCAAGTTGATTGGAAGTGTCGAATTCGAAAAAGGCATGGAGTCTCCGGCTTCGAGGATGAGCAGGCTCCTGTCGGGATTCATTCTCTGTCTATTAGCCGTTACATCCATTGCAGTCGTAGATGGTAGATTCACTGATTTTTCAGAGTTCGGAGTCTTCTCGGTAGTCTGTGCAATCTCTGTCTTAGCCTCGATTCTGCTTGTCTCATTAGCAGCGGGTAGGGGGAAGGAACACGGGAGATGGCCTACAGACTCAATGATCAGTAGAGAAGCCGAAGACGCAATGATATCTAGGTTAGAAAAAGAGAGGGATGAGGCAAGCATGCAGGGTCTTAGTTCCAAATGGGCTAGGATGGAGATGGAGCATCTGGAGTCGAAACACAGTGAGGAGTAGAGAGCGAAAACTTGACCCTATGTCCACTGCCCGCGTTGATTGGTAGTTGCAATGGGAGACGTTCCTGAAGAGCTGAAATACACCGAGGAGCATGAATGGGTTAGAGTTGAAGGAGACGAGGTGAGTATAGGAATAACCGACTTTGCCCAGAATGCCTTGACTGAGGTGGTCTGGGTAGAGCTTCCCGAAACCGACATCGAGGTGAGTGCGATGGAGTCCTTTGCGAGTGTTGAATCTGTGAAGTCGGTTAGCGAGATTTATGCCCCTGTCCCCGGTACTATAACTGAAGTCAACCATTCTCTAGAAGATTCGCCAGAGCAAATAAACGAGGACCCATATGGCTCAGGGTGGATATGCAAAATCAAAGTAGGTCCTGATTTAGATATGAGTGGGCTTCTAGATGCAGGCAGTTACTCCAAACTTATCGGAGAGTGACCATGGGGTCTACTCGGCCGGTACACATCTACGTTGACGGTTCATGTGGAGAGAATCGTAATGTTACATCAGATACCAAGGCTGGATGGGGTTTCTGCGTAATCTCAGAGGATACCGGGTCTGGAAACGGAAAGGGGATTCTCTTGACGGAATCATTCGGACATGTCGTCACAGATCCAGAGGATGGTGGTTTTTTGGGCGCCGAAGTGGGTTCTAACAACACCGCCGAGCTATCGGCGATCGCCCATGCTCTGAGGTGGGTTGTTCTAGAGAAGGGGATAGAGGCAGCAATAGTAAGGAGTGACTCGACTTATGCATTGAATATAGCCTCGGGGACTTGGGAGGCAAAGGCAAATCAAGAATTAGCAAGGAGAGTGAGTTCTCTATGGAGGGAAGTATCTGGCCTGATTATTCTGAGTGGTGAGCATGTGCCTGCTCACACCGGTCATAGGTGGAATGAGCGAGCTGATCATCTAGCTTTCAGGGCTATGAAAGGAGAGTCTCCACTACCTCTGCAGTTCTGGAAACCCGGGAAGAGGTAGTTTACTCCTCCTTTAGAGGGCCGATGACGAGATACACGTATACTGCCTGGAGGCCCAGAAGGAGTCCAACTAGAACCAGGACGAGCCCGGTTGGATCAGGAAGGTGAGGTTGCATTGGATTGCCGGCTATCCAGGAAATTGTTAGAAATCCTATGGAGGCATATAGAACTAGTCTGGCGGACTCCTCTGGTTTCTCCCAAAGGTCAATCCAAGGGACTAGTCCCTTTCTTTTGAATGTTCGACGATACCAAGCCACATAGGCTAAGCATGCCCCCACAAGACCGATTAGCCCTCTGGAAAAACTGGAGTCGTCCCAAGGTCCGCTCGGTGCAACGCCGAGCACGAGGGCATCGAGAATTAATACCCCGGCTGCGATTGCATGCGGCTTCCACCGCGGCTCGCTTTGGCCCCCCATGGAGTGATCAGGCCGAGCCGTAGTAATGATGTATTGCTCTCATCTGCGAGGCCTGAGAAGACATGGAAGACGTTGCGTTCTCTGATATCGTCGAGGCTGCTAAAGCGCTCGAAGGAGTGATTGTGAGGACACCAGTTGTAAATTCTGCGAAAATAGACGAAATCGCTGGAAGGAAGGTTTTCATGAAATGTGAGAATGCCCAACACGTCAAGGCGTTCAAATTCCGAGGGGCTTCGAATGCAGTAAGAGTCCTCGGGGACGAGGCAGAGAATGGTCTTTGCACTCACAGTAGCGGGAACCACGGACAGGCAGTCGCTTTGGCTGCAAAGCAGAGGGGGGTTCCTGCTTATATCGTGATGCCTAACAACGCTCCCAAGGTTAAGATCAACGGCGTCATTAGCCATGGTGCAGAGGTGATCCTCTGCGAGCCTAACCTAGATGCGAGGATTTCTACTGCGAATTCGGTGCTTGAAAGGACTGGGGCGACCTTCATCCATCCGTTTGACAACCTCAGCGTCATAGCCGGACAAGGAACTGCAGCGAAGGAGATGATTGAGGATTGTGGGGTCCTTGATGCCGTCTTGTCCCCTATAGGCGGAGGTGGCCTGATGTCTGGGACGTGCATTTCCACCCGAGCTCTGCTTCCGGAGGCTCGAATTTTCGGAGCAGAGCCAGAAGGGGCTGATGATGCTGCTAGGTCCTTAGAGACCGGGGAGTATGTGCCCCAGACAGGTCCGGATACTATCTGTGATGGTCTCTTGACCAGCATGGGTGAGAAGACATGGCCAATCATCAAGAGCCATGTAGAAGAAATTGTCACCGTAAGTGACAATGCTGTGCTAGAGGCAATGACTCTGATTCACGAAGAGTTCGGGATGATCGTGGAACCCAGTGGAGCCATATCTCTTGCAGCAGTACTGAAGGATGAGTTCAGAGAAAAGCAAGGAATCGGATCTATTGGAATTATTCTGTGTGGTGGAAACGTAGACCCTGAGAATCTCCCCTTCTCCCCGTAGAATATGCCCTAACAGATTATATTATCATGCTAAGCCTGTGATTCATGGCCCTAGTCTTTGATAGGATAAAATCGACGCCCGGCGAAGCGCTGCTTCTTCTGACTGCCCTAGTAACACTGGTCTACTCGTTGAACTTCATGTTCTTCTCGGCGTGTTACACTACCGCAGGAGAAGATTGCTTCACCTTGCTTGACAATGGTGCCCCCCTGAGCGATCCAGCGTATGGTGCTGGCGCACCAGAGTTCGCATTCAACGGCATTCTGATGTTCGGGATTTTCATGTCGACCATGTTGATTCTCAATGAGGGTGCGCGTGGCATGTGGAAGGTGATGCTCCCCGTTCTGGCTGGACTAGTCGTAGCCAGCGCAGTGATCTGGATGTTTTGGAACGATGCTAGCGAGTCTAGCGAGGCCCCCAAGTTCCTCACTCCCATCGTGACCTTGGCATATGCCGGCGCGTATATGATGCTCCGTTCGGAAGACGAAGTTCATGAGGGCTTGGACTCGCTCTCGTTCGGTAACGGTATCAAGGACCCAGTGGCTCTGGTGGGTCTGGTAGTAGTCATCGCCACAGGAATCTTCTACGTGTTCAGGCAGATAGTGGACCCGGAATCCGTAATTGACGCGGTCACTCCGGGGAATGCCATGGATGGCCTGTTAGCTCCTTCGAAAGTTACTGTGGCCTTCACTGGGGCTCTTCTACTGACTTACGTACTATGGGCAGTCGTTCTTCTGACCCAAGGTGCTAGGGGGATGTGGGCGGTAGCACACCCTGCACTCTTCGCTTTCCTTACAGTGACGATAGCCAACTACTTCGGTTTCGTCTTCGGTCCGGTTAGGGAGTTCTCAGAGCAGAATGAGATGGATGCAATTTCGGGACCGGCGACCATGCTCATTTTCCTCCTAGTCTACCTAAGGCTCAGGGATGAGGGCATCGAGGATGGTATGACCTTCCAGGGCGAGCCGCTGGATTCGGGGGGCTTCGATCGTTTGTTCGTGATGGTTGCAATAGTGATATCGGCAGCGTTCATGATAGTACAGATATCAGGTCTGTGAATAGGTGGAGCACGAGCCGGGATTTGCACCCGGGTCCATGGATCTGCAGTCCATTGCATAGCTGCTCTGCCACTCGTGCTTCATCCCGCCGACCGTACTTTCTTTCTTGAAGGCTGTCCGCGTTCCGGCATACCTTCATTGGGTGGGTGCCGGTGTGAAAGGCATGCCTCATGTGTCTTCCCGCTTCGAGGGCCTCGGTGTCGGTTTCGCCCCTTATCTCCAGCCTCCGGGGCCCGAGGTCGTCAGATGGACCGTCGGCGAACCCGGTTTCGAAACTCCATCCCCTATCGTCGATGCTGCGATTAGGGGTCTCGAAGAAGGGAAGACAAAGTACACCAGAGGACCGGGTTCACTAGAACTATGCAATGCCGTTTCCGAATACCTCAGAATCCACCATGACATCAAGGCAAGGGCGGATGATATCGTAGTGACTCCTGGGGCGAAGCAGGCCCTTCTGTACTCATTCTTGATTACAACTATGCCAGGAGACGAAGCTATTCTCCTTTCCCCATCATGGGCATCATACGAGCCGATGCTGGAATTCATCGGAGCAGTGCCCGTGCATGTGAATGTGAAAATGGATAGCTTTCACCCTGATTTGGAGGCAATTAGAGAAGCCGTAACTGAGAAGACCAAAATGATTCTCATAAATTCTCCATGCAATCCAACTGGAGCCGTATTCACTCCTGAGGAAATCAGGGAGATTGTGGATATAGCCGTTGAGAATGACTTGTGGATAGTTTCTGACGAGATATACGCTCGAATGGTTTGGGTCGATTGGCCTCACGTTTCTCCATCGTCAATTCCCGGAGGGAAGGAGAGGACTATTGTGGTCAATGGGTGGTCAAAGTCTTGGGCTATGACCGGGATGAGAGTAGGTTTTCTCACGGGTCCGAGCGAGGCGATGAGAGCAGCGGTGAAGAGCCAGGCCAACTCAGCATCCCATATCCCGACATTCATGATGGATGCAGCCAAGGTAGCACTGGAATGCGAGGACTCGGTACAGGAGTTCAACAATGAGTACAGGAAGAGAAGGAAGCTGATGACGGAAGGGCTGTCTTCCATCCCAGGAATAAGGGTCCCGGAACCAGAGGGTGCTTTCTACGTATTCGCAGACGTAACAGGGACTGGGATGACCGATATCGAATTCGCAGATGGGGCATTAGAGGCAGGAGTCCAACTAATCCCGGCGTCTCTGATTACAGGAGGCGAGGGTTTCGTCAGGATCTCATATGCTGCTGATGAAGAGGACATTATGGAGGGTTTGAGGAGGCTCAAGTCCTGGCTATTGCAAGAGTGAGTTTGAAATCTCGGTGACTTGGCTCGGGACTGTGGACGATATCGAATCTGCAGGTTCCCATGTCCTTCTAGACTATGTCAACTACAAGAGGGGGGAAACTGGAGACGGAGAGTGGGTACTATCGGTTCTAAGGGAGTGCGTAAGGCAGTCAGGAGTGAGGGAGGTCCATTCACACGTAGAGATATTCGATGGAGAAGATAGCCCCCCTGGTTTTGCTGCTGTAGTTCTTATCGATGAGAGCCATGTAACGGCACATTGCTACTCAGAGAGGGGAATTCTAGCCGTCGACGTCTTCACTTGTGGAGATAGCGACCCCTCTGAGGTAGCAGGCAAGATCAATGACGCGCTGGTATCCGAGATTCCCGGCTTGAGGAAAGTTTTCGAGAAGAGAGTCGAACGATTCAGGAGTGATTAGATGGGAATTAGGGACTTCATAGAAACCAACTATTCCCACTTCAATGCCGGTGAACTGGCGAGATGCATAGATTCTCTTAGGGAGTTCCTGGATGGAGGAGGGAGACTGATGATCACTCTGGCAGGAGCTATGTCCACTGCAGAGATCGGAAAGAGCCTAGCCCCCGCAATCAGGTCTCAGAAAGTGCATGCAATTTGCTGCACCGGAGCAAATCTGGAAGAGGAGTTATTCGGCCTCTTCTCTAGGTCTGAATACGAGCATGTGCCAAATTGGAGGCATCAGAGCAAGGAAGAGGATGCTGAGCTTCACCAAAGAGGAATGAATCGTGTTACTGACGTAGCAATCCCTGAAAGTACGTTCACCAAAGTGGGGGATTCATTGATGTCACTGTGGGAGGAATCCGAGGCTGTGGGGGACAGTCGCTTCCCACACGAATACGTATACGACCTCCTACTTCACGGGGATTTCGAGGTCTCCTCGGCACTGGAGGATTCGTGGTTAGTAGCGGCTGCCGATGCCAATCTTCCTATTTTCACCCCTGGCTGGGAGGACTCAACACTAGGGAACCTGCTTTCTGCTAGGGTCATAGACTGTACGCTCAAGAGCAATGCGATTGTGAGAGGAGGTTTAGACGCGATGCAATCTCTTGCGGATTGGTATCGAGAGGACGACTCTCCCACGGGTATGCTACAAGTCGGAGGCGGAATTTCAGGGGATTTCGCAATCTCAGTCGTACCTATGCTTAGGCAGGACGCTGGCGTGGAGGTTCCACTTTGGGCATGGTTTGCTCAAATCTCAGAGTCTAGTCCTTCATACGGTGGCTATTCTGGGGCCCCCCCAACTGAGAAGATTAGCTGGGGCAAATTGGGAGTCGAGACTCCTCAGTTCGTAATCGAGTCAGATGCAAGCATCGTACTTCCGATGATCCTTTGCTCATTGGAATAGTTGAGAGTAGTTCCCAACCTCCTCTGATATTCGAATCAGTTGGTTGTACTTCGATGTCCTGTCTGACCTAGCCGGTGCCCCCGTCTTGATCTGCATTGCGTTTGTGCCAACGGCCAAATCGGAAATTATGTCGTCAGAAGTCTCTCCTGACCTATGACTAATTATAGTCCCAAAACCAGCCTCTCTTGACTTGCGAATCACTTCCATAGTCTCAGTGAAGGTCCCAATCTGGTTCAACTTGATTAGTATAGCATTTGAGGCCTGGATAGAGATTCCCTTCTCGAGCCTCTTAGGATTAGTCACATACAGGTCATCACCGACTATCTGTACCCTGTGTCCTTCTCTGGAGGTGAATTTCTTCCAAGAGTCCCAATCGTCCTCTCCGAATGGATCCTCGATTGACACGATTGGATACTCATCCAACCAATCGGAGTATTTTCTACCGAGATTTGTTCCAGATATTAGTTCTCCATCAATTAGGTAGTTTGAGCCATCGAAGAATTCCTGTGCTGCTACGTCTAAGGCTATGGAGACCTCTTTCCCCGGAGCGTATCCTGCTACCTCTATTGCCTCTCTGACCAAACGTAGTCCTTCTTCGTTCCTAGAAAGGTTCGGGGCGAAGCCCCCTTCGTCCCCCACTCCACCAAGCAGTCCCTCTCGCTTTAACGTGGTCTTGAGGGAATGGTAAATCTCGACTCCAGCTCTTAGAGCCTCCGAGAAGGATTGGAAACCGTGAGGGACGACCATGAATTCCTGGACATCGACATTCGATTCTGCGTGTGCTCCGCCGTTCAGAATATTCATCATCGGAACTGGTAGGCTGGTCTCGACTCCGTGAGAGATATGCTTCCAAAGTTCTCCTTCTGAAGAAGCCCTCAGGCATGCTAGGGAGGCTCCCAATATGGCATTGGCCCCCAA
This sequence comes from Marine group II euryarchaeote REDSEA-S11_B3N4, assembly GCA_001628485.1. Taxonomy (GTDB): domain Archaea; phylum Thermoplasmatota; class Poseidoniia; order Poseidoniales; family Thalassarchaeaceae; genus UBA36. Next base: position 33,069 of record LURR01000014.1, on the reverse strand, counting down.
GGAGCCTTTGTTCTCAGAGCCGTCCAATTTTATCAGAAGAGAGTCGATACTCTCCTGTTCAGAAGGATTCATTCCGATCAGTGCCTCTCTGATTGGACCGTTGACATTGTCAACCGCGTCTTGAACCCCCTTGCCCATCCACTGAGTCCCGCCATCTCTCAATTCTACTGCTTCGTGTGTTCCAGTGCTTGCTCCTGAAGGAACAGCTGCCCTTCCCTTCAATACACCATCGACATGGCAGTCGACTTCAACTGTTGGATTTCCTCTTGAGTCGATGATGGCCCTAGCGAAGATGTCGCTGATAGCGGCACCCATTGACTTGCCCACAAGCCCCTGACTTCTCAAGGTAGCGATTCAAATCGCTATCTGTTAAGCCAACTGAGCCACCGAGAAACCTTACTCTGCATCTCTGGGACTTCCAGTTCTGACCTGCATGTGCATTCCCAGCAGAGTTGCTCCTCATTAGGTGAAATAGAGAATAGTTCGGCCCTAATTAGCACCCCATCTGCATCATTAGATTTGGAACGGTTATCGTCTACGAAGCAGTGCAATAGGTGCTTAGGGTAATGGTGGATCCTGCCAGACTTGGGGCAGCATAACATGGCGCTCCTTGGGAGGAAGATGAGCGAGGAACCAGTAGTTGGGTCAAGTTCGTGACCCTCGATCTTGGTTCCATCCAACAGGGATGCCACGTCAATATGGTGCCACTGGGATTCTGAATGGGGGATATCTAGTTCAGACACGTCATCAAGATACTCCTGGATCCTGAGTTGGGAGACTGCTTCTTCCTGACTCATGACAAATCAGAGTAGGCCGTCCCATTTGAATACAACCAATTTTATTCAATTAAACAATGACTAGAAAAGTGTGTTTTTATGAAGAAAAATGTTCCATAACACCAAGAAATAACCATAAGTTGCATGTTTTTCGGAGAAGAGTATGAGTAATGTTGATTCACTAGACAGGTCTATTCTATCCTTCCTCAGAGAGTCCGCAAGGGCCCCCTACGTAGAGATAGCCAAAGGAGTCGGCGTCACAGAGAGGACTGTCCGAACTAGGATCAAAAGGCTAGAGGATGAGGGGGTAATCAGAGGATATACGGTTAGAGAGTCCGGAATAGGGCTCACCGCGCTGATTCGTCTCAAAGTTGGTTCGGGTACCGAGATTGGTTCTCTGGCTGGTGAGTTCTCAGGATGGGCTGGCGTGGAGTGCGTATACGAAATCAGCGGCGATGCAGATCTGGTTGCGGTGGTTCACGTTGATGATACCGTGGCTTTGAGGGACATGCTGGACAGAATGTGGTTAGCAGCACCCGGAGACATCAGTTCAACTCAGACCGAACTCGTCCTAGAGCAGTATTAGAATTTGAATATCGTCTATATGGGTTTGCAAAGAAGATATCTGAAATACTGAATCCTCCCCGATTTTAGGGCCTCGTAAACAGGAGTGCCGGGCACTCCCCCGAAGGTCTCGAAGCTTTTCCTGAGAGAAGGCGGAGCACTTTGGCGTATCATCTCCCTCCGGCCCTCATCGATAATATCCAATGCGTCCACTACGTTTTCAGTCACGTCCGTCCATGACTCTATGGTAAATCCGGACTGGACGAAATTCTGGTGCATTTTCTCCATGGTTTTCTTATCCCTCATATCGGTCCAGCAGAACTTTCCACCTGGCTTTAGAACCCTGAATACCTCAGAGATGAAGGCTGGAATATCAGCATAGCAATGGGATGATTCGACATTATACACGATATCAAAGGATTGATCTGGTAGAGGAAGTTGCTGAGCGTTTCCAACCCTGAATTCTAAATTATCCTGGTCAGAAAACCATCCTTGAGAGAGTCGTATCGCCTCATCTGAATAGTCTACCGCAAGTAGGTATTTTGGGTTGTATTTCCTTGATATCCAACTCGCTCCTCCTCCCCTCCCAGACCCTACTTCGAGGACTTCCTTTCCCTCAATCTCAACATCCCTTATGTTCATGTTGTATAGTTGGATGAATAGCCTGTCTCCCTCATCCTCGGGCGATAGTTCGAGTTCGTCTCCATCTGTGAATCCGTAATTCATGAATCGGAAATTGGAGTCTTTCTGTGATCTTGCCATCCTCTGATATAGGCCTCTCCACATTCTCATCCTAACCCTGGAAGGAGCCAGTCGCATTACAGAGTAGAATATCCTCGCAGGGATGCCAGTTGACAAATTAGCACCTATTCCTTCCACTTTACTGAGCAACCGATACTCTCTGTCCTGGACACAGACACCTGCTGCCCTGAGATAAGTTCGTTTATCGCGTCGTCTAGTTCGGAAGTTGTAGCGTGTGACGGATCTCTAGGAGAGTCGTCCAGGCGACCCCTGTAGACTACGATTGATTCATTATTCAGAAGGTAGAACTCAGGAGTTCTCTCCGCACTGTAGGCAATCGCAACTTCCTGTGTTGAGTCGTGGAGGTAGGGGTATGACATTCCCTTGTTAGCTCTCTTTACCATGTTCTCCCATGAATCCGATTCATACTTGACTGGGTCATTTGAGTTGATTCCGACGAATCCCAGACCCTTGCTTCTGGCTACATTAGCTGCGTCCTCTATTCTGGGCTCCGATCCTACTACATACGGGCAGTGATTGCAAGTGAAGAAGACCACAGCACCGTTCTCTCCCATGGTATCACTGAGTGTGAGGGTCTGTCCGCCTGAGTTCTCGTTGGCATTTGGAAGTTCGAAATTAGGGGCCAATGCTCCCGGTTCAAGTTTCTTCAAGAAGTGCATGTATTAGCGCCAAGGCGGCACACTGTTCAATCCTTTGGAACGAGGGCTTCCCTCTTGGTATTGATTTGCTCTCGACACTCCTCCAATCTCCTCCTTGCCAGTCTATTCTGGGAGTCAACATCGAGGACCTGCCTCCAAGCTGTAGCGGCTTTCTCAACATCTCTACCTTCATGAAGAATTGCAGCGATGCGGAGTCTCGCGTCCAGGTGCTGTGGGTCGGTCCTGACTGCAGCCTCGAAATCGGAAATTGCCTTCTCAGATCTTCCGAAGTCAACATACAAGAGTCCTCTCTGATACCATGCCTCCGAAAGTTTGGGATTCTCCTCTATGGCTTTGTTTAGAGGTTTCTCCGCCTGCTCGGACCTGCCCATTGCTATCATACATGTACCCAAGTGAACCAGTCCCATCGAATGGTTATGACTTAACTTTAGGAGCTCTCTAAGCTCTGATTCGGCATTTTCCCAATCGCCCTGATTCATCAGTATCTCCGACTTCCTCAAGCGACCAAGTTCATGATTGGGTCGTTCCTCCACCAATTGGGTGGCATCATCTAGTGCCATTGCCAAATCGTCACAGAGAAGGGCTGCTGATGATCTGTTTAGTCTTGCCCTAGCGTGTTTTGGGTCAAAACTTAGTGTATCGGAGAATAGCTTGATCGCCTCTCTGAAACGACCGTGCTTGGCTGCGATGATGCCCCGGATGAACGGTACAGTTTGATTGTCCTTCAGAGTGGTTGTTGCCTCTAGAGTTAGTGCGTTTGCCTGCTCCAAGTCTCCAATCTCCAAGAACAACTGTGCCTCCTCCAGCGAAATCGAGGGGTGTTCTGGAATTAGCCTCCGTGCTCTCACCAGAGCAACTTCTGCCTCATCGAAGGCACCTTGGTATCTGAGTGCTCTAGCCCTCCCAAGCCAGGCTAAACCTGACTCCCTATCAATCTCAATCGCCCTATCGAAAGAGACGAGTGCGTCAATTACTGGAATCTGATCGACTTTGCCGGTCTCATCACGATGATGTTCTGCGTCAACTAGACTGAGTCTGCCCTTCATGATGTGCAATGTAGACGAGTTCCAGGCTTCCTCCGGTGCTTCTTCTAGAGTTTGTCGAGCGGAGTCCGGTGAACCACTGCTTAACCAGAGTTGACTCAGTCTACCTCTGGCCTCTGAATCTCCTGGAGAGTTGTGGAGATGTTCCTCTAGAACCTCTATTGAGGCATCTGTCCTACCGTCGTTTTCGAGTATCTCGGACTCTATAATGATAGTATATTCGCCTAAGGCGTTGGCCCTTCGTAGGGATTTCATTACGTCCTTCATGGAGCCACCCTCAGCAGCAACCAATCTGGCCTTGAGTGTCCATGCTTGGCCGAAATTCTGATCCCTCTTGATTGCCGATTCTACCGACTCCAGTGCTGGTCTGAACTCTCCGAGCATCAGTTGCTTGGTCGCCTTTTCGACCAAAGCCGATGCGGTTTCTGACGAGTAATGGCCTCCGTTACCTGACTCCTTCGCTCTCTGAGATATTTGAGAAAGATCGCCATCTATTGCAGATGGAGATGCCGAGGCGCCCAAGCCCTCTAGTCTCTTCGCGTTTCTAACATAGCGTTCGTCTTCGGTACCGTCCAACAGAACGAGTTGCTCGTTTAGTAAGTCGATATCATCCGGAACAATCGCAAGTAGCCTCTCTAGAGTCCTATCAAGAGAGTCTAGATCTCCGCTTTTCCTCTGGATGTCAGAAAGTGACCGGAGAGCTTTTTCGTCCTCTGGATCTAAGTCATTCGCTCTGTGGTAGCAGTCTGCGGCCCAATCAAACCTTTCAATGGAGTGGAAAAGTTCACCCAATCTCCGGTGCTCATTGGCAGACAGTTCAACATCCTCAGCCTTCATCTCAGCCTCTGTGAGGATGGCAGCTAGCCTCTTCGAGAGCGGCTTAAGTCCTTGGAGTATTATTCTCTCTTCTTCAGGGTCTCCTTCTTCATAGTGCTCCAGCAAAGACTTACTTGCATGGCTCGCTATTGCGCATGACTCACTATTACTGACTGGTATGCCTTGATTGAACAATAGCGACTCTGCTGCCTCTAGTGACTTGTGTACCCCCAGTAAGTCGTGGACTTCAGGAGCGTCGGAAAGAATGGTGTCGACGCCCCGGGAGAGGAGATCTAGCTTCTCCGAGGTTTGTACCAGATTTCCTTTCATCGAACCGATCTTAGATGCAAGCTTCTGTCTCTGCCTAAGTACAGACTTGTGCTTTATCCACAGAACAAATAGAGTGATCGACAGTATCCCGTAGAGAGTCATGACGACCATGGTGGTCTCTTGCATCGCTCCCAGCGGACATGAGAGACTTTTGATGGCTTCTGCTATGGATGCCCCTCAGATGGCCATTAACACTGGGTCAAAGAGCAGCCATACAAGTGCTAGTTGTATCTCATTCCAAATCTCTGACGGAGTACGCCTGAACCCCAAGTTTCAGAGATTGGGGACCCACTGTCTTACCTACGACACTGGTTATTCCAGCGCCCGACGCCAGTTCATGAATCCGATCTGTCACCTTACCCGAGAAGACTAGTCCTTGGGCTCCTTCGGTTTCACCGAGAGCAGCCTCTAGGTCCTTCGCACTAACAGGCTCAGAGCCGCTTCCATCGGCCTGGACAATCACTGTGTAGTTTCTCTTGAGTCCGTCCATCATCGGTGCCCATCCCTTGATCTCATCTGATGCTTCCATAGTCGGTTTTCCTTTCCCGACCGATGCGTCGTCATCCTTCTGGATCTCTGTCTGAATCCTGGCGACGGCCTTAGATGCCGGTTCTTTCTGTCCTAGGCACTTGGTCACAACCTTGCCCTCCAGATGCTCGACTTCCCTGCTCTGCGGTGCAAACGCTACATGAGTCAATGACTTACCTAGTGTACCGCTAATCTCCATTAACAGAAGTTTGCCTCCTCGATCTCCATCCAGGAAAGCGGTAACTGTCTTCTTCTTGGATGCCAACTCCGCCAGTTCCGGCTTGATTCCGGAACCCATTGTCGCGATAGCATTGTTAATCCCGTACTTCAGTAGGTTTCGGACATCATTTCTACCCTCAACTATGATGATCGCATCCGAGTTCTTCACATTCGGACCGGCGGTCATCTCTTGGTAGTCTATCTCTGTATCTAGTGTCAACACTGCCCTGACCTCATCGAGGATATTCTTCGATTCCCCGGTTGCAGAGTTCACGATGTTCAGGAGAAGCTGCTTTGCTCTGTCGATGACGTGGTCTCTCTTAGCAGACCTAACGTTCTCTATCTCCTTTACCTTGATTACGGCCTTGCATGGCCCTATCCTATCGATAGTCTCCAGAGCAGCACCGATTACTGCAGTGCTAACCTGATCTATCGAGGAAGAGACTTCCAGGGTTCCCTGGACACGTCCCTTGTGGTTGTTCAAACTCACATCCACGTGTCCGATTCTCCCGGTCTGCTGGAGTTTCCTGAGCTGAAGCCCTTCTCCTAGAAGTCCCTCGGTCTGGCCGAAAATAGCACCTACGACGTCTTTGCGCGCTACGGTACCATCGACTCTGATTGTTGCATGTATTACGTATTTTCCTTCATTTGCCATATTTTTCAAATCCTTTGCTTCTCGGCCCCAAACCGGGGCCTTGCCCCCTGTTTCGCCAATTTGGCTGGGGGGGTTCGGATGGGCGCAAGGCGCCCGCGAGTGGGCTGATAAGCAATTTACCGGGCGATAGGGGTATTGATGAATCCTCCTGTTCACCAAGGGGTCTTTTCTGAAGCGATATACCCAGTGGTTAAGTCTAGTATGTATATCGGGGTTCGTGGTAGAAGAGGCCTGGCTCGAAGACGATCGGTCTCAAGTATTCATGAACGCATCTATACTGGCTCTTAGAGACGGGCAATTATCCAATGGAGAGAAGAGAATCTTGGTGAAGCTAGCACACGCCTTGAAGCTCCAGGAGGACGAGCCAAAGCGGATTTACGATGCTATTCTATCTGGAGAGACGGAAAGCATCAGTGGAGATAGGTTAGGGCATAGCGAGAAGATACTAGTGTACGGCCAAGTACTGGAAGCAATGCTAATCCACACGGATCGATCAGAGGAGGTGCTTGCTCAAATTGCATATCTTAGAAAGATGTTCGCTATTGAGGAGGCCGAGCACAGGGCCATTGCAAGAAGTCTGGATCGGCAGTTAGAGGAAATAGTCCATCGGTCCTTCATAGACGAGTATCGAGTTCGTCTGAATGAGACTGGAGATGCGCTAAGACAGATTTCTTCACAGCTGCTGGAGCGAGTTGTTCGTCGATAGCGTCAAATTGCCAATAGGGAATCAGTAATTGAAATGAGTGGAGTATTGGTACTTGATGAGTTCCTTGAGAGCCAACCGAAGAGGGTGCACAAATCACACAGGAAGTTGGCTAGAGTAGTTCGCGAGGCATACCCGATAGGGGTGCCAGCACTGATTATGAAATCAAGTACTGACAGACTGGGAGCGTCTGCCGGCTACTCTTTTCACCTTGGAACACCGGATGACATCCTCAGAAGAATTGCTTCCTGGTTGATTACACATGCTAAGAGCAATCAGGACGTGCTATGGAGGCTGATGCGAGAGCTATGGTCGAGGCATGGAAGAGAGGATGTTGCTCTTTCCGCGCTGCTTCTGGCGAATTTGGACCACCGGGCAGCCGGTACTGACCCATGGGGTATACTAACTTCATTGATTAATACCAAGGAGCCTGCAGATGCGCTCCTGCTAAGTATTGAGGAGGTGCTTAGAGCAGGTCATGGAGGGCCAAGTAATGTGCAATATAGGTCATGGTGCTCTGGTAGGAAGGTACAGACTCACCTGGCGCTTATCTCAGCGTTCGCTAGCCAAAACTCGGGTTTAGACATCCCTCCGGAGATTGTTGCACTACTCCTTGATGTGGATGTTCCAGACGGCGATTCTCTTCTGGGTCGTATCAGAGACAGGTTTTCGGAACTCTGACCATAGTACTAATTCGTCCTTAGCCTCCGTGATTGCCATGGTCGAGCGCCTGTTGCCATCGGATGACCCCGTGGCAGAGGAAGTCCTCGAGTGGACAATTAAGAGAGATGCCCAAGATATTGCCCAGTTAATGGAGTGGCTTGTAGGAACCACTGCAAGGAAGGATCGGGAGATGCTCATAAACCGTGCATTGGATTTAATGGAAGAGATTGATCATGCATTAAAGCGGCTTGACGAGCTAAGGTGAACTTATGCGGTCTCTTTTGCTTGCAGGGGGGAGATCCTCTAGGATGGGGATAGATAAGGCAATGATTGAGGTAGATGGCCACTCAATGATTTCGAGAGTAGTCAAGGCACTGACTCTCTCAGGATTGGAGCCAATCAGAATCGCAGTGGCTAATCCTGAAGACATCGAGAAATATGGAAGCGAAGTAGGCCTGGACACAGATGTTGAATGGGTTTTGGATGCCAGAACTCACGCTGGTCCGATTGATGCTATTGAGGAGGCGCTTCTAGACTCTGGATGCGGTGAAATTCTACAGCTAGCGGCAGTAGACTACCCCTGGGTGACTGAGGAGTTGTTCATCTCCCTGCAAGAGGGTTTGGATGATGATAATGCCCTAATCATGCCCCATGATGGAGAGATGTCCCACCCTCTCCTAGCATTGATTCGGAGCGAGGACGTTCTAGGAATCTTGCATTCTGACAGGAGGCCGCTCAGAGAGCAGTTCGCAGAGGTCAAGCATTCGATACTGATTGAAGAGCCTGAAATCCTCCGGAACGTGAACTCACCCGAGGACCTCGAGTGAAACCCCCCCAGAGCAGAAAAGATCGATAATCTCGGGATATAGAGTATGCTCGACCTTCTTGACTCTGTCCTGGAGTGACTCCTCATCATCGTCAGGGAGAATGGGCACCTCTCTTTGAGCGAGAATGGGGCCTGAATCAACGCCCTCATCAACCAGGTGTACGGTACACCCCGTGGTTTGCACACCTGCAGCGAGTGCGTCTCGGTGAGCATGCGCCCCAGGGAAATCTGGAAGTAGTGAGGGATGAATATTCAGGAGCCTTCCTTTCCATATTGCTACAAAAGATGGTGTAAGGATTCTCATATACCCACTGAGAACAACTAGTTCAACTCCGGAAGATTTGAGTTGTCGTAGAATCATACTCTCGTGTGCTAGACGACGCTGGGTGCTCTGCCGTCCCTTTGGAAGTGGAATCCCCATCGTGGTAATTCCTGCACCCCTTCCATGCTCTAGTCCTCCGGCATTTTCACTATCTGCAATTACCAAAACCGTCCGATGACACCTAGGCTTGGAAGATTGGAACGACAATAGGGAAGACAGTCCCGAACCTCCCCCTGAAATCAGAACGGCCAACCTCAGAGGCTCTTCGATAGAGGCGGCTCTAGGTAGAACGAATGGCGCCTCCATGTCTTTCTGGCGAGGAGTTTCCGCTTGAGTCTTCGGATTACTCAAACTTAAACGAAGGCGGGGTTACCAGTGAGTGTAGTTCATGGAAAGAACAGCCACCATTGACGAAATTGTTGAGAGATACTGCGTATCCAGCAATCCCTTTCTGAGTCGTTTGTACCTGGGGTTAGGATTCCTGTTCATAGGTTTCGCTATAATCGGCCTTTGGGTTCCGGGATGGCCTACGGTTTCTTGGGCTGTACCAGCAGCCTTCCTCTTCTCATACTCCAGCGAGAGAATGTTCAGGTGGACTCTTACGAATCGGTTCTTCGGCTCCGCGATGTTCGATTACTATGCAACTGGAAAGACGGTGCCGAGTCATGCGAAAGTAGCAATCATTGCGCTTATTGCGTTGATGTCTGCCGCTTCTGCGGCCTTCGTCTGGAAGGTTTCTACACTTGGTGAAGGAGAAATTTTCGAGCCGTCCTCATGGAATGGTGCTGATCCAGGATATGGGGCTGTGACCATTATCCTAGTCGGGCTTTTCGGTATTTTTTACGTGGCAACTAGAGTCAGAATCAGAGAAATAGGCTGACTCAAACTCTTTTTGCAGATGACCAATCCGCGGGTGTAGAGAACCATGGACTTCGACACAATCTCAGTAAGAGGCAAGAGCAAGCCAGACCCGACAACGGGTGCGATAGTACCCCCGATATATCAGACTGCGACCTATGTATTGGAGGAGATAGGGGTCGACAAGGGGTTCGACTACACTCGCTCATCCAACCCCACCAGGCAGGATCTAGAGGAGCACTTGGCCGCATTGGAGGGAGGGAAATATGGGATTGCTTTCTCCAGTGGAATGGCAAGTGCCGATAGTTGTATGAAGCTTCTAAAACAGGGCGATCACGTTGTCTGCTGCGATGACGTATATGGGGGGACTGCGAGACTTTTCAACAACCTAATGACGAACTATGGAGTCGAGTTCACCTACGTTGACTCACAGGTGGCGGAGAATGTCCAGAAGGCTATACGTCCAGAGACGAAGATGGTGTGGGTAGAAACTCCAACAAATCCACTTTTGAAGGTGACAGATCTAGAGGCCGTAGGGAATATCGCAAAGAGTAATGATTTGCTTTACGTTGTTGATACCACTTTCGCGACCCCAGTTTTCCTCAGGCCTCTGGAGTATGGGGCTGATCTGGTGCTTCACAGTACCACGAAGTATCTGAGTGGCCATAACCAGATTATTGGTGGTGCAATAATTACCGATAGAGACGATCTTTATGATCAGTTGAAGTACATCCAGAAGAGCGTTGGAGCGGTCCCTAGCCCGTTCGATTGTTGGTTGGTGATTATGGGTCTGAAGACCCTTCATCTGAGGATGCAGAGACATTGGGAGAATGCGGAGAAGATAGCGTCCTACCTGGAGGGGCATCCGAAGGTATCCAAGGTGGTCTATCCTGGATTGGAATCACATCCCATGCACAAAATAGCCAAAAGTCAGATGAAAGGATACAGCGGGATGATCTCGTTCGAGTTGGAGGGTGGACTTGAGGCTGGTAAGAAATTAATGAATTCGGTAGATTTGTGCCTTCTTGCAGAGAGCTTGGGCGCCGTGGAGACCATGATCACCCACCCTGCAACTATGACTCATGCGGAGGTTCCTCGTGAGGAGCGTTTGGCTAGAGGGTTTGAGGACGGCCTGGTCAGGCTTTCTGTGGGAATCGAGGACCCAGATGACCTGATTGCTGATTTGGAGAAGGCCTTCGAAAAGGTGTGATCAGTCCCATTCGTCTGGTTCCCAACCGTTCTCTCTAAGCCAGTCGTCATTATAGAACTTCGAAAGATATGGATTACCGGCATCTGGTAGAACTGCGACCACCATGGCTTCCTCACCATTTTCCTCTGCCTCGTTGGCAATATCGATAGCCACCTTGATCGAGCCTCCACATGATCCTCCACAGAACATCCCCTCCCTCCTTGCAAGGGCTCTCGCCCATTGGAAGCACTCTCCGTCATCGACCTGACGAATCTCGTCAATTACAGAGAAATCGGTTGCAGATGGGATAAAATCCTCTCCGAATCCCTCGACTTTGTACGTATCTGGCTCCCCCATGGTCCCCTCTTCGAACCATTGTTTGAGAATGGAGCCAACTGCGTCGACCCCCACGATCTTTGGTGGTTCTAATCCATTTGACTCGGCCATCTCCTTCAATGACTTGGAGGTGCCAGAAATCGTCCCACCAGTTCCCATAGTGGCTACGAAGTGGGTTATCTTTCCCTGAGTTTGCTCCCAAATCTCCGGTCCTGTCGAGAGGTAGTGAGTCAATGGATTCGCCTCGTGCGAGTATTGGTCGGGATACCAGGCTCCGGGTATCTCTCTTGCCAGTCTAGCAGCCACTTCGTAGTACGAACGGGGATCCTCCTTCTCTACTGCTGTCGGACAGACATGGACCTCTGCTCCCATAGCCCGTAGGAGGTCTATCTTCTCCTTACTCATCTTATCTGCCATGGTGAAAATACAACGATAACCCCGCTGTGCAGCAACCATTGCTAGTCCTATTCCGGTGTTTCCAGAAGTTCCCTCAACAATCGTTCCTCCTGGTTTCAGTAGTCCTTTCTCCTCTGCATCTAGAACCATCTGCAAACCGATTCTATCTTTTATCGATCCTCCAGGGTTACATCTCTCAAGCTTGACCCAGACTGAAGATTTTCTCAGGTCCTCCGTAATTCTATTCAATCGGATGAGGGGGGTATTGCCTATGGCTGATACCAAGTCCTCATAGGTATTGGAACCTGGTTGCGATGGGTTGGACACAGTGTTGCATCGAACCCCGCTGTATGATGGTTTTCACTCAGACAATTCAGGTACTCGCCTAATGTCTGAAGAGGCGGATTCCTGTAAATATCATTGCCATATCATGCTGGTTAGCGGCCTCAATTACTTCATCATCACGAATTGAGCCTCCCGGTTGCACAATACTAGTAATCCCGATTTCATTTGATGTGTCTATCCCATCGCGGAAAGGAAAGAAGGCATCGGATATCATCATGGCCCCCTTTGCTCTTTCACCCGCCCTCCTTGCAGCGATTCGGACTGACTCCACCCGACTAGTCTGCCCGGGACCAACTCCCACGGTAGAGTAACCATTCTCTGTCTTACGTACTAGAATGATCGCATTAGACTGGACTTCGGCAATGACGGAGGTACCGAACCTAGCTAGATTTAGCTCGTCCCCTTCAAGCGTCTTTTCGGTAACATGGCTTACATTTTCCCAATCGATGTTAGGAATGCCCTGTATCTGGGATAGCCAGCCTCCCTGTACTTGTCGAATCTTTGGTTCATCTGTAATTTCCCCTAATGGATCGAGAGTCAGAATTCTCCTATTCTTGCTCTCAGAGAGAATCTCCAAGGCATCCGATTCGTAACCTGGTGCAATCATACATTCAAAGAAGTGATTGCCAATCGACTCCGCGGTTTCTCTCTCGACCACCCGATCGAATGCGATCACGCATCCGAATGCACTCTCTGGGTCGCTGGCCAGAGAGTTTTCCCAGGCAGAAACCTGATTCTCGGAGATAGAGGCCCCACAGGGATTTGTGTGCTTGATTACTACACAAGAGTGAGAGCCGAAATCGCAAGTCTGCGAGATAGACCTGACTAGCCTAAGCGCAGCATCGAGATCCAAGTAGTTGTTGTACGATAGGGGTTTGCCACCATGTTGAACTGCTCTCGAGAGCCCTCTTGACGCTCCAGGAGATGGGAAGAAAGAAGCCGGTTGGTGTGGATTCTCACCATACCTTAGTTCCACACCCTGATCTGAAGTTGTCAGAATTCTGTTTGGAATTGTACTTTCTGTGAATCTTCCCCACAACTCGTTAGAAACCGCAGAGTCATATGCTGCGGTAGATTGGAATGCAGATATCGCCAAGTCTCTCCTCAACCCCAGGTCGACCCCAGAGGGATTCCCTTCGGTTTTCGAAAGCGCTTCCAGTACCGATCTATGTTGATCTGGGTTCGTGATTACGATGACGTCTGCATGGTTCTTTGCAGCCGATCTCACCATCGTCGGTCCACCAATATCAATCATCTCAATCAGTTCCTGTTCGCTTGCCGGGGGGTCTCGCGCAGCGGTTTCTTCGAAAGGATACAGGTTTACGCATACCAAGTCAATTGACCCATATCCCATTTCCACCAGTTTTTCCATGTCCTGTTTCGAATCACGCCTCGCAAGTATCCCTCCGTGGACCGCGGGGTGTAGGGTCTTGACTCTGCCATCGAATATCTCGGGGTGTCCGGTAGCTTCGGATACATCCCTTACTTCGATTCCTGAATCTCTGAGTCTGGTTGCGGTTCCACCCGTCGATAGGATTGTCCAGCCCATGGATTGTAATGATGCAGCCAGTTCTTCGATTCCGGTTTTGTCCCAGACGCTGATCAGCGCTGTGGGTCGCTCCATGTGAACCCGTGTGTGAAGGGGGCTTGAAGGTTCGTGGTCGCTATTCGCCCCTGGCTGAAATGACCTGATCTATTCGTAGCATCCCCATTGCCGTCTCGGTAGCCGATTGCAAGGAGTTCTCAATTACTGACCTAGGGTGCCAGACCCCTTCGACTATCCATTTCTTACCGTCCTCGGAAATTCCAACGGGGGGCTCACCCAGTGATGTAGATCTTAGTTCCAGAATACGGTCCAGCGGCTCCCCTCCAGCGTTCTCAACGAGTGTTGAGGGGATCGTCTCCATGGCTCTAGCAAACGCCTCCATTGCAAGTCTCTCCCTCCCCGCCTGTTTCTCTGAAGCCAATCTAACTGCGTGAGCTATTCTGCTGTGGATAGCTCCTGCGCCCGGAAGGACATACTCATTCAGAGCCAACGAAGTAGATCTGAGCGAGTCGTGTATTCCTCTGATTACCTCCTCCGTACCTGTTTCACCTGCGCCTCCTATCTCTATAGTCACGACTGATGGGTTTGGGCAACCCTCAATCCGAATCACATCTTCTACCTCATTAGAAGCTGGCTTCCTCTCCCAAGACGCGCTGCCGCACTGCCCCAAGTCAGACTCCGCTATATCTAGCGGGCTTTCCACTATCCTAGCTCCCGTTGCACCAGAAGCATTTCTCAATTCAGAAGGGTCCAGTCCTTCCACGACTAGAACTGATTTCTCACAGAGCATATGAAGGACGTCCTTATCGATCTCACCAGAGCAAAGTACTACCCTTGCACCAGATTCGAGGATGCTTCTGGAAATTTCCTCCTTTCTGTCCTTCTCGGCTTCGATGAACGAGTCCAAGTCGTCAGCAGTCGTGATTTTCATTTCTGCATCTCTGGACATTTCTCTTATCTTCAGTTCTCCGTTTAGACATATCACCTTTGCATCGCGTAAGTCGTTGGGTAGGGTGTCCATCAGTACTCGTCTACGGAGGATAATCCCGTTAATCAATCGAGAGTCCCTGATGCTCCCAGTTCCGCTCTTGAACATGGAAACGTGTTGAGCAGATGCCTCGCCCCTGTTGTCTAACACTGTGCTGAGAGCCTTGACAATTAGAGGTGGGAAGGACCCGAGGGCGGTGTCTGCAACTTTACCTCTGAGAGATGTCTCGGCCACTTCCAGTAGCTTCTTCTCGTCGCATTTTCTCAGATCTGACTCTATCTGTAATCTAGCGGTCTGGAGTGATGATTGGTATCCATCGACCAGGGTTAGAGGGTGGAGCCCCTTCCTGAATAGGTTATTCGCCTCGATTAGCAGTGACCCGCACAGTAGCATCGTGGTTGTTACCCCGTCACCACAGTCCTCCTCTTGCGACTCTGCCATGGAGACCATCATTTTGGCAGCGGGATGCCTTACCAGAAGCTCGGCCACTATCTTCGCTCCATCGTTGGTGACTGCTGTGGTACCGTCCGTCTTGTAGAGCATCTTGTCTAGACCTCTGGGCCCGAATGTTGGCTTCAGAAGATCTGAGAATACTCTCGCTGCAACGATGAGTTTCTCTTGGACCTCCGTACCGCTGGTGACCTTGGTGCTTTGTGGGGTGATTGCGACCTTGGGTCCATCTGAGTCCCCTCCCATGAGGCCTTTCCGTACGAAAGGCTGACATGAATGCTTTGAGTAGAGAAAACGCACCAATTGTTAGCATAAGACACGAATGTCTATGATAGTTAAAACTCAGGAATTATTGTGAAAATACGGCGTATGGCTGTCATATTCGTTTCCTCCATGATGCTAATCTGCTGCTTTTCGACCAGTGGTTCGGCTCAAATTTTGCCTGAGGCCGATGTGGAGTGTGAGGATTCGGTTACGTTGGATATATCTCCTGATTCTGTAAAACAGGCAATTGTTAATTGCGAACTGACGAACCCTACTTCCGGCTCTGAGAGTATAGAAATCTCGTACCAATCTGGAAACCTGAACGTAGCTGGTCCGGGAAGCATGACCGTGGAAGGAGGGGAGTCTGTAGATTTCCAAATCGCTGTAGCATCTTCAGGTGAAATTCCAGCCGGGATGTATGATATCAACGTGAGTGTCGTAGTCACTGAGTGGAACGGAGTGCCAGTGAGTGTGTTCGGATTCTCCGATGAGGATGTGGTCGAAGTGGAAGTTCTACCATACACCGTATGCTCTTCATCCGGTCCTTCTGCGATATTCTCTGAGGCGGGAGAAGATGTGTTGTTGTCTGTTGTTTACAGTTGCGACAGCAACGAAGAGAGTTCTCTGGAAGTCTCACTACACCTCCTTGAGGAGGGGAGTATCCAGGAGACTATGTGGCCCTCTGGGTTCAATGATATGTCTGTAGACACTTGTAGAGTGGAGAATCCGATGGGCTCAGTTAACTGTGATTTTGTCCTGACCACCCCCTCCAATCTTCAGAGCAAGTGGGAGGGTTGTCTAATCGTAGTAGATGAAATGACAGATCCGATCTGGAGTTGTTCTAGCGAGTTCGCTTTCTCGCTCACGGTCAATGAGAAAGAAACCGTCGTTCCATCTGTTGGAATTGATGTTAATGGGACTTTTCTAGAAGAGTTGGGGGTGACCGAGGAAAATCAAAATCTTGTAATTGGTGGGGCTGCCGGCGGATTGATTCTGGTGGCTTCCTTGTATGCTTTCTTCAGAAGGAAGGTTTAGCCTAGAACGGTTACCATCCACCTCAGTGAAAGTGAAGAAGTTGCAGCAAGGGCCCACGAAGCGACGGATTCGAACTGGAAAATAGTTGTGTAGACGAAATATAGTACGGCTGTCAGAAGCAAGAAAACGCAGAGGTCCAAAGCATGGCTCCTTCCAAGCCCTGAATTGTTAATGATGTGGTTTCGTTCCCTAATACCAAGTATAATGGCTCCTAAAGACAGGAATAGGATGACGTGACCAATGGCCCACCCGATTATATCGCCGAACACAGAAGTAAGTTCGTCTTGGAATTCGCCAAATACCATAGATGCTAGGTCGACCACAATCCAAGGGGGCGGTCTAGGATTATTCAACTAAACGCCCTGACTTCCACTAGGGGCTCGTTATTTGCCTCAATACTAACTCTGTGTCTCTAACCATTCTCTCCTTGTCGAACCTCCTCTCTGTAGTTTTTCTAGCCTCCTTTCCGAGTGAGTTCCGTAAATCTGGATTCTTTTCTAGCAGACTGATAGCCGCGACAAGTTCGTCCAAATCACCAGGTTTAACGAAAAGTCCATCCTTCTCGTGCGTAATAACATCTGAGTTCCCACCTATGTTTGAGGATATGGTCGGAATCCCATGAGCCATGGACTCTAAGAGGGCCAGGGGAAGACCCTCGTACCTCAGTGTAGGAATAAGGTAAATGTCGGCCGATGAGTATAGACTGTACAGTTCATCATCATCGACCCTACCTCTGAAAGTAACTCTGTTGCCCAGTCCCATTCTCTCTACTAGCCTCTTCATTTCTGGGAGATAGTCACCAGATCCAACTATATCCAAGTGTAGGTCCAAATCCGGTAGTTTGCCCATTGCCTTAATTGCCATCTGGAATCCCTTCTGTCTGTCTGCACGACCCGTGCAAAGGAGTTTCAAAGTAGGTCCTGCTATATTTTTAGTTGGCTTTTCTGGTAGGGTAATTCCATTCTCTATAACCTGAACCTTCCCCTTGCAGAAGGCTCGGAAGTCTGCTTCAATAGTAGGAGTGACCAGAATAATCCTGGATACTGCCCTCCTCATGGGAATCTCCCACAGGAAATATCGTCTAATCAGATGAAGTGGAGTCAGAACCAACCAGTGCCAGTACCTTGGGCGCCTGTCTGCGGATGCTAGGAACGAAAGAAGCTCTGATCGCAAAGAACCATGGCAAAGCAGGGCAATAGGGATGTTGTTCTTCCTGGCCCATGGAGTGATTCCAAATCCAGCAAATTCGTTGCTATGAATGACATCAATTGGCGTCTCACTGTGGATGTCTACAACCATCTTCCTTGTCTGCTTGAACCATCCTCGAGAGAGGCGCTTTGGTTTTGAGGGGTGGAGGAAGTGGATAATGTATCCTGCACCTTCCAGTTTCTCCTCGCCATCAGGGTGTGCAGTAGTCAGTACCGTGACTTTGTGCCCCATCTTGACGAAGCCCTCACAGAGGTCAGTGCATTGCCTCTGAAAGCCTCCGAATCCGTGGTGAAGGGTCGACCGTGTCAACACTAGGATGTGCATATATCCGCAAATGGCGAGAATTTTCGTTATAGGCATATGCTTCACATGGACAGGGTTTCATGATGAAAATGAAATGTCATGGCTTTGCTGGACATGTTGCGGAGCGTGGGAAGAAGTGGATATTTTCCTAGTGGGGGCGCCCAAAGCTGGAACCACTTGGCTGGCTCATGTAATGGACCAAAATCCCAACATCACGCTTTCAAATCCAAAAGAGCCGAATCTGGTAGCGTCACACAAGGGGACCTTCGTTAGAGATGATGTTGAGCCAAACTGGTCAGAGTACGATAGTTTCTTTTCTGGCTCTGGTCTAAGAATGGATGCGTCTGTTCATACGTTCGGTTGTCCGATTGCTCCCAGTAGGATATCGGAGAGGTTCCCGAAAGCCAAGTTCATTCTATGTCTCAGAGAGCCGGTGTCGAGGGCGGTGAGTCATTGGAACATGGTCAGGAACACAGGAGAAGCAGAGAAGGCAGGCCGTGATTGGAGTAGTTTCGAGAAAGCATGGGACGATGAGAGTCTTAGAGTCGATTCGTTTTACGGTTCTTCTATGGAGAAATGGTTGGACAAATTCGATCGCTCGAGATTCTTAATAGTTGACAGTTCAAGAATGAGAGGTGAACCAAAACAGGTTCTCAACGAAATTGGAGAGTTTCTTGGTCTTGGAAGTTGGGAGTACGAGTTTGACATGGATAGACACGCAAACTCTGCAAAGGCGAGGCGCCCCCTGTCGAGGGTCGGTGTAGCAGCAAAATCTCTGTTCTCACTAATTCCTAGCTTTCTCAAGAGGCCAATCGTTCGATATCTACAGAAAAGAGACTGGAACATTTACAGATTTCCCATACTCAGTCGTAAAGGATTTTTTCAGGCTTTGAATGACAATCACTACAGATCATGCGGAGAAGAGCTAAGAGAGGATTTGGTCTATTTTGGTTCGCAGACTGGATTTGATGTATCTGCCTGGGTTAATGAAATACAAAGGAGATCTCAGTAACCGAAATTTGCTAATAACTCTGCGTTCTGTTCTGCGAATTCCAATAGTTCTCTATCTTCCCTGTGGGAGAATGCTCTACTCGGGTCTAGGCTTGAGGTCATTTCCTCTAGCATATCAGGACTTATCGAAGAGCCTGCGAACTCAGCAATTTCTGATATCTTCATTTCCGGTTGACTGAGTATATCCTCAAACCTAATTCTAAGGACTTCTTCCCTTTGACCAATTATCGAGTTCTCGATGCTTACCTGTTCCGCCCAGAAATCGAGGGCGTTCTCGAGCGTTGCAGCCCTTTGACCCCTCCTTATTGGGAGCTGGCTCCTTCTCCATCGATAAATTGGGAGCCATTTCTCGAACCTGTCTGAGTCTGCATCCCAGTTCCTATTGCTCCTCGTATGGAGGCTGGCTGCCACATCCACTCCGTGCCTCATAACGTGAACGATTCTCATCTCTGGCCAGATGGATAGCCAAATAGGTAGTGCAGGACCTGTTCGTGGATCTTTCCATCCCCAAGGCTCAGAAATATCGAAAACTCCGTTCTTGAGAGCCCTACCTGAGAACTTCTTACTGGCTCTGCTGGACAGTCTGGTTATCAAGTATTGAACGACCTTCTCTCTTGCTGGCTCGAAATCTATCAGCTCGGATAGTGCCTCGGGACGGGCCCAATCGGCTCCAGCATTGGCGTAAATCCATTTATTTAGACCAATAAAGAACTTCGACTCATGGTCCTCCTGTAAATCTCGTCCCATTAGTATGCCTAATTTATCGAGCAGTCTGGAGACAAGGCTGGTACCGCTTCGATGCATCCCAACTACCACAATTGGTTTTGCCACGTAGTCTCCCAACAGGCACTAAGTTAAGTCATAACCGGAGAGAAGAAGCAATATGAGGGGCATACTGGGGATATCCGTGAATAACCGGGTCGAAGCAGAAGATGCTCGTTGGCTTCTCTCCATGGCGGGCCTTTCGGACTTGGATACGATGGTAAGTTTGGAGGGTGGGTGGGACAACAGCAACTTTCACCTTAGGCTCTTGGATGGCTCTGAGGTCGTACTAAAGGCATGGTTTGCAAATACCTTAGATGAGGTGAGCAGGGTCATAAAACGGCACTTGCATCTCGATTCTCATGGGATCCCAACTACCGTGCCGATCCAAATGCTTGATGGACACTATGTTGCAGTCAAGGACGGTTTTGCTTGGACGTTGCTACCATTCGTGAAGGGAGGTTTTCTTGGCTCTGACGAAGATTCTCTCCGGAGCTTGGGAGAGACCCTTGCTAGGATGCATTCTATACCTGATGCGGAGTGCTTCCCTCGAGAGTACAGGATGGGTTTCGTACTCTTCGAAGAGGTTATCACTCTTTCAACTAGGATGGAAGGAGGGGGCTCTTTCGGACGATTGCTAGCCGATGAGTCAAAACATCTCAGAAGTATTGTCTCTGATGTTTTACCTACGGGGGTTCTTCATGGTGACCTATTTCCAGACAATGTGATTGGTGAGTCAGGTCGGGTCTGCGCTATCCTTGACCTGGAGGAGGCATGGATTGGGCCAATGTGCTTTGATATAGCAATGGCCTTCGTAGGATTCGGTTGGGAAGGGAATAGACCGATATCCGGTCGCTGGAATTCCCTAATTCAGGGTTACCAAAGCGTAAGGAGGCTTAGTGACGAGGAGTGGAGAGTCATGCCGGAAATGCACAGATACGCCACTCTAGCAATTGCTTGTTGGAGGTTTTGGAAGCACAATCTGAAGGAACCAGATGAAAGTCTCTCCAGGCGGTACTTGGAAATGATTGATAGGCTGGAGGTCGAATTTGATTTCTCAGAGGCGTCACTATGAGCGGAGAGGTCCACTCGATTAATGTGAGCAGCGGAGGTGTGCCTAAGTCCAGAGTTGAGTCCGCGGAAATCATGAAGAGAGGAGTAGAGGGCGATTTCAATAGGTTCCGGGACGGTAGGGGCGGGGATACAGATAGAGCAGTCTGTATCTTCTCTCTAGAGATAATCGAGCGACTGAAGCATGAGGGTCACCCGATAGAGATCGGGTCTACGGGTGAGAATCTGACGATTCGAGGAGTGGAGTGGGATTCACTTTCTGAGGGGGCGCGCTTGGAGATTGGCGACGTAGTGCTTGAGCTTAGCGAGCCTTGTGCGCCCTGCTCGAAGATTGGCGGGTCCTTCATAGGAAGGCGATTTGACAGAGTCGACCATGATCAAGAGTACGGTTGGTCGAGGTGGCTAGCACGTGTTTTACGAGAAGGTAGGGTCTCCATAGGGGATTCCGTGAATATCGTTATTACTCCTGACCGGTAGATTTCTGCCATGGTTACCACAGGCGATAGTTGGATGATCCACCGAGGAGGTCGAAGAATTGGGATTGGCCAGAGAATCTCTCGAGGTTGGAAGATTACTAAACTGGGAATTGCAGTGGTCTGGTCAGACCCAGAGTTACTCGTGTACACATTCCTGTCCGCTCTATTTTCTCTCGTAGCAATAGGGGCAGCGATATCGGGCTCGGTCGGTCTGGATGCTAT
Source organism: Marine group II euryarchaeote REDSEA-S11_B3N4 (assembly GCA_001628485.1). Lineage (GTDB taxonomy): Archaea > Thermoplasmatota > Poseidoniia > Poseidoniales > Thalassarchaeaceae > UBA36. The sequence goes on along the minus strand of LURR01000014.1, from coordinate 11,742 downwards.
CGCCCCCAACCCGGAGTGCGTCGACGACGAATGTGGCAGTGCGTTGGTATTCGCACACATGGCAATCTGGTTCGCCTTCTACTTGTTAGTATCTGTAATCACCGTCTTCTGGAACGCAGCTATCGTAGCAAGCGCGTATGAGCGTCTCAGTTCGGGAACCAATCCAAGCTTCTCATACGGCATTGGGCAAGCGATGAAGTGTCTACCACAGATTCTAGTTTGGGGGCTAATCGCAGGAACTGTCGGTCTTTTCATCCAGATACTCGAGGGGCTTTCTCATAGCGATGACTCTCCGGTTCCACTGAGGGTAATGGCGGGCTTGGCTAGTTTCATCCTTGGAATTGCTTGGTGGATTGTAACGTTCTTCATGATACCTATGATTGTCCTAGAGAGGGCCGGTGTAATAGATAGCATGGGCAGGAGTACAGACTTGTTCAAGAGGACCTGGGGGGAGGACGTGACTTCTCACATCGGAACCGGTCTCCTGATGATTCTATGCATATTCGTTCTGATCGCGTTAACCGTCCCACTGATGTACTTAGGTGATTTTGGGGTAATCCTAGGAATCGTAGTACTTGCTGTGGGGCTATTGTTCACGGTCCTTTTCTTTTCGACGGTTGAAGCTGTGAATAGGGCATCTTTGTTCTACTATGCGAAGACCGGTCAGGCGCCTCCCATGGCCGCCAAAGTAGGAATTAGGTTCTGAGGTGGAATATGACAAGCATTAGTCCCGGTGCGGGCATAATTGAGGAATTGGTAGTGGCTGCGGCGGATAGCATACCAGAAGGAAAGGAAGACGGACTGTGGAGAGCCTTCAGGAGAGCGTTTGCGGTTTGCTTGCCCCTGGCTCCCGTCATTTACTTGGTACTGTGGAAGCTAGGATACCTCTGAAATATGCAGGCGTAAGCCCACTGACTAACAAGCAGAGGTACCCGAGCGGTCAAAGGGGCTGGGATGAGGTCCCAGTGCGTAGTGCTTCGCAGGTTCGAATCCTGCCCTCTGCACCAAAAATTCAACCCAGAAGAATACTGTAGTAGTCTGGAGGTATCACTATCCAAAGTGCGACAGCGAACAAGGACACCCCCATCCCTCGGTTTAGCAAGGTAGCCGAACGAGGAGTAGTGAATGCCCTACGTAGGACCGTGCCGAATGCAGCCCAGGTCATGACTGCTGGGAGTCCGAATACTACATTCATTATCACTAGCATTGCCTTTCCGGAGAATCCAGTTCCAAACAGGGAGCCGAATGTAGTCATGAGGACTAGGAAGTGAATCCACGCCTTTCCGTTGACGAACTGAATGGCCACCCCGGTCGAGAACCCAAGACGCTCTTCCTCGATAGAACCATCCTCGAGAGAGTTTGAAGTCGCGATCTTGTAGGAGAGGTAAGCAATGTAACCGGCTCCGACGTAAGTCAATATCTCGAAGAACTCCTGGTTGTTCTCGATGAAAACAGTAGCCCCACCTACGAACAGGCCCAGAGCTGACCAACCTACAGCCATTCCTGAAATCAGTGTAAGGGTTGCCCTGAATCCGTGTTGTGAGCCGTGAGCAGCGCAGAGTACATTGTTTGGCCCGGGGCTGAAGCACATCGGGATAATGAACACAAGAGTGGCAAGCAGAAGAGTTTCGTCCATCATTACACCTGTCAGGACCGGCTGACCAGTAGGGCCTGTTCAATGTCTGACCATAGGTCATCAACATCCTCGATTCCCACGCTCATCCTCACGAAACCGGGGACGATTCCAGCCTCTAGTCGATCTTCCTCGGGAACGAAAATATCGCTTGTGTTGAACGGGCAAGAAACTAGGCTCTCAATCCCTCCAAGGCTTGTCGCTTCGAATATAATTTCGAGTGCTCTGACGAAGCGCATTGCTCTCTCGTCCCCACCTTTTACTACAAATGACAGCATTCCCGTCCCATTCGGGACGATTCGCTTGGCTACCTCGTAGTCAGCATAGCTCTTCAGAGAGGGGTGGTTGACAGCACTGATTTCGGGGTTTTCTTCCAGTCTTCTAGCTAGTTCAGAAGAGTTTGATGCGTGTATTGGCATTCGGGCATGAAGGGTTCTCATGCCCCTCTCCAGAAGATAACACATGAGGGGGTCTGCGGTTCCTCCTAGTCTGGATTTGGTCTTGAATACCCCCTCGATGAGATCGGCTCTTCCGACAACTATCCCTGCTGTCAGATCGGTGTGTCCGTTTAGGAACTTAGTTCCTGAGTGGATAACAACATCGAACCCCATTGAAATCGGTTGGCAGGCCCACGGGGTAGCGAATGTGTTATCGACAACAGAAATCAAGCCATGCTCCTTCGCTATTGATGCCATTGCCTCCAAATCACACACCTTGAGTACAGGATTGGTAATTGTCTCGACATAGAGTACTTTGGTGTTCGCATTTATTGCTGCCTCAAACGAAGAGGGGTCTCTGATGTCTGCCATCGTTACGTCTATTCCAAATCGGGGGAAATCGGAAGTTAGTAGACCGTATGTCCCGCCATAGATATCTGCAGATGTAACCATGTGATCACCCTTCGAGAGCATGGATAAGAGTGTAGAGGAAATCGCTGCCATTCCACTTGCAAGGGTTTCTCCGTCCTCGGCTCCCTCCAACGAGGCTACCTTCGAAGCCACAGCCTCGGAGTTAACACTCGACCAGCGACTGTAGATTAGGGAGTGCTGGCCACCATCGGCCCAATCTCTATACCTGTCGTCATTTAGCTGATAGGTAGATGTGGTGAAGATCGGAGTGACTGCGGAGCCCTCCAGGTGGTTGGTTCCAGACCAGACGGCTCTGGTGGAGAATGCACGTTCTGAAAACTCGTCATCCATGACATGGGATTGGCAAGACAGCAATAACCATACTCATTGCACTCCGATTGCATTCAGGACTGATTCTAGGTCTGGTTCTACAACAACAGACCTCGCAGCGGAGTTGTCGATAGCGATCGCTGGGTCCTTCAGTCCGTGTCCGGTTACGGTAACTACCACTGTAGAGCCTTGGGGTATTTCCCCCCTCGCATTGCTCTTCACAATGCCCGCTATCCCCGCAGCAGATGCAGGTTCAACGAATACGCCCTCTGTCCTGGCCAACATCCTATGAGCATCCAGTATCTCTTCGTCGGTGACAGAGTCTATTGCCCCTGAGGACTCCTCCGAGGCCTCTATGGCTAGCTGCCAGCTGGCTGGATTCCCTATCCTGATGGCCGTAGCCACTGTCTCAGGAGCATCAACGATCTCCCCCCTGACAATTGGTGCCGCGCCCTCAGCCTGCCATCCCATCATCACCGGTAGCGACTCTATCCTCTCAGCGTCCTTGTACTCCTTGTAGCCCATCCAATAGGAAGTGATGTTGCCGGCGTTTCCAACAGGCAAGAAGTGCATATCTGGAGATGCCCCTAGATCGTCGCAGACCTCGAATGCCGCGGTCTTCTGGCCCTGAATCCTAAATGGATTAATGCTATTGACGATTTCAATATCGTCCCTCAGCCCCAATTCCCTGACCAACTCGAGAGCCTCATCGAAGTTTCCCCTGACTTCAATTGTCTTTGCACCATGAATGAGAGCCTGGGCCATCTTTCCATAGGATATCTTGCCCTCTGGAATCAGAACAACGCAAGTAAGACCAGCACGAGAGGCATAGGCCGCTGCTGAGGCACTGGTGTTTCCTGTGCTGGCACAAACGATAGCGCGGACGTCTTTTTCTACTGCCTTGGTTACAGCAAGAGTCATCCCCCGATCTTTGAAGGATGCAGTGGGATTAAGACCCTCATATTTGATGAAAAGACGGAAACCCCCACCCAGTGCCTGTACCAGATTGTGTGATTCTATCAATGGCGTGTTCCCCTCATTCAGAGAAATGATGCATGTATCCTGAGAAACAGGGAGGAACTCCCGGTATCGCTGAATGACTCCGTGTCCACCCATGATTGAGCCTGTCCGCAATACTCCATGAACCTCCCGATTGGGTTGTTGATTGGAGGAATCATCCGGTAGTGGAGTCGATCCTACTGGCTATCGATAGACAGGACGCTACCACGGGACCAATGGTTACTGCGAAGAGGATGGTGCCAATTCCAAATGTACCACCTAGTAATATTCCAATCACTAGGACTGAGGACTCTATGGTAATTCTAACCCTTCCGATTGGAACGCCTGTGGCTCTCTGAAGTCCAGTCATCCAGCCGTCTCTTGGGCCTGGCCCTAGATTTGCCGTCAAGTACATCGTACTACCTATTCCGACGAGCACGATTCCTGAGGAAGCCATCAGAATCGAGACCAAGAAGTTCTCCGATTGTGGCAGTATTGGAACCATAACATGAATTGTGAGAGCTATAATGATGATATTCAGGATGGTTCCAATTCCGGGGGTCTCCTTTATTGGAATCCATAGAAACATCACGGCAATACTGACTAGGAAAGTTGCTTCTCCTATTGTCCACACTTCTGCAGTATCGGCTATACCTTCTGCCAAAACAGTCCAGGGAGTATTCCCCACACCGGCAGCAATCAGAAGTGAGTCTCCTAGTCCGAAAATGAATTCACCGACTATCAGAATGACCATTGTAGATCGGTTTGGCTTCAATGACATCGGATTTGGAGAGCTCCACCAGACGGTGGGGACCTTCTTAGCCGGTCTGAGGGTCTCCGCCAGTCTCATGGTGCACGAAGAGCGTATCACCCTTGAACCCAATCGTAGTATTCTTTCGTAGACTCAACCGACCACCAGACAATCTGAGGGACATCATAGGAATGTTCCGATTTTATTTTGGATATCAATCCATTTTTACTAGATTCAGAGGTCTTCATTTGGATATCCCATTCGAGCGCATTTTGAGTTTCTCCTTCCCATCGAAAAACCGAGTTTACTCTCCTAAATTCCACGCAGGCGGCCAGATTCGATTCTATTATCGATTGGCACCACATGCCCACTTCAGCCTCATTCATTTCACCGGGAAGGGTTGTCTTGACGATCCACAAGGTTCCGCTCATGGCAGTGCGTGGCATGGAATGCAGAAGAACCCCATGGCATAGTTTGAATGTTGATGCCCCTCCCACTAGAACTAGTATGGACGATTGGGAGGGTCCGATAGATACTGGCGGCATACCAGAAGATGGGAGCTCTTTCGACGTCATAGTAGTCGGCGGGGGCCCTAGCGGATCCGCTGCCGCATCCTACAATGCATTGAATGGATGCAAGGTTCTTCTGATTGAGAAAGAGATATGGCCTAGGGACAAGATCTGTGGGGATGCCGTTGGCGGGAAATCGCTTTCCCACGTGAAGGAGTTAGGTGTCAAGGAGATGGTTGAGAAAACTCCTCACTTCATGGTTGACTCGATAGTGTTCGGTTCTGCAAACGGAAACACTGTCCAGGTTATGCTCCCGCAGGACGAGTTTGAGAAGAAGATGGCTGGGTACTCCCTTCCTAGAATGCAGTTCGACTACATGATGTTCAAGAGGGCTACTGAGATTGTCACTGAAGCGGGCGGCTCGGTAATCCAGGGATTCAACGTCAAAGAGGTGCTTGATAATGAGGGAGTCATAGTCGGAGTATCCGGTAGTTTTGGTAAGAGATCCTCCAAATCGCCGACTATGAGTTTCACCGCCCCCCTCACCATTGGTGCTGGGGGGTACAGGTGCCCTGTAGCCACCAAGCTCGTAGAGGGGATTCACAGTGAGCCGATGAGAGATGATGACCACTATTGCGGTGGTTACAGGGAGTACTGGGAGGACGTTGGAGGCTTCGATGGAAGCCAAGGGCCGATCGAGATTCACTTCATCGATGAGGTAATTCCGGGATACTTCTGGCTGTTCCCAGTCAAAGAAGGAGTCGTGAATGTGGGAATCGGGATGGTCATCTCTGAGCAGCGGAAGCAAAAGGGAGCAGGTAAGTCACTGAAGAAGAAGCAGCGCTGGGTCATCGAGAATCATCCTGTTTTCAGGGAGCGATTCAAGGATGCAAGAATCGTTGAAGGGTCCCAGAAGGGATGGCAGCTTCCGTTCGGCTCTCCAAGAAAGAGCCCTCCCTCCTACCAACCCAGGAGGAGCGCCGGTGCGGGTGTGATGTGCGTTGGGGATGCTGCTAGTCTGGTCGACCCTTTTAGCGGCGAGGGCATAGGAAATGGCTTAGTCTCGGCGAAGATGACCTCTAAGTACTTCGACAAGGATGACCATTCAGGAGGTTTTCCCGAGGAGGAGGCAGTTGCATACATGGAGGATCTTTGGGAAACGCTTGGCAAGGAGCTGACTAACTCCCACAGATTACAGAAGGTGGTCAAGTGGAAGAAGTTGATGAATTGGTTCGTTGGGAAGGCCTCTAGGAAAGAGGAGATGGGCGATATGCTGACGGGTATGATCGCAGATAAAGAGGCTCAGAAGGCCCTCTGGAGCCCCTGGTTCCTATTCAAGACTATATTGCTGCCATGATGTGATGGGACGTGGAAGGGGAAATCAGTCGGTCTCTAGATGGAATTAAGGCCGTCTTCTTGGATTTAGACGGCACCATATACCTCGGAGACAGTCTGATAGGTGGTGCCTTAGATTTCCTAGGAAGGTTAGAAGAAAGAGGCATCAAGAGATACTTTCTGTCCAACAACTCAAGCAAGTCTGTGGAGCAATACGTGGAGAAACTGAGGGACCTAGGTATCGATGCTGACAAAGAAGAGGTTTTACTGTCAACCCACGACCTGATATCGTGGCTGAGTAAGAAGGAGGTCACTAGCACCTTTCTGGTCGGAACAGAAGGGATGCGCAGTATGTTAGAAGAGGAGGGTATTGAAACCTCTTCTGAGCAGCCAGAATTCGTAGTTCTGGGGTACGATACAGAAATTAGCTACGAGAAGCTTGCTACTGCGTCCATACATCTTCACGAAGGTGTCCAGTTGGTCGCGAGTCATCCAGACATGGTCTGCCCATCTCCAAGGGGGGGACTCCCCGACACCGGCGCTTACATGTCCTTGTTCAAGGCGACTACGGGGGTGGGTCCAGTGCATGTTTGTGGCAAGCCAAACAAAGGAATGATTCTACACAAGGTGGAGGATTTGGGGCTGAAACCTTCTGAATGCTGCATGGTTGGGGATAGGCTCTACACAGATATTGAGATGGCAGATAGAGCGGGCGTTTATGGTATTCTGGTGCTTTCAGGGGAGGCTTCGGTAGATGACGTGGAGGAAGGCGAGTTGCGTCCTTCTCTGGTAGTAGATTCTGTTGCCGAATTATTAGAATAATCTAGATACAGAAATAGATAAGCGAATGTGGTGGCCCAAAGTCGTGGAAGGAGCGACCGATCCTTCTGCTTTGGAAGGGAGGCTGTATTACAAGATCGGTCTTTTTGTCCACGACTACGCACGAGCGGTTTTGGTATGCTCTTTGCTGCTCTGTGCCGGACTCGGGTACATGATTTCATTGGAACCACGCTACATCGAGGGATACGGCGAGGGGGACCTTGAGTCAGTTGATGGGTGGGCAGCGGCGGGAGAGGGCTTCTCGGACCCTAACGAAACTGCCTTCGAGTCTTTCCACGTACTATTTCACCATCCTGGTCACTCATATGACGACCCCGAGGTGGTGTCCGCCATTCAGTCAACTATCGAGGTGCTTTCTACAAATGATGATATCGATCTGGATGTTCCGTGGCAGACCAACGAAGCAAATCGGTCTTCCCTTGTGAGCAGTGTTGATCCCTCGTGGTCCAGAGTCTACGTGAAGGTCAATATGAACAGAGAGGATTCGAAAATCCTACTGAAGGACATATACGAGGATATCGAGTTGCCGAACAACTCTCCTCAAGGTATGGAAAAGTACCTCACCGATAATTTGGCAATTGACATTACTTTCGATTTAGTTCTGAAGGAAGAGCTCCTAAGGGCCGAGTTAATTTCTGCCCCTCTGACAATACTAATTCTGTTGTTTGTCTTCGGGACTGTGGTATCGGCTAGCCTTCCGGCATTGTCAGGAATCTACACCGTGATAGCTGCGGTTGGCATTATCCATGGGCTCACATACATCGTTGACGATCTCACCGTTTATGCTGTCAATATCGTATCCTTACTGGGTATAGGGCTCAGCGTTGACTATTCCTTGTTCATAGTGAATCGATTCAGAGAAGAGTTGGGAAGGGGTCATGATAAGAGGACTGCGATTGCGATGACCAGCGCTACCGCTGGTAGAGCGATTCTTTTCTCAGGCCTGACAGTGGTCGCAGGCCTAACCGGCATGCTATTCTTCGAAAACACAGGATTACCATCACTGGGATGGGGCGGGATTTGTGCTACCCTAGTAGCGCTTACATCATCGGTAATCCTGCTTCCATCAATATTGGCAATACTCGGAGAGAGGATTAACTCAGGAAGAGTTCCATTGGGGCTCAGCACGGAGGTCGCCGATGATGGTTTCTGGTACGATTTGGCTAAGAGGGTCATGAGCAAGCCCCTTTCGTTTCTGGTTCCCTCCGTGCTTATTCTCCTTGTGGCAGGAGCACCGTTCCTCCAAGCCGAATGGGGCATTACCTCTTGGAAGGCATTGAGCCCCGATAATGAAGCTAGAAGTGGTATGGAATTGACAGACGAAAACTGGCCTCAGGAAGTCTCTAACACCGCTCTTGTTGTTTACGAAATCCAGGAAGGAACGGATGTGTTTTCAGAGGAAAATATCAGAAGTCTCCACGCTTTTTCCAAAGAAATACTGTCTATTGAAGGTGCAAATTTTGTGTTTAATTATGCTCACTTCAACGCGACCTGGACCGAGGACGAGGTTGTTGAATTCTGGGACGATTCGGATGATGGCGAGTTGCCGCCATCAAAGTCTGAGGCCTTGAGATTAGAAAGGGGATTCTATGCTGATTCGTCTGTTGGGGACGGTGTAGTTCTCCTTCAAGTTGCGATTGAAGGGGACCAGAGCAGTGAGGCATCTAGAAAGGTGGTAAGGGAAATCCGGAGTCTTGATGCAAAAAATGAGCAGTTCGGGGATGGCTCAGAGGTCAATGTGGCAGGTTTTGCCGCATACAACCAAGATGTTCTAGATGCTGTGAAGGAGAATTTACCGATCGCGTTGGCGTTCATTCTGACCTCGAGCTATGTACTTATTTTCCTACAAGTAAGATCGGTTATTCTTCCTCTGAAGGCTCTAATCATGAACATACTATCCGTCAGCGCCTCATTTGGAATACTAGTATGGGTTTTCCAGGAAGGGAATGGAGCGGAATTGCTCAACTTCACCCCCCAGCCGATAGACCCAACAACTCCTGTGATGATTTTCGCTATTTTGTTCGGGCTTAGCATGGACTACGAAGTGTTGATGCTCTCCAGAATCCATGAGGAATGGGAAAGAACGGAGGACAATACATTGGCCGTTGCCACAGGACTACAGAAGAGCGGCCGAATAATCACCTCCGCCGCCCTTGTGATGGTAACTGTGTTCTCGGCCTTTGGGTTCTCATCTGTATCGCTCATGATGCAGTTCGGGTTCATGTTAGCCTTGGGAGTAGCTGTCGATGCTACGATAGTTCGGGCCCTAGTTGTCCCGTCAACAATGAGGCTGATGGGGGACTTGAATTGGTGGGCGCCCGCTTGGATGTCTGGTAAATCCGACTCAGAATGATAGGCGATAGTCTCTTTTCGACAGAGCCTTTCGTCCGACCATGACGGTGCTGATTACGGGTGCTAGTGGTTTCATAGGTAGTCACATTGTTGCTAACCTGCTTTCCAAAGGTGCTCAGGTCAGAGCGACGGTAACGGACTCATCAGATCCTGAAAGGGTTGATCATCTTCTAGCTCTGCCTGTTTCTGATGGGGGGAGCTTGGATATCGTTGAGATGGATCTTCTGGATGCTGAATCGGTACGAGAAGCCGTGGCCGGTTGCGAATCTGTGATTCACACCGCGGCAGTTGTCGTCCTGAAGTCCAAGCGGGCGCAGGAGAAGATTGTCGATCCGAGTGTGGTGGGAACCAGAAACGTACTTGATGCAATAGATTCATCAGGAACGGTTAGGTGTCTAATTCACACGTCCTCGACTGCAGCCATCAGGCCGTCTTCATGGGAGGACGGTCAAACCCTGACCACCGATACTTGGGCAGAGGACGCGACGATAGAGGAGAACCCGTATGGTCTGGCGAAATACACCGCTGAAAGACTGGTAAGAGACTGGCACTCTGCAAGGAATAATTCCGTCAGAATGGTGACTATCAATCCCTGTGTGGTTCTGGGCCCCCCTCTGTCGAGGAGGCACCTGAATGGTAGTCCGTCTTTCCTGATGATGCTACTCAGAAGGGAAATACCCTTTGTGATCCCAATGCACATCAGCATCGTGGACGTGAGAGACGTAGCGGAGGCTCATGTCAGGGCCATGACTCAAGGGGAGAACGCCGGGAGGTATCTAGTGGTTTCAGGTCAGATGTGGTGGAAGGATATCTCCAAGGCCATAAGAGCTCAAAATCCATCTCTTAGGGTGCCCACGCGGCAGATTCCATACTTCCTATCCCTCATAGTATCGATATTCCATCCACGGGTGAGTCTCTCCTGGGCTAGGATGCACCTGGGTAAGAGGCTGTTCTGGGATGCTTCCCCGGCCCAGAGAGATCTTGGGATGAAGTGGAAGAAACCGAGGGACTCAGTGCTGGACACCATACCCCCCATTCTAGAGAACGGCTGGAAGTGAGATCTGTCCCTACGGGTCTTGAGTCTCATCTTCCATGTTCTCTTCCTCGTACCTTGCCAGTTCTTTCATCCAGAATAGGAATCCTGCGAATAATGCCAGTAATATCAGAGAGGCCCCGAAAACGGCTAATGGAAAAAGAGCGGATGTGGCCTTAGCAGATATCGCTGGTTGCTCTTCGTAATCGGGTATCAGGCTCTCGTCATAGACGGGCCTCACCATCAGGAGATCGAAAGCTGAGTCCGGATCATACAGATCGGACGGCTGTGCTGGGTCTAAATCTGAATATCCGTCGTACCTAAGCGGGACGTCCACCGTCTGCTGCTCTGACACGTCCAAAGTTAGTAGGACATCGAAAGTGTACGGGACTCGAGGTTCCATGAACTCCGAACCAGATATTATTCCAGTTACAGGAAGGGATATCGCTGTTCCTGTTACATCGAACTCAGTCCACTCGCCCCAGTGCTCGGGTTCGACATCCAGCGCTATGTAGATGGTATCTCCGACTACGGTCCCCTGCCCCTGTGCATCGTCATTACCATCGGAGCCCAGGTCCACGTTTGGTCTGATTTGAGCAATTTGAGCAGTATTTGAGTCCCAATCCAGAGAGCTGAAAGCTATCTGCATTTCATAGGTGCCGTTCGGTACCCAAACGTAGTGCCTATCTTCGGTTGCATACGTTCCGAAGGTGCTCGTAGGACCGTTGTTAAAGTGGCTCCATTCTCCCTTCCATGCGTGCCTAAGCTGATCTGTCTTCAATGGGAGTTCCCTTGTGTCCATTATTTTCTCGTAGTGGTCGTATGCGTCCCATACCGTAACCTGAGGATAGTCTAGGAAACCATCCTCGTCGGGATCCCTCATCACTTGCAATGTCCGAGATAGCGCTAATGCTCTGTCCGTATCGACCAAACCGTGGCCCACCCTCCAATCATGGCACCTATTGGTCTCCTCTGAGATGTAGCATTCCTCTGGAATATCATCGCAGGGGTCGTCGTCATTACCCTCTTCACAAGAGTTCCTGAGAAAATCGTAGTGAGAAGTCAGTTCCAAAATCAACTCGACCTCATGTACTCTCGACTCATTCCTATCT
>LURR01000013.1 GCA_001628485.1 Marine group II euryarchaeote REDSEA-S11_B3N4 | reverse complement strand
ATTCCACCAACGCCCACGATTAGTATGGAGCCCGGTTCCATGAATTCGGAACCTAGGTAGCCAGTTTATACTGTTCTAATCGTAATCCAAGTATCTTCGGTATCTTCTTCTTTCATCCCTTGCCCAAGCATTTTCTGGTTCCAGCAACAGGACCTTATCGTAGTACTCAATGGCAACCTCGAAATCTGAGAGGTGCCTTCCATTGAGATGCCCTAGTACATTCAAGGCCGGGATACAGTTTGGATCAAAACTAATCATTGAAAGAAGAATCTCCTCCGCTACGCTAATTTCCATGGATTCCATCTTATCCTCCGCCTCCTCAAGTTGATTGATTTGTTCGGGGCTGAGTGAGTAGGTATTTTTCCACCTTGGGGAGGCCATAGTCGTGCTCTCAAGACTAGGTGTTTGAAACTTTTTGAAAAAAGAGGAATATGTCCGGCCCCGAAGGGGCCGTAGTGGAACGTTAATATCCCCCTTTTTTCTGGAGTAAAATACAGCAGAAGCTAGGTGAACGAGAGATGGCATCTAGACAGAAGACGCTTATTCTAATCTTAGTATCAGTATTTGTTGCAGGCTCTGGTGAAGCTTTGCATAGTGGGGTCGGAGGAAATGCGAATGGCCAAGGCGAGGTTTCCATCGCTGGGTGCACCTGTCATGCAGAGGAGCCAGACAATTCTGTTACAGTGATTATCGATGGAGTTCCTTTCAACTATGCACCGGATACTTCCTACGAGATGAAGCTGCAGCTGATTGGAGGACCTGAGGCAAATCTTGATTCGCATACTGCCGGATTTGCCATGAAGGTCAGTGAGGGGTCCCTTGAAGCTTCGGAAGGATTCGAGTCGATGGTCCAAAATTGGGAGGGAGATGTGGCCACCCTAACACACACCGACGCAGGATCTAGAACTTCCGATAGGTCGTGGATGTTTGTTTGGACGAGTCCGTCTGAAGGTTCGGGCTCAGTGGTTTTCAATGTTGCAGGGAACTCAGTAAATGGGGATTTAGCCCCATCTAGTCTGGACCGTTGGAATCGCCTTACCGCCAGTGTTGACGAAGGTGAAGACAATGGGAGGACAAAAACCGTTTTCTCAGGTAACGGGGACATAAACCCCCCCGCACCGATTGAAGGAAAGAAAGACATTCACAAAATGGGAGCTAAGCTCCTTGCCCACTGGTTGGGGCTCCTTGGATTCGGAGCAGTAATGCTAGTTATTTTGTTCTGCGGGCTATTCCTTAGATACGGATTCTCCAGGCATTACAAGGGTAGAAGTAACCTACTGAAGCTAAGAATAAAACATCTTAGAAGAGGTGATCAACTATGAAGGACGACACTGTGATGAGGCTTTTGCGACAAGTAAAGTCAGGAAAGGTCAGCGTGGAAGATGCTAGAGTGGCTCTTGAAGATGCGGCGCTGACGGAAGAGGCGTTCGAAGCAGCGGTCAATCATGGGGTATTCAACGAAGTCAAGCCCGGTACAATCGTAAGAGCTAGTCTTGCACCCTCGGGAGATTCGTGGCTGATTATAATGGTAGGACTATGGGGAATTCTTTGGACTCTTTATTGGGCGGGAGCCCTTGCTTACGGACTATACCAACACTGGGATCAGCAACTGCTAGCATTCAATCTGGCAATGACTCTTCTCACGCTAATAATAATGGGGATTGTATATCTAAAATATGTACTTCCGGACGTGATAATTGTCAAGCACAGGAGAAACAAGTACATCACAAGTCACGATACAAACTCTTGGAAAAAGTATGAGGTGTGAAAATGGCAAGGAAATTCAAGCTACGTCCTATATCCTCTGAGGGTGATGTCATTCACGAAAGGAGCGGTTCAATAGACAGAAGGGAATTCATGAGGCTGTCCTTCAATACAGCAGCTGGATTGATCACTACAGCCTCACTAGGAAGTGTAGGATTTGCTTCTTTCCTGATGGGGCAAGCCGAGGGAGGTTCTTCGGACTCTTCCATAAAATTCTATGTCCCTAAGGGTTCAGATGTTTGGTACAGTAATATGGATAAGCAGCCTATGACCTTGCAGTCTTTCGTAGACGAGTCCGCAAACACAACTACCGGAATGGTCGGTGCTGCAGGGCTTTGGTCCGGCTTACCTATCATTGCCACGTACGTCCCACACGAGGAAAACAAAAACAAGCCATTAGAAGCAGACGTCCCTAGGTTCCAAATGATGGATGGTTACACCGCCGGGGGCGCATATGTAGGATCCGGCTATGAAATCGAAGAAAAGGAGGAATATGCATCATTGAACATTCATGATAACCTGATCATTGTTTTCGCCAGATGCCCTCACTTATGCTGCATTCCTGGATGGCAACTGGTGAGTAACGACTTCACCGCGGATAGCTGGTTGCCTGGTGGAACTGACTCAAGTGGAAACAAATCGTTCTGCATCTGCCACTCTAGCAGGTACGACCACACTGTAATAGAGAAGAATACTGCTAGAAATAGATCCAACGGACAAGAGTTTGACTTCATAGGAGTAAAGAAGACCGGCGGGCCTGCTCCGTACGGTATGCCACTGATCCCCTTTACAATAAATGGAGGGGTTATCGAGGCGCTTCCAGACTTCATGGACTGGTACACATTCTGCGGGTAGGTGAAAAATATGATTCAATTCTGGTTCCTGTGGATTTTCATAGCCTTCGTTGTCGTAATTGTCGCCTTCACACTGAGAAGAGAGAGGGACGATATGCCAAGGAAGGACATCTTGAGGGCAGTAGAGACAAATGCAGGTAGCATGGGTCTTGCCGAGAAGTTGTTCCTATGGGCTTTCTCTTGGCTAGACACCAGATTCAGGATCCAAGACTACTGGGGTATGAGCAAAGACTCCTACTACAGCATGCATCGACAGATGCCGTTGACTCATGCCGAAAAGTACAAACTGAGAATAATTTGGTATTGGTACCCTCTATACTGCTTGGGCGGGATTTCTTTCCTGGCATTCATCATCTTAGTCATTACCGGCACAATTCTAGGATTCTACTATGTCCCGGGAGGGGATTTGGACTCTGACCCGACACCGGCCTATGCATCTATGGAGTTCATCATGTTAGAGTTGCCTTTCGGATATATCATCAGGTCTATCCACCATTGGGGAACGCACTTCTTCGTTGCGGCAGTTTTCCTGCACATGTGTAGAGTCTATTTCACTGGGGCATACAGAAACCCCAGGGAACTGAACTGGTTGATAGGAGTCGCTCTAATGTTCTTCTCTATTTTCTTCGGTTACTCAGGATATTTGCTGCCTTGGGACAGTTTGGCCTTTGGGGCGGCCACTATCGGGATCAACATGGCGATGGCCACCCCCCTGATTGGGGAGTGGGTGGCTAATGCTATGTTCGGAGGTACCACATTGACGGGTCAGACAGTAGTTAGGATGTATTTCCTACATGTGTTCGTACTGCCGCTGATTGTTACTGTCCTCATTCTAGCTCACCTATTCATTGTGTGGGTACAAGGAATTGCGGAGCCGCACTGAGGTGATTAGATGGGGATTATTGAGAGATTTGGAAGAATTGCTGACACCTATGTTAGCGAGAAGGAACAGCTCCTAGGGGCGGAAGAAGAAAGGAGGAGAGTGCATACAGGTCATGGATTCTGGCCGACTGAAGTTCTCAGGGACACTATCATTTTCGCTTCGATAGTGATGGTAATAGCGTTCTATTCTTGGATTATTCCTCCTCCACTGCACAATGCAGCGGACCCGTATGCTCAGGCAGGCTTCGTTTTCCCGGATTGGTATGTTCTATTCTCCTATGGTTACCTAAGATGGGGCGAGTATTTGCCACAATTCGACATCCCCGCCGGCCCGATAGGGGAGTTCTTTGGCCAGCCAATCGTGTCTTGGAACGCTGGAGTATGGGGGGCGATGATCACTGGACTTCCAGTTGCTATCCTAGCACTACCTCCATTCATCATTGGAAAGAGGGAGAAGAGAGGGGTAGAGGACCCCTGGTTCGCCACCGCGGGAGCGGTTTACCTAGCCCACGTATGGTTCATTTCTGTATTCTCGATTAATATATTCCTGGAGATGTACGGCCAGAATCGTAGTGATTACTGTTGGGCCGGGCCTCATGGGACCTTCTTCTGCGGTACTCAACCCCCGTGGACTGCTGAAGTATTCAATGCGGTTCCATGGATTCTTACAGGGGTTTTCATCTTCGTCGTACTATACTTCTCAGTGAGGAAGTTCCTGATAGGGCCGATGGGTTCCAGGCTGACCCCCATTCTAGGAAGACAGATCGCCGTGGGGTCTGTGGTAGCCACCGTTCTCCTGTGTACAGTTACTTGGCCAGTCTACGAAAACGGATTCTGGAATCAGAGAGGTCTGGGGACAATGGGATTCTGGGAGTACCAGTATGATGCCAAGCTCGTGGAGTTGGATGGAATAAGGGGGCAGCCGGCAGATACCCTAATCCACGTGGATAAGGGCCCAGTATGGGAGGAGTGGGAGGACGAATGCCTCCCATACGAGCAAACCAGCTCCCTATCTGTCTGGGAAACTATGGAAGAGGGGACGACGCATGCTGAATGGTGTATTTTGCCCGCTAAACATTTTGTGAACTGGGGAATTTACCAACCAACTCGTAGTCAGATAGTAGACTTCAGCGGCGTTAATGGCCATGCCGACACCCAAACGTCTAGGAATATAGGTGCGAATGAAATCATCTACCAAGGAGAAGATGATGGGAGTCCGATCTCAATTTCTGAGTCTATCCAATTCGAAGTTGAGGATCTTGGCATATCTAAGGTTCAAACTGACATAGGTTGCAACTTCAGAACTACAGTAAGAAATGCTGGTGAGCACTCGCAGAGCCTGACTCTAACAGATGATTCGGGACAGGAGATTTGGACCAACTCCGGCTCCACCTGCGAGTCGGCAACAATGTATCTCGATTCTGGAAGGTCATACACGATTTCCTTCACCACCCTATCCGAGCAGGTTAATGACTCGGTCACAATGATTTCAGACTTCTCAGCAGTTTCCTACCAGCCTCTACTGCTCAACGATGATGGAACCGCACTAATCAGATCAGAAGTCAGCCTCAGCGATGAGGAGCTGGCAACCATGTCGGTCACAAATCCCACCTACAAGAAGAATCCAAAGAGTCTTGATGCTAAGCTGATCTACTCGATGTTCATACCATGCCTAGGAGTAGGGGCTCTTGTTTTCATGCTCCTAAGGAGCATGGCTCGTGGATACGAATGGGAGATGAACAAGTGCTATGGATGCGATTTGTGCGATGATGCCTGTCCTGTGAGGTTATTCAACGCTGGGGATAAACTGAACATAATCTACAACACCTGGAATAACGAAGACGACGGGGTCCCACTTTACTCGTGCCTCACCTGCACCGCCTGTACTAATGCTTGTCCACAATTGGTCGACTACGACTCGTATATTGACATCAGAAGGAACCTTGTCGTAGGTGGACCTCCTGCTACGGAAATCCCTCACACTGTGCTGCAAGCAGTACTAGCTGCTGAAGCAGAAGAAGACGCGGACGACTCATTCATCCCTGTAGATGAGTATCCGTTAGACTCCAGCATAGGTTACTATCCAGGATGTGTAGACTACATTGACCAAGAGATGGTCTTCAGTCACGTGAACAAGGGCACGATGGATCTCGGAGACGCCACAACTTCCGCATTCACAATTTTCGAGGAGATGGGAGAGGATGTGACATACCTGGGTCGGGACTTCCTGAAGTGCTGCGGACATGACCAGAAATGGCAGGGGATGACTGAGGTCTTCGAGAAGTTGAAGGCTTACAATCAAAAGAAGCTCGGAGAGAGTGGAATAGAGACTCTAGTTACTTCTTGTGCTGAGTGTTTCAGAACCTTCGCTTTGGACTATGAGTTAGATGACATGAAGGTAATGCACACCACAGAATTCCTCGTCGAGAAGGGTTTCGACATGGGCTTGAAGACAAATGATGAGGTCACCGTAACCTACCACGATCCATGTAGGCTGGGGAGGCAGATGAATATCTACGACGAGCCGCGGGACTTGGTGGGTTCAGTAGAGGGAGTGAATCTAGTGGAAATGGAGCATACCGGAGAAGACGCCCTATGTTGTGGGGTCTCCAGCATGATGTCATGTAATGAGAACAGCAGGGCACTAAGGGTCCAGAGATTCGATGAAGTGAGGGAAACAGGAGCAGACATCATGCTGACATCTTGTCCAAAATGTGTTGCTCATTTCGAGTGTCTGAAGTTCGAGGGAGATCCAAGACATGACTTCGAGATTCTAGATGTTGTAAGCTTCCTGGCTAGGCAGATAGAAGAGTCCAGAGGCTAGGAGCATGACCAAGATCGGTGACGTCCTGAAGAGGAGGGCTACTGAGCAGTCCAGAATTAGGAAGCAACTGAATTCGATGAGGGCGGAGGAAGAGGCCCTCCTGAAGGGAGGGGAGGATGCGGTCGCTTGGGTAAAAGAAGAGTTGTGCATAGGATGTGATCAGTGTACGATAGTTTGTGATGACGATGCCATAGAGTTGTACGATACACCGCTGGCTAGCCCAATTATGGACATCGATGTAAACAGAAAGGCAAAAGTCCTCAGGGATCCCTGCACTGGATGCAAGCTTTGCGTGCTCGCTTGCCCCACTGATGCGATAATAATGATTGATAGGTGATTTCATGGGAAAGGATGATCCAGTCAGGTTCGGGGCAGAGTTTGGCCCTCATAGAACAAAGAGAGCAAGTGGGGTTTCATTGTCTACGTTCAAGACCCTTGTGTGGGTTTCTAATCTTGGTGGCCTATTCCTATTCGCAATCGGAATGGAATTGATGATAACAGGATCATTCTGGTTCGGAATCTCATGTATAGTAATTGGAGTTGCCATTGCACTCTTCCCATCGAACTATGAGATAGTAGGGATGGAGGAAATGGATGAAGGATGGCGGACGGGGGAAGAGGAATAAATGACAGGGACACCATTCCAGAACAGAGTCTGGAATGAAATCAAAAATATCCCCGCAGGCCAAACTAGAACATACAAAGAAATTGCAGTTTCTATCGGTAATCCCGGTTCATCAAGAGCTGTTGCCAATGCTTGCGCAGCCAACCCAAATCCAATCACTGTACCATGTCATAGGGTAATTCGTTCTGATGGTAGACACGGAGGATACAGTGGGCCGGGAGGAGCTTCCGGGAAGAGTGCGCTAATTTCATCTGAGAAGGAAATTGCGACTAGAAATACTTGATGAAAACGGCGAAAGATGCTATCGAAGCTACTGCCCAAATAAACATGTATGTACTCTGTTTCAGAGGAGATTCCCACAAATCTGAATCTTGTTCACTCATGTTATGGCCCTTGGATTTGAAATTAGAATGTAAACATGACGGGAGCAAAATCACAGCAATGGCAATAGGAGCACTAGGCCGCAGAGGGGGAAAAGAACCATTGTCGCATTGTCGTCAATTATCTTCGTTGAGGGCAGCTCACCAAGGACGGTCAGAGGGGCTAGCAAGATTGCTACAATCAAATCAGTACCAATCCAGAAATGACAACCAAGCCATACGCAGTAAGAAACGACCAGTCCCGAGATTATTGCCAATCTGAGGTCTCTCATCTTCCTCTTTACCTCGCCCATTGCGGGATCGACTAGAGTCATTCCTAGGACAATTGGGGCCCCGTACAACCCCCTCTCCATTCCGTCTCCTTCTCCCTCAGGAGAAATTAGCAAGGCCAAGGCTACTGCAAGAGCCCCCCATGCTAGCGCGGAAATCTGCCTAGACTCGTACTCTCTCTGGCCAACGATAACAATTCCTGTTCTAAGTCGTACAGCCTCAATAACGAGAATCAGAATACAAACTACGCTAACAAACTCCCTCATCTCTAGAGAAAAAATTGAGGAAATATCTTCTCCGTGGACATAGTATACATAGGGTATAGATGCCATTGAGATGTGCGTAAGCCTTCTGAATGCATGACCTCCGAAGCCCCCAATCGAATGATTTACGTGATCTACGAATAAGTCATTTTCATCTGAAGACACTTACGAACCACCATCTCTAACGGATGAAACCAATATTTCGATGGCCTCTCTAACGGTTATAGAACCGTCACATAGTTCTGAGATGATTTTGTCTATTTCAGGATGGGAAACTAGAATCGAATCCCATTCAGAGATTAATCTCTCCATCATCATCATCTTTCCTCGTGTATTCTGAGGTTCGCATTTCTCGATGATTTCAACAAGTTCCTGAATACCATGTCCTTCTTTTGCCGAAACTAGGACAACCTCGCGATTGTCATCGCTCGCGAGACTTAGGGAAGACCGTATATGCTGTGCTGCTGAAGATGCACCCGGCAAATCTGACTTGTTAACGGCAATTACATCAGCCAACTCAAGAATCCCCGCTTTCTCTGCTTGGATGATGTCCCCCCTATCCGGGCCGTCAACAAGAAGTAGACGATCTACCAAGGCAGCTATTCTGAACTCAGACTGTCCAGTCCCTACAGTCTCGACAATTATTCGAGTCCATCCGCATTCAGAGAGTACGCTACATATCGGCCAAAGGATAGGAGAAACGGCACCTGGAGTCTTTCCAGAGGGTATGGACCTCACGAACACGTTCTCTAGCAATTCGTCTTCTCCCTCCATTCTTATTCTATCAGCAAGCAAAGAGCCACCTGATAACGGAGATGTTGGATCTAGGGCAAGTACGGCGACGCGTTCACCTGAAGATGCCCATTTCCTGACCATCTGTCCGATAAGAGTTGATTTTCCTGATCCGGGAGGTCCTGTGACTCCGAGAATCCAGCCTGTCGCGGAATGGATATTTGGGGAGTCCCCGGATTCAGAGATTGCAGAAATGAGCATTGATAGGCTTCTTCGATCGCCTAATTTTGCTGATTCCAATAGATTACTGATGTCAGTCATTCCAATTCCACCCCGAATCGTCTCCGACTCCAACTGGATTTCCATTTTGTTTTCGAATCAGAGCCTCATTCAAGAAATCCAAAACATCTGAAGTGGGAGTTCCGGGCCCAAAGACTGCTCTGACGCCCGATCGAAATAGGGCTTCTATATCTCTTTCCGGAATGATGCCTCCTGCGAAAACAATTACACTTCCTAGTCTATTCTCAATTAGTTGCTCGCAAATCTTTGGTATTAGAGAATCATGTGCTCCAGAGAGAGTAGATAGACCGAGAACCTCTGCATCTTCGTCGTTTACAATACGTACAATCTCCTCTGGAGTCTTTCTGAGACCTGTATAGATGACATCATGCCCCCCATCTCTCAATGCTCTGGAGACGACTTTTGCTCCTCTGTCGTGCCCATCTAGTCCAGGTTTGGCAATCACAATTCGCATGTTTATGTATGTTGCAAGTGGCAATATGACTTCAAGCAACCGCATATGAAATTCTATTTTCTCAGGAATGCTCATGTGCGGCCTATTCCCATTCCCCCTCGTGAGTGGAAACTCTGACAAAATTGACGAGCTTAGGCGTCGGAAGGCGAAGTCTCAATCGGGAGGGGGCCAAAAGAGGATTTCTGCGCAACACGCTAAAGGGAAGATGACAGCGAGGGAGAGGATTCAGGAATTACTAGATGAGGACTCATTCACTGAAGTTGATGCTTTGGTAGAACACAGGTGTAGAGACTTTGATATGGATAGGAATGTAATCCCTGGAGATGGAGTAGTTTGTGGTTATGGAACCATTGATGGAAGATTGGTTTACTGCTTTGCTCAAGATTTCACCGTATACGGTGGATCCCTAGGTGAGATGCATGGTCTTAAGATATGCAAGATTCTAGACATGGCACTGAAAACAGGAGCTCCAGTAATTGGTCTGAATGATAGTGGTGGTGCAAGGATTCAGGAAGGGGTCGCCAGTTTGGGTTCCTATGCTGAGATTTTCTTCAGAAATGTCAGATCCAGTGGAGTCATTCCACAGATTTCTGTCATCATGGGCCCATGTGCTGGAGGAGCAGTATATTCGCCTGCGATTACTGATTTCGTTGTAATGGTTGAAGAGACCTCTCACATGTTCATCACTGGTCCAGAAGTTATCAAGACCGTTACGAATGAAGAAGTAGGCTTCGAAGATCTAGGGGGAGCAACCACACATGCAACAAAATCAGGAGTAACTCACTTCACCGCAAAAGATGATCATGTAGCATTGGACATAGTGAGGGAGCTGGTATCACTAATTCCATCCAACAACCTAGACATTGCCCCTTCGATTGAGACTAGTGATCCTCTGGAGAGAAGTTGTGATTCTCTGGACACTCTTGTTCCCGAAGATCCCAGTCGACCCTACGACATGGGCGAGGTGATTCAAGAGGTTCTAGACTTGGATAGTTTTCTAGAAATTCAGGATGGTTTTGCTCCGAATATAATTATTGGACTAGGTAGGCTTGGGGGGCAGTCGATCGGAGTTGTGGCAAACCAGCCAATGCATCTAGCAGGCTGTTTAGATATCGATGCCTCAGTTAAAGCAGCAAGATTTGTGCGCTTTTGTGACGCATTCAACATCCCACTGTTGACTTTTGTCGACGTTCCCGGTTTTCTACCAGGTGCTAGCCAGGAGTGGGGCGGCATAATCAGACACGGTGCCAAACTACTCTATGCCTTCGCAGAGGCAACAGTTCCCAAGATGACAGTTATCACAAGGAAGGCGTACGGTGGTGCCTATGATGTGATGTCATCGAAGCACATAAGGGGAGATTACAACATTGCTTGGCCAACTGCTGAACTTGCAGTTATGGGTGCAAAGGGGGCGGTGCAAATTATCCATAGGAGGAGAATAGATAGTTCGAAGAATCCCGAGCAGGAGAGACAGAGGCTAGTTGACGATTACGAGGAGTCATTTGCAAACCCATACAAGGCTGCTGCATTGGGTTATCTAGACGATGTTATCGTGCCTTCTGAAACTAGGTCTGCCCTAGTCAAGGCATTGGGCGCCATTCTGGAGAAAGAAGAGCCTAGGCCCGAGAAGAAGCATGGAAATATCCCGTTGTGATATCATGAGTGTTGGGAAATTAGAGCCTGAGGAAATAGTCGCAGTTATCTCAGTAGTACTATTGGGCGGAGAATTGGGAGAGGCGATCGCTCCCACTAAGGGTAGAGAAGCTGGAAGTAACTGGTCAGTTTCGCATAGAATGATGGCTTCGGGAAACTCCTCATTGCTAAACTCCAAATCAAGTAGGAGCTCTAAGAGGTGAGTAGTTTGTCTGAGAAGAGGAAAGTAACTGTAAATGGAGTAGAGTACGAAGTGGAGATTCAATTAGATGATGGGAAATGGGAGGTTTCCATAGATGGAAATTTGTACGAAGTCGAGATAGATCAAGGGTCGAGGCGAGGCCAGCGAAAGAAGCGAGATTCTAACAGAGGAGGAGGACCGAGTTCAGGACTTATTTCCTCAGCGATTCCAGGAAAAATAGTGTCAGTACTAGTTTCCGAAGGTGATAAAGTAGACAGCGGTAGTGTAGTAATTGTACTTGAAGCGATGAAGATGCAAAACGAAATTAAGGCCGGTATTGATGGGAAGGTTGACAAAATCATGTGCAAACCGGGCGAGAGAATTGAGGCGAATGTACCTCTGATGGAAATTGTGGATAGCAAAAAAGAGGGTGAATGATGGCTACTTGTGATTTCGATGATTGCTCTTCCAAAGCAACACTTGTTAGCAGACTTTCTCCTAATGGATATCTGGTCTCAAGCGGAAAGAAGGCATATTCTTTCAGAGAGGCATACGAACGATTCAACTATTGCAGGGACTGCCATGATAATCTCATGAAAGAAGCCTGGAACAGAGTGAGGAGTTCTGGTTCAAAAAATGAGGATCACGTTGCCCCGACAGCGGTTTAGAGCGGCATATTCATCGAACACCTCGCTCATCAGGATTCATGAGGAGTTACGTAAGTCACCTAGAATGTGCATATTCGGGAGAGAGGTTTGATCGTGGAATAGTTCACACGATATCCACAATAGGGAAGCCGATAGTCGTAAAATATGATTTGGAGAGACTATCTAAGGAGATCACTAGAAGTTCTATCGAGAATTCGAGAAAACCCGGTTTCTGGAGGTATTCGCCACTTCTACCTGTAACATCGGAGGAGAACATGGTCTCTCTCGGCGAGGTAATTACCCCTTTGATCAGACTTGAAAATCTCTCTACTATTTTAGGATTCGAGGCTGAATCGGTTTTCATCAAAGATGAGTCGAGGCTACCTACTGGGTCATTCAAGGCTAGAGGACTTGGTATGGCAGTCTCAATGGCCAAAGAACTGGGAATTAGGCATCTGTCAATACCAACAAATGGTAATGCGGGATCTGCCTTGGCAGCATACGCTTCCAGAGCGGGGATACGTTGCACAGTCCTTTGTCCAGACAATACTCCAGAAATCAACATAAGGGAGACACAGATTCAAGGTGCTTCTACCCATATTGTTAATGGTTTAATCGGCGAATGCGGAAGTATAATTTCAGATGGAATGGAAGAGATAGGCTGGTTTGCAGTCTCGACTCTGAAAGAGCCTTACAGAATCGAAGGCAAGAAAACCATGGGTCTTGAGCTTGCTGAGCAGATGGATTGGAATCTTCCGGATGTAATATTCTACCCCACGGGAGGGGGGACTGGAATTATTGGAATGTGGAAGTGCTTTCACGAGTTGAAAGAGCTCGGGTGGATTGACTGCAAATTGCCCAAGATGATATCAGTACAATCGACAGGATGTGCGCCAATAGTCAAGGCATGGGAAGAGGGTAGTGAATTCGCAGAATTCTGGGAAAATGCAGAGACTATCTCCTCTGGCATTAGAGTACCATCGGCTCTCGGTGATTTCCTAATCTTGGACGCTGTAAGATCATCAGGAGGATTAGCGATGGCTGTATCTGACGAGGAGACTTTGGAAATACAGGAGCAAGTTGGAAAGACGGAGGGATTGCTCCTATGCCCTGAGGGTGCTGCAGTAGTAGCCGCATACCGAGAATGTATCAAGACTGGCTCAGTCTCAACGAATGATTCTGTAGTCCTTTTCAATACGGCGACGGGTCTGAAATATCCAATGCCAGAGGTTGTTTCTACAATTGATAAGAATAATGTTGATTACTCTATATTCTCTAAATGAGGCCCAGTGCATCCTCTATCCGATTTAATTCCGGACCGGTTGAGCCTGAGCCAACTAACGCGTGTGTATCGCTAGCACAACATCCAGCGCCAACGAACGGGGAACCAAAAGTCACAGTTCCAACCATAACAGGAGCCTGCATTGCTCGCTCTATCGCCTCTGCTTCTGCACTCTTAACGTCAGGATGAATCAGGACCCCGTTGTTGTTTGCCACCATCATACTTCCAACAGTTCCATGACCTGCAACCTGAGAGCGAATTGCTGTCACGGATAACACGTCTGAAATCATCTCCGCTCCAGCAACCGGGATTGTCGGACTTACTATGGCCCCTTTGTCATTACATTCGATTAGATTCCCGGCGGCATTGACTCCGCTCTCCAGAATTACCACATCTCCGAAACTGGATAATTCGTCCAAGTCATCCTGTGTTGCAATATCTGCAACTGCCACTCCCTTCTTATTTCCGCGAATCAGGCTCCCCAGAAGGGCGGATCCGCCGATTGTAATCCTATGAGATTCCATATCAAATGATGACTCAATCTCGTTAGCTATCTCGTCTTCCAACGTACTAGGTATGAATAGAACATCCCCGACGACACTTAGGTAAACTCCAACTTGAGAGTGCCCTAGTACATCACCGGTGGAAATTGGCATCTTGACACCCGAATTGACTACGTCTATCGTTAAAATTTTGTTGCGGGGAGGTGAAGGAGAGTGGCACAGCGACGATCTTTCCCGTGGGCTTTCGCACCACAGTACCGGAACCGACGCAGGAGGGCTTGACTTCCGGGTTCGATATGGGACCGGGTAGGGCCCCTCCGCTATGGCCGTGCACAACTCTTCCTTCGAATGTGAATTGATATGCTCTTTTGGACAGAGACTCACATGTAGTGTGTATCTCGAAATTTAGATGCTCGGGGGGTTAGTGCAGCTGGGCTGAATACCTCGGCGAACCTCGGTACTTACACCCGCTGTCTATCAAACTCGTCTTCTACGAGTCCCCTGAGATGCGTCGTCTTTCGGATGACTTCGAGCTTAGATGCTTTCAGCTCTTATCCACATAGGGCGTGGCTACCCAGCATTGCCCTGCCGGACAACTGGTAAACTAGTGGCCCCGAGCCCTCGTTCCTCTCGTACTAAAGGGCCCTTCCGATCACGCATCAATACGCCTCAACCACAAAGCAACAAACCTGTCTCACGACGGTCTAAACCCATCTCACGATCCCCTTTAATGGGCGAACAACCCCACCCTTCCCAGCTGCTGCACCAGGAGGTTGGGAAGAGACGACATCGAAGTAGCAAGCCACCAGGTCGATATGTGCTCTTGCTGGTGACAACTCAATTATCCCCGAGGTAACTTTTCTGTTATCAATGACCCCCAGAAATGAGGTACATTGGTTCGATAGGCCCTGCTTTCGCATCGTCGATCGTTATTTTGCCGATCCACGTCAAGCCAGCTTTTACCCTTACATTTCACGGTGGAGACTGAACCACCTAAGCTGACCTTTGGGCACGCTTGTTATTTTTTCGAGCGCGTGGCGCCCCACCCAAACTGCCCACCAAGCGGTGTTCTCATGAAGAGTTAGTACAGTTACACACTAAGGACGGTGTCTCTATGGATGACTACTCTCGGAACTGGCGTCCCGAGGATCAGCGTCTCCCGTCTACTCAGCACGTAATGTGCGACTGCACAACGCCAGGCTGCAGTAAAGCTCTACGGGGTCTTCGCTTGCAGGTTGAGGTTACTGGACTGTGCGCCAGTAATGTCAATTTCGCCGGACGTACCGCGGAGACAGTAGGACTCTCGTTGTGCCATTCATGCAAGTCGCCAATTAAGCGACAAGGTATTACGCTACCTTAAGAGGGTCATAGTTACCCCCGCTGTTTACCGGTCCTTCGTCAGGTTGTAACCCGATTTCAGATACCAGCACTGAGCAGGATTCAGCGACTATACACAACCTTTCGATCTAGCAGTCGCCTATGTTTTTATTAAACAGTCGGAGTCCTCTGGTCACTGCGACCAGCTTATCTCTAAGCTGGCACTCCTTCTCCCGAAGTTACAGAGCGATTTTGCCGAGTTCCTTCGCGGTACTTTGCCCGTCACACCTTAGGCTACTCACCTTGGGTACCTGTGTCAGTTCTAGGTACGGTCACCTCTACGGCTTTTCATGGGACCCAGGCATCATTCGTCTTTTGCTCACGCCTTCCCAATCTTCTCACCATGACGGTTCTCAGATCGGTTATCGAACGCTTCGACATCCCATGACAGGAATGCACGAACTAGCCCGAGCCGTCACCATATATTGTAGAGGGGCATACGAATATTAACGCATTTCCCATTCGGACATTTCGGTTAAGAATGCCCTTAGGACCGGCTAACCCTCGGCTGAAAAACATTGCCGAGGAACCCTTACCCCTTCGGTGGTGCGGATTCTCACCACACTATGCTGCTACTCTTCCCTGGATTCTCATATGTACACGGTCCACGAGACCTTACGACCTCGCTTCTACCCGAGCACATCGCCGCGCTACCCCATCTCCTTTCGGAGGGTCAGCGTATCGGTATTCAGTTTGAGCCCCGTCCATTTTACGGGCCCGCAAGCTTGACCAGTGATCTGTTACGAACTCTTTCAAGGATGGCTGCTTCTAAGCCCACCTTCTGGTTGTCTTCGGCCACGGACGCCGTTTGTGATTAACACTTAACTGAAATTTTGGGACCTTAACGCTGAGCTGGTTTATTCACCTTTCGTCACGGTAGCTTACCCACCGTGGCTCACTCCCTGCTTCTACGGCGAACACAACTTCGGAGTTTGACAGCGTGCCGAGGGATTGCTCCCCCTAAACATACAATCAGTGCTCTACATCGCATTCTACCTTCACAGAGATCTACCTACGAGTAGTCTCGCGCGGAACCTGCTATTGCCCATCTCGATTGGACTTTCACCCCTATACCAAACTCATCCGAGCGATTTGCACATCAGCAACGGTTTGATCCTCCACCCAGTTTTCACCGGGCTTCAATCTGGTCAGGCATAGATCGACGGGCTTCAGGTCTCCCACCATTGACTCCGGGCGAGCACACCCAGTCCCTCGCCTTGCGGCTGCGGACTATTCGGTTTCCCTACGGCTACGCAGATCTACTGCTTAACCTCGCCAATGATCAGAACTCCCAGGGGCATTTTTCGAAACGCACGAATAGACGCTGCTCATATCTTCGCTTTCACGCCTATTCAGCTTGTTCCCAATTGGTTTCAGGTTCTTTTCACATCCCGCTAAGGATACTTTTCAGCTTTCGCTCACGCTACTTGTCAACTATCGGTCTCGAGTAGTATTTAGGATTGGAAGTCTCTGCCTCCCACATTCACGCGCGATATCCAACGCACGCTACTCAGGATCCACTTCATGGCCATATCCGGTTCGTATACGGGACTTTCACCCTCTATGGTGCGCCGTTCCAGGACGACTTCTACTTCACGGACTTAGGCAACAAGTGTCCATACTCCACATCTCTCCAAGGTTTCCCAAGGAGATTCGGTTTGTCCTATTCCGTTTTCATTCGCCACTACTCACGGAATTTCTATTGATTTCTTTTCCTCCCCCTACTGAGATGCTTCAGTTCGGGGGGTTCCCCTTCCTACGTAAAATACGAGGAATGACTGTTGTCAGGAGGTCCAATTCGGCAATTCGCGGATCAAAGAGATTCATGCCTCTCCCCGCGACTTATCGCAGCTTGTCACGACCTTCGTCGGCTCTCGAGCCGAGCCATCCCCCAATTGGGTTGTAGCATCATTATTTCTTATTGTACTCACTAATGTGAGGCCTCTGGTGTCCAGGCATATCAATTCTGGTTTCTCGGGCCACTACGTCTCCCCGCAGGGCGCAGCAGCCTCAACCACTTACCCTGATAGGCAATCTATCAGAGCGCACAAAGCAGGCTTGCGACCAACCTATGGTATTTGAACAAGACGGGAGACTAGCCACATTGGACGAAGCAGAACAACAGTACAAACTAACGGAATTTTACAGTTGTGGGGCGTGATTTATTCCATATGGTATGCGTATTTCTTCAAGCGCGTGAGGAGCAAACTCAATGCCATATGGCAAGTCAAACTCTTCGTATCTGATGTCATCTTCTTGTTTTTCAGTGGTTTTTTGATTATGGCCGCAAGCGTGACATATTCCGATTTGAGGAAGTTCTATCCCACAAACATCGCATGTAATGGTTATTTGATCACCCATCTACTCACTCCAACTCATAGTCGATCTTCGACTCTCTTGGCGGTGGCCCGTATATCATCGGAGTGAGGGATAAAGATGCGATCATCATCGCTCCGATGATAGTCGCCGGAATGAGTCCATTATCCCATTGAATTGCGTACCTGACAATGCAGTAAACTGTCGCCAGTGCTACGCTCAGAAGCATTATCGGATAACCTGTTTTGAAGAATCTATTGAAAGATATGTCATGACCAGACTCCTCCGCAAGTCCAGCAGCAACAACGTTTGCAGAAGCCCCGATTATGGTGCCGTTTCCACCCAAACAGGCTCCTAAAGCCAATGCCCATGCAAGAGGCCCCAGTTGCAGGCCTAATTCTGGATCTTCTGCTAGCTTGATTACCACAGGAACCATAGTAGCCGTATACGGTATGTTATCAATAAAAGCAGAAGCTATGGCGGACACCCATAGTAGCAGAAGTACAGAAATCATCAGTCTATTTTCCTCTGAAGCTCCCTTTATGGTATCTGAAATTCCGTCTGCTATAGTGTCAATCATCCCCATGTTCTCAAGACCGTGAATCATGATAAATAATCCAGCAAAGAAAATTATTGTTGTCCATTCGACTCCATCTAATTGTTCCTCTACATGGTGAGGCGAGGTTACCAGAAGCATCAGAACTGCGCCCCCTAAGGCTATTGTAGCGACTGTAAGTAATGGGTGATGGAATGCGGAGTGCGCGAAGAATGCTATGATGACTAATGCCAAAATCGCACCTGATTTCTTTAGCAATTTTTCATCCTTTATCCCATACCTGAGCCTCAGTAAATCCACGTTCCGATGTTTCTCGCCCGATAGTCCATCGGATTCCAACTTAGATAGCAACCAGAAGGAAGGAGCCATCGCGATTACCACAGCTGGCCCTACATGGACGATGAAATCAAGGAACGTGATGCCCTGATCTGCTAAGCCAGTTCCAGATAGAGCCTGTGTTGATAGTTGGGCGCCGATTATGATGTTTGGAGGATCCCCGATTTGTGTTGCTGCTCCCCCAATGTTCGAAAACATCACTTCTGCGATAATGAGTGGCACGGGTTCTAAGTCCAGAACCTTGGCAATCTGTATGGTAACCGGAACGATTAGCAAGATTGTCGTTACGTTGTCAAGGAAGGCGGAAAACACAGCTGTTATCGTACACAGTATGACCGAAAGCCGCCATATGGAACCTCCACTAAGAGCATAAGCTTGCACGGCAGCCCACTCGAAAACCCCTGTTTTCCCCAGTATGTCGACTATTACCATCATACCGATCAATAATCCGATTGTTTCCTCATCGATCCAGGTAACAATAGTTCCCAGGTCGGGCCCATCACCCACGATGTGTAGGGTTACAACAGCCGCTATCCCCCCTAGAGCTGCAGCAAGGGCTCTGTGGACGACCTCGAAAATAATCAGTGTGTAGACCGCGATTAGAATAGCGAAAGATGCAGGCACTGCCCAGCTGGGCATCTCTGGCGGCTCCCATATTCCAGAGCTAGAGGATGCAGCCATCACAGAGGGTAAGAAAATGATTAGCAAAATTATAGCATAGGTCGCCGAAGTAATGCGACTTCTTGCTATACTGAAGATGTTCATTGTATGTCCCTCTGATATCGAGGATATGAACGCTACTGGCCACCGGCCTTACAAAAGACTGCAACATTGCCTCTTTGAAATATCACAGAAGAGTTAGATTCATCCGCTATTCTGGTGAAAATCTGGTTTCTATCCTCCTTATTTGGTGCCATTCCTTTGTTTATCTTGAGCTTGACAACGGTCCTTTTTTCCAGTTGGTTCTCTAATTCAGAAATCAAACTGGTGTTAACTCCATCCTTTCCGATTCTAATGGAGACTCGCAACGACTCGCTTTTGGCCAATTTAAGCAGATTTGACAGTGGTCGTTTCTTCATTGTTTATCACCTTTGATAATCAGAATCTCGCGATTCACTCGCCCACACCTAAGGCATGTTCTGAAAATAACTTTTGATCTCACTCTAATCCTAGATGTTTGTCCTGGCAATAGAGATTTCTTACAAGACCGGCAGATCATTTTTTTTACGTTGCGTCTTGGTCTTTTTCCGTGTTTCTTCCCGATAGCCAGTATGTGCTTAGCGGCCGTATCGGAGGTTTGCGAATCGTTAGGTAGAGATCGTTCGAATATTTTCTCTAGGAAATCCACGGATTCCTTGGCTTGTTCACTTTTATTGGGCCTAATTCTTCGACTCCGTCTGGCCATTTTTTCGACCTCAAAGATAAGTCAATATCTTGGAAATGGATCGTGCCACTTCTTCAATTGACCCAGTCCCTTCTACGGTGTGTAGTATTCCTTTTTCCATGTACCAATCACCAAGTGGCTTTGTTTGTTCGTGGTAGGATGATAGCCGCATCCTCACTGTTTCCTCGTTGTCGTCCTTCCTCTGGACAAGACGGTGTGCGATTTCAGTAGGAGGGGGTTTGAAAGTTATATGGTAGATTTCACCATTTTCAGGATCCATCCTCCTGCCTACAATCCTGTTTACTATGTCTTCATCTGGAACCTCTATGGAGATGACGGTCGATACCTCAGTAATCGATTCAAGGGCCTCTGCTTGAGGAATTGTCCTCGGAAACCCATCGAATAAGACCCCATTCTTGGCGTCAGATTCATACATTCTGTCTTTAATCAGTCCAATAATCACATTATCTGGCACTAGTTGTCCTGCCTCCATATATTTCTTGGCCTCTATACCTAGTTCCGTCTCCTTGGATAGGGCCAATCTAAGCATATCCCCGGTTGAAACCTGAGGCTTGCCCGTCAATTCTACGATCTTATCTGCCTGAGTCCCCTTGCCCGCTCCGGGAGGTCCAAACAATACTATTGATCCTTTCATGAATTTACGGCGCGAGAAGTTACAGAAAAATGAACCGGCTCAGGGACCGTTCTGTTCCCACCAAAGATGCCCATATGCTACCCATTGCTCCATTGACCACCCATCTGGAAGTCCGGTGATTGGTAGCGGCATTGCTCCTTCGGGAACTTGGTGAGTGGGGAGAGTGGGGACAGTTGCCTGAAGCGTTTCATTGATCTCTGACTCCGAGACCCCCCCGGTAACTACATCCCCTGTTGTGTAGGTATCGAGAGCAGCCGCTCTTCTTTCTTCCTTTGTTCCTGCCTGGAGGGCTGATCCTCGAGGAATCAGTTCTTCATCCGAGTCAACTGGGGAGAATTCCTGTCTGGCCCTAATCCCAAGTGAGATTAGCGCACCCAATGCAACCACGAACAGTACTGCTAGAGTCCAAGCTGGTAGGCCTAAAGTTTCGAACAAACCCGATATGCCCCCTTGATTGGAGGATTTGGATTTGCTGACATCAAAAACAAAAGACGAGTTAGTCAGAGTTGCCATGCTGTCCTGAGATGTTGAGTTGGCATAGAATCGCAATTGAGTGAGTCCGTCCTCTGCCGATTTTCTAGGTGTTATTGAGACTGTAATTTCGTAATTTTCCCCTGGTTCTAAATCCTCTGCTGGCCATTGGTATTTTACGGTCCAACCATCGAGTTCTTCATGATTGATTAATATCGGGGATTCGGTGTTACCCTTGTTTTGCACTTCCAATACCAGAGTTGTTTCCTCTCCCTCGGCAATTCCCTGAATGTTGGGAGTCTCAGATTGAATTTCAAGCCAAACTGAGGGTAGGACTGTTACATCCAAATCTAATGTGACTGTTTCAGTGGAGAGGCTGGGCGATGTGGACTGTATTATTACTGGAACCTTATTCGATAGATTTCCTGGAGGGGTTCCGCTAGGTAACTGTAGTGCGATATTGACTACAGAGTCCCGATTCATGTCCATGGAGAAAGTGCTTCCTGTCAGGAATCCTCCGGACCAACCCTCAGGAAGAGTGCCTAGTGTGAGTTCAATCAACAGTGGTACGTTTCCGGAATTATGCAAGAAAATATTGGCATTCCCATCCCTACCCAAAGATATTGAGAATCCTTCTTCAGCCTGTATGTCCAGAGTTGTGATTTCTTTCACTTCTAGGACCGTCGCGTTAGTGACGATATTGTCGTCTAAAGTAGTCTTGACAGTCACGGTGTTTCTGTCACCTTTTACTGAAGCCAGGGGGACAATAGTCCTGATAATTATTCTAGATTCTGAACCCGGGTCGATATCTGTTTGTATTGTTGTGACCTCTCCCAATGGAGGGTCTTCGTCATACAGATAAACCTGCATTGGCCAAGTATTGCTAGATGATAGTGCCCTTACTTCGAAATTTAGTGGAATATTTCCCCTGTTGGAAATTGTCAGTATTGTAGAAATTGTGTCTCCATTTTGTACTGCACGAGATTCAGTTATGGCTACGGGCCCTAATTCGTTTCCTTCCATATCTGAAATCTGGGTTGAGAATGCCCTGCTCTCTAGAACTTCGACTGTGGCTGTCTCCGTAGTTTGCAGATTTGGATCATTAACCGAAGTTGTGATGCAGGTTACTAGATTTGTAGCTCCTGCGAGGATACCAGAAGAGGCTGGCGGGACCTTTACGCGAATCGGGACAGGAACGAATTGGAGCCTGCTGAGCGGACCAATTGTTACTTCGGGAACCTGGCTGCTTCCTACGTGAACAATCCATCTATCTTCTGTTTCACAGGAAATTCCGTATTCAGTGGGGCCATTTCCTATGTTCCTAACTGAGAGTGTGAAAAGCGCGAATTCGTTTGGTTCAGCCCCTAGATCTTCTGTCCCAGCAGGAACAGTGAAGAGTCCCTCGACCCGGTCTATATCGACAGAAAGTCGAACAGAGTGCGAAATTGTTGGTGCCATCTTGTCGTATAGAATCAGGTCAGTCACGAAATGGCCGGGAAGTGCGAATCTACTCTCTACGTCAGCATCTTCGTCTGTTAAATTAAGAGAAATTAGGACTCTGTCTCCAGACTCTCCCGATGGAGACAGAACCCATGGTCCTGTCTCGCTAAGGGTCTCGGACCACTCATCCTGAGGAGACGACATGATTCCTGAATCTCCTATTTCCTGGACCGCAGAAATCGAAAGTTCCACGGTGGTTTCCGAAGTTCCTTCGTTAACTAACTCCAACTGGAAGTTTGCCCAGCTCTCAGCGCTGGGGTTGATGTCCCTATTCCTAGCAGACTGAGACTCGACGAAATCAGTAGGATAAGACCCATCGGCCATTAGGGGTATGATTCTTACACCAATCTCTGTAACGTTGAATTCTAGATCGAAGATGTTGTTATTCGTCCCGATGGTCTCGTCGTTCAATTCATCAACTTGAGAAAGGTAATCTAGGGTTAGTCTGACCAAGTGAGTCCCGGTCGACTGGAAGGAGTGGTAAACAGAGAAGGTCTCTATCTGCCCCCCTGGTAATGAGGGCATTGAGTATGTCCCTATTTCGTTTCCATCGGTCACATCTTCAAGAGATATTGAATACTGTCCAGTTGGAGCTGCAGCCTGATTTATCCAGGAAAGTTGCATGGAAATTGTGTCCCCCTTTAGAGGACTGGTTTCCGAACTGAAGATGGAATTGGGAACTACTGTTAAGTCGGCCTCTTGCAATTCTACTGCATTGGAAGAAACAACCAGTGAGAAGTCTTGGGAGAATCCTCCTGAATGCCCTATCTTGACTGTCCAAATTCCTGATTCAGTAGATGCGATTCTGACCCTCTCTAGATTGTTCAAAATGTCGATATTGCCAGTTGACTGACTAAAACCGCCTGCGAAGTCGTTACCGTTGAACTGCTCTCCCGAAGGCGAGGTTACGACTAAGTCTAGATCGTTTACTAGCCGACTTGTATTCTGGTCTGCTGATGCGGACCCTTCCCTGTCGTTCCAAGACAGAGTGGCATCAAGTGCGTTATTCCCGGAAACTTCGAAGGTATAGATGAAACTATGACCGGGTAGGAGATTTCTATCCTGATCCAAAAATAGCGTTTGGTTTATCCCGTTGCTTTGGGGGAAAATACTGTTTGAGATGTTTAGTTGCCCCCAACCTTCTTGCGAGTTTGGGACATCTAATTCTCCAATATCTTCGGCACCGTTTACGAGTATTGCTCTAATCAAATCAGAGTTTGGGGAGGTTAGTCCGACTTGCTCTCTCAGGAACTGTCGAACCATTGCTGAAGCACCTGCCACCACCGGAGTAGCCATAGAAGACCCGCTGAGGGTCATGTAGAGTGGGGTTGTTCCATCTGTATGCATCGACTCTGAGCAACTACCTCCGGTAGTTAGGCCGGCCTCTTGTGCTCTAGCAGAGCAGATCATAACACCTGGTGCAACCAATTCGGGCTTTATTCGGCCATCGGAAGTAGGTCCTGATGATGATTCGTCAGAGACCTGGCCTGCGGGTTCAGAACCGAATGCACCTGTTGTGGAAGCACCAACAGTGAGGGAATTCTTTGCCGTGCTAGGAGATGCGACACCCGAGTTTGACATATCTCCCGATGAGAAGATAACTAACATTTCTGGATAGTCGTTAGCGAATAAATCAATTGATCTGGAATCGGAAGTGTACTCGCCGACCAGGTTCTCGCTACCCCAACTGTTTGTGTGGATATTTGCATCGTTCAGGAAGGAGTGTTCGAACATATCGTACAGAGAACCCCACCGTGCAAGTATTCCAGAACTATCCACTTCTAATTGGTAGAAATGAAATGTAGACTCGGGGACAATGCCCGTAGAATTTGAGTCTCCCGACCCGTCCCCCAGAAGAGTGGCGGTAACATGGGTGCCGTGGCCAGTATTTGAGTCAGCACCAGAGCTGTCTGGGCCAAATAGGTTGTAGATCGGATTTCGGAGACGATTGCCGAAGTCACCGTGGTCTACGTCAAGACCCGTGTCTGAAATGCCTATGACTTCTCCCTCTCCACGTAAATCTAATTCAGATAGTGATCTTGCATAGTCTACTCCTGAGATTATGCTAGCATTTGAATTGTGTATTGTCAGAACCGGACCCATCTCCACCCTTAGAACGCGGAAATCGGTAGCAAGAGAAGAGATTAGAGATGTTTTAGCGGATTTTACCTTACATAGATATTTGTCACAGTGAGACTGCATGTGTAATTCTCCCGTTTTCTCAAAAAGTTCCCTTTCGAGGTTCGATAGGTCGTCGGGAGAGTTAGATGGAGAAGGTGTGATATCGAGGTCAACTAGGGTGCCGTCGAGATCCATTAACGGGTACAGTGAATTAGAAATCTTCCAGGTCGCGGGAAACTGTCCGGCCCACCTAACATGATTCCATTCCTGGATGGTGTCAATTTGGTCGCCTGTTCTCCATG
Source organism: Marine group II euryarchaeote REDSEA-S11_B3N4 (assembly GCA_001628485.1). Classification (GTDB taxonomy): domain Archaea; phylum Thermoplasmatota; class Poseidoniia; order Poseidoniales; family Thalassarchaeaceae; genus UBA36. The sequence continues at coordinate 33,010 of LURR01000013.1, read as the reverse complement.
GTTCAATGCTAATGAGGACGGAATCATCAGGAAAATGATCAATGATCTGTATTCCCAGTAAATTTAACGAGTCCTCCAGTTCCTGTAAATCGGAGCTGTGTGACTGTACGATGAATAGCCTTCCATCATTGTATTCGGATAGGCCAAGCTTTTCCCATGGTCCTGCTGGTGGCGATTCTGTCAGAGGATCGAATTTTCCGAACGGCGAGTGTATTAGTCCAGAAGTTTCACTAATTGGATAATTGCCAATCGATGGATTATGAAGAACTACCCAATTATTTTCTATTGTAGGAGAGGACATAGATTGTGCCCTTTCCTCGTCAATAGTTTCCATTGAAATCGTAGAAGAAATGGGTGAGAGCAAAATCAATAAAACTGCAAAGTAAATTGCTTTTGAATAAGTCATTCGCTTTTCGGAGGCTAGGGCCTCTTTTGACTATTGACTATTTCCGAGCTGGCCATACATTTCATGTAGAATAGTAAGTACTGATGGCTGAATCGGTCTTTTCGACGGATTTCGTCCAGTCTTCTTCAACACCCATTAGTGCCCTGATGCAATCTACATTCTCCGGAATTACGTCACTCTCCTGATGTATCGCTTGAAAATAATACAGTCGGTCTCCGACAAGTTTCACCCCATCCTCCCAAACGAAAATCTCGTGTAAGTCCCCCCACTTCCTACCTATATCTCTGGCCATCTCCATCACCTCTGCGGTAGTGGGGATTCGATCATCGGCACCATTCATGATGATCACCCTGGGGGTGTTCGACCACATTTCGATTATTGACTCTGTAGATAGACCGTGGCCCTTTGGCAAATCTGCAATAATACAGTGAACATGCATTATTGTGGTGGGGACTGCGACCGCAAGGCTGTTTATCTCAATCTCGGGTTTCACCGTCATGACATCTGGCCCATGATGGCTAGGGACCTTGAGAACGGGTTTTATAGCATTAATCGGACCTTTGCCAGAGTCTCCTGGATCGGCCGCACGCCTCACCATTGTACACTCAACTTTCAACGAGCCACAGTGCTCGAATAGGGGCACAAGTGTTCTGGATAAGCCAGTAGTATTGCAAGAAACTACTCTTGTTCCTTCAGCATTCAGATTCTCCTTATGATTAGCTGAAGAAGTGTAAGAGAGACCGGTCAGATTGTGTTTTTCTCCCCCTTGGAAAATATGTTTTACTCCTGCAGAGCGATATTTCTCTAGGTTCTCAGCACCTAATTTACCGGGAGCGCAATCCACAACCACATCCGCGATCGAAAGCAAATCGGAAAGCCCGCCAGAGCAACTGTACCCCTTTTTCTCAAAGAGGGATATTCTTTCTTTATCGTCGAACGTGCAATAAAGTGGGAAGCCTTTCTTTATTGCCAGTTCACAACCGAAGCTTGGACCAGTCTTGGTAACTCCAACAACTTCCATGTCATCTTGTGCATCTACCGCATCTGCTACTCGCTTACCTATCGTTCCGAACCCATTAATTGCCACTTTTATAGTTCCCATTATCGAATCCCCATGTTGTTGCCTTTGAAAGATCTAGTCTGAAGGATGCCTATGAACATAGCGAATTCGGGAAGAGTCAATAATAGGTCGCCTCCTTCTGATTACAGAGTATCACAAAGGGGAGGACCAAAGTGAAGGAATTGGCAATCAAGAGTATGAAACTCAATAGAGATCTGGATAGATACGTTGAGCAGGCTCTCGAGCAAGGTAGGCCAGTGAAAATTGGATGGGGAAGAGCTGGAGACGAAAGACCAAAGAATGGAGAGTTTGGTGTATTGACGCACTTGCCGGAAGGGGCCAAGGTGCTATGCCTAGGCAATCTAGGGCCATTAGTAGGAGCTGCAAATAGAGGAGGGACCCTAACTCTTAGGGGAAGTACTGGTTCAATGGTGGCGGCATTCCATGTCAAAGGAAAGACCGTGGTTGAGAAGGATGTAGGAGATAAAGCTGGATTTGGGATGCTAGGGGGAGAGATAACCATCCAAGGCTCTTCCGGTAATGAAACAGGTTCAGCCATGGACGGAGGAGTCTTGTTGGTCAGAGGTCATGCAGGAGACTATCTGGGTTCCAGAATGTCTGGAGGAGCTGTAATTGTTATGGGTTCTGTAGGTTCGAATCCGGGAAACGGAATGACTGGGGGGAGGATTATTGTCTCGGGAAGCTGCCCTCCGCCACCCGATGGTGTAGAGATGAGATCGATAAAGAAATCAGAAATCAAAGAGTTCTCAAAAATCCTAGAGCCTATGGGACTTGAGCTAAATGAGGATGCGTTGGTTCTAGAACCGGGAGGGATAATTCAAGGTGAGGATAGGCGCCCGGAGTGCTCAATCCTAGAAGGATTTGAGAAGATTTCTTTACACCCCAATGAAGACTCACTTGAGGACAATGCCATCCTGGATCACTATACTCTTCTTGTACCGAATGACTCAGATTCAGAGGGCGCGCTACTTGAAATTCCCTGGCTACTTAGCTGTCAGACTACATTGGGTTCAGAAGAATGGGAAGAGGTGGCAACGCCAGCAATTGTACGCTCGGAAACCAGGACTAATGACCTACTTCTAGTGGGTAAGAAAGAGTTCGCAGAGTCAATAGACTTCGTGAGAAATTGCTCTGGGCTAATTTTGGACATAACTGATTTTCCAGGGCTTAATGACTCTGAAATTGAGGCTATGGTAATTTCTATGAGGAGTAGGATGGATAATAACGCGATAATTCTGCTTAGGGGCAGGATTGACAGAATTGAGAGGGTGTTCAGATTGGTGATGGACTTGGAACTAGACGGTGCAGTAGTTATCTGTTCAACTCCCAGTGGTACCAGACTTGCATCTTCCCTCCCGAAGATTGGCCTTGCATCGAAGGCAATGGGAATTAGTGAAACAGGTAAGTTCGTGATGCTGGAGATCGACTTTGAGCCGGAGGCCAAGGATATGCTAATCGCTGTAGCATCTGGATGTACTGCGATAGTTTCTCCTCACATGGGCGGGAGCGTGCATGCAAAGATTGAGGTTCTTGGAAAGGAAATACGAGGTTGGATGCGGGACATAGGAGTTGATCGAATAGATAGGATTGGAAGGAGGAATCTCAGAGCCAACGACTATGATACTGCTGCAATATCAGGACTGAGGCTCGTTGGATTTGAACGTCCTTTGAAAATGTGGTTAGAACTAGGGTGAATTAATGCCTACCTTGGACTTCAAACACTCGATTCTCGAATTCATACAGAAAATCAATGGAATTGAACACAGATGGGAAGAATGGTCAGATTGGCTTCCCGACATTGGCTGCCCCGTTGATCGGAATGACGAACAGTCTGTAGAAGTAGAGGTGTTTCCCGATCGTCCAGACCTACTAAGTCATGAGACAATGAGTAGGGCCTCCAGGTCATTCCTTTGTCTAAGTGAGGAGGGGCCGGACATGGCTGTAACAACTGGCGAAATTTCCCTCACAGTTGATCCTGAACTGGCAAGTGTGAGGCCTGTTGTTATGGGAGCAGTTGTTAGAGCTGTAGATACTGGTGCTAATTCTGATGAAAAAGGAGATTTCATCCAGAGTTTGATGGACCATCAAGAAAAGTTGCATATGACCCTTGGGAGGAAGAGAAGATTCGCTTCGATTGGAGTCCATGACCTGAATACACTCAGGCCTCCATTTCGAGTAACAACCGTGTCGTCAGAATTTTCCTTCGCCCCGCTATCTAGTACGGAGGAGATGAGTATTGAGAAAATACTTGCAGACCACCCCAAGGGAATAGAATATGCCCACCTTATGCAGGATCTGGAGGAATTCCCGATAATTCTGGACTCTGACGATAAGGTGTTATCATTTCCACCAATAATCAATGGAAGTCACACAACAGTAACCGAAGAAACGACTGATTTTTTCATCGATGTAACGGGTTGGGACAGAAGAGCGTGTGAAGCATCTCTACTCCTCGTCTGTCTATCTATGTCTGAGAGAGGAGGAGAGATTGAGAGTATCCAACTAAATGATACAGACGGGGAGCAGTATTTGTCTCCAAAAGCAGAAGCCATAACTCATCGAGTCCCCGACAGTCTAATTGAGAAAATTCTAGGAATAAAATTGACCTCAGAAGATTTGTCATCTTCAATAAAAAAAATGGGCGGTAGATTAGAAGAAAGTCGTACCGTTACAGATGGCCCCAACCAGAGGGGAAGGTGGTCGGACTGCGTAGTTGGAGAGGTTGAGCATCTAATCAAAATGCCTCGATGGAGGAGCGATATCATGCACCCAGTTGATATTGTGGAAGATATCGCGATAGGTTTCGGTTTCCAGAACCTTCCCCTGAAGCTTTCTACGACACATCTTGATGCACTCCCATTGAAGAGCTCGAACTTGAAGAGGAGAGTTGGCGAGAGCATGAGGGCGTGCGGTATGCAAGAGGTGCAGAGCCTGACTCTTTCAAACAAAAGAGACCAGTTCGAAAAAGTTAGATGGCCGAATGAAGGATATGTTACAGAGATTGCAAATCCAATAACATTAGATCATACTCTTCTAAGACAATACATCCTGCCCTCGCTACTAAGACTGCTCGCAGCAAATCGCCACCATGAGCTACCACAGAGGGTTTACGAATTAGGAGAGGTCATCCGAGATTCGAAGAACTTCCTACGAGCGGCATGGGCTTGTGCAGAAGTAGGCAGTGGATTCACTTCTTCAAAGGGCATTATACAAGCCCTTCTTCGAGATATGGGGGCGATTCATGATGATGTTGAATTCAAGGCGACAGATGCCGAGGATGGACCTTGGATAAGTGGAAGGGGGAGCCATGTTTTTATTCGAGACGAGAAGATTGGGGAGTTCGGAGAGATTGACCCGAAAGTTAGCGGCTTTTTCGGAATTAAATCTCCAATTCAAGCAGGAGAGATTGACTTAGAGGCAATATACAGGATAATCCCTGATCCAATATCCTAGTCCTCATCTTCGTCTTTAGAGAGAAGTTTCATAGCGTTCAAGAACTGCTTGTTCTTCAGATGGCTTTTGTCATCTTTTCTTCCCTCTTTCTTTCCAGATTTTTTCTCATACTCAACCACATTCCTCATGTAATTCGTACGAGATACTTTCGATTTCGAGGGTTTCTTCTTCTTGAAGGGCCATATGGGTCCCATGCTGCGTGAGCGGGGCGTGATGACATCATACTTTCCCTATTTTGAGTCGCGAAGCAGTAGTTTTGATGGAATTAGTTCTGTTGGAGCGGCCATGCTTGCACGGCATATAGGGGTGGACGAGGCCGGAAGGGGCCCCTCCATTGGGCCACTAGTTGTTTCAGCGCTTAATATTCCTGAGAGGGACAGATCAATTCTCAGAGATTTAGGAGTCGATGATTCGAAGAATCTTACTAAAAAGAATAGGAATCGCCTGTATAAGGAGATTTTGTCATATACCGAATCATTAGATTGGACCATTGGTTTGGTGATTTGTGATGCAAGAAGAATAGACGAGTGGATGGATGACGGGAATCTGAATTCGTTAGAGGTGCTCCTCTTTTCCGAAGCGATAGGAGATGCTGCTGAACCCGACGGAAATCTAGAGATTTTTCTCGATGCATGTGACGTTGATGAAGAGAGGTTCGGCAGGATGGTGTCAAAGACTCTGGGAGATGGCTGGCTTGATTGTAAGATTTATTCAGAGCATAAGATGGATTCCAAAGATGAAGTCGTTGCAGCGGCAAGCATCATTGCCAAAGTAAGTAGGGACTCAGCAATGGAAGAGCTGTCACAGGAATTGAATATTGATCTAGGTTCTGGATATCCCTCGGACCCCAAGACCAAGGAGGCCCTAGAGATATTGTGTGAGGAAGAAGTTCTTGCGGATTGTATCAGAAGAGAATGGGCGAATGTAAAGAGAGCCTGGAGCAGGAACCACGATCGTCCCATTCAAACTAGAGCGAATGAACGAAACGGAGTGTTTCAATCGTCTCTAGATGAATGGGAATAATAAGAATGGTGAAATGTAACCAATGTCTGGTTCAGATGTAAAATATGACTGACGAGGAAGTTTTCGGTCTGGAAGATCGGGATGCGGTTCGTAAGTATGCATTACAGAATGCTATAGAGTACAGCGGCAAAGGACAGCCTGGAAGCGTCCTAGGTAGAGTTCTTGGAGAGAGAGAACAACTGAGGACCCGTGTAAATAGCCTACTATCGTTAGTAGAGAAAGAGGTAACACGAGCTAATTCTATAGCTCGTGAAGATGGAATCGAAGGGGTTCGTAAAGAGTTGGAGAGTTTAGCACCAGAGGCCCGCCCTAGATAGGGAGAAGCATAAGAAAAATGAGGGCTTGAAGGATCTTCCGGGAAATACATCAGAAGTAATTCTGAGATTCGCCCCTAATCCCAATGGCCCTTTATCCATAGGACATTCAAGAGGAGTGGCAATCAATTCCCTTTACGCAGATAAATACCAAGGCAAGATAGTACTCAGGTTTGATGACACCGATACTAAAGTAAAACCTCCAATGGTTGATGCCTATGCTTGGATAGAAGAAGAGTTCGAGTGGATGTCAGGAAAGGCTGCAGATGTAGTGATTAGAGCTAGCGAGCGGATGCCAATATATCTCCAACACGCTGAGAAGATGTTGATTGGGGGTTTTGGCTATGTTTGCAAATGTACTGCTGAGGAATTTCGTGAGTTCAGAGTTTCAAAGGCTGAATGTCCATGTAGAGATAAGTCAGTCCAGCAGAACATGGACGATTGGAGCAAAATGAACTCTGGAGAGATTGATGAGGGGGACGCTGTTGTTAGGGTAAAGACCGAAATGGATCTGCCGAATCCCGCTTTGAGAGACTGGCCCGCACTAAGGATCCAGCACTCCCCGCATCCTATAGTCGGTGACAAGTACAAGGTCTGGCCTCTGTTAGATTTTCAAAGCGCCATTGAAGATCATCTGCAAGGAGTAAGCCACATCATCAGAGGAAAGGATTTGATGGACAGCACAAGAAAGCAGACTATTCTTTACGAACACTTCGGTTGGGATTATCCTGAGCCATTATATTGGGGCAGGGTGAAGATTCATGAGTTTGGAGGTTTCTCTACCTCTGGGATGTCCACATCCATTGATTCGGGGAAATTCTCGGGATGGGACGATCCTAGGCTCCCTACACTTAGAGCAATGCGGCGTCGCGGATTTGATCCTCGCTCTCTAGCAGAGCTTTGGGAAGAAGTTGGCCTTACTCAGAAGGATATCTCAATCTCACTGAAGACATTGGAGTCATTTAATTCTAGAATAATAGACGGGGATTGCGAAAGAAGGGTTTTCGTCTCGAATCCGAAAAGACTGGATCTTAGTGCCGAAAATATCCCCTCGAGAGTAATGATGGCAAGACATCCAGATGGCGAGATAGAGGGTTTCAGGGATTGGGAAGTCGGGATGAATGTATCAATTCAAGATAGTGACTTTGTCGAGGGAAAGTTGAGGCTGAAAGACTTCGCCGATATCATAATCTCAGGTTCATCTGCAACCATAGAGTCGATTGATAGGAGCGATGACCGGAAAATAGTACATTGGATTCCAGATAAGTTGTCCTTAGAAGCAATACTCTCAGTACCTGATGGTGAGGAGATTTCCGAGGTAAATGGGGTTCTAGAGGACTATGAACTCTCGGAGGGAGAAGTATACCAACTTGAGCGAGTCGGTTTTGCTAAATTCGAAGGGATCCAAGAAGGGATTGCAAGGCTCCTGTGGCTACACAACTAGCAAAGTTGAATTCCATTTAAACTGACATATTTTCGCTGAAAGTTTGCGTGGGATTGAAGGGGTCCGTCCGAATCAGAGTAACGTGGAAGGCGCCAATTCAAGATTTGCAGTAATTTTTTCCTCGATGATGATAATGGTAGTTTTTTCCCCCATGATGGCTAATGCCCAAGAGAACAATGACTGTTGTGAATCTCCAGATGAGTTCGATCTATTCTTGATAGGAGACCCAGATAGTGGGCAACTGACCCCATTCTCTAATGAATTAGAGGAGGAGAGGTCCATGGAAGTGACTTCATCGGTTTTCGGAGAGGTTGAAATCGGTACTTGGATGATTGTTTGGGGAGAATCGGGGAGTTATTCTTCGGGAACGTGGACTTTCACCATACCATACGAGGTGAAGGACTCTACTGGAGTATCTGCGAACGCAACAGTTGTAGTTAAGGTCGGCGGAAATACCTACGAAAGCTCGGGACAGCTCCCGGCAGTTTATCTCAGCGAATCAGGTGAGCTTTCTATTCCAATAGAGGTACAAGACGGTCAGTACTCTAAAAATGACAAAATCGAAATCACATTCTCAGTTAGGAGTATGATTTTTTCAAATCCGGGCAGTGAATCTGGAATAAACTTCTACTGGGGGTCAGAAGAGTATGCAGCTGCAATGACCATGTCATTCCCGCTAGTAACTGTCGAAATTCGAGATGCTAGTGTCAAGGGAAGCCTGGTTTTCTTTCCAGTTAGATTGAGTTCTGGCTTCGGGGATAGAATATGGACCTCGTCATCCGGTGGTCTATTGGTTCAGAATGTTGAAATCGCAGAAAGCCCGATTGTTAACTCCAATGAAGACTGGGTGGATGTCACATTTGTTTGGGATCCTGGTGAGAGCAACGGGGGTTCGGTTAGGACGGATTTCCATATTTCTCTTCAGGGCTCACTAGTAATTGAAGCGAATAAAATTCACGATATTACGCTTGGTCAAGACACAGGAGACAATAGTTGGTATCCCGAGGAAGAGCCCCCCCGGACTGGAGGCTCGGGACTTGATCTTGAAATCAACTGCAAATATGACGGCAACTCTATCGAAAGAAAAACGACCATATCATTCGACGGTGCTATGTCTCAATGGATGAGATGGGGGCTAGACAATATTGGAAATAAGAGCCTGGGGTCAAACAGCTGGTGGAGGAATCTGAATTCATTTTCAGATCAGGTTAGCTCTTCGGAGAAGCAGAACGGGAGAGTGGACAACTCCGAACTGTCGGCCTTAGAAACCCATCTTAGAGGCTCGAAGACCGATCTTAAATCGTTCCTTTCCAGTGGTTTGATGGTTGATCCAGAGGCTGTATTTGGTGTGGATCCAGTCAACTTCGGCCCTTTGGAGATTAGCATAGACTTGGGGGCTTCTAGAGCTTTTAATTCAGACACTATTTCACTGAGAGTTTCATCGACATACTACGTCTCCGATAGTGGTTCCAGACAAGTACTGATTGAGGATTTTGTAAGACCGGGGGGCTATGATTTCTGGGATAAGGTGGGACTCTCATTCGAGATAAGAACAGGAATGCTTTCTGGTTTCGGAGGGATATACCTAGACAATGAAGAGATAGACTATACCCATAGGAGGTGGATATTGATGGAAATAATCACTATGCAGAGTCCCGATATAGAATCCGATACAGACTTCAGAATGGAGTTTGGCGCTGAAAACGCCCTCCTATTCAGTCCGTTGATATCCGCAATGATTTCAGTATTCGCACTTTGCTTGGCTCTAGGAATTGGTATGGCCCTAACTAGGAGGAGGACAAGAGCACCAAGTATGATTATGATTGGAGTTTTGGGCGTTCTATCCCTATCCATTTACTGGTTCGGTTTACCTATGCCAATAGTTCTAGGGGTTGTTAGCTCCAGTATACTCCTTGTTTTCCCCGCTTCAGTAATTTCTCCGGTTGTCGAAGATGCGGGAGTTCAGAGAAATTCGAATAAGGGCGGAATGGTAAGATGTCCTTCGTGTGGAAAGAAAGTTCCTGTCGAGTCAGATATTAGACCACTGAGGATAGATTGCCCTGCATGTGGAAGCACCCTAAGGATAGAATAGTCATATCTGGCCTATTGAGACAAGCAAATCTGCAATCTCGTTGGCTGCTTCTACAGGTTTTTTTGTATCCCAAAATGAGTTGGCCCTGAAAATCTGAGATGATAAATCAGATTCCCAATTTGGAGCAATTACGCAATGCCAGAGAAGTTCCTCGACTCTGGTCGTTGAAGGGACCTTTGAGCCGAAAATTGGCATAGCCAGTTCTCCCATTATTCGTTCTCTTTTCTCTAAATTGGAAGTTTGCCAAAGATCAGTTACTCTCCATAATTCGGTATCTTCAATCCAAGGGTAATTACCAGATTCTGGAGATTTTACCTCAGTCACAGGAACTACTCTGATTATTCCTTGTTCAGAAAGATAGTCTCGGAGGAACGAGTAAACTGGATCGTAGGCCCTATCAAGTGAGTCGCCAATCCAATTCCCTGAAAGGATCCAAGGTCTCAACCTTCTGAGCCTTTCACTGCTGGGATTGATCTCAGTAGCTAGTAAATGCGCTTGTGCTACAGTGCATAGTGGGCCCTTCCTGGAATCTCCGGAGCTACCCCTAAGCCCTTCAACGACGAACTCGGAGATTACAATCCCATTATTCGAGGTTCTTCCTTTACCTGAGTCTTCAGCGACGCGCACGAATGTCTCTGAATCTGGACTTTTATCTGTGAATCTCCTACGGTAGGGAAGGCCCGAATCAAGAAGTGCGGCCTCAATGGGAGCTAGAGTTAATGCCCCTCTGATATTTGGTTCAGAAATTAGGAGTATCTTCTTCTTTCTATTACAAACTTCTCTAGCAAAGTCACGAAATGTCTCTCGAATAGAGGAGAAAACGTCGAGCTCTGATATATCTCTCACAATGCCTCGGTAGAGAGGGGGTACAAATCTCTAGTGATTACTCGACCATTAGCCTTAGTTGGTCCCTCTTGTATGTCCAATCTGAGTCAATCTGACTGTTCTCCCTGTAGTATCTAGAAAGGCGTCTAATCTTGGATTCACACAGTTCTAGCTGCCTTCTATTATGGATATCCTTGGAATTCTGAGAGAGGTGGTCAATCAATCTCAGGGCCCTCCTCATCAGGCTCATGAGATCTTCCGGGAGCTTTCTGGACTTCCCCAGTCTCTCCAGAGTTTGAGAAATTCTTTCCCCGGTCACCAGTCTTACGTTAGGAACTCCATGTTTATCCCTAAGTATGGTGCCAATTGATGCATTTGAGTTTCCTTCTTCGGCGAGTTGAAGAATTATCTCCTCGACTTCCTTCTTATCAGAATTTGACCACTCTGGAGGAGTCTGAGAATGGGGTTTGCTGGAACCGCTGGCTCCCTTTCCCTTACTATGCATCCTAGACAATTGCATTCCTCAGGAGCCCGGCGACCTGCTGTCCCTCTTTAACCGCTACGCCGTGGATGACATTGATATTGGATCAAAGCCTATGTCTCGACTTTGCCAGTTTTCCTGGTCCAAATGGCCATTCCCAACCTGGTGCAACTGCCCTGGCAGAGCCTAGGAGTTCGCCTTCCTGAATTACAGCCAATTCGTCGTCCAGAAGGATAGAGGGGTCATAATCCTCAATCATGTTCGGAAAGATATCCCCTGTCCATTCAATTCCATGGATGAGTTCTACTTTCCTAAGTATGCCAAGGCTCCACAGATTCTTGAGGCTGGCCTTTGAGAATAGGAATCTACCCCTTCGAGGGTCCCATTTTGCCATCTGTTCTCCATCTTTCGAGATGGTGAAGATTGGTGGCCTCCCTCGTATCTGACAACCATCTAGCCATTCATCAGAACCTAATTTGAATCTAGATATAGATTTCAGCTTCTCCTCCCTAGGGCTGAAATCCAATTCCCCAGACTCATTTTCGAACGAGTAAGATACGGCATCCTTCAGTCTAGCTAGGGAGTCCTTTGACCCCGCTGATTCCCCCTTCCTAGTATCGATTTCATTTATTCCAACTAAGCCAGTTTCTATTCCGGAGTGATTTACAATAGATGAATAGCCAACCCTTTCAACTAGTCTACTTAGCATCTGTCTGATTATCGATAGTTCATCTTCATCCCAATCTCCAGTTACAGGGATGTCGTAATGTGCAGCGGGCCAAATATCCTCCAATTCTCTAGGAACTAATCCCAGAGGGGATGTGACCATTATCTCATGCACTCTACGATTGCCTATTGATTTCCTGAATCTAGAGTGGCTTTTTGATAGCCTGTAGGGCTTCTTGGCAGAACAAGGAAGTAAAACCAAAACGTCTCTCATTCTCATAGGGGGCTCATATTTCTCTGAAATCTCCTCCCTCCAAAGACGGATTGTTACATCGTTCCTACTTTCGAATGAGTGACATCTTAATTGTGTTCCAATCTGTACAGAGCTTTGTGTCATACCTAGTTTCCCAGACTTCTCGAGAGTTAGTTGATCATGCCGCCTAAGATGCTCAACGGACCTGGGACTAGATTTACTCTGAAGTTCTGCTAACTCCCTCAATGAACCTGCCCTAATTGCCGACCTAGTTGATGAAATTGAATTGGTCCACATTTGACACTGGGAGACCATTGAACAGTCCTCCTTGGTTGAAGGCTCAGGGAGTCTTGGTCCGGATTCAGTCAGTAGTACGCCGAGTGATGAGGCTTGTCTGGATCTAGCCAGATCAAAAATGTCTACTCCCATCCAAGAAAGTAGTGCGCAATTGTCAGGGCCCGATATCCCAGGGGCCCAAATCAATGAGGATGGGAAGTGGGTTCTGATGGTAAAGAGTGCAGTTTCAATCAATCCAGTATTTTTCGAAAGCTGTGGGGCATCCATTAACGCAATTATGGAAGGTTGGAAGCTCGTTTTTAGCAAGGATGAGTCATGGTGCAATGAACTCCAAGTTACTGGTAAAAACTCAACTCCAGAGGGGAATTCGCCAGAATTTGATTCGATTAGGCTGGGTGGGAGAGATAAGCCCTGAGAAGCTGTCCATGTGTCTTTTCTATCGAATGGGTAGCATAATTTGGAACGTGTAGTTATTTCCATTGAAGAAGGAATCACAGAGTTATCTAATTTCAGATTCAACGGAGCGATGGAAATTGGCAATTCGGGATCATTTTCGCCGATGATGAGACATGGAGAATATGATTCGGGAGAATTCCTATCTCCAATGGAGAATAGTCTGGAGAACCTATCTCTAGAGATAGTGCTCCTAGCTAGGGGCCGCTCTTCCATCGGCTACCGATGGAAGCATTTCGCTTGAAGGATTCTAAGACCTAGTTGTTCTCGCGATAACTATGATGGGCCGGCATCTCGCGATTTCTATAGCAATATTCGCGATGATTTCCTTGACAAGGGGTGCTGTTGCCGATTCGGAGTTTCTGATTGAAGAGGACTTAGACGCGCCGGAAACAATATGGGGTTCAGAAGGAGTAGGTGGTAATTGGATTATATTGCCAGAAAATAATTCTACCATCCTAGGAACCTTTGAATTGAATGACTCTGTTGACCTTTATGCTATTGATATCTCATCTTCAAACTGGACGACAATTAGATTCTCTGTATCTGGTAACGAATCGGTAAGCATTAGCATACAAAGACTCAATCAAAGTACTTGGTCAATAGAAGAGTACGCCAACGAAGACATGGGCGAGATTTCACTCGATCAAGGATTCCATGCAATAAGACTGGAGAGGCTAGGAAATTACGAGGAAGAAGTAGATTATCGATTCATCATCAGGAACATGGGAAATTTCGATGAATCAGGAGAGTATGTGAATCTGGCTTGGATGTTCGCTCCTTTCTATGTATTCGCTGGTTTATTCCTGATCCTTCCAATGCTGGTAGTTATCTGGTGGAATAGGGAAAAAATCCTAGCTTCGTCCTTTGGAAGCAGCGAATTGAAAGAGAGTGAGATACAGGTTTTGACTTTACTGAGAGAAAGATTCTCCGCCGATAGGGGCAGTGTGGATTTTGAGGAAATTAACGAAGCACTTTCAACTCTAGGTAGAGATTCTTGGAATGCAATTTCTGAAGAGTTCGGAAAACCAGAGATAAGACATTTCACGGAAAATATAGATATTTCATTGTGGCGAGTTCAGGGGGGCTCCGGATCATTTCTAATAGGAATTAAGACGGATCGGTCAAAATGGGAAATGGCGGCGATTAGAATCAACACTCCGCTTGGTGAGCCGATAAAAATTGACAGTGTCGTTCCCGAAATGATGTTCCAGGATGATGAAATATACCTTGGAAACCTGGAAGAGGAAACTACTACCTTTGTTCGGTTAGAAGTTTTTGGCAAAGCTCCGGAGGCAGAAATACACATCTCAGGAATAGTTGAGGGGAGCCCGATTGCAGCGGTTCCAGCAAAGACCATAGCAATGGAGGAAGAATGACCCTAACGGCTCCTTCTAGAGTTGGCTTCCTCCCTAATTCTCTCTTCTATCGGAGGAATTGATTCTTCGAGTTCAGCTCTGATTTCTTTGATCTTATTCTTGAGAGAACGAGTGGTCTTTTTTGGAGATTGAAGTCTGAGAACTACAGTAACTGAACCTCTTCTGGAAGAGTTCGCATTGAGGGGCAAGCCTCTTCCATGAATGGTGATTGTTTCGCCGGGATTAGAGCTAGGGGGGACCTTTATCCTCAGATTTTCAGAATCGATGTGGGGTATCTCTACTGTAGTGCCCAGTGTAAGGTCAGCGAAACTCAGCGGGAGTGCCATTAGAAGGTCCGCCCCGTCTCTTTCGAACCATTGATGTTTTTGTACCTCTATCTCGATGTATAGATCTCCTGGACGCCCGTTTGGAGAGTTTGGAGCTTCTCCCTGACCTCGCATTCTGAGACGATTGCCCGATGCGATTCCCGGGGTAACAGAGAATTTTACCTGAATTGACTGCAATGACCTACCATCTCCCTTACATTCGGAGCAGGGGTCAGCGACAAGCCTCCCGGAACCCCTGCATGGTGCGCAATCCTTCCTTACTCGTTGTCTGAATGGACCGATCATCGAAATCTCATCTATCCTACCCCTTCCCTCGCAAGAGGGGCAAGTTCTAGAACCGCCATCGATATTTGAGCCGGAGCCATCGCATGAAGGGCAATTCTTCAGTACTTCAATTTCTAAATCATCATCCAAACCATTCATCGCAGCCTGAAACGGGACTGAATGTCTGACCAAGAGGTCGGATCCACGTGATCTGTCTTGCTGCTGGCCACCGAAGAATTGACTGAAAATCGATTCAAAACCTCCTCCGAAAAGGTCATCGAAATTGATATCTACGCCCTGAAAGCCACGAGACCCGAATGGTGACCCCCCTGGTCTTTCGTGCCCAAAGACATCGTACTTCCTCCTTTCTTCTGGATTGGAAAGTATTGCATATGCCTCTTGAATCTCCTTGAACATAGATTCGGCATCGGGGTCATCGGGGTTCTTGTCTGGGTGGTATTTTCTAGCCAATGAACGAAATGACTGTTTAATTTGGTCCTCAGAAGCATCCTTGGAAATGCCAAGAACATCGTAATAGTCTCGCTTACCAGACATATGCCCGACTTGGGCCCCGAAAGGAGTCATATCAACCGTTCCCCATTAACTCATGAAAGAACCACATGATGCGCAATAATCCGAAACTGCGTCGTTATATGTAGAGCATGAGTTACAGAATCTTGTTTTCTTTTGTGTACCATCTGGAATCGCCCACTTAGAGCCTCCAGTAGAGCTAAACGATTGAAAATCATCGATTCCCTCTTTCGTAATGGATTGTTTTTTCTTTACTTCTTGCTTATGCTTTTCCGCTCTCTTGTTTGCTGATTTATCGACCAAAGAATAGAAGAAATTTGCTACTAAATCCCAAATTTTTCTCTCGGGCAATTTTTGTTCGTCCTTTCTTTCCTTGATGATTTCAATTCCGTCCACAGAAACAGAATATTCAGATTCATCTTCATTGTGCTCTAACTCTTCCAATTCTCTATTGAGTTGTCCTATACTGCCTTGCATCCTCATCCTCGAGCGTGAGGCCTTTCTCCCTTTGAAGTCGGAATGCGCCCTGGCCTCTAGCCTCTGAATAGCCACTTCCCCCTTTTCCCAGAGGCCCTTATCTTCCATTTTGTAGGTTCGAGATAGGGCATCTATGGCCTTAGAGCGACGGAATTCGTGATCACGCACTCGGGAGTACCTGAAGGCCAGAATTATCCCGATAGCCGTAGCAGATAAATGAATCAGGATTTCCCCTAAATCATCATTTGCAAGAGCTTCATCTAGTTCAGGTGATAGTGTCCTGAATGCAATCACTATGATATTTGGAATCATAATTAGTGCAAGTGAAACTAGGCCAGAACGTTGGACCATGTACAAACGTGAGTTGGAAATGGTATGAATTTTCGTGAGAAATGGGCATGTCTGGTTATCACTATTAACGCCCAGCAATTCGGTGGAGTATGGATCCCAAGGTGCGGGTTTCTACTTTAATCCGAAGTCATGACGATCCGGACAAGGTCAAAGACTCTGTCACGTCGATTTTCCCTGACTGGGAACCTAGTAATTTCCCAGAGAGGTCCTCATTTCCTGTGACAAGAGGGTCTGAGGTCATTTCTGCAGAAATCCAGTCTATTGATGGTCTTCTATCGATCCTAAGGGAAAATAGAGTACTAGACACAGCATTGGATGCCATGGCAATGAAGGCCCACGAAGGAGGGACGGTGTTCTATCTCTCTAGACAATCTGCTTCTATTGGGAAGGTTTCCTTCGTACTGGAGCGAAATGCACTTGGAGGACTGATTGAAGTCACATTGGAGGGAGAGGACATAGAGATATGGCTGGAGCAACAGACTTGGCACATTGGAAGAGAAAGAGTCCCTAGGGAAGTAGGTGACGAGTATTCTATGGATTCCGATGGGGATGCCGCGGAATGGTTCCAATCATCATGAGAGCCATCTAGTCTAAGTACGAACCCTCCGATATTATTGTAACACTCTGGCATCGTAGAAGTTGTCCATTGTTCTCATCTTCGGGCTTAGGATAGTCGGCAAATTCATCCCCTCACAATATTCGCGGGTATTGTGGCGGAAGAGTACGTGGTCCAGATTGAGACCTCCGAAAAACAGGGTTTCAGGCCTCTTGGGGTCATATCTGCAATCTGGAGTGAGCTCAGCGGTGGAGTCGGACCATGGGGGGCAGTACGGCCCCTATTTGCAGTAGCCCTCTCACTAGTTCCTTTCCTATTCCTTGGACAGCATTTCAACAGGCAACACAGAAAGGCCGGAGAGTGGTTCTTAATCCAGTTTCCATTAATCCCTGCCTTTCTCTGGCCGTTCTTATTCGTATGGTCCATTGCTGATGCCTGGTGGATCTCTAGTGGGATTGTAGCTTCATCTCAGAATAGCCTTGACTAGAAATCATCTCTCAGAGAAAGTGGACTGAAAAGGGCCCCTGGACTGGAGGCACTGGAGAGTTGTTTCCTTATCTCGAATTCCCAATCTCTAAGCTCCTGCAAGGCTGGAACAAATTCCATTTGGCTCTCATTCAGAATTGTCCTAACCATCGTATCTAGAATGTCCATTCTATCGTTATCCACCCTGTCAAGTAGCTTCTCTAGGGGAAATGACTCGATTCCAGTGAGTTCGATGTTTTCTTTCCCAGAATCAACTGGTAATGGATTCAAAATAGCCGGTGGAAGTTCCTCCTCAGCTACTTCTGCGGCATTCTCGAGAGATTCCAACACAATTCTGATGTATTTTGAGACGACCAGTGCGACCTCGATTATTGGCATACTTAGCTGATTTGTTAGATGGACCATATTTTCTCTGAGGAAAAGCAACTTCTCATTCACCTCCGAGTTCGGAGTGGGAACAGCCCTCCCTTCTTCCATGATATCGTGAGGAGGCGATAGCAAATGAAATGTAGAGTTAAGAAGTTCTGTCATCATAGCGGATTGGCGATCCGCTATTCCCCCTTATCCCATCCAACAGGTCATCGTCTATCTCGAAGAAGTCGTTCAACCAATCCCCATCTGTATCCCAATTCGTAGGATCTGTACCATCTGCGACCATATCCCCGTCAATGTCCAGAATCCACCAGCCATAGGCATACTCGCCTAGGCCAATGTTTGGAAGATGAAATCGATCTCCTGCAATCCTGTTGAACTCGTCGGTCCATGCCCCGTTAACCATGGTTACATCGTTACTAGAGTTGACATCTTGGTATGAAACATCATTGTCGTCGATAATTAATGCATAAAGCATATCTTCGTCATTTATCCTGTTAATCCTGAGATAATTTGAGTCGGCTGTATTGGACCCGGTACAGGTTCCAAGGAGAGTCTCACGAAGTTGCCACCACTCTTCGACATCTTCACCTGAGCAGTCGAAGAGGGCTGATGCCCTAACTATGGAAGGGGAGGAAAGGGTAGCGTTTACAACTGCGTAGTACTCCTGGAAGTTGTTGTATGGGACATAATCACATACACCCCCAGAGCAATCCCATTCTCCATCATTATCCGCATCCTGAGTAGCATCGCTAGGGTCTGTAGCATCATGGGTGAACCATGTCCAATCTAATTGAGGCCTGGTTATCTGTCCATCGGAGAACTGGATGGGTTTCCAATTCTGAGGCGTCACTTCGATCCACTGAACCTGAATTTTCAGGAAAGAAGACCAATTATCGTTAGTCTCGTTCCAGCCCCTGTGGAACTCATAGAAATCTGGCATCATGTCTCCATCTGTGTCATTATCCAATGGATTTGTTCCATACTCCATAATATTGGTGAAATATAGGGAGTTGGCCCCTTTTCCAAACTGCTGATCTGCTGAAAATGGAGAAAAGGACCTATCCTCCCAGACACCCTGAATTGCTGGAGTGTCTAGAATATCTCTATCCAACCAACCGTCTGCATCTGGATCATAATCTACGTCTAGAGGATTCAATGGGTTTAGCGACCAACGTAGTGAGTTTACAGGTAGAATCTCTGAGTATACTGAATAGCAGTATTCCCAGCCGTCCGGCATCCCATCTCCATCGGAGTCGCTGTCTGTGGGATCACTAATGCCAATCAGAGATCTGTTGAAATTATTTGGGTCTTCTAGGTTAATCAGCCCCATCTTTTCAGACGATTTCAAGCTCTTTGTAGCGAATATTGAGTAAAGCCGATCCCATGCTGCTGAATTGGATAGCCCCTCCTCCTCCATTAGCGCATTTACAGTGTCTCTTCCGTATGATACCGCAGTAGTTCCATTTGGAACGTTCCCAACCTCTAGCCTCTTTCCATACCACCTAGAGTCGAACTCTGCTAGATTGTCGAATGACTCCGAGTCAGAAATCTCTCCGTCCCCGTTGCAGTCGAAAGAATCCTCATCGGAATCAAAATCTACATCAGTGTCGGTGAGGGGGTTCATTGTCCATTTGTTCTCCTCGAGATCCCATTCAGAGAACCAGTACTCATACCCATCAACCATTCCGTCCCGGTCAGTATCTGGATCCTTGGGGTCAGTTATTCCGAATATTGCTTGTAGCATCGGCTTTGCTGGCATCCCCGACTTCCATTCGAGGTACTGGTCCATCCCTAGGTCAGCCCTTCCCTCTTTACTGAATAAAATCCTAAAAACTCTATTTTCGAAGGCCAAGTTATCGATTTCCCGGGCTTCATCACCAAAGGTTGGTACGCCCAGTGGATAGGTTTCCCCATTAATCGGTAAGTTGGATGTTAGATTCAATTCCACCAAGTCTCCGACCCCATCTCCATCCGAGTCATACCCGCCCTGATTTGGAACAAGGGGGTTTAGTGTCCATACCGAGTCAGTAGAGTTCCAAGTGGTAAAAATAACTTCTATCCCATCTAACAAACCGTCTCCGTCAGTATCGGGGTTGTTGGGGTCTGATGAAGTGCCTGTTAGGCTAGCCTGTTCTGCCGTCAGAAAATGGCCGAATGATAGTGACGATTCAGCACCGATCCAAGGAGTCTCGACAAGAGCTCCAGCCGCGTCGGTCAGGTAGAACTGAGGAGATGAGATAGAGGAGTCTGACTCACTTATTTCGCTATCAATTGAATTATACTCCTCCCAATTTGACATTCCATCCAAATCTGGATCTCCTAGCCCGTCACCTCCGTTTACCGGATTTAGGGTCCAGTCATCATCAAACAAACTCCACCTGGCATGGAAAATCTCCCATCCATCTGGCATCCCATCGTTATCCGAGTCTGAATTTAGAGGATCTGCAGAACCGATATCTTCTGTAGGCAGTCCAACCCACAGTGACAAGTAGTATTCACCGGTCCTATCGCCGAATGCCTCATTTGCCAGACCTTGCCATGAATGATGGGGCAAGGTGGAGGTGAAATTATCGGGATATTCCATTCCTGAGTGAGTTGAGCCCTTTAGCAGGATTTCTGATTTCATGTGATATTCTAACCAGTTAACAAAGGCCTCTTCTTGATCGATGATGCCGTTTTTATTTACATCGAAACCATCACCATCCGGATTCTTTAGTGCGTCAGAGCCATTCATTGGATTTATTCCTGAACTGGATGAGGGCCAGTTGCAAGAGTATCTTGCCTCCCAGCCATCTGGTAGCGAGTCTCCGTCAGAGTCGACTTGGTTGGGGTTAGTAGGAGTCCAATTTAACACTGAATCGGGAGACTCACCATGAGATTGTATTCCAGTAAGTATCGATCTTTCCCTCAGCCTTTCCCACTCGTACTCGCAAAGATTTGTCAGACCGTCCCCATCTGCGTCTTCGTTCGCATCATCTGGGTTATTCGGGTCCAAAGTCCATTCGTTCCCCCCGGTATATACGTCCCCTATCCATCTCCTATGCTTTATTTCCCATCCGTCAGGCATCCCATCGCCATCCGTGTCGGGGTTGGTCGGATCAGTGGGCAAATCACTCCCACCACTGGATCCGGTCCCAGTCCAACCCCCCATGTGGACATCTGATGCAGATTGACCAAGCGCAGAATCGCAGATATATTGTTGATTGAGATAATGACACTCAAAATTAGTGGGCTCTAGGAACCATCCCCAGTATTCCTCGCCATCGGTTAGACCGTCTCCATCAGTGTCTGAAACTCTGGGATCTGTGCCATTGTGTCCGTATTCGGAGGGAGCCGTGAAGCGGTATTCTTCCAAATTACTCCAGTATCTGTCAAATCCGAAACCTATTCCGAGGCCAATGGATACTCCATCTGCATCATTATCCCTTGAGCCATCGAATGGGTCTGTTGGATCCAGCCCGTAGGCAAATTCCCAACCATCGGGCATCCCATCTAGATCAGAGTCATGTGAGTGTGGGTCCATTGGCGCGATATTCATGAATCTCCCCGGGGATATTCCAGCGAAAATCCACATCTCCCCATCCTTCTGCAGTGATGTCAGTGTTGTGACAAGGCCAGGTATGTCAGTCTGATTCAGCATAGTTCCAAGTATTCCGTCCGAATCACCCTCCAAGCACCAAGTTCCGTCCATTGATCCAAGAACAATCGTACCATCTAGGGGCAATATTGCTCTGACGTCGTTTGATCCGGAAAGAAGACCATCCAGATTGAGCATCCTTTCATTGCTGATGGACTCTCTTGGTTGAGAAATAAATAGGTCCATGGTAATCTGATGAAGCCCTCCCCCCATACCCAGCCAAACATCATCTGATCCACTGTTTGACTCTTCAACAACTATGGTGTTGACGACTGCAGTATTTCTCGAATCTAGTATATCGGGATTAACGAATTCATCAGCATTGTTGGACGTAAACACCCACCATGGGCTACCGATATCCTCAGAGCCATCTGTTGAGTTCCAGGCAATTAATCCGAAGTCTGTACCCACTAGGAGAATCGGGGTTCTACCGAAAATCTTAGCCTGAGAAATTGATTTTACCGTTGCCTTTGCATCATCAAGAAGCGAAAAGAGAGATTCTATTGCTGAAATCTCAGATTGAATAAGCGTTGAGTCTTCCGCGGAGAATGTAACCTTCCAGACTTCTTCGCCAATTAGTATAACCCCCAAGTCAATAGACTCAGATTCAATCGGGTAAATTACTGAGATTTCACCAATCTCATTAGTAGTCATTGACTCCATAATCGGTATTCCGTTTTCCATAATAATCGAGTGAAAACCCATGTTCGAACCTAGTAATAGGAAATCCAGACCTCCAACTGAATTCCTCTCCATGACATTGATCTCGAGTCCGGCCGGCATTCCAAACGATGAGGAGGTCCCTCGCCATGGATCAAGAACTGTAATTCCATATTTGCTCCCAATTACAAGCCTCTCTCTTGGTTGATCGGCTATGATGCTGTGAACGGAAGAGTCTGTGAGTCTGATTGCAGTAGAGTGATCGAAACTAATCGTGTTGCCATGATCAGCAAATATTTCGAAGCCCCTTACTCCTGGGACAACGCTTGCCCTACCATCTAAATCCACCATATACTCTTCATAGTTACTGAATGCCTCACCCCACTGAGAGGTATCGATTGTTACATCCTGTGTAACAAATCCATCTCCGTCAATGTCCCATCCATCAAAGTCCGAGTCTATCGTGGCATCACTAGCATTCAATGGGTCTAGCCCATATTGAGCCTCCCAGCCGTCAGGAATACCGTCTCCAATTATCTCCAATTGGGATGGAGCTAGTTCATCCCAGAAGAAATAGTCAGAGTCTGAGAATCTCGGATCGCTCCCCATCCAACCAGATTCGCCCGTTGGCCTCTCAATCTGGTCCTGACAAGAGTCCTCGGTAAGGCCCTCAATCTGCCCCCAGCACCACAGGCCGTCTCTTTCAGTAACCCAGTCATCAGGAGTTCCAAACAAGTATTCCTCTACGTTGGTGAACATTTCTCCCACATCTATTTCCCCGTCACTATTGAAGTCGAATCCATCTCCACAACCCCAACTGAAGTCGGCCTCACATCTATCGAAATCTATGTTCACGTCACTTGGGTCTAGAGGGTCGAAATACCGGCATTCCCAGAAATTATTCGGATTAAGTGGATCGTTCGGGTCCTTTTTGTATAGCCCCCCTAGTGTACACATGTGCACTTCATAACCATCAGGAAGTCCGTCACCATCGGTATCAGACACCCTTGGATCCAAGTATTCCCTTAGCCCGGATTCGGTTTCTTCGGGTGGCTTTCCTGTTAGCGTGCTTCTCTCCTCGAAGCAGTTATCCAAGGTGTAAGGCCAACAGTATTCTTGTAACGCAGTCAGACCGTCTCTATCGTGGTCAGTTGAGTTGTCTGTAGAGTCCGAGGGATTCAGACCAGATATGGCCATCTTCATTCCAGACAAGTCAATCTCAATCGATTCACCAAAGATAACCTCGTATAGATCGGGGACTAGGTCGCCGTCCTGGTCTGTAACGGGTGATTCTGTACCCTCGGCCTCATTGGGATTCGTGGATGAAACCGGAGATTGTGGCCTTGTCTGTGAAACAAAAGCAAGGCTAGAAAAAATCAGTATAGAAACCAGCAATGCAGTCTGCTTCCTACGCATTCGCACACCCCTACCTAAATCCCAACTTCAGAGATTTATCATGATGATGGAGCGTCGTTCGGACATATCACAATGAGAAGCGTGGAAGAAATTGCTGTAGGGGGAAATCGGGAATATAATCTGATGAGGACGGATTTGTTCAAAGAGCGCCTCGAGGCACGCGCTCAATTATGGGGATTGGCATTACTCACCTCGGTTCAGGAAGTCGTGGAAATGCTACCTTGATTTCCTCAGGAGAGTACAATGTCTTGGTTGATTGTGGGTTCAGCCTAAGACAGACTGAGAAAAGGCTCAGGATAGCAGGATTTGAACCGGAATCAATAGATTCTATTGTCGTAACTCACCATCACAAGGATCATTCAGGATCTGCACTAAATGCATCGAAAAAATGGTCTTCGGTTCTGCACTGTAATGGTGGAACCGCTTCAAGGATGGGACTGTTAGAAGGCGAGTTTGTAGAATTTGGGAGTCTGGAGAGAATTCAGTTTTCGCCCAATTTGAGTATGCTAGCTATACCTGTACCTCACGATGATGCAGATAATGTAGCATTGATTGCTAGCGATGGGAATGGAGAGAGGGCGGCGATTGTAACCGATTTAGGGGAGGCTCCGGATGACTTAGTCAAGCACCTCTCGAGTTGTAACCACATTTCCATAGAGGCTAACTACGATCATGGTAGGCTCATGTCTGGCCCTTATCCTGATTCCCTCAAGAGGAGAATCTCAGGAAGAGGGGGTCACCTGTCCAATAGTCAAGCTGGAGAAATACTTCTTCGTTCAATGAATAAGGACCTCAGGAGCATCGTTCTTTGCCACCTCTCGGAGAGTAATAACGCACCCCACCTTGCTGAGAGTGAGGTCCTATTAGCGATAGGGGACGAGTTCGAAGGAAATATCTCGATCTCAAAACAATTGGGCCCAGAGTTCAGCTACTGGACTGGCCAGCCAGAGCCCAGAAAAATTCTGGCTACTTGACTACCTTCCCATTACAGCCCTGTGGACTGAGTTCTGGACTTCCTTCATCCTTCCAACTGCTCCTAGCTCCCTGAATAGAGACAGCGATCTCTGGAGATAGTTCATCCTCTGAGATCGATCGGATTCGACTTCGCCCAGTCTCGCTAGTAGCTCTCCCTGCAGCATTCTGAAGTCATTTGACTCGGCTACTGCTAGACCGTTAAGGTAGTGCTCGGCTGCTTCCTCCCTTCTACCTGCATCGATCAAAACCTGTCCGAGTAGCATTTCTACTTCCACTGTGCTTTGTGGATCATTCAGATCGGATAGGGTGTCAAGTGCACCTGAGTAGTGTAGAAGCGCTAAGTCGTTATCTGAAATTTTTGCATAGTATCTGCCAAGGACAGCTCTTGATCTAGCGTGTAGGAAATCCTGATTAGAGTCCTTTGTATTCTCATAGGCAAAAAGAGCGTGTTCCCTTGCCCTATCTAGCTCGCCCATCTCAATAAATGCAGAGGCCAATCTAATTCTAGCCTCATTTAGTTCTGGATTTTTCTCTTTGTCCAGAAGATCCTCGACGTTCCCATAGACCTCGAGTGCGCGACGAGAATCCCTCCTCCTACGGAAAATATGGCCCATATTGTTGTAAGTCCTAGCAGCACCTAATGCGTCTCTAATTTCAATCTGAATCTTAAGTGCGTTCCTATGCAGCTCGAGAGCATCGTCCATTGCACCCCTCTTGACGGCTATGTCTGCTCTGGCCGATAGTAGACGGGCTAACTCGGGGCTCGGCTTGTTAGTGCCAACGTGCTTTGTTGCAACGTCATATTGCTCCTCTGCATCGTCCCACCTTCCCTGAATAGTCAGTATATCTCCCTTCAGTTCTCTGATTAGTCCACGACTCTTTGAGTCAAAATCACTACTTTCCAGAGAGTTGAGGATTGAGAGAAGCTCTGTGTGTCCAGAACTTACTAAGCCGTGTCCTTCGGTAAGCAATACCTCTGCCAGGCCCTCTTCATCTCCAGTCTGGCTCAAGTGGTGAATGAACTCTATTCGATCTGCAGCATCGTCCATTTTCCCTCGGTACCATTTGACTGCTGCAGCATGGAGATCTGTTTTCATTTCATGATCCATGGATCTGAGTAAGAACTCCCTCACTAGATCGTGAACATCGAAATTTTCTGCATCTGACTGTCTGGCTAGTCCCTTTTCTACCAATTCATCCAACAGGTCGACGCTTCCCTCGATCTGATGGATTGCTTGGATAGGTATTGGCTCTCTGAAAACCGCAATTGCTCCTAATAGCCGTTTCTCGGTCCCTGAAAGCCTACTGAAAATCTCCTTTTCCACAAATGCCTCTAGTGTGGCGTGAAAGGTCTCAGCAACATTACCCCTATTGATTAGTTCAAGAATTAGTGGGTGTCCCCTCGACAACGAGTAAATATGCATGAATTGATCAGAATCCATCTTCGGCATGGCCGTGAGAATCTGTCTGCTGGACTCCTCATCTAGCCCCTGCAGAGGCATGACCAGAGTTACGATATTACCAGATTGGTCGGATTCGGGGACTACCATCCTGAATGATCTGGAGAACATCACGAGTCCCACTTCATCCAAGGAGTGAATTCTTAGGGTTAATTCCCTCAAAATCGAGTATAGCGTCTCATCGCCAACTTTGTGCAAATCGTCTATTACAATCAGTGAGGGAGATTCGGATAAACCCGCAGAGATTAGGTTCACAGCCATACTAGTCTGAGGAACTGGGGTTGAAGCCAGATAGTCAGACAGATCGTTATTTCCAACCGCTGAGAGCCACTCCGCACATGCCTCAAGAAAGGCTCTAGATCCCTCCCAGTCCTGACACCTATGGTAGAGGAGGTTTCTCCGGTGAGTAAATCGGTCGAGAATCTTGGTAGAAAGTGAGGTCTTCCCAATTCCCGCAATCCCTGGGACCAGGATTGATGCCGACTTGGCTTCGAGGAGTTTGGCCATCACGTCCAATTCTTTCTCCCTACCATAGAACCTCCTCGTTCTAGGAAGATCGTTTAGGTAGGAAACAAGTTGTTTCTCGATGTGTTTGGATAGGTCCCTCTCAACCAATTCGGATGAAAGTCCTGACAGGTCAATTGTCCCTGAATCGTCCATGTATCGAAGCATGTCCACGTGTCTAAGTGGGAGTTCAGATGACTCTATTGCCTGTGCAAGAGTTGAGGATTCGGAGCGACCATCTGAATGAATAACGCGTACCTTGTTCTCAGAAATCCTAGACCATATTTCATCTGCAACCTTGGCGCCCTCGTCGGTTAGGAAGTAGGCTTTCCTCTTCCTAGAAACTCCGGTGACATGCGCCTGTCGTTCCACAAGATGGCCGGCCTCTTTCATCCCAGATATTGCCCTAGGAACATTAGATCTAGCAATGGAGACCGCATTTGCAATGCCCATCTGAGACAGTGCGAATGGAACTTCGACTTTATCCGTGTGATCTACGTAGTCACTTAGATGCAGGAATATCCTCTCCTGTACCCCCGGTCGTGAAGAAGTGCCCGCTGCCATGGTACCCAACTCTTAGACTCACTCAATAATGTTCGGAGGACCTGTGACTCCGATTATTCATGAAAATCTGGATCCGGTACCCATTCCTCTGAATCGGGATCCCACAGCCACCCGGGATGGTCGTCATACCTTTCTAGTCCTCTTTCTTCATCGGTTGTTTCATTCGATTCTCCTGACCACCATTCCCCCCCTTCTGGAATCTGGGCAGGTTGCTTTGGCTCCTCATCTTCTTCGATCTCTATGCCAATGAATCCGCTGAAGAATGCCAGCACCACCAGAGCTACAAGTATCAACCCGGCCATCCCTAAGATTAACGCCATGTTAGTAGAGTCCGCAGTAGGCTCTCCCTTGGAGATAGGAGTCACTTCAGTATTCTGACCAGCATACGAGAATTCGGGAATAGAGGATTCTCCTTTGATTCTCGAGGCGGGGACTCCGAGTTCCCAAGTTCCATCTTCTTGAACAACTGTGGTGTTTACTGGATTTCCCCCTATCGATACTGAGACTTGTTTTCCTGGCAGTCCGATTCCTGAATAAATCGCAATTCCGTCCAAATCTACCCAAGTCTGGTTAGGCTCTTGGATAGTGAATTCCAGAGGAAGGACCCGGAATGTGACCGGTAGCGAGTTTGCCTTTGAGTCCCAAGAATCTGTAGCGATGAAAATAACATTATTCAGTGTCCATGCATCCATATCCTCCTCATAGAATAGCATATCAGCCGGATCATACCGGGCTATCCCATCAGTTCCAACTCCCACAACGAGTGGGAAAATGTCATCAGAGACAATGGATGGATCATTGTAAACTGACATGAACTGGATGTCATTATCAATATCCGAGAAATATTCTTTCAAATCTATCTCCACGTTTGTGCACTTGTCAACCGAGATCGATTCAGTGTCGCAATAGAGAATAATCTCTCTTTGCCAACCTGCTTGGTCGAACTCCGGTTGATTATTGCCTACGTTAGGAGGGTTGTCGGCAGTGATTATCAAATCGACCCAACTGCTGTAGTCTATGCCGTCATATGAGCGGAACCTAAGTTGATACTCGGCGTCATGTCTAAGTTGGGTGGTATCCCAATTTATTTCCCACTCGCCTTCTTCAGAAAACTCGCCTGTGCTTGTTTCATGTACGGTGACATAGTCGTTTGAAACGTCCTTTACTTCCAAATCAACTCTCGTAACTCCTCCATCGAAGTCTCTAGCAACTCCACTAAGCAAAGTGTCCTCTGAAGAAGAAACACGTGTACCTGACACGGGTTGGTTTACGCTAATCGTAGGCTGGCTGTTTCTGTTATCTATTGTTAGAGTGAGTGTTACGGGCTGGCACTCGTCAACTTCACCAATACAGAAGTCGGAGTCCGATGCCCAAATTGTAAAAGTGTAGGTTGTTAGTTCTCTTGGCCTAGTGCTGAAATCCCATTCCCAATCCCAAGTCCCGTCTTCATTTGTCTGGACTGGGCTTGTAACCTGGTAATTAGGGCCAGATATGTCCATGAACACCAGACCGATGTCACTGTTACAGTCATCTGGACAGCCGTATGGGTCCTGGGCATATCCATCGAAAACTACTGAGCCTTCGTCATGTGACGAAAATGAGCTAGGCGATGAGACGAATACCGTGGGAGGTTGTGTGTTTAGTTTGACCGTCCTAGATATCACTGTGCTGTAGTCTATCCCGTCGAACGCTCGGAATTCAAAGGTATAATCCCCCTCTCCTGCCAAACCCGTCATGTCAATGCTGTAGTACCATGAGCTGAAGGGCCTGTTAAATCGGGTTACTTTCCCCTCGTCCACTCCGCTAGTGTCAATCGCATATTCTGCACTCTCCCATGAACCTGTAAATGGATTTCTGACCTGAACTTCGTGAACATATCCGCCTTGATCCCATTGTGCCCTCTCATCAGTGGGATAGCTGTTGGCCAGGGTCCCATCGTGTGCGCTACCTGTGATATTGACTATTCTTCGGAAGGAGTGCCCATCCTCCTGTGTGACAATTACCGTCGGTGCCTGATTCTCTAGGTGAGCTGTCTCTTGCAGGGAGTTCTCTTCAAGTGTGAATTCACCTGAATAGTAGCCATATCCGAATCTATAGGCGGTATATCTGTATAATGATAACTCCCTTGTTCCTGCGTTGTAGTCGCAGCTGGGGTCATCTGTATCAATTATCAGGTCACCGTCATTGTCAATTCCATCCGAGCAAGAGTCCTCGTACTCATCATCAGCGAAGCCATCCGGATTGTCCCCCCCACCTAGTCCCCTGAAGTCTAAATGGAAGTTTGAAGGAAGTGCTATCCAAGGCGTGAATCCATCCCCTCCAGAGTTGACTCTGTAGAGATCGTTACCAACTGCATCCTCTACTATGACTAGGGCATCACTGACCTTTTCGCCCCCAATCAGAGTCTGGAATCTGACCAACTCTGCCCTGCTTACCTGGACTGCGTAGTGTGTTGGCTGTGTTGCAATCTGCACTTTTGACAGGTCTAAGTTTGTGAGATCTGCAAAAGTGAAGACCGTGGAGTTGTTATCCATGCTAACTCCCAATGGGAAGTTCCTCGGAGTCATATTCTGACAATTATTGCAATCCTTGACAGGGGTTGGGATAATAGCGCCCTGGAATTGGTTGTCAGGCCATGCCTCCTGATCTGGCCATGATAGTTTGACTGGATATTCCCCGCTAGGTGGAGATGGAATATACTCAGACTGGGCGGTTACTGAGCTCTTTGTTACGTTGTAAACCGATTCGGCTTGGTTCCAATCGTTTTCAGAGAAGTAGGCCAAGGATCCGTATTGCTGTGAGTCGGCATAACCGCTATCGTAATTCTTGATCACTGCGCCAGTCTTTTGGACATCGAAAGAATTCCTCTGGATATCCAAGAGTGATCCTACGGCTCTTATTCCATCAGCTGTGCCGCTAGCAGTGATTATGTTGTCATACATCGTGACTCCTGTCAAGTATGCATGTAAAACTGGACAGGAGAACTGGCCTCCCCAATTAGTATCGCTACTACAGGTTCCAGCTCCGTCATATGAGATCGAATTGTTTGCCAGATAGAGTCTTGATGCAGCCTGGATAGAATATGAGTACATTCCTGCAACTACTGGGGTCAGAGAAGTTTCGAAAATTGAATTGTTCTCGGCAATTACGTCATAAGAACCGCCCAGCCATAATCCAAAGTATCCACCTACTGGTCCAATCTCGTTCCGATGGATGTGGGCCTCGCTATTGTAAACGGCTACCCCTGATCCAGAAGCAGCGCCTCCGATATCATTGTCTGTAATATCCACAAGTGCGCCCGCGGCGGAAAAGATCCCTGCCCCGTCAACTGTCGTAATTTCATTGTTCGAAATATCGAAGTTGAATGATGTCCCCCCGACTGCCTTCTTCCCGTTCAAGTCAATTCCGTTGCAATTCACATTTATCATGGAATTTGTTACACTGCCGGCAGAAGTCCATAGTCCAATTCCAAAATCCCCAGATTGGATGTCAGCATTGTCGATTTCAATGAATGAATTCTCGGCCCAGATAGTGTGCCTACCATTATCCCTGTTACCACAACCGTTGTTTGTTCCAGTCAATGAAATGTCGGACAAGGAGAATGGGCTCACGGACGAACCTGAGGAGTAAATCTGGAGAGCAGCGCCGACTATGCCGGTATTTGCATCTATACCGACTGCAAAGTCCCCCCCATTGAATACCGGTTGGGCTAGGTTGGTGGTTAACACGCTGGATGTGTTGATCTGATTGAAAGACAGTTCAGTGAGGGTAGGGCTGGCACCATCAAGGACTAGGGCCCCATATCGAAACTCGCCCACTGCCGAGATATATTGTGGAATCCCCCAAGCGCTATCGAAAGTGACGTATCTCAGGCCAGTCTCAGCCAGATCTATAGAACTCCTCATCAGAATGCCTTCACTGCAGGAAGGATCCTCTATCCATATCTCTTGGTTGCCGTAGCTCATCCCGTAGCACTCTCCGGTTGCACTGGCGTTAACCGGTTCGCTCCATCTTAGGTTGATTCGCATAGCCGGACCTGCATTGGACGATGCTCCGCATGAAGCAACGCCAGCGCATAGGCTACCTCTGACATCAAGATGGGTCCCGTTTGGAAACTCTATCGTTGCTCCTGGATTGATGATGAGTTTGGCACCGGGAGCTATCGTAACATCACCAGTGAGAGTGTGCACTCCTGCCCATGTTTCTGTCCCGGTAATCGTCCCGGAAGTAGTCTCGTTGGAGGCTGAAACTGTGCCAGCCGGCAAAGCTAGAGAAAGTAGAATGCTGAACAGGAACAATCCTGTAAGGCAGAAAGACCGCATCTTTTTGTCCCGACCCATTGTCCTTCGGACGACAACTGGCCAATATAACCATACGTTACGCCGGCGTCACTTTGCATCAGGTGAATCGGTAGCCTCAGTACCTATTCCGAACTCCTTCTGAACCTGTGTAGACCACTCAATTGCATCCAGAAGACCGTACCCGCTTTTCTGGTCATGTATCTGAACTTGGCCTGTTGTTTTCTTGGCCGAGTTAGCCAGTGCAACCTTGACTAGTCGCATCTCTTGCCCGTCTATTTCTCCGTCATCACCTGCAATTTGTTCTCCGTGGATTGCAAGAATTAGGGCCAGTGCACCCGTAACCATCACGGTAGAGTCACTAGTTCCTGTTGAGAAGGCGTAGGGAGGGTCTCTTTCGCTGTCTATGCAAGACCAGAGATCAACACCTGGGGCTATAATCTCAGGTTTCTGGTTCGGGAAGGTCCTATTTTGACCTGTTTCTGGGTCAGCTAATGCCCCAGTGGCGCTATCTTTCCATGGCTCTCCTGATTTTCCGTGCGCCCCTACAGCAATAACTCCTGGTAGACTTGCAGGAGATGAAACGTCCGAGGAGTTCTGCTCTGAGTCAATATTTCCTGCCGCCGCGACTATGAAAATCCCCTCCCCAAGAGCTTCTTTTACTGCTTCAGTGGTATCTGATGAAGAAGCGAAAATGGATCCTGGCTCAGAGCCTAGGCTGAGCGATATGATATCTGCATCCTGTGAAATTCTACACCATCTTATCGCTTGAGAGACCATTCTCTCGTTCGCAGACTTTCCATCGGGTCCAAGCGCTATAGCTACGGATAGGGAGACTTCTGGTGCTGCACCGACAAATGATCCGTTTGCGACTAATAGCCCTGCCATCAGAGTTCCATGACTAGCTTGGCCGATGTCTCGGGCCGGTTCGTTGACTTCAGTGTAGAAGTCTCGAAAGCCTTCCAAAGACAAGTCATGGAAGTCGGGATGTTTAATGTCTATTCCCGTATCCACGATGCAGACATTGACTCCTTCCCCCATTGTTCCAGAACGCTGGAGCTCCCTAATACCTGAGTCCTCGAATGCCCATTCCGAGTCCAGAACGTTGCCAAGCACAGAATATAATGAAGGATACACGAGCATTATCGAGACTACTATGGCTGAGAATCCTACTGCTCCCCATGGCCAAAGGAAGTTGATAATTGGGCCCATTGGCCATCTTAGCCTCCTTGCCTCCTCATCAGTGAGGCCATATGCCTTTCCAGGATATCCCGGTGCATCTGTGTCTACTGCGGTAAGTAGGCTTGGGTCCTCGGGCTCCGGCATGAGTTCAAGATGCGAGATTCCACGCATGTTTGTCCAACCCTAACTCCGAGGTCGTAGTATTAGAACGGGGCGCTAACTCGTCTGGTTGGCCTCTTAGTGAAGTACAGGAGTGCAGCGATTAGCATGACTAGGAAAGCATAGGATAGGTACTGGAGGCTGTCGTTCTCTTCAGAGCTAGTCCAGAGCTGCGCTTCGAATACACATGATGTCTCGCCGTCGGGTAGGATGTCATTACATGGTTCAGATATCTCATCTGTGAGTTCCCCCTCAATGTAGAATTTGATGAAGTATTTCTTTGACTCGTCAAACTGAGTGAAATCCATATTGATCAAGAATGTGGACTCGCCCACTGCTGGAACCGAACCGCTAGATGTTGAGTTGACTCCAACGAAATTTTCACATCTTATATCCGAGCATAGCACTGCAGACAGAGTAACGCTGTCTGCGTCTACATTACCGGAATTGGTGATATTCAAGGAATAGGTCTCAATTTCCCCAAACGTGGCGAAGTCGCTTCCAAGAAGGTCGACAGTGCCCCCATCTATGGACAAAGACGGAGCGTCCATTACCAGTATGGTTTCTCCGGGGTATGAGTTGTTATTCTGATCAGTGACCGTGAATGTTATCTCTTCGGTGT
>LURR01000012.1 GCA_001628485.1 Marine group II euryarchaeote REDSEA-S11_B3N4 | reverse complement strand
GGATAATCCACGTGATAGACAAGGTCCTCATGCCTCCTGCTGACGAACCAGCAATTCCTGAGGGATGCGACTATGTCATCGGAATAGATGACACTGGTTTGGCATACGACAACATCGATCTCGCAATAGAGGTCGGCCAGACTGTATGCTGGATTTGGGAGGGCGAGTCTATGGCCCACAACGTAGCTGAAATCTCGGAAGAGGGGGACACGACCAGGATGATTGGTGGAGAATACAGTGGAGAGTCCATGGCGACAGTCGATTACAGACTGACCTTCACCGAGGACGAGACCTTCCACTACATTTGCGAGCCACATGCGACAATGGGGATGGCCGGAAAGGTCACCGTTGGGACTGGTGTGCAAGAGGTCACCACCCCTGAGCCAGTCTACGAAGAGGAGAACAACACCCCAGGATTCACGGCTCTAGTCTTAGGAGTTGCAGCAATATCT
Source organism: Marine group II euryarchaeote REDSEA-S11_B3N4 (assembly GCA_001628485.1). Taxonomy (GTDB): domain Archaea; phylum Thermoplasmatota; class Poseidoniia; order Poseidoniales; family Thalassarchaeaceae; genus UBA36. The sequence continues at coordinate 220,404 of LURR01000012.1, read as the reverse complement.
GCAGTGGTCCTATCTGGAAGAAGGAGATGGTAGGGAAATGAATCTCCCGCTGAAGAAGGTAAAGACTAGTTCCCGTCTAGATTGGTGGAATCTAGTCTGAAACGGAGTAGCCAACGGAAGTGATCCCAAACAGGTGATCCGTAGGCCTCCAAAATCCTTTGAAGGTTGGAGAAAATCATCAAAATATTACCCTAGCACTCCACTATACTTCCACAGAGACTTCTCAAAGGACTACTGATTCGAAGCTTCATGGTAGATGCGGACGAACAGAGTGAGCACATGTACTACAGAATGATGGGAAATACGGGAATCCAAGTCTCGGTCCTCTCTTACGGATTCTGGGCCACGTATGGCATCAAAGACAGATTGTCCGGCAAAGAAGGGGTCAAGACGGCAAAGGAATTGATGAGAATCGTCAGAAATGCAGGAGTGAACTGCTTCGATCATGCCGAGGCATACGGCAACCCCAACGGCGAGGCGGAGAGGATTTTCGGGATTGCCCTGAAGGATCTGCAAGAGGAGGACCCGCACCTGTGGCGGCGCTCTGACTTAGTAATCACGACCAAGATCTTCTGGGGCGGATCTGGAGTCAATGAGTCTGGGCTTTCCCTGAAGCACTGCAGAGAAGGTCTGGATAAGTCTCTCTCTCGCCTACAACTTGACTATGTTGATTTGCTGTTCTGCCACAGGCCCGACCCTCATACCCCGACCTCAACGGTCGTGAGATCCATGACGCAAATGGTTCGTTCAGGAAGAGCCACGGCATGGGGAACTAGCGAGTGGTCTGCACAGCAGATAACCGAGGCCTTCTGGATTGCCAAGAGCGAGGGTCTCGAGCCTCCACAATTCGAGCAGCCCCAGTACAACATGCTGCACAGAAATAGATTCGAAAGCGAGTACTTCCCGATTTTCAATCCACCATACAACATTGGAACTACCATCTGGAGTCCACTTAGATCCGGATTTCTCACCGGGAAGTACCTGAAGAGCATCCCTGATGACTCTAGAGCAACCCAAGAGGGTTACGAATGGCTCATAGATGATTTAGCAGAGAGGAAGGAAAGAGGGGAGTTCGAAGTAGTCTCCAAACTAGTCGATTATGCGAAGAGTATTGGTTGCACTCCAGCCCAGTTAGCACTGGGATGGTGCCTCAAGAATCCCAACGTCTCTACAATCCTGATGGGTGCAACGACCGCTAGCCAGATCGAAGAAAACATGGGCTGCATAGATGTAGCAAAGCAACTCACCGACGAAAACTTAGCAGAATTGGAAGAGATTCTTGGGAACAAGCCGGAATCTTGGATGGGACCAGGTGGTTCGGGGACTAGGAATCTGAAGACACTATGAAGTGGAGTCAGAAAGGCTGGACTGATTTTTTTCGAATGAATGCTGCACTAGTAATTCCAAGGCAACTATCTGGAGTGTCTCCTCGTGTGTGGAGGCTAGGACGACTGGACAGGCGACTCCCTCGTCAGCAGCATCCTGCCACGTCTGCGCGCAAACGCACCACCTATCGCCAGGCTCTAGCCCTGGGAAACCATGCTGAGGAGCTGGGGTGATCAAATCATTTCCCCGGGACCTGGCGAATTCTAGGAATTCCTCAGTCACGACACAGCAAACAGTATGCAACCCCCGATCATTTCTATCAGTGTTGCAGCAACCATCGCGGAACCAACCTGTTAGAGGATCTGTGGAGCAGGTTTCCAAATCCCCCCCTAGTACGTTGAATGATGGTAGCATAGATAGGCCTCATTGATTCTGTAAATTAACCCATTTATCCGGCTTCATGAGTTTTCATAGACTCGCCGAGGCTTCTCATTACGGTTGTGGCAGATTCGACGCTGCCTATCGTTTCCACGCTCTTTCCAGCGGACCAAATTTCTGACGACTGAGTGTTTTTGGCCATCTTACTCCATCTTCTGAAGGAGATTGCGTTCATGAGCCACCTAGTCCTATGCTTGAACCTACCAGATAGGAGCTTCCTGATCAGCCAGTTGTTTTCCCTACTATATCCGGGTGTCTTGATTACAGAAACCGGGATTCCGGTGAGTTTTGTGGTCCAATCGATGTCATCCTCGCCAGAACGAACTATCGCTTCCTTGTATCCTTCTGGCATTGAGCACTCACTGGTAGCGATGAATCTAGTTCCCATCTGGACACCGTCATACCCCACTCCCATGGCATCCTGAAACTCGACCTCGCTACCAATGCCTCCCGCGCAAACCAAGGGGAGGCCTAGATCCTCCAAGTCTTTGTACATCTTCTCCATGCTATCTGTTCCGAGATGTCCTCCAGCTCTGTTGTTCACACAGATTAGCCCGTCTACCCCGCAATCGACTCCCTTCTCTGCATGATACCTCGTAGTAACGTCATGATAGACGAAACCCCCTCTGGCATGGACCATATCGCAAACCCAGTCTGGCTTGCCCAGAGACGTCACGAAGAACCTGATGCCCTCGTCAAGAGCGATTTCTATCCATTCGGACATCCTGCGGAGGTACTTCTCGTTACCCTTCTCAATCAATGCATTGAATCCTATCGGTTTATCAGTTAGGGTTCTGATGTAACGAATTCCCTCCAGAAGGCCCTGAGTCAAATCTGGCTTTTCGAATCCGTGAACTACAGTAAGGGATACTGGTTGGATTATTGACATGCCCCCGCCATTTGCGGCTGCTGCTACGAGTTCTGGGTTTGAGCAAGGGTACATGGCCCCGCTAATTATCGGAAACTCAACGCCTGTATGCTCTGTAAGCCTGTTTCGCCCCACTGAAATCGATTTACCCGAGCAAGGACCGAGAAATAACAGTTGATGGCTGAGCGAGTCCTGAAATTGCTCAAATAGTTCTATTCTCCGGAGGGGGCATGGTTGACTTCCGACTCACTGAAGAACAGATGATGATTAGGGAAATGGCAAGAGAGTTCAGCGAGGAAGAGATCCTCCCCCACGCTGAGGAATGGGACCGAGAAGGCACTTACCCAAGGGACGCCATTACCAAGGCCCACGAGTTGGGGCTTCTGAACGTCACAATTCCTGAGAAGTACGGGGGAGCTGGGATGTCGACTGTGGACGAGATGGTTATCTGTGAGGAGCTCTCGAGGGGCGACCCTGGGTTCGGGACTGCTTCTTACCACACTATGCTCGCCTCATTCCCCATCTTGACTGGTGGCACAGAGGAGCAGAAGGCAGAATACCTTGGAAGAGTTACTGAGGGTAAGCTGGCTGCATACTGCGTGACAGAGCCAGATGCTGGATCTGACGTCCAGGCACTGAAGACCGAGGCAGTCAGGGATGGGGAAGAATACGTGATCAATGGGAGCAAGGCCTGGATTTCTGGGGCAGGATATGCAGACTGGTTCTTCGTTCTGGCCTATACCGACAAATCTGCGGGTTATGGTGGACTCAGCGGTTTCATCGTAGATGCCGACACTCCCGGAGTTGAGCTTGGAAAGAAGGAGGTCAACATGGGTCAGAGGTGCTCAGACACTAGGGGCGTCAATTTCACCGATGTCAGAGTTCCTGTATCGAATCTAATTGGGGGAGTAGAGAACGGAGGATGGATGAATGCGATGAAGGCTTTCGATCACTCCAGACCTGCAGTGGCTGCTGCTGCAGTAGGAAACGCGAGAGGAGCCATGGAGGAGGCTTGGGCTTATGCCAAGGAGAGGAAGACCTTCGGAAAGCCAATCATAATGCATCAGTCGATATCATTCATGCTCGCAGACATGGCTACGAAGATCGAGGCCGCCAGGCTTCTGACCCTGAGTGCTGCCAGCGCCCTTGACTCAGGAGAGAGGGCTACCCTGAAGTCGGCACATGCGAAGAGGTTCGCAGCCGATATGTGCATGGAGGTAACTACCGATGCAGTCCAAGTTCTGGGAGGTTACGGTTACTCAGAGGAGTACCCGGTAGCCAGAAGGATGAGGGGATCGAAGATCTACCAGATATTCGAGGGAACAAGCCAGATTCAGAGGATGATCATCAGCAGAGAGCTCGAAAGAGAACTCTAGTTACTCGAGTTCCTCTGGCGTAGTGCCTCTGCGGCTACGACAGCCATGGGCGCTTGGAGGTTGTACGAGGGGACGAAGCCCGACATAGGGACACGGATCACGGAATCGGAGCGATCTAGGATCGGTTGGGAGATGCCGTCATGCTCCCCTCCCACGACCAGAATGACGTTTCCAGAAAGGTCCTCGTCCCATGGTTCCAGATCACCGGAGTCCTCCAGGGAGATTATCCGGAATCCAGCCGCCTTAGCCCTCTCCACGAATTCAAAACCATCGACCCAGTGCACGGGCATGAATCTATCAGCCTTCATTGATGCTCTCCTTGCTGCCTTCTTCTCAGCATGGGATAGTTTACCATCCACAAAGACCGCATTTGCTCCGCTTACCTCAGCAGTCCTAATGGTGAATCCTATGTTCACAGGATACCTAGCCCCATCCAGAAGCCAGCAAAGACCCCCCGATGACAGGATTTCGTTAGTCCCTGCATCTGGATCCCTCCCCACCAATGCAAGAATTGGCGGAGGCTCTTCACCCTCGTTGACCCTGGACATCCTCCACATGTCATTCTTCGAGGTCTCACGTACCTTGATTCCCCTCTCCTCTGCCATGACTAGGAGCCTGGCCACTTCAATATCCTTGGATTCACGAAGTGCGAGTATCAGAGCAACTTCCTCGGATTCTAGGGCTGAGGAAACCTCTGCTATGCCACATCTTTGCATATTTGCCGTTTAGGCTCTCGATTAATCTGTTTTCGGTAATGCCATGATTCTAACATTAGTAGGAACTTCGCCGTATTTGTTGGGTTTGTCCTCCCCCTCATACGCGAGGAATGCCATCAGGACAAATACGAACCAGAGATTCAAGTACGGGATGAAAACTCCGAGGGAGATCCATCCGGGGTAACCGAGATCGTGAAGCCTCCTGAAAGTGACAGCGAGGCTTGGGACCAACAGAGGGCCGAAGAGAAGCAAGGATGCCAAATCCCCATATCCATCTGCGAATACTTCCTGGAAAATGGTACCGAAGAAGGCTATGTTCGCAATGAAAAAAAGTTGGAACCACCAGAATTCTGATCTCGTAGCTCTGCCACTGAAGTCTTTGAAATTCATCAATGAATTGAGTATAGCGTCTTGGAATGACATTGGACTTTCTGGCCTTGGAACCTGTAGCACTTCGAAGGGTAAATCTGAGTTGAAGAGCGTCCCTACTGCATTGGCGAGAGTTACTGGCTCCATAGGAGCGTCTGGTTCGTCTGGTTCGTCTGGTTCGTCTATCCTCCACCACTCATCGGCAGATGGTGGCACCATAGCATTTCCACAGGGCCATTGGTATTCGATTTATCTATTGAAAATTGCATTTTATGCGTCTCTTTGTAACACAGTAAATCGTTTCTCTCATCATTCTATTAGAGGATCCGCTGATTCGAAAAAAGTATATTTTGTTTAAAATCTGCCCAAAAACAAACCAATAGTATATATCCACATATTTGAGCGCAGGACCATGGATAATATCATCCTAGCAAACAAAAACGGAAAAGCAAGAGGGCTTGCTATCGGCACATCGATAGCACTCGGAGTCGTTATGCTGCCAACTGTGGCTGCGGAGACTCAGATCCTCGCTGAAGACGATTGGGTGGGAATCAGCTTCTGGATAGCAACAGCAATGATGCTAGCCTCAACTGTGTTCTTCCTGGTCGAGAGACAGAACGTGGATGACAAGTGGAAGACTTCCATGACGGTGGCCGCTCTGGTCACTGGTGTGGCATGGTACCACTACACGTACATGCGTGAGGTCGCAGTGATGGAGGGAGGCGGATCACCGCTGGTCTACAGGTACATTGACTGGCTGATCACAGTTCCACTTCAGGTAGTCGAGTTCTACCTGATTATGGCAGCTATAGGAGCAGCAACCTTCGCCATGTTCAGAAACCTGATGGCAGCATCAATCGTGATGCTTGTAGCTGGTTTCTTCGGCGAGTCTGGGGCTTGGGATCTCTTCGGAGACTCGAGCACTGAGATCTGGTGGGTCATCGGCATGGCAGGATGGGGTTACATCCTCTACGCACTCTGGGCTGGAGATGTCAAGGAGGCATCAGAGTCCGGGAGCGATGGCGTGCAGTTCGCCTTCACCTCGATGAGGTGGATCGTATCCGTCGGGTGGGCAATCTACCCAATCGGATACATGATGGGCAATGACATGCTAGACGGCTTCAATGCAGATGACATGAACATCATCTACAACATAGCTGACTTGGTGAACAAGACCGCATTCGGTATGATGGTCTGGTACGCAGCCAAGATGGACTCCTGAACAGGCCAACGTTAGGAGGACGGAACTACGTAATCCGGGTGGCTGGCACCTAGCCAGCCATCCGGAGCAAACTAATCTCTCGATGAGCCTCTAATTAGGCTCAAGTTCACTTCATTATCACTTGCGGAGACATGTCGGGATTTGTTTTTGTGACAATAGATAAACATCTATTGATAAGTACTCCAACATCGCTTATACAACCATGACCATCCAGATAAGGACCCCGGAAGAACCAACAGAAATTGACGCCGACGCATTCCTCCCGACAGAGTTCGGGAACTTCAGGATTAGAGTCACGGTGGACGAAGACGGAAGTGAGCACTGCCTAGTGTACGCAGGTGACCTTCAGAGCGTAGATGCCCCTCTGATTAGAATCCACTCCGAATGTCTGACTGGTGACGCATTCAGTTCAATGAAGTGTGACTGCGGACCTCAGCTCCAGGCCTCGCTCAAGCAGATCCAGGAAGAAGGGTGTGGAGCTGTAGTCTACCTTCGTCAAGAGGGGAGGGGGATAGGGCTTCACTCCAAGATACAGGCATACGCCCTTCAGGACCAAGGGTACGATACGCTAGACGCGAATCTCGCACTCGGACTGCCTGCTGACGCTAGGACCTATGGAATAGCGGCTAGAATGCTCAAAGAGGCAGGGGTCAGAAAGGTCAGGATGATGACCAACAACCCGCTGAAGGTGAGGGGGCTCGAGGAGAACGGGATCGAGGTCGAGTTTCGCCTACCCCACATGAGCGGGGTTTCCGTACAGAACATAGATTACCTCAAGACGAAGAACGACCGAATGGGGCACATGCTCGAACTAGAGTAGCACTATCGTTCCCAATGATCCTCAACCGGAAGGAGAATCTCGTTTCTCCTCAGGAATGGAAGAGTGGATGTTGGATTATCGTAGACAGCAAGCATAATAGGGCCGTTGGGGGCTAGTCCATTTTCCAAAACCATACTACTCAATTTCGTTTTCATCCTATCTGACCTCCGGGGTCCAGAAAGACCCGTGAATGCAAGTGCTGCCATGGTACATCCAGAGAATTTCAGTAGATGCACGCCTTTATCATCGGGGCTAGGGAGATCTGACAATGAGTATTCGAAGGGCATTGTGAATGCCATAATTGTCCCTTCGCCCTCGTTCCACATATGCACGGGAGCAGTCATCGCAATCATCTGCTCCCTGTCGTTCTTTCCGAAGATGTATCCAGCGATCCTCTGAAATCCTTCGGTTGACCCCCTCCAATTCCTCCCTTCAGTCCTTACTCTTGCCTGTACCGTGTCGGCGTATCTCCTGACTTCAAATCCGGGGAATGTCGATATAACCTCGTATTTCGGCTCCTCATACCCCCCAGCCATGTGCCTTCGAGCAGGAATGTGGCTTAATCTCATATGATGGGGAGAGGCACAGTCAAGATAATGCCATAGCGCCCCTTGGCACCCTCGTGTCTTCTGCGTTGGTGATTGTGGGCGGATACGCCTTGGCGATGGTGATTTTCGCGGTATGGGCTCGTCGAGACTTAGAGCGGGGGGATGAGTCTTACTACCTAGCAGGGAGGAGTCTGACGGGGCCCATCCTCCTTGTGACCATGGCGGCTACGAACTTCAGCGCTTTCACAGTATACGGATCAAGTGGGGCATCTTACCGAATCGGGCTGTCTTTCCTACCGATAATGGCATTCGGCACCGGATTCATGGCCGTTTCCATGTACATTCTTGGAAGGAAGATTCGCTCCAGATCGGTTCAGCATGGGGCAATGACGGCTCCAGAGATGGTGATGGGGCAGACCGGATCCCGATCAGCCCAACTGACCATGGCTTCCGTCCTTGTACTGGCAACTATTCCATACCTTGCACTGCAGCCTCGTGCAGCAGGTATTGTTTTCTCGGCACTATTCGGAGGTCCGGATTGGATTGGTGCAGTCCTAGTTACGTTACTTGTTATGGCGTATACTCTTACTGGAGGGTTGAAGGCAGTGGTCAGAACTGATGCTGTCCAAGGTGCAATTGCACTGGTTCTGTTGTGGTTAGGTCTGGCCATGGTTGTCAATGATGCAGGGGGAATTAGTACTGCCATGGACGCAATTTCTTCGTCGGAAAGTACTGAGAAACTACTAGGTAGAGAGGGGAACTACACTCTCCTTATTTGGGTGAGTACGATGGTTCTCTGGCTCTTCGCTAATCCAATGTTTCCACAACTGTATCAGAGACTCTGCGCAGCAGAAAGCGATGCTGCAATTGGGAGAATGGCCACGCTATACCCTGCTGTTGCATGGTTGGCTTTCCTCCCCCCTATATTGATTGGGACAATCGGGCATCTCAGTTATCCTGACTTGGATAGGGCCGGTTCAGACAATATCCTACCTACCATGATTATGGACGTGGGCGGTGAATGGCTGGGAGGTTTGGTTCTGGTTGCCGGACTCGCTGCGCTGATGTCCACTATGGATTCCCAGCTTCTAGCTACAGGATCGCTGGTCACAAGGGACTTGCTTGACAAAGAAAGTCCGGAAGACTGGAGCAGAGAGTCTGTGATCATCTCACTTTCTCTCCTAGGACTGGCCCTATCTGTCTGGTCCGATCTTTCCATCCTTGATCTTGGCCTACTAGCCTTCTCCATGTATGCTGTAATGTTCCCCTCGGTTCTCGCATCTGCTCACTTCGATGATATTGACGGCAGGGCTGTAATTGCCTCGATCCTCGCTGGCGAGGCTGTCGTGATCTTAGCCGTGTTCTCTCCAGAGTCATTCAGTGGATGGTGGGTTGAACCGGTTAGAGGGGCTGTACCCACTGCTGTGATTCCATCATTATTCGCAGCTTTGACGGGACTGGTTGTGACTCAGCGCTACTTCAAGATGAGAGAAGAGTTCTCTTGGAGATTTGAGATAAATAATTCGGACATAGCCCCATTGGCCGGCCTATTGGTGGTTTTTGTAATGGCTCAGGACTTCTGGTGGTGGGGCGAAACCGAAACTTGGGCATTGGGGCTTCCTAGGTGGATCTGGTGGTCTGCAGCCCTTTCAATTGCTCAGACTGCGATAATGGCTAGATGGGTGGGGAAAGTTTCCTCCCGTTAGAGTCAAGTTTGGAACCTGCCTGATAGCGTCATGGGAGTGGGGCGAGCCTTGTTGTTCGGGACTCTGGCGTCCGTACCAGGAGTATTACTAGCACTGATTGGATGGGTAATGAGTGGTAGTCCCGAGGAGTGGGATACGACGCTCTGGCTTTCCTGCTATGCGCCATTCTTCGGTTGCATTGCAGTCGGATTAATAATCGGATGGAGGGATGGCGAAAATCCAGATTTGGAGGCCTGATATTGCGTCGATTGGAGAAAGCGAGAAAGATAGGAGAAATTCTTGATTCTAAGTACCCAGAGACTCCCATCCCCCTAGACCACGTAGATGCTTACACCCTGCTTGTTGCAGTCATGCTCTCCGCTCAGTCTACTGACAAGAAGGTGAATGAGATCACTCCGAAGTTGTTCGAAGTTGCAGGAAGTCCCGAGGAGATGGCGCTTTTGGAAGTCGAGGAGATTCGTCAGATAATCAGAGAAATTGGGCTTGCCCCGACCAAAGCCAAGAACCTTCGCAGAATGGCAGAGCAGATTCTCGAAGACGGAGGAGAGGTGAGGCCTGATTGGGAGTTCCTAGAGTCATTAGCAGGAGTGGGTCACAAGACAGCAAGCGTGGTAATGAGTCAAGCATTCGGAGTACCGGCCTTCCCAGTAGACACCCACATACACAGACTGGCAGCCAGATGGGGCCTTTCTGACGGCAGGAACGTAGTAAAGACGGAGAGAGACCTGAAGGCTGTCTTCGCCGAAGAAACATGGAATAGAAGGCATCTGCAAATCATATATTTCGGAAGAGAGTACTGTCCGTCATTGAGGCACGATCTTACATCGTGCCCGATCTGCTCATGGGCGGCCACTAAGAAGAGAATCAGGGAAGAGATGGGTGGTTGATTTGGAGATTTTCGCAGGCAGGATTACCTCTACCGGATTCTCGAGTGGGGACAGGATTGTGATTGGAGACTGGCATGATTCGCCAATTGGTAGTTTCACTAACATAATGTGGGCCAAGCCGGACGGGACCAGAGTCCTTCTGTCCCCTTCCGAGGACCACGCGAAATACGTCTCGGAACTATACAACTTCGAGAGTGTGGAGATTACCGATATTACCGTCGAAAGGACTCGGAGAGGGATTTCTATCGAAGGAGGGGGCCTTTCAGTGGTTATCTCTTGGGGGATATCCCTTCCCATCCCCATCTGGAGGCCATTGTGGTTCATCGCAACTATAGAGGCATTTTTTGCAAGGGTGCTTTTTGGCACAAAGACACATGGCAGAACCAAGAACAACAGAAGAGAGTGGTACTCGATTAGATCGATCTCAAGAGTTCTGAATGCTGAAGCGAGCTTCGATGGTCATGAGCTTGGAGGATCCGAGAGTTTCACCACTAACGCTTGCTTCGGATTCAGCGAACCACCATCCATGCCTGCTTCGGTATCTTTGAAGAGTTATATCGAGTGATGGTAGCCTTCATGAGTCGAGTTCGACACGCCATTGCATGGCAACTGTAGAACTAGCTATTGGAGATGAGGCCCCGAGCTTCGAGGCCGAAGTTACGGATGGAGGAAAGGTCTCTCTTTCGGAGATACTTTCCACCGGGAGAGGGGTAATTCTGTACTTCTATCCTAGAGACAACACACCAGGATGTACCATCCAGGCATGTGACTTCAGGGATAACTTCGGGAGATTCGAAGATAGCTCTTGGAAGGTCATTGGAGTATCCACGGATAGTGCCAAGTCTCATCAGAAGTTCATCGACAAGCACGAGCTCCCATTCGATTTGATCGTAGATGAGGATGCAGCCCTACACGAATCCTATGGCACTTGGAGGGAGAAGAGCATGTATGGCAAGACATACATGGGAACATTGCGTTCAACCTTCGCAATAGGCGTTGACGGGAAAATAGCCTGGGTTGGTTACGGAGTGAAAACCAAGGGACATGTTGATTCTTTGATTGAGGAGTTAAAGGTAGGATAGAATGGACCTCGAAGAACGACGTTCGCTGGTGGCTTCCTTCCTACGCAAATGCGTGATATACGCCGATGATTCCATTAACAGAAAGAGGGATCGGGGAGACTCAGAGGAAGAGATAGAGAAATGGGAGAATTACCGTGATTTCACCGAGCATGCAGTGATGGAAGTCTCAAATGGCGAGCTCGACCAATGGCTGGAAGAGGAATAGCGGAGGAAATCTAGTTCTCTATCGCTCGGTCCAGTGAGGGCGAGCCGAGCATGTGCTTGTGCGTGTCAACTCTCATCTTCGCACCTGGGATCATCAGTAGGGTGTCGTCCTCGTTCAACGCAAATACATGGAGGTTCGTTCGATCTCCGAGATCCTGGGCCCTCCTGGAGCATACCGATTGCTGGCTGGGCATATGATTCAGTGAACTGAGGTCCACGATTACCATATCCCCCATGGAGAGATTCCCCTCTATCCCCTCCAATTGGAGTCTGTGTAGGCCATCTGGCTCCATGTAGATGACTCTCCTGGAGGGCCTCTCGGTTATCCTCTCTGTCCTCTCGGACCACCTAGACTCTCCGAGATCGTGGAATCGGTTTCCTGCCTTAGGCCCGGGTTCAGTCGCCCTCAGACTCCCTCCTTTTGTGGCCGTCGGAGTTGTGTTCGGATTGGGCAGACCCAGGAGCCGGAACAGATTGACCACGGCTCGGCCGGCGACTACTCCTCAAAGAGGGCTTCGATATCCTCAGGGTCAAGATTGCTGTTTGCGTCGTCGATTCTAGGTGCCGATGGGATTACTGGAGAATCTTCCTTGCCCAATCCTAACTCGTCCAGAACTTCGTCCAAGCCATCCAGGATTGCCGCATCTTCCCGTGGCGATTCCCCTGGTGGTGCGAACATCTCATTGGGGTCTATGACAGGAGTCTCTGGTTCATCGAATGCTGCGTCAAAATCGATATCTGATGCTTTCTTTTCCTCTTCCGAGCGACTCTTACTTGGGTTCCTAAATAATGCCCAAGCACCTGCGGAGACTACGATCAAGGTGAAGATTATCGGGACGATGTTGGAAGTTAGTTCTTCTGAGAACGATACGGGCGCATCTGCCACTTCTAGATCCATAGTCACGGAATGGCTAGAACTGTCATCGAGGACAGTTAATTTCGCTTTCTTGGAACCTCCCGAGTCATAGGAGAACTCGATCCACCTGCCGGTATAGTCGACATCGTTAGCCGGATCTCCGTCACCGTCCGAGTCTGAGGTGATGTCGATGTCCCAGTGGAACTGCAACGAGTCCATATCTGCTTGAGAGTCCACGGTCCCATTGGCTGAAAGCACGATTGAATCGCCCTCAGTGGGATTTGAGACACTTGCAGAGGCGAAGGCAGCCGGAGGGGCGTTCACAACGGAGAACGAGAACTCGATTGATGCCGATTCGCCATCATCATCCGTAACGTGGAAGATGAGGGATTCTGGGGCAGTAGTTGAGTCCGGCCATGAGTGGACAAGAGAAGGCGATTCGACGTCGCAATCGTTTCCAGACTGCCCATCGGAGTCCGAGTCGTCGACAGGGTTCAGGTCAAAGCAGTGAACCAGCCGCTCTGAGTCGGTTCCCGTTTCGATTACCTGGGGGGAAATGGTGAATTCCTCATCCTCGTCGAGCTGGCCCAAGGTCGTAGTGATTGGGGAAATTACAGGAGCTACGTTTTCTACTTGGATCGGCACTATCAGGACTTCAGTTGACTCGCCATCATCGTCGAATACCTGAAGGGTTGCAAGGTGCATCCCAGAGGTATTGTAGGAAACCCCGGAAATAGTACTCCTCTCACCGAAGCTAGAGAAAATCAGTTCAGGGAGGTCCTCTGCATCTGGCTTCCAGATGTGATTTAGAGATTCGAGATCGTTTGAGGAGTCGTCGGCCTGGCCCCATAACGTGATTTCATCCCCCTCATGTACGATGAACACGCCTCTGCTATCGGGAAAAATCCTAGTCTCACCTATGTAAAGTTCAGCTACCGGATTGGATGGGGCTATGTTGGTCACATGAACGGAGTGCTGAGCCGTCGTGATGGCTCCGTCATCATCGGTCGCCATGACTGTAACGGTCAGGTTCCCCTCGACTATCGGAGTCAATGTACACGATTGCCCTACTTGGCCCTCCGAGCATCCTGCATCCCAAAGAATCTCTATTGGTGCGGATGGGTTCAGTGTGTCGATATCGCTGCTGTTAGTCACGAAGAAGGTGATCGGATTGGTCACAACGACGTCATCGTTGTCGGTTCCGATGGAAATCTCCGGAGGCCGATTGAGTATCGATATCGTGGACTGGGCAGTGGTCTTGTCGCTCTCACCATCGGTAATTAATACCTCAACCGAGAATGAGCCGTCGTCTGGCCAAGACCATTCCAAGATACAGTCGTCATCTATGGTCTGGAACGTTGAGCCGTCGACTTTCTGGATATTGAACTCGCATTCTATTTCTCCGCCATCGGAATCGTATGAGGAGGTGGCGTCGAGTGTCGCCCCCTCATAGGTTAGGATTTCGTTGGGGTGAGAGAGGAAGGCAAGAGGCAGCCCTCCGATATACAATACGAAGGAGCCTTGGTTGTTGGTCCTGTTCCCATCCTCGGGTATCTCCTCCTGAGGGTCAACCTCGAAGTAAAGGTAAACGTTTCCGAATGATTGGGACTCGGGGACTGTCCAGTTCACAAAAACCCTAGATTCCTCCAGGCTCCCCAATGGAGGAACTGTTCCAGATACTCCCGTACCATCAGGAGCGCTCACCACTATCGTAGAGTATGGGGACTGAATTAGTCCACGATTTAATACGGGTACGGAGAAGGTCAGGACATCTCCTGAGATTGCCGCGAAACCGATAGATGAGTCGAGAGTCAACTGGTTCCCAGTGGATGGTCGGAACCTCTGGACGGTAACCGCCGATGACCTAGTAACCAAGTCAATCTCGTGAATCTCGGAGTCTATCGAAAGAGTCCTGCCTCCGATAATGCTCTCATCGCCAATCCAAGCGATTAGTCCATGACTTCCTAACTCCCCGAGTCCATCGGTATCATCAGGATTATCCCCCGAATTGAACACTATGTGGCAGGTTCCGTTTTCGTCGGTTGTCACATTCCGAAACTGTTCATCTGATTCATACCTGAATTGTATCTCTTGACCAGATACACCCTGTCCCTGATTAGTTACGTTAATCCAAGCGGATATCTCGATATCAGTGGGAGAGAGGGGGTACTGGACATCGATAGAAACCAACTTGCCCCTCTGGACTGGTTGATAGCTCACTAGCTCGTGTACTGCTAGGAACCCGAAAGCCTGTTCCATTGTGCTCTTCACCTCTCCTCTTACGGCTGGACAGAACCAGTTGTATCCGGTCTCCTCGCCGTCTGAGTCGTATGCTGTCACGTTGAACGACTGGTAGCATCCGGGGTAAGCAACACCGGAGTTGCCCTGGCTGACTACAGACCAACTCGTGGAGTTCGAGTCGCTCGAATCTTCCGGTATGTCGACGTAATTGCTAGAACCGCTGTAATTAGTGGCTTGTTCGTAATCCATCCCCCAAGACTCCCCTACTGAGATCGGGAAGTCATAGTTCTCCAATGGGGGCTCATATGTGTTCTCGACGACGAGCTCACCGATATCCTGCCTCAGCCAAGCGGCGCATCCGAAGAATAGCGGATCGAAGTACACGTCAATTGTTACTTCCTGGGAATAGGTTGCTAGATCAGAGACTCTGATGATCTCTATTGTCTGCATATCCACATAGAGGCAGCCGCTTGTCCCATCGATTTGTATTACCCCGTCCGACTCGTATTCTCCGACCGATTCCACCTTGTAAACCAGAGTTTCCTTGCCGTCTATTTCCATTAGGTAGATGTCTTCGACCGTTCGATCTAGTGACCCATCTAGGGTCTCGACATTTGTGGACACCCCTGAGTCTGCAACGAAATCCCCCACATCTAGGAAACCATCGTACATCCAGTTGTCATTCACTCTCCAGATAGGAACATCTGCAGTCCCGGTAGTCGTCATTGCCTGCACATGTGACTCATGGGAACTGGAGTCTCTGATGTGAAAATCATCGGGTGAAAACGAATAGGAAAACTGTGCGAAGGCAAGAATGGCTACAGCCATTGCCGATAAGCATGCGGCGCGCATGGCATCACGCAAGCAGGTCTGCCCAATAACGTTGGTTGAACCCTACAGGAGGTCCGCTAGCTCGTCTTTTATCTGCTCTACTGCCTCAAGAATCTCATCCTTGTGTCTGGCTCCAGTAATCACCATCTTCCCACTACCGAAAATAAGACACACCACGCGAGGGTAGTCTAGCCTGTAAATCAAGCCTGGGAACTGCTCGGGCTCGTATTCCACCTTGTCGAATGGAAGGTGGAAGGTCAGGTTGTTTAGATTGAGTTTCCTTGGGAGGGCTGCCAAAGGCTCTCCCTCTAGTATTCCCCTAATCCTGGGGTCCTCGTTTTCAACTTCCTCGTCGGTTGCTGCTCTGATTCCACCGCCATCTTCATCGATAACCTTCGTGTTGATGTCGTCCATCTTTGCGACTTCTCCGTAGTCCTCGGGATAGAATAGTGAGTACGTTGCTACCATATTCTGGACCTCGATTTCAACATCCTTTAGTTCCCAAGTCTCTATTCCGGCATTTCTTAGATCGCCAATCATCCTCTCTATACCCGTCTGGATGTTGTCCTCGTTCTTACCACCAGTACAAACCGCCCTTCCGGATCTGAACATCAGAATTGCTAACTTTGGATCGACTACCCTGTAAACGACCCCTGGGAACTGCTCTGGCTCGTATTCGCAGTTCAACTGGATTGCTATGTCTGGGAGGTCCAGTTCCTCCGCTACCCTGGTAGATGCCACCACATTCACTACAGTAAGTCTTTCTTCATCGCTGAGCATAGGTTGACGGTCGACTTCCCTCTTATAAATGATAATATAAATAACATGAACAATTAGAGACGGTGTCCTTTCAATTGCAACTACAGAATACTTACTCCTTGTGAGCCTAATTTTGTCTTTAGGGGCCTGCCCCCGGCAATCTCGATAGCCTCAGAAACTCTATCCGGATCCTGGGTGAGTGCCACCATGCACCCCCCTCCACCGGCACCAGTAAGTTTTGCACCTAGAGAATGGGGCCTTGCTGAACTGACCATGCGATCCAACTTATTGGTACTGACTTCCAACTTCCTGAGGCTTTCGTGACAAGCATCCATTGCTATTCCCAGGCCCTCCAGATTTCCAGCAGAGAGTGCTGTCAATCCCGCCCTCGTAATATTTGCAATCGTCTCCATTTCCTCCATCCTCTGTGGGGACTCAGAGATTAGACTAGCTACTTTGGCCACCATCCTACCAGTTGGAGAGCCGGTACCAGAGTATCCCACTACTAGCCATGCATCATCAATATCTGCAGGTAGGTCGACGACATTAATCGCCCACTTCCGCGATCCTTCAGGAGTCTCCAAGCTGGTATCGAAAACGTGCCTAGTGCCTGTAACATGTTGTCCTGAAACCACGACACACCCCCCAAGAGCGCTGGTCGCTGTATCTGTCGGACTGGCCCTGCCCTTCTGGGCTGTTGCTTCCGCAGAGTGAGCCATTTTCGCCAATCTAATCGGATCGAGGGGGGTGCTGGGGTTCAGATGTGAGTGCATAGCAGCCCCGAAGGCATTTGATAGAGCCGCGGAAGAGCCCATCCCAGCTGCTGAGAAAAGTGAGGATTGTACATCGATATCCAGAGGTTGGCCGTTGTACTGGAAGATATTCTGGATTATGTGGGAAATATGCGGGTGCTTGGAGGGCTCAAATGGCTGACCCTCGAGAAGCCATTCATTGGAGCCTTGCACACTAACTCTTACTCCCTGCTCAATGGCCACGGCTACGGCAGGATGACCGAAAACTACCGCATGCTCTCCGAAAAGGATGCACTTGCCTGGTGCGAATGCGCTGGGCATATCTTGGGGCCTACACATTAGGACATGATTGTTGGCCTCTTTAGCGGTTGTTTCAAGGTCTTGTTTGTAGGCGACAGATTCAGGAAAACCCAGGTGAGCACGGATGAAGCACCCCCTCTTGCAGACTTACGGGCCATTTGATGGTTGGATGATTCTGCTCCTAATGGGCGGTCTGTCAATCGGATTCTTCGTCTATCAGGTACAGAAGGCAACGCGTCTAGTGATGATTGGTTCACCGGACTCGAGATTTGACTCATGGGGACCCAGGGTCAGGGAATTTGTCGTAGGTTGGTTGGGACAGAAGAAAGTGCTGAGGGATCGTGTTGCAGGGACCATGCACGTTCTGATGTTCTGGGGCTTCCTGATGCTAGCATCGGATATGTTTGATCTGGCTACAGCTAATGCATTCTCTGGAAAGATGCTTCCTGATGTCCTTGTTGGACCTTGGAACGGGATGGTAGAACTTGGCTATACGATGGCACTTATTGGATGTGTTTCGGCATTGATTCGTCGTCTGGTATTCACTCCTGAGAAGCTCAAAGGTAAGTCGCAGTTGGAAGGAAACGTAATCCTACTGCTAATTTTCACAATCACCTCAACGTCATTTATGATAGAGTCGAAGGAAGATCCCAGTGCATTCTGGGAGCCCATAGGCTACCAATTCAGCCTCTATGGTCTGGCAGATGGTACCGTAGTAGCCGCGTATTGGTTGCACATGTTGGCAATATCTGTATTCCTTTTCCTGATCCCTCTTTCAAAGCACATGCATCTGGTGATGGCCGTCCCTAACGTATTCTTCCATGATACCGGGCCTTCTGCAAAGATGCGACCCCTTGCTACCGATGAGGACGGTCTAGCCGTGCCACTGGAGGAATTGGACATAGACTCTTTCGGGGTGAGCACATACACCCAATACACTTGGAGGCAACTAATTGACGGGTGGTCTTGTACCTCCTGTGCTAGGTGTCAGGACGTGTGTCCAGCCTACGCTTCAGGCAAGGGCCTGAACCCAATGCAAGTAATTCATGATGTCAGAGATTACGCTAACGAGCATGCTCCAATTCTCCTCTCAGGAGAGACTCCCGATGAGACGATGATGCAACGGATTACCGATGAGGCGGTTTGGGCGTGCACCACGTGCAATGCTTGTGTTGATGTTTGTCCGCTTTACATAGAACATGTTCCGAAACTAACGGACTTGAGGAGAAACGCAATGATGGAGACTATGGAATATCCAGAGATTCTAAACACTGCTATGGGGAACATAGAATCTGCATCTAATCCTTATGGTTTTGGAGAGCATGAGAGGGCAGATTGGGCCTCTGATCTGGATGTCAAGATAGGAGAGCCTGCTGAGTACATCTACTTCGTGGGTTGTGCTGCCAGCTTTGATGAACGGAACCAGAAGGTAGCTAGATCCACAATCTCACTTCTGAAGGAAGCTGGACTAGATGTTGGGATACTAGGTATGCAAGAGGGCTGCTCCGGAGATCCAGCAAGGAGAGCTGGGAACGAATATCTGTTCCAGATGCTAGCAGAGACGAATTTGATGACCTTCCAAGAGTTAGGCGTTAAGCGCATCATTGCCTCTTGCCCGCATTGCTTCCATACACTTGGAAAAGAGTACGGGGACTATGGCGGAGAAGAATTGGAGGTATTCCACCATTCGGAGATTCTAGCAAAATTACAGGAGGAGGGTAAGCTCCCCGAGGTTGAGAAGAATGGTCGCAGCATTACTTTCCACGACCCATGCTACCTAGGAAGAATAGGGGGGATAATCGATGAGCCCAGGAGTGTGATTGGAGGAGTAGATGTAGAGACTGAGAAGAGTGGAAAGGACTCCTTCTGCTGTGGTGCAGGTGGTGCGCAGATGTGGATGGAGGAGGATGCAGACAAGCGAGTAAACGAGATCAGGGCCAAAGAGCTCGCAGAGACTGGTTGCGATACAGTAGCCGTGGGCTGTCCTTTCTGCTCAATCATGGTCAAGGATGGGCTGGATTCAGTTGGAGCCGAGATGGAAGTGATGGACGTCGCAGAGCTGCTCTGGGAACAGATTGTGGCCAAGGACAAAGAGATTCATGGCCAGACTTAGCTGAACTCTCTATTCGAATTCAGGTTCTCTAGTCGAGACAATCATTAATCCTAACACTCGCCGGCAACTATGAGTTCAGAGTTCAAGATGTTCGGGATGACCGTTCCCCAGATTGCGATTATGGATGGTGCAATTCTATCCGTATGGGGGGTGATTGCTTATTCCATCCAGAGTGCTGACCCTCCATCTATCACAGCGATGATTCCGGCCTTCTTTGGACTGCCGATGCTCGCTCTTGGTTTCCTTTCGGTGAGAAATCCTGCCAACAGGCATCACTACATGCACGCATCCATGGTTTTTGGGCTGTTGATGGCATTGGGGGGGTCTAGAATAGCCACAACTTTTGATGAGATGTCTTGGCTTGGAATTGTCTCCCATCTACTCCTCCTTCTGGTAGGAGTCTCTTTCATGGTCGTGGGAATTATGTCATTCAGAAGTGCCAGACTAGAAAGGGAGTCCTCGGTGATAGAATGAAGCCAATCATTGGAATCACCTGCTGCATGAGGGAGGCTCAGTACAGCGATTTTGTCAGGCATGCTGCAATCTTGCCTTCAGGGTATGTTTCAATGGTTGAAAAGGCCGGAGGGGTACCTATGATCATCCCCCCTGCGGGAGACATGACCAGTCTGCTGGATTCGATAGATGGGTTGATCGTCTCAGGAGGACCAGATATCTCACCGGCTACTTACAAAGAGGAGCCGGGGCCAATGACCACGGAATTCTACCCTGAGCAGGACTTTTCGGAGATGGGGCTAATCGAGGGGGCTCTAGAGATGGACATGCCCTTCCTAGGCATTTGCAGGGGAATGCAGATACTAAGTGTTGCACATGGCGGGAAAATGCATCAACATCTGGACACGACATCTGGACACGAAGGGCACGGTGGTTTCTTTGGGAAGTCGACTGAGCACGGAGTAGTAGTGGAAAGGGATTCATTGTTGGCGAGCATCATGGGGGAGTCGTTCACAGTCAACTCTCTACATCATCAGGGAGTGTCAGATTCTGGAACCCTGGAGATTTCGGCGAGAGCGGAGCATGATGGCCTAATAGAGGGAGTAGAGCGAAGGGACAAGCAATTCTGCATTGGAGTTCAATGGCACCCAGAAAGGAAAGGACATGACGTACTATTCTCTGCACTTATTGAAGCAGCGAGGGGTTGATGTCTGAAGTGCCATGCCATTAGCTAGTGGCAGTCAGATTATTCGACACTCGATCTCGGAAAAAGAGGGAATTGGTGACCCTTGAAGAAGGGAAGGTGGGCCTGTATGCCTGTGGGATTACCCCTTACTCGCCTAGTCACATTGGTCATGCTAGACAGGCTATTTCATTCGATATCATAGTAAGATGGCTACGCAAGAGGGGTTTTGCAGTCAATTATATCACGAATTTCACGGATGTTGATGACAAGATTATCTCGGCTGCCAATGAAGAAGGTGTTGACTTCCTAGAAATTTCCAATAGATACATCGAGGACTACTTCAGATCCATGGATGCGCTTAACGTAATTAGAGCGGATGCATACCCAAGAGTAACCGAAACCATTCCAGAAATAATCGAGATGGTTGAGTCGCTTATTGAGAAGGGCAATGCGTACCTAGCCGAGGATGGGGTATACTTCGAAATTGATACTTCCCCAGAGAAGTATGGACAGCTCACCGGCCAAACCCTGGAAATGGTCAGATCCGGAGCTGGTGGGAGGGTCGACAAAACCGGTTCTGGAAAGAGGGACCATAGGGACTTCGCTCTATGGAAGATGGCGAAGCCTGGAGAGCCTTCGTGGGAGAGCCCCTGGGGAGACGGGAGGCCGGGTTGGCATATCGAGTGCTCTGCGATGTCACTCAAGCATCTTGGAGAAAGGTTCGACATCCATGGAGGTGGTTCCGATCTAATTTTCCCACACCATGAGGCCGAGATTTTCCAGTCAGAATGCTGTCTGGGTCACGATCCAGTGGTGCAGTACTGGATCCATAACGGCATGGTGAACGTAGATGGGGAGAAAATGAGCAAGTCATTGGGTAACTTCTGGACAATATCCGAGGCGTTGGAGAATGTTGACCCCCTTGTATTGAGATACACTCTGATAAACGCTCCCTATCGCCAGCCAGTAGACTTCAATCAGGTGATGATTGACGACTCGGAGGTTCATCACCGCAGGCTTGTAACATGCTACGGAGAGGGTCTTGCAAAGAAAGGAAGCACGGACTGGCGGGGATTATCTTGGTTGGAAGAAGCTACTAGTAGATTTGAGTCGGGGATGGATGACGACTTCAATACGAGAGTCGCTCTTGTGGAAGTGCAGTCAGTGGCCAAGAGAATGAGGGTCCTGCTGGACTCCGGAGGAGAGTCTGAAGAGATTGCTGGGGCCGTGAGATGGATTTCTGAATACGCTGGAGATGTTCTAGGACTTCTTCCCGAGGATTCTGAGCTTCTGGGCAAAATACAGAGTCAGGAGATTGCGAAGGATGAGATTTCCCAGCATGTAGAGAGTCTTCTTTTGGAGAGGGATGAAGCGAGGGAATCTAAGGACTGGGCGAGAGCAGATGAAATTCGCGATGAGCTAACGGGAATGGGAGTAATAGTCGAGGATGGCCCCAACGGGGCTAGTTGGAGAATTGAATAGTCATCAATTCAATGAAAGTGCGATATAATACCGTCATCACGGAAGTACGTGTACTCAATGAGGTCGGGTCGAATCATAGCATCTCTTGCTTTAGCTCTGATGATGCTCCTACCGGGCTGTCTGGAAGAGGTAACCTCGAGCGAACAGGAGTTTGACTGGAATCGCGACTATGTGCTAATTGACCCAAGCGGGCACGAGGATCCGCGTATGTTCGTAGTAGCAGATCCAGTAGAAAATGAGACTTGGGGGAACGCCACATGGACGGTTTTCGGGAACGAGCATGGGGGAAACTGCTGCGAGCATTACCTAGCAGCGACCAAGGAGGGGTGGATCCTAAACTTTGGCGGGGAATATCCGACATGGTCGGAGGACAGAGGTCTGACTTGGCAGGAGTACAGGCCTACTATTTTCTCCCAATTGGGATGTCTTGAGCCAAAGCCTACTGTCCCCGGACAGGAAGGACTAGGGGAGGGAAGCATAGTTCAGGCAACTAATGGCGATCTTATCTCGATGGGATGGTTCCCTTACCCAAGTACAAGCGGGGCTGACCAATTCTACGCTTTCTTCTATGACGCTGAGGACCAGGAGTGGAGTTGGTGCTTCAATAGGACTCCAGAGCCATTCTATGATAGATCTTGGCAGGTCGAGGTAGTGGGACCGATAAACGGCGGACTATATGGCAACGGGCCTTGGGCCAGCCTAGTTATTTCCAATTTCTGGCACCAAGTCCAGAATGTTGGAGGGCAGATATCAACTGACGGTCTGAATTACGATTATTTCGGTTTCCCGGATAGAGATGAGAGCCTGGACGTTATGGAGGTGGATCTGAGTCCCGAAAGCCTAGGGCCAGAGTGGGACTTCACTAAGCCTCACAAAGAGATGAGGGCTTTTCCAGTTCCCTCTGGTGGCCTGTACTTTCCAAGCTACTTCATAGATGGGAGTGACGCGTTTTTGGACACTTCACTCAATTGGTGGACGGGAGTGACGCTGAATGGTTCCTCGTTGCCGTCACAGTATTGCGCATTTGACTCGTCCACTGCCCTGCACTGCGTAAGCTCGGGACAAGCCTCTCTCGTGCATATGCTCTCATGGGATGGCGGGGAGACGTGGGAAAACAAGACTTACAACCTCTCAGAGAGAGCCACTGAAATCGAGGAGTGGGAATTCCACTCTAGCGGGGCGCATGATCTATTCGTGCTTAACGTTAGGTTCCAGAGCGCAGATGGGCCGGACGTTGACGTTGCCTATCACGTGCGTGAGTTCTCCCAGAGCCTGGAGCCTGACGTCCTTACCTATCTCGGACAGGGGGATCTTGACTCAACTTCTGGAGCGGGGAATGACATTAGATTCGACTTCGCCAGTATGGGGATACTCCCGGATGGAGGATCGTTCATTGCATATCATGACTCGACCGATCCCGACCCACTCTTCGGGGTTGAGATGTTGATTCCCGAGCGATACCTATAGTCAAAATTTCAACGAATTTGGAAGTGAACAATAGTCCCATCGACCTCGAATTTGTCGGATTCTTCTGAGGGTCCACCTTCGTTCAATGAGGACTCTCCGGCTCTAGTCTCCGATGTAATATACTGCCAATCCCTATCCTCTAATTCCATTCCTTCAATCCAAACCGACAGTACTATCGAAGACTCTACCTGCAAGTCAAGCTCCTTTCTTTTGGCTTGGATCCTTCTTGTAATGTCCCTAGCCAATCCCTTCGATAGGAGGTCTGAGTCGGTGTGCATATCCAGGACAATGGATACGTCGCCCTCCTCAAAGGATAGAGTCTGCGCGGCGAAACCGTCCCTTTCGACCCTCCTGATATCAATATCGGACATAGTGATCTCGTATCCTGCCAGTGCGGCTATTCCCGCCTCTATTTCGAGCAGCAGTTCTTCGGGGTCGGCCATCTCTAGCTGAGCCAGAACGTCTGGGAGATCAGAACGGCACTTGGCACCGAGTACCTTCCTATTCGGCTCAAGGACTATTCTCTGGAAGGCATCGAGGTCCTTCTCTGTGGAAAGTACCTCTACATTGAGTTCCTCTGCTAGTATCTCGCCGAAGCGCGAAATATCTGGGCCCCCGACTATCCATCCTGTCCTGCAAGGAAGCCTCTGCCTCCTGTTCGAATCCACTCTGATCCGTCTACCTGCCTCTGCTAGGGACCTCACCAGAGACATCTCCTGCTCAAGCCCGAAGTCCCTTTCGGGCAGTGATCTGTCGACTATCTCCGAGCCGACCGGCCAGTCAGCAAGATGGACCGATGAGCCGGTCAGGCTCCTGTGGATGTGATCTGGTGTGAAGGGGGATACCGGTGCCATGAGTCTGCAAACCACCAGCAGAACCTCATGCAAGGTGTGCTGGCACGCTCTCTTGTCGTTGCTATCTGCCTCATCCCATAGCCTCCTTCTCGATCTACGGACGTACCAATTTGAGAGATCGTTGACAACGAAGTCCTCCAACCCCCTTCCTGCCTTATGGAAGTCCCATGAGACGAAGTTCGTGTGATAGCCATCGGCCATCTCGGTGACCTTGGAGAGTATCCAACGATCCAATGGACTCCTTTCACCAACTGGAACGAAGCCTGATTCTTCATCTGGATCGAAACCATCCAGGGCAGCATAATCGGCATGGAACCTGTAGACGTTCCAGAGGGTGAGGAACATCTTTGCGTAGGACTCCCGAACTCCATTGGGGTCAAAATTGGTAGGGGACCACGGTGCGCTTTGTGTGGTCATGTACCACCTGATGGAGTCGGCTCCCTCCTTGTTGAAGTGGTCCCAGGGGTTCACAACGTTTCCTCTTGATTTGCTCATCTTCTTCCCGTCCTTGTCCAGTATATGGCCCAAGGATAGGCATCTACGGAAGCAAGGCTCATCGAACACCGTGGTTGCAACCGCAAGTAACGAGTAGAACCAGCCTCTAGTCTGATCTACAGCCTCGCAGATGTAGTCTACTGGGAACGATCCTTCGAACAATTCTTCGTTCTCGAATGGATAGTGCCACTGTGCGAACGAAGCACATCCAGAATCAAACCAGCAATCCATGACATAGGGCTCCCTGACCATCTCGCCCGAGCATTCTTTGTTCGTACACACCAATTTCACATCATCGACATATGGCCTGTGTAGTTCCGGTGGAGTAGGGGAGTCTTCGGTACTCATAGCATTCATCTCCTCGATGCTTCCGACGCAGTGCTCGGCCCCGCAATCGGGGCAGATCCATACTGGAATTGGAGTCCCCCAGTACCTCTCCCTGCTGATGGCCCAGTCCTTGATGTTGGACAGCCACTCGCCCATCCTCTTTGTCCCGGTCCACTCAGGGGCCCATTCGACGCTAGAGTTGTGAGAAAGAATCTGGTCCCTGACAGCCGTCATCCTGACGAACCAACTGTCCATTGCATAGTATAGAAGAGGGTGGTCTGTCCTCCAGCAATGGGGATAGTCATGAGTGTAATCATGCTCCCTGTACAAAAGTCCCCGGTCATCCAGTAGGCTGATAATCTCGTCATCGCAGTCCTTCACGTATCGTCCGTCTAGATTCTCATGAACTCCGGAAACGAAAGACCCGTCCATACCGACTGTGTGCTGTGCCGGGAATCCGACCTCCATCCCTAGCCTGTAGTCATCCTCCCCGTACATGACAGCAGTATGTACCACCCCTGTTCCATCGGTGGTGGTGACGAAGTCCGCAGACACTATGGTCCAGGCTGACTCGGATGACCCCTTGTCAATTGCACCCGGGAATAGGGGCGAATATGACTTTCCGACAAGAGCCGATCCCGGGAATTCCTCTATCACGTCGGCATGATTTCTCATTACGTTCCCAATAAGGTCCTTGGCCAATATCAGTTCTTCGCCAACTTCGCCCCCTCCACGTCCTTCCCATGACTCGGAAGCCGGCTCAGTTATTCTCACTCTGCAGTATGTCACATCTGGTCCAACGGCCAATCCGACGTTCCCAGGAAGAGTCCACGGAGTTGTAGTCCATGCGAGAACTGAAGCATCGTCATCTTCTAGTCTGAACTTAACGAACACTGCGGGTTCCGTGACTTCCTTGTATCCCTGTGAGACCTCGTGAGTGGAGTAACTCGTTCCAGTCTGAGGGCAATAAGGAAGCACCTTGTGTCCACGGAACAATAGTCCCTTCTCGAACATCTGCTTAAGCGACCACCATGCCGATTCTATGTATTCATCGTGCAGAGTGACGTATGGGTCCTCCATGTCTACCCAGAATCCCATCCTCTCGGTCATCTCCCTCCATGCCTCTTCGTAGGTCCAAACGCTCTCCTTGCATTTCTTGTTGAATTCCTCCATTCCAAACTCTTCAATGGCCTCATTCGACATAAGATCTAGCTGCTTCTGGACCTCTATCTCTACAGGAAGCCCGTGTGTATCCCATCCGCCCTTTCTCTCCACCAAGTGCCCCTCCATAGATTTCCATCTACATACCATGTCCTTGAATAGCCTGGATAGGACGTGATGAATTCCTGGTCTGCCGTTGGCGGTTGGTGGTCCTTCCAGGAATGTGAATGGCGAGTCCTTTTCCCTCCTGGATTCTATTGATTGGGAGAATGTTGACTCCTTCTCCCAGACCTCCATGAGCGAACTTTCCAGTGAAACTGGATCGAGTTCTCCGGGGGATGAGGGGACTGTCATCGGCCATTCGGACCTGTGAGTTCGTCTTGAACTTGAGGGGGAGCTAGTCGGAGAGGAAAGGTCGTTGATTGCAAGACTTCAAATGCCCAATGCGCTGGTAAATATCATGGCAGAGACTATTCGACTAGATGTCGGAGGGATGACCTGCGATGGCTGCTCAAACAGGGTTAAGGAATCTCTAGAGACGTTATCCGGAGTGGTCTCGGCCGACGTTAGTCACGAGGACGGGATTGCTGAAATTAGCCACTTGGGAGTTTCCAGAGATGATCTAAGTACAGCCGTGAGATCGGTGGGATATACCGTTGATGGTCAAGGAGAAGACTTCCATTGGAGGGATTCTGCTGTCTGGTGGCAGTCTGCTAACAATACGAAGTGGTGCCTAATCGGATGTAGTATCGGTGACTTCGGAACAATAGCGGCTTTCCAGTTCATATTCACAGATTCTGGGTGGAGTGCGATGATGATTATGGCACTGGCGATGTTCAACGGGATTATGACTTCAATAGCCCTAGAGACCTTCATTCTTCTAAGCCAGATGCCTCTGTATGAGGCATTTAGGGTAGCAATTGGAATGTCTCTTATTTCGATGATATCAATGGAGGCAGCAATGAATGTGACTGATTTCGTACTCACGGGTGGTGCTAAGTTGACATGGTGGGTGATTTTACCCATGCTCATCGCGGGTTTTCTCACACCTTGGCCTTACAATTACTGGAGACTTAAGAAATTCGGAGTTGCCTGTCACTGAGGTTTCAGCATGGTGGACTGGGGTAAAGTTGCCAATGACATTTCAGATTGGATATCCGACTACGCCCATAGAAATAGTTTGGAAACCCTAGTTGTCGGAGTTTCTGGGGGAGTAGATTCCGCAGTCACATCAACACTCTCTGCAATGACGGGAATAAGGACAATAGTGGTCAATATGCCCATCCACCAGGATGAGGGTCAGTATGAAATCTCAAACCTCCATATTGAGTGGTTATTGTCAAAATGGGAAAATGTGGAAAGATCGAAAATAGATCTATCGAATACTTATGACGAGTTGTGTTCTGATTTGGACAGCCAGAAAGTGACCGAATTATCCCTGGCTAACTCTAGAGCAAGGCTGCGAATGACCGCTCTGTTTGCTGTTGCGGGTTCCAATAATGGGATGGTAGTAGGGACTGGAAACAAGGTAGAAGACTTCGGAATCGGCTTCTACACTAAATACGGAGATGGAGGAGTAGATATCTCACCAATTGCTGATTTGTACAAATCCGATGTTTACGCGATTGGGGAAGAGCTGGGAGTAATCGCAGAGGTTCTGGAAGCTTCTCCAACGGACGGACTGTGGGACGACGGGAGGACTGACGAAGACCAGATAGGGGCAACTTACGACGAGATTGAGTGGGCAATGAAAGAGTCTGCCAGCCCGAAGAGAGCAGATTTGTCTGAACGCGAAAGGAAGGTGTTGGACATCTATCGGAGTCTGAATAAATCGAATTCGCACAAAATGGACCCAATTCCAGTTTTCAAATTGTATCCGGATGATTGAGGCTAGGTTATGGAGGAAGAAGAGGTTTCTCCGATTTACGTGAGAAAGGCTCGAAGGCCATACAGCGGCATGGTTCTAGATTCGATATTCGGACTTCTCATCAGATCAGTAGGAGCAATTGTGGTGGTGGGTATACTTCTGATGCTGGTTCCTCTGCTCCTATGAGTCATTTCCCCCTTCTGTCTTCCACCTTTTTCTTGTAAGCAGCATCTGAGTCCTCCGAATTCCATCCCTCTAGATACAATCCGCCCGACTTATGCACGCCACCGATTACATTTCCCTTCCTGGGCTTCCTGAAGATATCCTTCCTCTCGGAATGTCTGCTGAATGCCTTGGGCATGCCATCATCTCCCCTCTCCTGGCCAGAGAGGGAGTACGCCCGCCATTCGGCGGTTGGCCCGCTTCTCTTCTTTTTCACTGGTTCCTCCGACTTTTCCGGCAGGGCTACGGCGAGCACCATCGCGAGTAAAAACAACAGTAGACCCCCACAAATCAGGGTAACGCCTGAAACTAGCCCGTCTCTTATCCAGCTTGCAAATGAGGACAATACGGAAACGTCTGGTTTTTCGAACTCTTGTGAGATTCTGACGTATCGGCTTGACTCCATAGAGTAGTTGCCATCAGTACAACCAGGGGAGGAAGAGTTGTTAGGATTAAAGCAAAACTGGCCTATGTATATCATATCAATTACATCTTCCCTTTGAGTGGAAACTTCACAAGCTGGGTAATAGAAATCCACTCCCGATTCATTCAGAAGTGAAATCTCGACTGAGTAGCAATCGTCCCACAAACCATCTCCATCCGAGTCATTGTACATCCCATACGTGTAAACTGCCCATCCATTGTTGGACCCGGAGTCGGTTTGCTCGAACAATAGTGTTGTCGCTGTTCCAGAGAAGAAGAACTGTACCTCCGGGTCGTCATCAGTAGAGTCGAGAAGAGGAATTGGGGTCCCGGTACCGAAGAAGAGGATTCCGATGAATAGTAGAGATCCGGAGATTGCAAAAGTCGCATTGGTTGCTGGATGCATGGTAGTTATCAGACCCCGGAGTACTTAGGCACTCAAGTCAGTTGTGTCGCAAGGAGGAATGATAGTAGCCAAATTCTAGCCATCCTCTTCCGCCTCTTAGGGGCCTTTCGGGAAAAGGATACTCTGAACAAAAAGAGGAATGAGGCGATTCCGAAGCCTCCAGTCACCAGAAATGCCGATTCTCCCAGCGCCCATGAGTTGGTCTCAAAAGATCCTGATCCCGAAGATTTTCCTGCATGCAT
This sequence comes from Marine group II euryarchaeote REDSEA-S11_B3N4, assembly GCA_001628485.1. Taxonomy (GTDB): domain Archaea; phylum Thermoplasmatota; class Poseidoniia; order Poseidoniales; family Thalassarchaeaceae; genus UBA36. The sequence goes on along the minus strand of LURR01000012.1, from coordinate 190,906 downwards.
CATTACCAATGTTAACAGGCTTGTCAACTGTCCAATGATTAGCATTGATGCAGAAGCTTCTGCGAATGGCTCGGCCCATTTACTCGTTCTAGGTCTAATTCCTGATTTGGTTCCTGATCTCTGCTCCTTGTATGATGATTCATCGCGGTTTGACCACCGAGATCTGGGCGATATCCCCATAAATGCCCATAATAGTACAATATATTGGCTTGTTGATAGATAATAACATACTCAAACCACCTCCCATAGGGGCCTAACATGGAATATCTGGAGTTGATTGAGGCTGCCTCTCTGAGTCTTTGTGGACTTGCCACTTTCCTCTGGATGGCCATAGGTTCTCTGTCCAAGACAACCAGAAGCGAGATACTAGCTCAGAGGCTGATCTCTGTGATTTGCCTGTCTTCGGCCGCACTTCTTTTCGCATTGCACTACTCTGGAGGAGAGATATGGGGGTCAAAGAACATTGCAAGGCCATTTGCAGTGATTGCGGTAACGATGGCAATAGCATCGGTCATGAACATAAAGGGAAAGGATGTCCAAGGAGAGGCGAATCCTCACAATATCATGAAGGCAAGAAGGGACGAAGACTAGTCACTCTGAATTTAGTTTGTCGTTAATGAAAGAACGCATGTAGTCTGGCAATTCTCCGTTTACGAAAACTACATCCTGAACCTCATCTAGTTTCATCAGAGAGTAGAAAATCTGCATGGCGGTCATAGGAGTGGCGCTGCAACCGGTGCATCCGCCCTCCAATGAGATCATTATCACCCCATCAGTGGTATCTACGACGTTTACCACTCCATCATGGGCGTCTAGAACGGCCTGTACGGGCCCGACGGAGTCAAGGATGAGTTGTTTGTCGACCATGTTGTTATCCCCTTGAGGGGCGGGGGTCTTTCAAAGAATTGCCTCCTCGGAGTGTCGTGAGAAGAGTTACGCGAGTCATCCTAATCGACCTCCTTGTCGAAAGATCGGAGTTCGGTCATGGCGGCAATCAAGAGGTGATTCAGCCTATTGCAGAGAGTAGTGCTGTGGAGGTTCTCCTGGTGACTCCGCAGATGCAGTCCGAGGAAGCTGGTTTACGCGCTCAAGAGCAAGGGCTAGTCGAAATCTCAGAGAAAGACGTACCTAACTGGGACTATGAGTATCCATTCTGGGAAGAGTGCAGCATGGAGATGCATGGGAATGAGGTGGTCTTCAGGAGGATAGCAATGCCATTGCATGGAGACGATGAAATGACTCGGGACTGGGTTCGTGCCATTGAGCCAGATGCCGTAGTCTGCAGCGGCTCCAGAAGAAACGTGACAATGTGGGAAGATTGGATGAGAGGCGGGGGGTCGCTGATGAGGTGCTCATCGAGAATGGGCATTCCCACGCTCGGAATCTGCTTCGGCCATCAACTCCTATGCCACGCCCTTGGAGCTAGCGTAGAAAGAGCAGAGTCAATGTCCAGCGGAGTCTGGGAGCTTACACTCAATTCGCGTGGCTCCTCTGACGAATTGTTTGCCAGCAGAGGAAGCGGTGAGGGAGGGGCCATCGTTGCGTTATATTCCCACCAAGATCATGTTACGACCGTTCCGGAGAGTTGTTTGCTACTTGGCTCGGCTGAACACAACAGAGTTACCGCGGTTCGGGTAATGGGAGATAATGGCAGGGAGCTTCCTGCATGGGGGGTTCAGTTCCATCCCGAAGCAGCCAAAGCGAGGGTGGAAAGAGCCTTCAGTTGGGGCCATATTTCTGAGGAAGAAATGGTTGCATTCCAACGTGAACACGACGGAGCTGGGGTTCTGAATTCGTTTGCCTCGGTTGTTCACGCAAATATTGACTAAACAGCAGAGGCAGTTTTACGATTGGATTTGGATTAAATAGAGCACTCGATTCGGCGAGCCGAACTAATGGTGTAACTATGGATGGAGAACAACTAGGTATGATAGGGATTGCAGCGGGTCTTTTCGGACTTTTAGTCGCATTTTTCCTATACAACAAGGTGAATTCAATAAAGATCGAGAACGAGACGGTGGCGAAAATCACTGGGCGAATCTATGATGGTGCGATGGCGTTCCTGTGGGCTGAATACAGGTTGCTATCCGGATTCATTGTAGTCGTTGCAATAGCCCTTCTCCTAGGGGGAGAACAAAACGGCCTCGGGTTTGAAACCATGGTCGCATTCATCATTGGGGCGATATGCAGCGTAGCCGCAGGATTCTCCGGAATGCGATCTGCGACTAGTGCGAACGGTCGAACTGCACAGGCTGCAGCCGATGGTGGCCAATCAGCCGCACTGACCACTTCATACAATGGAGGTGCAGTGATGGGTCTAGCCGTAGGAGGGCTTGGTCTAGCCGGCATCTCTCTGATGTACTACCTTACCCAAGCCGGACCCGAACCGTTCCTAACGGTGGATAACATTGCAGGATTCGGCATGGGAGCATCTTCGATAGCACTGTTCGCGAGAGTTGGAGGCGGCATTTACACCAAGGCAGCAGACGTTGGTGCGGACCTTGTTGGAAAGGTTGAGGCGGGAATTCCCGAGGACGACCCCAGAAACCCGGGCGTGATTGCAGACAACGTCGGGGACAACGTCGGAGATGTCGCGGGAATGGGCGCCGATATCTTCGAGTCATTCGTTGGAAGCATTATCGCAGCAATGGTGATCGCAGCGGCAAGTGAAGATCTCCTTGGCCCTGACTATGTGATGATTCCAATCGTTCTGGCAGTAGTTGGTTACATTGCTTCCATCATTGGCGTATTCTCCATTACTGCAATGCAGAACATGGATCCGGGGGCAGCATTGAGGAATACCACCTTCATAGCCGCTGGACTTTTCATCGTTGGAGGATACTTTGCCCTGGACTTCCTTGATTTGCCCACGAAGGTAATCCAAGCTGTGGCAATAGGTTCTCTTGTCGGCATTCTAATTGGACTAGTCACCGAATACTACACTGGAATAGAAGATGTGTTCTTCTTCAAAGTACAGGCCATCCCTTACATCGGGGAAGCAAGCAAGACCGGGAGCGCTACCAACGCCATCGCAGGATTAGCCGTAGGGATGCAATCGGTATTCATCCCGGTGTTACTGATGGCTGCAGGAATCTTCGGAGCCAACCATGTGATGGACGGTGGGGATGCAGGATTGTACGGGATAGCAATGGCGGCTATGGGGATGCTGGGCACAGTTGGCGTTACCATGACAGTGGATGCCTATGGCCCTGTAGCAGATAACGCCGGCGGAATTGCAGAAATGTCCGGTCTAGGCGATGATGTAAGGGAGATCACAGATGGGCTCGATTCGATTGGTAACACAACCGCAGCAATCGGTAAGGGGTTCGCGATAGGAAGTGCTGCTTTGACTGCCCTGGCTCTCTTTGCCGCATTCAAGACCAGTGCTAATCTTGAGGCAGCAGACTTGAGCCTGACCGAGCCAATGGTGGTAATCGGGCTCCTAATCGGGGCTGCTCTTCCTTTCGTTGTTGCAGCCATGACCATGAAGTCAGTTGGGAGAGCAGCCGAGGACATGATAACCGAGATTAGGAGGCAGTTCAAGGAAATCGACGGTCTTCTGGAGGGTCGCGAGGGAGTTGAGCCAGACAGTGCAACCTGCGTGGACATCTCCACCAAGGCGGCGCTTAGGGAGATGGTGATGCCGGGCGTAGTGGCCGTATCTAGTCCTGTAGTCATTGGTTTGCTACTAGGTAGCGCAGCACTGGGTGGAACTCTGGCAGGGGCTACTGCTAGCGGCGTCCTGATGGCACTATTCATGGCAAACGCAGGAGGAGCATGGGACAACGCCAAGAAGGCAATAGAGCAAGGGCACATACAAGGTGCTGCAAAGGGCGATGAAGCCCACAGTGCTGCTGTAGTGGGAGATACCATCGGAGACCCATTCAAGGACACTAGCGGCCCATCTCTGAACATACTGATCAAGCTGATGAGCATAGTCAGCGTTGTTATCGCTGGAATGCTGACAAAGAGCGGGGAACTGGGGACCCTTTGAGACGAAACTAAAGAGCGTCAGACTCTTGATAGGTCGGCCCCAGCGTAGGGCATGGGCCCGTATCGCGCGTTGGCAATGACCGTGGTGATTCTTTCGTTCTCTCTCGCCGGATGCACCGGAGGTTCATCAGGAGTAGGCAGCAATGGATCCAACGAGATAGAGGTGCCTACATGGGAGACGGGAGACTGGTGGCTGTACACATTCTCAACCCCGGACTACAGCGACGATACTGCAAGGCTAGTTGTAGCGAGTACCAGCGAAGAAGACGGGACTGCATACATGTTAGCGATTTCTAGCTTGACTGAAGCAAGGAGGCATGCCGTACTGAATCACAACCCTTTCCTTGGCAGGATTACCCACTCCGATCTAGGTGCTTTCGAAAACGGAGCTCCCCAGCAAGTGCTCAGTTTCCCAATGGAACAGGGGGACTCATGGTCATTCACCCTATTCTCAATGGAGTGGAGTGCTTTCGTTTCCGATGTAGCAGGCAGTACTGCAGTAGTAATCGCCAACTCTGATGATGGTTCTAGGCTGGATTACGTTTTCGACAGCGAAATTGGATTCTTCCAGTCATTCACATGGAAGGATGCTTCGGGAACCTCGAACCTTAGGATGATGTTGTCGGACTCGGGTTCTGGGCACACTGGAGACGTCTACTTCGTTAGAGGGGGGGACCTCTTCAGCGAAACATGGGAAGACCCGGGCAATGACATTGAGTTTAGGGACACTTTCCTCGTCAGCGACCATCCTAGTGATGGGGAATGGGATGAGATGATCTACTTCATGGACGCAGAATGTGGTTCCGGTTCATCCATTTCCTTTACACTGAGGGACCATATGTCAATCTCTGTACTTGAGAGGATTTGGGGTCCGGGAGCTAGTGAGATGGGTACCCTGGGCACCATACCCTATCCTTCTGGCGAATACACCCTAACTGCGACCTTCACGGGCGGATCGACGTTCCTGAGGGTCAGAATTGCCGGTGGAATCACGCAGTCCTGGACACTCTAGAGGTATTCCAGAAGGTTGTCTGAACCCCCTACGAATACGGGGGCGTCTCCTCGCATATCGAAAACCACAGGGACCGTCCTGTGACCGGTCTCCATCACAACTTCCTTTCGAAGGCCTTCGAAGTTATCCAGATTCACTTCGGAGTAAGTTAGCCCCTTGGAATCTAGGGTTCTGAAAGCACGAGTGCAGTATGGGCATATTGTCTGTGTGAAGACCAGGAAGTCTTCATCCGTACCTTCCAGAATTTCATGCACTCGCAACAGGCTGCTCGCCCCCCTCTTCAGCATCCCACCAGGGAGATTCCCCTAGGTCATCGAATTCATCGGCACCGTCCCATCTACCTTCGAGCACGCGATCAGTTTCATTCTCGTCTATGAAAAGTAGGAAGAAGGTTGTGACGAGGGTCAGAGCAGCGCCTATGTAGATTGCAGATGTGTAGTTGAAGACGGATATCATCCTCTCTGTCAGCGTGTATGCGAAAACGACCGAGGTATTCAGGATGGACATGTATGCTGTGAACTGGGTTCCCCCTACTTTGCTCCATGTTAGCCTCATGCACAGAGAAATAATGCAAATCAATGCGATTCCAGCAATGAAGTACTGGCCTATCAAATATATTGTCATAACCAAGGTGTTCCCCCACATGGGCTCTAGGAACGCAAAGGTGGCATTCGCCAGTGCCAGCACCAAGAACGAGACCATCGCTACTCTGCGTATTCCGAACTTGTCTCCGAGGACTCCACCGATTATCTGCCCCGAAACTGACCCTAACAAGGCGATGCCGCCGACTATCCCATTGTACTTCTGTTGTGACCAGCCAGCCTCATTGATGAAGATGTCAACGTAAATCGGGCTGGTGAAGTAATACAGCTCACCGAGTAGACCCGCTATAACCAGCAGGAAGGCAGATCTGACTGAGAAGGCCTTAGTCAGATAGAAGGATGTTCTTGCTATTGTATTACTGACAGACTCTGGATCGAAACGACCTCCTCCAGGCAGACTATTGGATAGGGCGCCGATTGGAGCCAAGATAAGTAATATCGGGTTTGGCATAGATTCCCCGGATTGTGGTGAAATGAATCTTGACCTCCCCCACGAAATTACTGATAGAAGAATCAGCGCCAGGCTAATCCTATTCGTCCCAGACCACGGCCTGAGGTCAAATCCGAAGGTTTGTTTTGCCTCTAGTGCCGGGAACCCTATTCTGACGTTCTTGCCGAAGGCCCAGTCTACCGTAAAGACGTCCATCACGAAGCCGAACAGCCAGATACAGGCTCCCGAAACCGCTAGGAAGGAGGCGACTGATACTCGCTTGTTGGCAATACTGTAGCCGACTATTCTTGCTACTCTGAACTCTTCCTCTTCCTCCCATGGGGCCTCTTCTGAGTCCTCCACCGGCTCTGCGACCAATGCACCGGATTCGGTCCTTGAATCCTGCGAGTCGGTGTCAACCGAAGTTCTTGACCATGGGAACAGTTGAACGCCTGGCTTCTCGACCATGAAAAGTGGCACCGTTATGATGAATGCGAGCATCACTAATTGCGCTGCGATTACTCCGGATATCCCTATCTTGGTGATTAACACCCCCAGGACCGCCCCACCGAAGATGATTCCGACCCTCTTTGCGGCGAACATAAGCCCGTTTACCCTGGCTACCTCATCGGGCTCGAGAACCTCCACTGCGAGAGCATCGGTTGCCACGTCCTGCAACGACGAGAATATGTTGTGGAGGAATAGGATTCTAGCAACTAAATCGATCTGCCCGTTCAAGTCCGGAACCAGAAGCAAGGAGCCAAGGGTCAGTGCCATTCCGGTTTGAGCGAACACTATCCATTGCCTTCGAGGACCATACTTCTCGATGTAAACCGAGTCAACCAGAGGCCCCCATATCCACTTGAAGGTCCATGGGAGGGAGACAGTTGCGAACAGAATCGCTATCTCGGGCACTGAAACCCCGTTTGCTACGAGATATGCCGCAAATGTCACGCTTGCGAAACCCGACGGGAGGCCTTGGGCGAAGTAGAGAAGGCAAAGGGTTAGTACTCTCTTGATTGGGTTCTCGGTTATCGCCCCTCCCTTGCCTAGCTCGGTCACGTTTTCCCACATCCTTTCTGACCAAGACAATGCATCCTCTGGCTCTGCGTGCGAAATCTCGTCTTCGCTAGTTTGGTCGCTTTGGGAGATCGGGGTTTGGAGCCATTCTTCCCTTCTACCGACGAACAGAACCAGGGCTATTGCTAGCAGGAAGGGTACGAAGAAGGCGATTGGGCCTAGGTTGGTCAATCCCGAGGAAGACGATGAGCCGGAAAATTGGGCATCTACCAGAATTACCCTTCTTGCATCCACTGGGGAAATGCTGTCATCGGAAACTACCAACCTCGCATAAATTGTCGAGTTCCCAGATTTTTCATGCGGATCTAGTTTTATGCTCCAAGATGACCAGTCCCCGTCCTTGGATAAATCGGCAGCTCCCGACCAAAGGCCTCCGCCTACCTTAACCTCTACCAAGCCAGTGCCCGGGGCTGCTCCACTGGAGGTACCTGTGACATAGCTACCATTCCCTATTTCTTGCAGGGTGGAGACTCCCATTGAGACGTTCAGGGATCTGTCTATACTCCCAGCGGCCTCTACAAAGGCAGTTGGGTCTGCCTGACCAAAACCGAACTCGTTGTCGGGACGGGTTTCCAGGAGGCTGCAGTCGTTGAATCCGGGATCGTTCAAGAGTTGGATATCTCTCTCAATGGAGTGAGCGGAGATTATGTCCTTGAACTCTGTCGGCGTTAAATCGGGGTTCGCTTGCACCATCAGTGCTGCGATTCCGGCCATAAGCGGTGTGGCCATACTAGTGCCCGACTTGCTCGTGTACCCATCCTGAGTCGCTGCGTCAGGGGCCATTATGTTTGAGCCAATAGCAGCGACATCCGGCTTGACTCGGAGGTCCGAGGTGTACCCACGACTGCTGTAAATCGCCAGACCAAGGTCCTTGTCCAGGCTAGCCACTGTGACAGGTAGCTCAGCGTCACCCGGGCTGTCGATTGTGTTGCACCCAGCAAGGGTCGCTCCACCGAACTCGTTACCCGCAGAGAGGGTGGTTATGATTCCGGCCTCAACGACCATGTCCATCTGACGGCTCCAAGCGGAGCTCCCGTCATTGTCGATGTGAACCTCGAACTGCTGTTCCCCCAAAGAAGAGGTGACTATGTCGATTCCATACTTGTCCCTATTGTCTATGGCCCACTGGGCACCTTGCATCACATCCTCGATGTCGCCATCGCAACACCCTAGGATGTTTATCAGGTAGGCTCCAGGCGCGGCACCGACATATCTCTCACCGGTTCCAGGGTCTGTCTGCCCCCCTCCCGAGCCGGCAGCAATTCCTGCGACATGAGTGCCATGGGTGCCCGAATCGTATGACGTGGAGGGATCTTGTTCATCATCGGTGAAAACGGCATCAAAGAAAGCGATAATCTTCGGATCGCAGTCGGAAGGGATTGGTTGTGGCTCTGGATCCAGTGGATCTGGGTCCGGAGGGTCGTCGATACAGGTGAAGGGATCGTCGTCCATGTCGTTTAGACCCTCGTGGTCGCCACGAACTCCAGTATCGAGAACCGCAATTACCGAGCCTGTTCCGTCTAGTCCGAAGTCATTCCAGACATTGTCAACCGCCATATTTGGCACGGCCTCGTTCATATTTGTCTCAGCTAGTCCGAGGTCCTCAATCATCACAACCCCACTGAGTGATCTAATCCCATTTTCATCCAATATTGAAGATACAGGCGAGGTGGCTGAGACAGTATTTAGGTATCCGAACCTGAAAGTAACTTCGACCCCTAGTGACTCCAAGGCAGAGATATCGGCATCAGTTGGGTGGTGGTCGTAGTCTACGAAGATCCTGGCATGTCCTTCCGGAGCTCGCCTCCACCAATCCCTCTTGACTTCCTCCGGTTGCTCAATTAGCCATTCCAGTCTGTCGTCAATGGAGTTGTAATCCTTGTCTCTGCTCCAATGTGTCCACCATTTCCAATGTATCTCTGACTCCACTGATGGGGCCCACTTTCCTTCGGCATCATAACCGCCATTAGGTACTTCTTCCACCCAGATAGAGGAAGACGCCATGGGAGCAATTAGGACCAATAGAGCCAGGGGCAAAAACATCGAGCGGCGTCCGGCCATAGTTCCGCGGACAAATGGTCATGTTTGAGATTTAGGACTACAATATTCATCGAGTAAGCTGTACCCCTTGATTATCGAAGTCCCAATCCAGAATTTGCCAACCCTCGTCCTCGATGCGCTGAGTGGCATATTCCTTGCCAGAAGGTGAGCAAAGCAAAGCTGAGCACCCCCCTCCACCGGCCCCTAGCGCCTTCCAAGCCACAATCGATCCTGACTCAATCAGAGGCATGATTACACCACGAAACGGATCGTGTATAGTGGGGTCGATCATATCGACTCCCTCGCAGACTCCCCTCAATGAAGAAACTACCAAATCTCTCCTATCCTGTTGCAAACCGTTTGCCATTTCTCTCGCGGAACTCCTTATCTTGTGTAAACCTTGGATTACTCCCTCGCCCCCATTTGAGAAACTGGACCATACCGATTCCTGGATTTCCCCTGAATTCCTGCTCCTTCCCGAGTAAGCAATCACCAGATGCTTCTTCAGCCAATTCAATGAGGACTTCATAGGCTCGAAGGGCATTCTCTCTACCGAGTCTCCAATAAACAGAAGGTGATTGAAACCACCAAATGCAGAGGCCCAATGATCTTGCCTTCCACAGCGATTCTCTTTTGACTCTGAAAGGAATGCCTGTTCGGCTATTTCATCGAGGTTCTCTAATTGGCTGGACGAATTTAGCGCTGCCAGTGCAACGTTCATCGCTGAACTGGTTCCCAGGCCAGAACCACGAGGAACTGGGAAGTCGAATTCTAAATCAGAATCTTTCGCTTCCTCACGTTTCTTTACACTAACTCTGTGATTTATTGCGAAATTTACTACCTCCCCTCCAAAATCTGTAGGATAGGGTGGAACATCGGTCCATCCTCCCGCCAAATCCACCCTCAATGGGGCAGAAGATTCTGAGAAGCCGCTCACAGGATCATGCGAGGGGCTCGAAGACATCACTTTTTCTAGACCGAAAATGTCGGGTATCTATGACTCCTCCGCGTGACATGGACAATGAGGTGAGAGAGGCAATATCTGCCTTCAAATCTGGAAGACCTGTGATGATATACGATTCGGACTACAGAGAGATGGAAACTGATCTTCTTTGGCATGCAGCAGCAGCGACTCCAGAAGTGATTAGAAGGCTGAGAAACGACTGTGGGGGCCTCCTGTTCCTTGCCATAGGTAACGAAATTGGAGAAATGTTCGGCCTTCCCTGGTTACAAGACATTCACTCTCACAAGTCCTTGGTGGAAGAAAATCCTGTTCTAGGACATCTAGTAACAAATGACCTCCAGTATGACTCAAGATCGGCATTCACCCTTTCTCTTAACCATAGGGAGACTTACACGGGAATTACAGATAGAGACAGATCCCTAACAACGAGAAGATTTGGAGAATTATCTGAAGAACTGATTGTAAAAGGGGAAGATGGAGCTAGGGCGAAGGAAAGGCTCGGGAAGGAATTCAGGACTCCTGGCCATATCCCCGTATGCAGAGAGTCTCCCGGTGGTCTAAAGACGCGCCAGGGCCATACAGAGCTTGCCGTTTCAATTGCGAGATTGGCTGGTTTGACGGCTTGCACGATCGGAGCAGAGATGCTCGAACCGGATGGAGACGGCGCTCTGTCGGTGGAAGGTGCGAGAACATACGCGAAAAGGCATGGGATTCCGATGATAACCGGCGAGCAGATTTCTAAAATTTTCAATGAAAAAGATTAGGCGAGGCATCAGAGGAGGATGGATGATGACTAGGGTGATGGCAGTCGGTATCTTCGATCTACTACATGCAGGCCATCTGCACTATGTAGAGCAAGCGAAATCGCTTGGAGAGGAGCTAGTTGTCGTAATCGCGCATGATGAAACGGTGAGAAAGCAGAAGCACGAGCCAGTGACAGGTCAGGACTTAAGGAGAAGGATGGTAGAAGGCCTGAAACCGGTGGACAAGGCAATAATTGGAAACCCCCCCGGGGTTCCTATTTTCGAGATTCTAAAGCAGATAAATCCGGGTTTAATCGCACTAGGGTATGACCAGAAGCACTCTATCGATGCAATTAGGAAAGGATTGGATAAACATGGTTTCGAACACGTAGAAGTGACACGGGTAGAAGGACTATCTGACGATCTAGACGGGACCAGGAAGATTATCGCAAGAATCCTGGATCTGTGGCCCGGAACAGAGGGCGGACCTTACGAGGAAGATTAGGATGTTTACCGGAATTGTTGCAGGAACTGCTCCCATAGTGGAGATTGGTGGTGACGATTCAGTACGTACATTTTCTGTGGATCTAAACGGATTCGATACTGGTCTGGAAATAGGTGCAAGCGTGTCTTTAGACGGAGTTTGTATGACGGTGGTGAGTTTAGATAACGGGATAGTCTCATTTGATGCGATTTATGAGACATTGAGCAGAACTACGCTTTCCAAAAGGCGGGTTGGAGATTTGCTGAATGTGGAAAGATCGCTACGTCTTGGAGATGAGTTGGGCGGTCACATCCTCTCAGGACACATTATTGGTACAGCAGAGATTCTGAAAAGAGAAGAGGTGGGGGATGGAGTTGATTTCCTGATCTCCATTCCAGAAGGGTGTGACCAATTTGTTCTAGAGAAGGGTTACATCGCAGTTGATGGGATGTCTCTGACGGTAGGAAAATGCGATGAAGGCGGTTTCTTCCTGCACATAATCCCTGAGACACTCAGGATAACGAGCATTGGGAATAAATCTGAGGGAGATTTGGTTAACATAGAGATAGACTCTAGGACACAGGCAGTGGTAGAGGCAATGATGAGAATGGGTGTTGAATCTTGAATCTAGGTATTGTCTGCGGTTCTTTCCACAGGGAACAAGTTGAGAGGATGCTGAAATATGCGATTGATGAGGCTGTTTCGAAAAATTGGGAAGTTTCTGAAGTCGTATGGGTGCCTGGATCGATGGAAGCCCCCCTGGCAATAGATAGGATGCTCCAGAGTACCGAAGTACAAGGGGCAGTAGTGTTGGGAATTATCGAGAGGGGGGAGACTGACCATGGCCTAGTGATGGGGCAGTCGGTCACCAAGTCCGTGATCGAACTTCAAATCAAGCATAACAAGCCAATAGGATTGGGGATCATAGGTCCAGGGGCGGAGCCGGAGCATATCGAGCCGCGACTTGAGCCTCATGCCCGATCGGCGGTTGGCGCAGTAGCGGCAATGTCTGAGTGAGAGAAGGTTTCACTCGCCGGGAAGGCTCATAGAAGGCAATTCAGTCGAAGTGGCTTGGTCCATATCCTCTACGGTGATGAGAGGTGTCAGCTTTCCATTGAAGACTCCAGATGCTCCGACGTGGAGAGAGAACTTCACTGCCATTGCCTGGGGGATATCGGCAATCATCATGAAATCCATCTCGCCGAACGACCAATAGTAGGCTTCTAGTGACCCTCCCATGGCTTCAACTATCCTCATCGCTTCTTCCTTTCTTGCCTTGCCCCCGTCTTTTAGTAGGCCAGCGGCACCTTCCTTAGTGTAGTTTCCAGAATACATGTATTTTGGCATATATCAATCGCTTGATGGTTGTTATATTACGATTTCTTTCTCTATTTTATCAAAATCGAGCGGGATTTCTGACTGTCAAGATTCAAAGGATGCCTTACACCTCGGTAACCTATGGGAGAGGAAGTCAGAAGTGTAATCATTGTTGGTTCTGGCCCTGCGGGATACACTGCAGGCCTATACACGGCTAGAGCCCTGCTGGATCCATTGATGTTCGCTGGTTACATGTCCGGGGGTCAACTGATGCTAACATCAGATGTTGAGAATTTCCCCGGATACCCCAAGGGAATTGGCGGGCCTGAAATGATGATCGATATGAGGGAGCAAGCCGAAAGGTTCGGTTTGGAGGTTCATGACAAGAACGTCGAAAGAGTCGATCTTTCCGAACGACCCTTTCGAGTCTGGGTCGAAGGAGAGGAATTCAGGGCTCATTCACTGATTATTTGCACAGGTGCAGAAGCAATTTGGCTTGGAGCAGAGGGTGAGGAGGAGCAGAAAGGACGTGGGATTTCCACATGTGCCACATGTGATGGAGCTTTCTTCCGAGACGAGGAAATCATTGTTGTTGGAGGAGGCGATTCAGCAATGGAAGAGGCTACTTTCCTGACTAGGTTTGCGAGTAAGGTTACTGTCATCCACCGGAGAGATGTGTTCAAGGCGTCAAAGGTAATGTACGAAAGAGCAGAGAAGCATCCTAAAATAGAAATCAAGCCATTTAGGCAAGTGAAAAAATGGATTGCAGGCGAGCAAGGCCTTACTGGGGCTTTACTGGAGGATCCACGAGATGGATCGGAGGAGGAGATTAGTTGCGCTGGTGCATTTATTGCCATAGGTCACAAACCAATTACTGAATTCCTCGAAGACCAGATTGAGACTGACTCCGAGGGATACATAGTCCACAAGGAGAATACAATGACTGAGGTTCCTGGAGTTTTTGCTGCAGGGGATGTTGTCGACAAAAGGTATCGTCAAGCGATTACGGCTGCTGGCATGGGGTGCCAAGCTGCGATTGATGCAGAAAAATGGTTGGAAGAGCAAGATTGAGGACCGAAGGTACCTTGATTGGACTCCCTTTCACAACGACAATGTCGCGCCATCTTAGTCCGGAACAAAGGGAGAGATATGCTCGACACCTGGTCCTTCCGGATGTTGGTTCTGAGGGACAGGAGAAATTGCTGAAATCATCAGTTCTTGTTGTAGGAGCAGGGGGTCTTGGATCTCCAGCATTGATGTACTTGGCCGCTGCTGGTGTGGGCAGAATCGGAATTGTTGACAATGATAAAGTAAGTTCATCGAATTTGCAGAGGCAGATAATTCACAGTACTTCTTCAATCGGAAGTGCGAAAGTTAAGTCTGCATCGAATCGGATTTCTGAGTTAAATCCAGATATAGTGATAGAGGAAATTGAAGAGAAACTAACTAGTGAAAATTCGATTGAGATAATTTCCAAATATGACGTGGTTATTGACGGTACAGACAATTTTGAGTCGCGATATCTGATTGGTGACTCATGTGAGATTCTGGGTAAACCGTGGATTTTTGGTAGTATTCACAGATTTGAGGGACAGGTTTCATCATTCAATTTCAAGGACGGCCCCAACTACCGGGATTTGTTTCCATCGCCTCCACCACCAGAATTAGCGCCAAATTGCTCGGAGGCAGGAGTTCTTGGAATTCTCCCAGGAATTGTCGGAACTATCCAAGCTACCGAGGCGATTAAAATCATTCTTGGTATTGGAAACTGTCTGTCCGGAGAATTGCTAGTAATCGATGCCTTGACCATGGATTTCAGGAAACTTGAGTTTTCCTTGAACGCCGATCGAGAAAAGGTAACATCTCTCTCTGAGAAGCAAGAGAAGGGGTTTTCTGAGATAGGTGCTAAGGAATTCGCCGAAAGAAGAAATAAGGGTTGGGCCCCATTCCTACTAGATGTTAGAAGGTCCCATGAAGAACAAATCTCGTCAATTGAGGGCACTGATTCTAGAATAATGCATCTAGAAATACCTTCCAGATTGGAAGAGCTGCCCTCGCAAGGCGATATTGTAGTTTATTGCCGAAGTGGACAGAGGTCTGATGCCGTAGCCAGGTTCATTGTGGATTCCGGATTGTTCAATGGCATGATTTACAACCTATTGGGAGGTATAAATGCCTGGTCGGATGAGGTAGATCCTAACGTTGTCAAATATTAATGTGGCATATATCATCATAGTATGACTTTTTATTATGGTAATTATCCATAAATATTGTTTAATCTAATATTTATTCAATATATGTGGTGAATATATACATAATATCCTTTTTAATTATGGTAATAATTCCATCTATAATTATCTAACACCACATAATATTACTAATTGTGGTAAAGTTTGAAAATCCAGGCCAATATTGTTGTACTAGGCTCATTCGTAATTCAAAACAATATGGCGAGAGTAGGAGTTTGGAAGTGTCCAGAATGCCAACTTCACCAAACCTGGAAGACTAGGTCACATAAGTCAAAAAAATTAGATCGTAAGTGCACGGGATGTGGGAAAAGGGTTCGAACGACCCTCGATAGGTCTGCTTCAGGGAAGGGTAGACTGCGAAATGTGGAAATTTGGGAAAGGAATCCAGGGGATTGGGCAGCTCTAGAAGAAGAGGCGCGAAGAAGGAATGAGGGTGCTATTGCAGATTCCGTCGCAGCCGTAAATAATGATGAAAATGAGGAGCTGCAGTCTAATTTTCCTAAAATTTGGGGAGTAGGGTGGATTCCTCCAAATGCATTGACTTTTCCATCAAAGCTGAAGTCAAAAAGAGCCAAGAAAAGTTTGCTAGAATTTGTAGCAGAGAGACACGATGGGCATCTAAATTCTGTTTCGGAATGTTGGGATTCAATGAAATGTAAAGAGAAAATGACCGGGGAAGAGTTTCATGAATTCTCTAAGGAATTCATGAGAGTAGTTGAGGAAAGATACCTGGAAAGGACGTTAGAGCCCGAACTATATGGGCTCGTGAAATCAGAAATCATACCGATGAGGCAGGGTGAAGTGTTCCTAAAAAGGAGATTGGAGAGACTGCTAATTGATCTGACACTTTGCATGAGAAGAATTGCACATTATGCTTCGATTACTGTGGAAAATAGAATAGAATGGCAGAGGCGAATGATTCGGACTAGGTTAGTGGATGAGGAGTTGAAGGACCTCTTTACGAATGGTTTGCCCACCCCGGATGGAGGTAGTTTTGGTGGAAAGGGTTTCAGATCAACCTGGCAGGAAGGAGTGGTGGCTTGTGCAACAGCTATGACGCGTGCAGTTGATTTGCCGGAAGAAAACCGTCACAATGCAGACATTGTAGCCCCAATGATTAGAGATATGGGCCTAGCACTTGCAATGGGACAGACCCCGCTCGAGGTTTTTTCTGCCCAAATGGGCAAGGCAGAGTCCTACATGGACGGTGGAATTCAAGGAAGCGGCGGTAGAGACCTGCATATTGGAAACTGGGAGAAAGGAATCCTGCCTCCTACTGCACCATTGCCTATTGCAAGTGCAACAACCACGGGAGTGGCACTGGCTGCAAGTAGGCTAGGAGTTAGTAGATTCCACTTAGCCCCTGTAGGAGAGGGTTGTAGCAGTAGCGGAGAGTTCTGGGAGGCAATGAATTTCGCTGGGGTTCGTGGTTTGCCGATTTGCTTCATGATTCAGAATAATCAGATAGCACTTGATACAATCAATTCTGCTCAATCAGGAGCAGAGACATTCGGTGACAAAGGGCATGCGATGGGGATCCCCGCCTGGACTATTGATGGATCTGATCCAGCGCTATTCTATGCATCTACTGCAGTTGCTAAGGAGTTCGCCAAGGATGGATGCGGAGCAACGCTGATCCACGTGGAAACAATGAGAGGTTGTGGGCACGCTCATCACCATGATGATTTGTATCTTGGAGCATCGAGCGGCAACCCCCCGGGTTATGTTGATAGGGAGTTACTGCGATACTGGTCCGAGAAAGATCCGCTCCCAAACCATAGGGAGTTATTGATTAAACTCGGAGTGGGAGAACAAAAACTCAACCGCATTCAGATGGAAGAAGAAGGCAAGGTGGAGTTAGCCAGGAGCCAATTGGAAAAAATGGAATGGCCGGAGGGAAATTCAGTTGTCAAAGGAGTTACATCAATCTCGGACGCACCAAGTCACGAGAAGCAACTACGGAGAATTGACGGGTCAGGAGCTAATTCGAGTACCAGTCTAGATTCTGGTGGCCTCTCAATAGAGTTCTCCGATGCTCCCAATTCTTGGAGTTACAGTAGAGCGATTCAGAATGGAATGGCAGCACTTGCAGACCAATTCGGCGATCAAATGGTGTTCATGGGCGAGGATATGGAAGTAGCAGGTGCATTCGGAATGAATCTAGGACTCAAGGCTAAGGGTCATCAATCAAAACTTCTCGATATGCCATTATCTGAGGCCATAATTATCCACTCAGCGACAGGGGCGGCCCTGGGAGGGATGAGGCCACTTGCAGAGATACAGTTTGGAGGATTTGCAGCACTAGCAATGAACCCTCTAGTCAACAATGCGGCCCAGTTGAGATGGAGATGGGGTGCAGAGGTACCTATGACAGTGCGAATTCCACTAGGAGCGAAGACTAGGAGTGGGCCATTTCATGCTAACATGATTGAATCATGGCTTACAAATGATCCAGGATTGATCATTGTGACTCCAAGTAATCCTCAGGATGCTTATGACCTGCTTATTGAGTCACACCATCTTCCAGATCCTGTTGTCTATCTAGAGCATATTGGGCTGTATGGACTTAGAGGAGGCATAACTGGCTGGGGCAAATCAATCAATCAAATAGTGGATACAGAGGCTGTAATGAATAGGCTAGAAAATGGAGATAGTTCGATTGGCAAGGCAATAGTAGTCAGGGGGGGCGCAGATCTCACAATTGTCACCTGGGGTGCCATGGTACACGTTGCTCTTGATGCAGCAGAGAGTGTGTCGAATAGGGGGATTGAAGTCGAAGTTGTGGATCTGAGAACTCTCGTTCCCTTAGACTCTGGGACATGTATCAACTCGGTTCTCAAGACTGGTAGACTAATCGTTCTGCAAGAGTCCCAGTGGACTGGTGGTTTTGGCCATACAGTCTCGAGCAGGATTATCGAAGAGTCGTTTTGGAGGTTAGAAACCCCCCCCGTAGTGATTGGAGCATTGGATACTCCTGTCCCTTTCTCACCAACACTTGAGGACCACACCATACCAAGTGTCGAGGTAGTTTCAAGGCATATCGAGAGAGCATGTACAAAATGAAATCCAACGAAATGTCTGGAAAAGAGTAAATTGTGAAATGTCTCAGGACTAGAATATGGATGAGGTCGTAGTTGACGTTGGTTTCGTCCTAATCGGTTTTGCTTTGCTAATGTTCGGAGGGGAGGCTCTTGTTCAAGGAGCTACAAGGATATCCCAGATCCTAAGCGTATCCCCCCTGGTAGTGGGATTCACAGTCGTAGCAATTGGAACATCACTACCCGAACTGGCTGTTGCGATTGAGGCTATTGATAGTGGCGTACCAAATATTGCAGTTGGAGGAGTCCTAGGTTCTAACGTCGCAAACGTGATGTTGGTCTTGGGTGCTGCAGCTGTCTTAGGGGCAAAATCTGACGTAGAAAAAGGGGTAAACAGGGATGCGATGGCAGTAATGGTAGCCACTCTCTTCATGGCAATATTCGTTTATTTTGGAGAAGTTCCCCTTCTAGGGGGCGTCGTGATGTTGACATGTCTGATAATTTACTACTACTACACCTACACAGTTGCAATATCGGCGGAAGATGAGTATGAGTTCGAAGACTCATGGCTACCAAACAAAATGTCCATTGCTATCCCCTTCTGTGTCATTGGTGGTGGGATGATATGGTATGGTGCTGAGTTACTTGTAATTGGATCAACTGGTATTGCTGAGACTTTCGGGGTCTCGGAGGCCGTTATTGGTCTGACCGTGGTAGCACTGGGGACTTCATTGCCCGAACTGGCTGTTACACTAGTAGCTGGGATTAGGGGGCAAGGAGGGGTTGCCGTAGGAAACGTACTAGGTTCCAATGTTATGAACATCATGGGGATAATTGGGATAGCGAGTATTGTTGGGAGTGGGATTCCTGTCGATGTAGAGTTTCAGAGGGACATATTAGTGGTAATGGCAACATCGGGATTCGTGGTATGGATGCTCATATCTGGAAAGGAGTTCACCAAAAATATTGGAACTATGATGATCATAACTTACCTATTCTACATGACATATCTCGGTGGTTTCCTAGACGGATTATTTTAGCGAGATATGCTAATGAGTTTTAGGAGCGATAGTGTGGAGTGCGTGATTCTCGCGGCTGGTTCAAGCAGTAGGCTTGGCATGGATAAGGCATTGGTTGATGTCGGTTCTCAGACACTCATCAGTTGGATTTCAAGAAGATTATCGAGTCGGTTGGCAAATATCACCATAGTTGCAAATGAGTCAAATTTTGCGGAAATTTCCAAAACTGTGAGCGATGTGAATGTAATTCTAAACCGGAATCCACATGAAGGGAGAACAGGCTCTCTGAAAGTGGGGATTGAAAGTATTGATTCCTCGGGGTTAAACAATTACAGATTGCTTGTTGTTCCAGTAGATCGACCGGGATTCTCAGATTCCACGCTGGATCGTCTAATTTGTTCAGAAGAGACCTGCTGTCCTATGAAGGAAGGCAGGGGCGGTCACCCCCTAGTGCTGACTTTCGAAGATGTCGACAAGGTAAGAAATAGTCCGGCAAATTCACCATTGAGGGAAGTAATCGAGACAAGTAGATTCGAGGTTCTAGACAGATTTCTAGAACTGAACATAGATACCCCAGAGGATATAATTAATCTTCAAGAGAAACTGAAATTGGTCAATGAATAGACCAGAAATTACCCATTTCTAATCCTGGATTCTGAACTGATTGAGTTTGATGAGTCGTATTTCAAAATCGGGAAAATGGAGTATCGTATTCCTCCTTGCTAAGATGTCAAATGATTTATACAAACTTGGAGTGGAATGTGTGATGCCAACCTCTGCTGAAGTAATCGAAGTGGTAGTTGTGAGCATGCGAGATGCCTTTCTAGCCGTGACCGTATTTGTTGCTTCGATGGTTCTGCTGTTCAGTTGGTTGCAGTACGTTACCGCTGGAAGGTTTGTAGACGTGATTCGAACGAAAAGGCGATGGCAGCCTGTGATCGGTGCCATTATGGGCATCACTCCTGGTTGTGGCGGAGCCATTGTAATAATGCCAATGTACACTAGGGGCTTCGTCAGCTATGGAACCGTAATAGCCACTCTGATCGCAACCCTCGGGGATGCTGCGTTCGTCTTGATTGGTGCTGCTCTCACTGACTCCTCTTTCGTGGCTCCCGCAGTTGCGGTACATGTCATCTCCTTCGTGACAGGAGTTACATGGGGCTACCTAATAGATGGAATGAGTATCACTCCACAGAGCCCTTTGGGCGGATTGTTACATAGTTCCGAGCCGGCGAAGGATCAGGAAATATCCAAATTAGGGGATTCGGAAGATAAGCAAACAGTCTTTGATGATCTTGGAAGAGAGGAGGAAAGCGGCCCGGGTTATTTCCTTCTTCACCAAGGTTACACCCTGTGGTGGATAGTTACCTCAATTGGATTGGTATTCGCAGTATTGTTACTTTTTTGGAGTTCTCAAGACCCTGATTTTGAGCTTTCGATAAAATATAACCCATTTACGTTGCATGGTTTCATAACTTGGATAGGTTTGATAGGTACAACTTTGTCAATAATCCTGTATCTGTCTCAGAAAACCTGGATTCGTGACGATACAGAAGCTTCTATTGGGGACAAACTCTATTCGATGAGAGAGACATTAATACACTCTGCAAGTGAAACTGCATTTGTCACGTTCTGGGTCATGTCTGCTTACCTGATTTTCGAGTTTACCATGTTATTCTCGGGGACCAACGAAGCAGACTTAGCCAAGTATGGTGATGGGATTATTGCGGTTGTAGTCGCTTCTTTCATTGGATTAATACCCGGTTGCGGACCTCAGATTATTGCCATTACCGCCTACACAAAGGACCTGATCTCATTCCCGGCTTTGGCTGCGAATGCGATTAGCCAAGACGGAGATGCTCTTTTTCCACTTTTAGTTAGACACAGGCTAGCTAGCCTCTGGGCCACGCTACATACAACTATTCCTGCCCTAATTTTGGGGCTAGCGCTAATGATTCTGGACGTATCTTTCTAATCCCGAGGGTACTCGAACGTATCTGAACATCTACACAACTCCAAAGGTCGACACCCCGACGGGTCTTTGTGACCGTCGCAGTCCTAAACTGGGCCATCAAGAGGGTAGAGGCTGGAGAAAGAGTCGCCATTGCATCGGTGGTCAGGGCTAGCGGGAGCGTTCCTGGGAAACCAGGAGCGAGGCTAGCGATCAGCTCCTCGGGTGAAAAGTTCGGAACTATCGGTGGAGCAGGATTGGAGTTAACGGTGGAGAAGGAGCTTCAAGAAATTCTGTTCCGGGATTTGTCTGACCTAAGAAAAAAAGGAGGTGAAGTTGAGGAATTCCTTCTAAATAGAGATGGCAAAGGAAAAGAGGCATCTGCCCTCGACAGTCTATGCGGGGGACGGGTGACAGTAGCTATGGAAGTGATTACCCCGCGACCTCACATCTTGATTGCGGGCGGGGGACACGTTGGTCTCTCGATTTCAAGGGTGTGTGATTCTCTGGAATGGCCGTATAGCGTATTCGATATCAGAGAGGAATATTGCAACCAAAAGCGTTATCCAAACTCTGAGGGGAATTTCTGTTCATCTGTCGACGATTTTCTCAAGGGCGAAAGTGAGGATTCTTTGGCTCGTTTTTCAGACATTCTACTGTTGAGTCATGATTGGTCGGTTGATGAAGAGATGCTGGTCGGATTACTACAATTACGCAGAGCAGGAAGTAGGCCTCGTATTGGGGCTATCGGATCGAAGAAGAAATGGTCAGCTTTCGAGAAGAAGGCTATTGAAAGTGGGGTGGAGAAGTGGCTGATAGACTCGGTAAGGTGCCCTATTGGCCTCGATATAGGGGCAGATACTCCGGAAGAAATTGCAATTGCAGTTTGTGCAGAAGTTCTATCTCTTGAAAGGAAGAACGGGGCTACCTAAGTATCAAATTGGGTGTTAAATTCGGGGAGTCATGAAGGTTCTGTCGGCTCTGACTTCCATATTGGTCATTTCCGCGAGCTTAGTCGGATGTATGGGAGGGAGTGAGGAGAAGGAAGACGTTGCCGTAGTAGACGACTCTTTCGGGGCTTTCAGTGTCGTAGCTCCGATCGATACCGGGATTAACGTGTATCATAATCACTTCTCAATGAACGAGTCTTACCCGCAGTGGCTGCTGGATCAACTAGGAGTAAACAAGGTTTGTGAAATTAGCAAAAACGGAACTTGGGAAGAGCGCTACGAATCGGATAGGGAAGATTGCTGGGACGTGATTGGTTCCGGCGACATTGTATGGTTCAAGGGTTCGAGAATAATTGGCACTACTCCCGATGACAATACGGACATACCAATCCTCGACGATCCTAGCGATGGGCATGGTACCGCAGTAACAGGTGCGGTTATTGACGCGAACCCGGAAGCGGTGATTTTCTTCGTCGAGGGTTTCAGTGATGCAGCTGTTCTTGCTGCTGCGAACCAACCTCTGGTGGATTTGATCACAACTAGCTTTGGACCCATACTTTCGGTGCCGGTCCCTGGAATTGAGGATGCCACGAAAGTCGCAGTTGTTGAAGAAAAGAAGATTCACACTGGTGCTGCAGATAACTCTCCTTCTCCTGCCATTCAAGACTCAACGGCCGGACCTCCGTGGAGCATTGGGGTTTCGGGTTATGCTGAAGAGGATGACGATCAGAAAGAGACCATGAGCGGTTCTTACCCCGATATAGCCGCCGACTGGACTCAAATGCTTCCCAACCATGACGATATTGACGGGTATCATCAGACTTCAGGGACCTCGTTTGCAACGCCAAGGACCGCAGGACTGCTCTCCAAAGTACTCGTCTCTCTAAGATCGGAATTCGGGGATTTTTCCTCAGGTGCAGACCCCATAGATAGGATGGGGCTAATAGTGAACGGATCGAATTTCACGCTCACCAACGATGACATCAGAGATGCTTTGAACCTCTCAGCATGGTATCCCTCATTTTCCAGTTGGGACCCACTTTCGGGAACAACTCCAATTTCGCCTATGGCGCCATGCACACAGGTTGGATGGGGAGTAGTGAACGAAAGCAATGTCCTCCCAATCATTGAGCACCTGAATGGGAGCAGTTCGATGGCCCAGAGGCCCTTCGATGTGGAACTCTGTATGGAGTCCAATCAGGAGATTAGGGAAGCATATTGGAACTAGGGTGTTCTCTAAATATTAAGAAGAGATTCCAAGACTATGAGGAAGGTTCTCCTTAGGTGGAAGGTTTCCTCTCTTTCCGGGATAGATGAGATCGACAAACTGATGGAAATTTGTCATAGGATAGAGGTTCTTGGTCACCTTTCTACCGATAAGGAAGGAGTTACCCAACTGGTAGAATTGGGGATTAACAGAGGACGGCGTCTATCTGAAATCTCGGATTTGGAGAGTTTTGATGTTATTGAAACGCATGAAGAGGATGAGCGCGGCGTGTTAGTTAGCATTCGTTGCACTCACCCTCTAGCACTTTCTGCGTTAGAGTTGTCGAACATCTATGTTTACCCCCCCTACGGAATCGATTCTAAGAGCGGCCTGGAGTTCAGAATCTTCGGGATTTCAAGCTCCATACGAAGTTTCTTGGAGTTAGTCAGAGAAGTAATGCCACCAGACACAATTAGTGTACAGACAGTGAAGAACGGATCTTCTAAGGATCTCGATTTCCTAACAGAAAAGCAGAGAGAAGTGCTAGAACTGGCTGTGAATAGAGGATACTACGAAGATGGAGCAGAGGTAACATTGAAGCAACTCGCTGATGAGCTTGGAATAGCAAGAAGCACCACAGGAGAGCATCTGAAGAGGGCCGAGTCTGAGGTTCTAAAAAGAGCCGTCAATGATTTCCAATAGACATCACGGGGAACCGAATGCTCAAAGGATGGGTTCGATTGGTCGTAATGTGGTGCAGTTCCGGCTACCTATGCTACCCCCTTCCGATGGGGTTGAGTGGAATGCCAAAGTAAATGACGAAGAAGTATCCATAATTATTGAGAGCAATGCGATTCTTCTTGACGTGCTTAGGGACCGTGTCGGGAGCCTCGGGACCAAACGTGGATGCGATATGGGGACATGTGGATGCTGTTCTGTACTAATCAATGGAGAGCCGAGGTTGTCTTGTCTTACTCTAGCTGTAGATACTGAGCAAGCCGATATCACAACAGTAGAAGGATTAGCTGATGGTCATCATCTCCATCCGATACAGCAGACATTCGCGGAGTGTGGTGGCAGTCAATGCGGGTTCTGCACGCCCGGTTTCTTGGTGGTAATTTCGGCATTACTGTCTGAAAACAGCAAACCTAACGACCAGGAGATAAAGCAAGCAATAGAGGGCAACCTATGTCGTTGTACTGGATTCCAGCAGATAGTTGACTCAGTCAAAGCCGCTTCGGATATCCTAGTCTCGGGCCAAGCAGTGAGCGACTCGACCCTATCAAAGAGTGACCCTCATCCAGGTTTCGGGGGAGATTAGATGTCTGAAAAAGAGGATGCTCCTAAGGAGATAGTGGGGTATAGGCAACAACCCGGAAAACTCCCCTTTTCCAGACCTGGGTCTGGAGGGAAAGGAAAATTCTCAGAGTCTACGGATCAAGAAATGATTCCTGAATCCCAGGGAGGGAAGCTTGCTCAGGAATGGGGCCCACATAGGCACGACGAACTCATTAGTGGTAGAGTGGTTGGCAAATCTACTGCGCTTGTGGATAGTTCTTGGAAGGTAACGGGGCAAGCGCATTACGGAGACGATGTCAGGCTACCTGGAGAGTTGATTGGACGGATTGTTCGTTCGCCTCATCACTATGCCAGAGTTCTATCTATTGATTGCACTAAGGCCCTAGAGTTGCCCGGTGTAGTTGCAGTTGCAACCGGCGATGATGCGAAGAATAGGTTCGGAGTTCTACCTGTGACAAAGGACGAGCACGCGATGGCTGTAGAGAAGGTTCGGCATGCAGGCGATCTTGTTGCATGCGTTGCAGCAATTGACGAGGCTACGGCTAGGGAGGCGGAGAGGCTGATCCAAGTGGAGTATGAGTTGATTGATCCGATTCATGACATGAGGGAAGGGCTCGAAGACAGTGGAGAGCCCATACATGACAGAGGGGACTACCACATAGGAGAGTCAAACGTCCAAAAGAGGGTTTTCCAAGAATTCGGAGACGTAGAAGGAATGATAGAAAACTCTGTTGCTAGCCATAAAAAGAATTGGATTTTCGCCGGAGTTAACCACGCATTCACTGAGCCACACGCAGTAGTGGCACACTGGGACCCAACTGGAAGGCTTACGCTGTATACTCCCCAGCAGGTTCCACACTACGTACACAGGGCGCTAGCTGATGTATTGGAGATTCCAATGCATCAAATCAATGTGCATAGGACCTTTGTTGGAGGAGGTTTCGGTGGAAAGTCGGACCCATTCCCACACGAAATGTGTGCTGCGATTCTCGCAAGAAAGTCCGGAAAACCTGTTCGCATAACTTTCGATAGAGAAGAGGTTTACTGGGTAAATAGAGGTCGCCATCCTTCGCGGATTGAGATGAACCTACATGCTGATGACGAAGGGAGAATATGTGGAATCGAGACTGATGCTCTGATAGATGGGGGGGCATTCGCCTCTTTCGGACACGTGACAACCTACTACAACGGGGTCCTCCACACTGCTCCCTACGAAATTGGTGCTTTCCACTACACTGGAGCCAGGGTTTGGACGAACAAGCCTGCCAGTGGGGCTATGCGGGGCCATGGAGCGGTGAATTCTAGATGCGCAGTAGAAGTAGGCCTGGATGACTTGGCGGAGAAGTTGAGCGTAGACCCGATATCATTGCGTTTAGCGAATCTACTCCCTCCGCACTCGGCCACAATTACCGGATTCAGAGTAACAAGCATAGGGATGAGGGAATGTCTAGAGAGGGTTAGAGAAGAAAGTGGCTGGAATAAAAAATTCCGTAAACTTCCTCTTGGGAAGGGAATCGGCATTGGATGTGGTTTCTTCATTTCAGGAAGTGGCCTACCCATCCACTGGGATCCGAATAAGTTCCCACATGCAACCGTTCATCTGAAGATCGATATGGATGGCGGGGTCACAATCCACACAGGAGCCGCAGACATAGGGCAAGGTTCTGATACAGTCGTAGCCCAATCCGTGGCAGAGGTACTCGGGCTCCCGCTAGATATGATCAGAGTGAAATCGAGAGATTCTGATACCTCTCCGGTGGACTTGGGCTCTTACTCCTCCAGAGTGACCTTCATGAACGCCAACGCGGCTATTTCGGCAGCCATGCAAATCAGGGAGGAGTTGCTAGATGCTACGGTTGAAATCACAGGGGCGGAAAGAAGCGGATTGATTATTGGGGATAGGAGAATCTTCCTAAAAAAGGACCCAGCGGTTGGGGTATCCTACCTCGAAGCTCTTCACAAATCGCAAGAAGACAGGGGAGCTTTAGTCGCCTCTGGGGCATACAGGACCCCCCCTATGGGGAAAATGCACAAGGGAGCAGCGGCTGGACTAGCTCCAGCATACTCTTTCTCTGCTTATGTGACAGAAGTTTCTGTCGATGTGGAAACTGGTCAAATCAAAGTTGACAAGGTATGGGCAGCTCACGACTGTGGAAAGGCTCTGAACCCATTGGCTGTAAAGGGGCAGATAATCGGGTCTTGCCACATGGGCATGGGCCAAGTTCTATCGGAAGAGATGAGATATGGTAGAAGTGGAAATCTGATGAATCCCGATCTCCTAGATTACAAGATCCCGAGCATTCACGAAATGCCGGAAGTAATTCCCATAATAGTGGAATCGAACGATCCAGAGGGTCCATTTGGAGCTAAAGAGGCCGGAGAAGGCCCTCTTCTTCCGATTCTGCCTTCTGTTTGCAACGCCGTCTACGATGCAATAGGGATCAGGACCTCTGAGTTACCGATGTCTCCAGAGAAGGTGCACAAAATGATCGAGAAGCGTTGCAGAGAGGAAGAGGTATCGGATCCGAATAATCTCCCTAGCCCATCCCTTCAACACTCATCTCTCCAAGGAGTTCTAGAAAACAGAGCTAAGGAACATCGGATAAGGGACAAGGATAGGAGACTGGATGAGGGTAGGTCGGATTATCACAATGGTGCATTATTCGGTCTGGACCCCACAATTCCTCCGGACGAAGTTGACCCTAGGTGGTCAGTGAGAGTAACTCCTGAGGAGGAATATCTGAAGTCTCCTAGACTCGCAGGTAGTGCTTGGAAGCATACAGAAAGAAGGCATGCGGAGGGTCAAAAATGAGGATGCCCCCCTTCCGTGTTCTTTCGCCGAAGAGTTTGGATGAGGCGCTAACAATGTCTAGAGAGCTTTCAGAATCTGGAGAGGAGTTCGACTGGGTCGCTGGAGGAACCGATCTGCTTCCAAATTACAAGTGGCACATCAATGTGAAGAGGCACGTTATCTCGCTTTCTTCCATAGCCGAGCTGCGAGAGATAAGCGAGGAAAGTATTGGCGCTATGGTCAGTATCAACGAGTTAGCCGAGCACGAGTCGACCCACCCTGTGTTAGCCAAGGCAGCAGACTCAATTGCGAGTGTGATGATCAGAAGGTCCGGGACAGTTGGAGGAAATATATGCCTGGATACTAGGTGCTACTGGATCAATCAGTCGGAAACATGGAGGGAGTCAATTGACTGGTGTCACAAATGTGATTGTGGCACTGGGGCCGATTGTAGAGTAATTCCGAACCAAAACACGCTGTGCGTTGCAACCTATCAAGCAGATTTGGCTCCTGTACTGATGTGCCTAGGTGCCACAATCCACCTAGCATCACCCAAAGGAAAGCGCTCCATGTCACTATGTGATTTCTTCAAGCTAGACGGAATGACCAGAAATGTACTCGAACCTGGAGAAATGGTCACCCACATCACTCTACCTGAAGATGCATCGGATTGGAGCGGAGACTATCAGAAGTTGAGGCAGCGTGAATCCTGGGACTTCCCTGAAGCGGGCGTAGCTGTTCTCTGGAAAGGAGATGAGGGAGATGGCCCATCAAATCTTAGAGTAGCAACCACTGGCCTAGAGTCTATTCCTAGCTTGCATTCAGAAGAAGCGAAGGGCGCACTCGAGAATTGGAGTGGAGTTGAGACCGTCGAAATTCTATCAGAGTCGATTAGAAAGGCAGTAAAGCCTGTCCAGAACACTTGGTTCTCCCCGTCTTATAGAAGGAAAATGGTGAAGGTCTTAACGAAAAGGGCGTGTAGGAAGTTACTGGTGAGTTGATGGGTTCGAGAGTTCGCTCTTTGATTATTGGGACCATTCTAGCTGCATCTCTTGTGGCGGTTCCCCCTGCATCGGGACAGGACTTAGAGTCCTGGGAGTTAGGAATAAAATATCCAGGTGAGGATTCAACCAATTCCTTCGTCTTGTCTGATGATGGTTCGGCCAAAGTTGAGTTCTTCGTTGAAAATTCAGGACTGACGGAGATAACGGTGCAGTTTGAGTACAATATCCCATTTGGAGGAAGTCATGACGGTCCTGAGGAAGAGTCCGTTTCTTCTGGTTCAAACGAGACGTTTGAACTGAAGATTAGCGGAATAGATGTACTATCCCAAGACGCGGAAAAGAAAGAGAAATTCTCAATCACTGCGACGATAACCTCTAGACAAGGTATTCCTGATCCTTTATCTTCTTCTCAGAACAGAGAGGGAGACTTAGAGATACCCTCGATATTTGATTTAGTCGTGGATATTTCTGAGCCATTCGGGCCGATGAACGCAGGCACTGACACCATACTAACCGTGACAGTGAGAAACAATGGAAACGCACAGGATGGAGTGGCCGAAGTGGACGTCAGGGATGATTGCCCACTCTTGACGACCGATAGTGGACTAGATGCCCTTCTAAGCGGCAATATAGAATCTGGAAGGGCCAAGGACGCGGACCTCAAGGTTACTGCATCAGAAAGCCACCCGAAGAGACACTGTGACATCACGGTATCTGTGACTTCGAAGAGAAATGGAGCGTCAGGCGCATCAGAAGACGAAGTCAGGGTTACGGTGGAACCGCCTCCAACTGGAGATCAGGGCTCTGGAGGGCAGGATAACGTTGTCAGCGAAACGGATGACTCGATAGAGTCTAACCTCTCTGCACCGGGTTTAGGTGTGCTATCTATTGGATTGCTTGCAGCATTGGCCTACAGCAAAAGGATTGAAGATTAAAACGTGCAATCTTCACTTCCAACAGGATTAGCGAACTATGCTCAGCAACATATAACCGTGAATTAATTGTCGGACGGATGTTGCTTGGGCCTACGGCCCAACTAAAAGGGGGTTAGAAACCATGGCAATTGACATGGATAGTGAAGCGAGATTCAACAGGAACGTTTTGTATTCCCTAGTAATTACGTCAATATTACTCCTAGTGATGCCTATGTTCTTCGTTGTCGGAAAATCGTCAAATTACTCTGCTTACGATACGGATGGCTTGGGCCAGTTGTCCGATATGAGAGATAGTTTCGAGGGAGAGTATGTTGAGAATAGGGACTCTGGTTACTACGTTGCGAATACTATGTCCACACCAATGCTCGTTAATGATTGGAAGGACCCTCATCGAACACTGCTGACCATCATTGCTCCTGAAAAACCGATCGATCAGACCGAGGCAGACGAAATTTTCAGATTCGTCACTGAGAAAGGCGGCAAGGTAATCGTAGCTGCTGACAATACTCAGGCACATAATCTGGCAATACTATTCGGAGTCAGATACATGGACGCACCCCTGCTGGACGATAAGCAGCATTGGGTATACACGCAACAGGGTCAACAAGAAGTCGACTGGGGCAATGTTTGGAGCGCATCACCGGTAAATCAGGACATTGGAGATATGTCCCCTGGAGCACTGATGCAAGGTTGTACTGCATTCCAAATTCAGAATCCGGACGGTCTGAACGACTGCAGACTTCCAGTAATGTACAGGGGCCCTACAGGAATGATGTTCGAACCAACGGACAAAGATATCGAAAATCCAGATCATAGGGACATAATGACACTGGGTGCCGCCTCTCCCTCTGCATTCATTGACAGGGCCGGAGATGGTGACCCTACCAATCCGGCTAACCCGGCCACTGGTGATCTGAGGCTAATGATGAGGTTCGATTACCCTGGGATAAAGGTCCTGGACAAAGTGGCGGACGAAGGAAGAGGGGCTTTTTCAGCTGGTGTAGGCGAGTTGGAAGTCACCGGAAGTATTGTGTTCGTAGCAGACGACGAGGCTTTCTCGAACATGCTTTGGGAGCTAGCAGTCGCAAAGGATCAAGGGCTCAGCCAAGACTGCTCCGCGATTGGCGATTACACGCGAAATAATTGTTGGACCCAAGAGATCCTCAACAACAACGAATGGGACGGGAATGAGAGATACTTCAGACTACTTGTGTATGATATGATGGAGTTCGATAATGTAAATCTGAATGCTCCTATACGAAGCGATCCTTCGAACTTCCAAGTCGTTTTCGACGAGAGCAGGCACGTAACTGGAGTCGTCTCCGAACCATTCGTTCAGACCATGGGGACTGTCGTCCTGCTTACTTCAAATCAATTCCTGAAGTGGCTAGTGGTTCTGAATGTCACCCTTCTCCTCCTCGTTGCTATGATGGTAGTACCTGAAAAGGAGAACTGGAGGCACGTCTTTGATCTGACCAAATTCAACCAGCGTCCGGAGAAACTCGACCCTGCCACATATAGGGATAGGGTTAGGAAATCGCTGCTGACGAAGGTTAGGATACATCATGACCTCACCAGAGATGAGATGGCGATGACTCCCCCGCCTGAAGTTCAGGCGATGATCGGGGATCCTCGTCTCGTGGAATTGGCTTATAGCCAAAGCCGGACGTACACGCCACAAGAGTTGCGCAAGTTGATGCAAGCTATTCGCCGCTGGGGAAAAAATAACTAATAAAATGGAGTGAAAAAAATGAGTGAAACAGGACCACCAAAAGGGATGCAAACGCCGAATACTGGCACACATGACGCGGCTTTAGCGAAGAAAGCGCAGGAAGCCCGTGGATCGAGCAAGGTAGACGAGGTTTTGGCTGCAACAGGTGCCATGGGACAGGCAATCAGTACTGAGGTACAGAAGGTAATCATAGGAAAGTCACACGTTATTGATAACGTAATGGTGGACATTCTTTCGAATGGAAACCTATTGTTCGAGGATTTTCCCGGATTGGCAAAGACGCTGATGACAAATACGTTCGCAGATGCCCTTGGGTGTGACTTCAAGAGAGTTCAATTCACTCCAGATCTTCTTCCAGCGGACATAACTGGGACTAATATTTACGACGCTAAGAAGGGAGAGTTCACCTTCAAGCCCGGTCCCATTTTCTGTAATCTCCTCCTGTCTGACGAGATTAACAGAGCGCCCCCGAAGACACAGGCTGCTCTTCTAGAGGCGATGCAGGAGAAGCAGGTCACGATCGGCGTGGTTACACACAAGCTACCCTCTCCTTTCCTAACCATGGCAACCCAGAACCCAGTGGAGCAGGAGGGAACTTACCCGCTTCCAGAGGCACAACTTGACCGTTTCATGATGAAGATGATGGTCGGATACCCGGACAGAGCAGATGAGAACGAGATCCTTCAGAGGAGGATTGACAGAAAGACTGACGAGGTCGAGGTGAACAGTATCACCGACCCAAGTATTGTGGTCAAGATGCAGAAGTCATGCGAGGAAGTCTACGTTGACAGGTCTGTCAGAGAGTACATGGTGGATATCGTTGCTAGGACGAGGGAAGATCCGAGAGTTCTCGTGGGTTCTTCCCCGAGAGGTTCTCAAGCCCTCCTGAAGACCAGCAGGGCTGTTGCGGCCATGCGAGGAAGGGACTTCGTGACACCAGACGACGTGAAGGCGATTGCAGAACTGGCAGTGGCTCACAGGATTATTCTGAAGCCAGAGCACCAGATTAAGGGACTCGAGACCGGCGAGGTCATTCGAGATATTCTGCATGGTAAGAATGCCGCGAATGTCCCCACGGTCTGAATTTTGAGGTGTAAAGGTGGCCTGGAGCCGAAAGTCTGCGATGTTCGCATCTCTTTCGGTTGCGATGTACCTGCTAGGACTAGTGCTTCGGAACCAACAGCTAGTAACGGTAGCGGTAGTTCTTCTTTCATTCCTAACTTGGGCGGCTCTTAGGACGGCGCACGGAGATGTAGCCTCCTCGGGCAGGAGGCTCGAGGAAGCTGTTCTGGACGAGGGAATACAACTTCAGAGTATTGTGGCCATGAGGAAGACCTCTACATCCAGAGTTTTCGAGGATGGCGAGATAGACGTCACCCTCAGGATTCAGAATAGATCTGCAATTGCAAAGGTCTTGGAGGTCAGGGATAGGGTTCCTGAGGTCATGAGAATCAAGAAAGGTGCGAATTACGTGCTGATGGAAATAGGACCGAAACGAGAGACTGAGATCTCCTACACAATAGAGACCCCCTTGAGAGGTTTCTACACCATAGGCCCGGTTTGCATTAGGGTTCAAGATGAGTTAGGGCTGTTCCACAATGAGAAAGAGGTGCAACTCTACGACGATTTCCTTGTCTTCCCGAAGATGGAGGATATCAAAGATGCGATGATCAAGAGTAGGGTTCCAAAGATTTTCACTGGAGCAGTGAATATCAGAAACCCCGGCGAGGGTTCGAACTTCTACAACCTTAGAGAGTACTTGCCAGGCGACCCGATAAGGAAAGTAAACTGGAAAGCGACTGCCAGACAGGATGGCAAGATGATGGTTAACGAATTTGAGAGGGACGCTGTAAGCGATGTAATTATTCTAGTTGACAGTAGGGCGGTGAGTGAAACTGGACCAGTGAGTAGAAACTCTCTGGTTTACAGCACTAGAGCAGCAGCGAGCCTCACCCAGCACTTCCTATCAAGGCGTGACTCCGTAGGGCTCGTGGTCTATGGGGACGAAATTGTCTCGGTGGACAGGGATACAGGTAAGAAGCAGTTGTACGTGATACTGACAAAACTTGCGGGCGCTATGGCGAAAGGGAACACTCCGCTGAAGATTGTGACTACCCGAATCATGCCTCACATTCACAGAGGCAGCCCCATCATCATCCTGTCACCGTTGGAGGACGATCCGACAATAGTCGATGCAGTTAGGGACCTTAGGGCTAGGAACTTCGAGGTCACAGTACTTTCACCGAGCAGCTTGGAGTTCGAATTCGATGCGAGAAGAATAGACAGAACAGGCTACGAGGTGCTGAAAACAGAGAGAGACATTCTGATGACCGAGCTAAGAGGACTTGGTGCGTATGTGATGGACTGGGAGCCGGATATGCTACTATTCACGGCCCTAGCCGGGGCAAGGGGATTCTGAGGCGTAATTATGGAAGAAGGCAAGGGTCCGGTCGACACATCCCATCTGTATGAGGGCAAGGTAGTT
This sequence comes from Marine group II euryarchaeote REDSEA-S11_B3N4, assembly GCA_001628485.1. GTDB lineage: Archaea > Thermoplasmatota > Poseidoniia > Poseidoniales > Thalassarchaeaceae > UBA36. The sequence goes on along the minus strand of LURR01000012.1, from coordinate 157,581 downwards.
CGCTCATCTGCCCCTAGCAGGAAAAGGGCAGCTGGAACACTGAAGGCGGACAGCGGCATACCTGATGATGCGGTTCCAGATGTCGCCATACCAAGTTGGATAGATGCGATCTTCGGAGGCCCAATTCTGGTCAATAGAGAGTTCGTATCGCCAAACAAAATGGTTCTGAACCTTCAGATGGGGGCAATAGGCTCGCTCTTAGTCCTCGGGTTCCTTACTTTCATGCTCACGCCAGTATCCGGAACTGCATGGTTCGCGATATCAAACATGATCGGATTTGGCTTCCTTGGCCTATGGCTCCATCTACTGATGATTATTATTGGACTGATATCTGGTTTCTGGGGGGTTTGGCAGAGGGACCAAAGGGCGATTTTGCTGTCTTACGTAATGCTAATTCTGGTCACTATCAGGTTCGCTGGAAGCAAGGTTGAGTTTGGACTGAGCTTTTTGCCAGAGAACGAAATAATGCAGAAATTGCTACTAATATTGTACGCAGTCTTCCTAGTCGTATACATCGAAGTCTCAAGCGCGGTAATCCGTTTCTCCATGCTCGATACCTCAATAAGAACCGGAGAGGTCTACGTGATGAACGTCAAGAGCATCACGGACAGATACAACAGGGCACTTGGATACACCCCTGTGGTTGCAGCATTGGTAGCAACACTGACTCTGTTCATCAATTTCTTCGTTCCCCTATTCGTAGGAATTTTCGACTCAGTTGCTGCAAATCGTCTCGAGGAGAGCGTGGAGTTGACTAGCGTTTACGGCGTCGCATTGGGGACTATCCTGGTATTCATCGTGATAGCAGGAATGTTCGCAATTAACCTCCCTCTCAGGATTCAGCAGTATTTAGAAAGTCAATCCGGCTAAAGGAATCCGCCGGCAATTCCCAGATCTGCGACGACCAACATTGCCACCGCCTCGACAACAGGTGCTGCTCTCGGGCCAATCACTGGATCGTGCCTTCCGCCTACCTTTAGTGACTGTTTCTTGTTACTCGGAAGATGCAAAGTGAATTGCTCCCTCGGTAGGCTGCTTGGTGGTTTGAAATGCACCAACACCCTTAACGGTGCCCCTGTCGATCTGCCTCCTAGGGCTCCATCCGCATCTCCAGTCTTGGCCCCTTCCAATTCGGGCACTTTATCACCTGGTCCCCACATGTCATTATTCTCTGAACCTCTCATCCTTGATGCCTCGGTGCCATTAGAGAACTCTATTGCCCTAGCTCCAGGAATTGCCATGAGTGCCCTTGCAAGAGACGGCTCCAGTCCGTCGAACCATGGTTCCCCTACACCAATGGGAAGTCCGAGAATCAACAACTCTACCACCGAACCAATTGAGTCTTTCTCCCTTCGGATTTTTCTTATCGATTCTCCCATTCTTACTGCTGCGTCGGGATCTCTGCAGTTTAGCCTGGACATCTCCGTTCCCTCTTCGAGTGCCTTGGAAATATCGAGATGGATCAATGGCCTGGCGGTGATGTCCCCTACCCTGCTTAGATGGGCGTGACAGGACCAACCTGCTTCGTCCAGCATCTTCCTGACCTGGCTTCCAGCTGCCACTAATCCAAGAGTGAGCCTGGCAGACTGCGACCCTCCTCCTCGGGGATCGTTGGATCCACTGGATCTTATTTCCTCAACCATGTCAGCATGGCCAGGGCGTGGGTGATCGGGGAGGAAACTATAGTCAGAAGACCGCGCATCTGAGTTTCTAGCGATCATTAGCAACGGCCAACCTGTTGCCTTTCCCTCATGCACTCCTGACAGAATCTCGCATTCGTCGGTCTCCAATCTGGCTGACATTCCTCTTCTTCCAGGTTTTCTGAGAGATAAGTCGTTCACAAGAGCATCCAAGTCAATTTCTGTTCCTGGAGGAATTCCCTCGAATAGCGCACCTACACACTTGCCGTGACTTTCCCCAAATAGCGTGACTTTCAGATGCTCACCAAGGCCCATCCCCATCATTGCACCTCTGAAATCTCATCCTTCACATAAATGCCTGTTGAAATAACCTCCAATCCAGATTCGGAAAATAGCTTGGAAAGTGATGTCGAATCTTCCTGGTAGCATACGATTGCAATTGATGGGCCGGATCCACTAATACCGGCTGCAATGGCTCCGGATGCGATGCTCAAATTGCAAATTCTCAGGGCTTCTTGATCATCGGTTGCTGCTGCAACGGCCATTCCATTTGATGACAATGCGTCTAGAATTGATCCTCTCATTACGGAAGCCAGTGACCTCTCGAATATCTGCTCATGCTGCGAAAAGGCCTCAGCTGAAATTTCCACTGTTCTTTTCCCCCTTAGTAGTACAAGGATCGAAAGGTTAGGATCAATATCCCCTTCGAGGATTATTGACTCAGATGCAGATAGGGCGGGGTCAACTAGCTTCCAGCCCGGTTCCAATGACGCCCAATTATCGTCCATGCTACCAGTCTTAGCACAGTTCGAAATGAGTTGTGATTTAGCTGCGATATCCGCAATCTCAGAGTTAGAAAGACCGGCCCAAGCACATGAATTGAGGGCTCTGAGAGCTGCACAAGACAATGCTGAGCTCGATTTTAGCCCTTGGCCAATAGGGATTGAGCTGTCCACCTTCCATCCGAATTGGTCTGGGGTTGGGAGGCCCCTATCCCTCCAGCATTTCTCTACTGCAGCGAGAAGCCCGTTTCTATCATTTTTGATTTCAACCGCATCTTCTACTATCTGAACCTTGGTTGTTAGTTGGATGCCGATAGAGCACCCCCTACCCAGTCCCAGAGCGTGGAGGATGGATATCGCGCCGTTCGATTCGCCCTCCCCTAGCACCTTCACTTCTCCACCATCCCCCCATCAAGTGCGATTCCTATGTGCCTGACTCTATCGTCTGTGAATACCGTTATTTTGTCTCCGGCCTTTGCATCCGTCACTGAAACGGCTTTCCCCGTTGGGGAAACAAATCTAACCGTCTCTGCTTGCTGAACTACTGTCTGACCCTCTTCTCCAGAAATCTCGAATCTGACAACGAGAAGTGGACGTATTTCGATCTTCAACCGTCCTATAACGGCAGTTTCGATATATCCGGGCGATGACAGGATTGCTATTTCGTCACCAGTTTCTAATTCGCTCATGTACTTCGTTCTTCCATCTGCCATTAGGATGTAAGAGTGAATCGCTCCAGCATTTATCCTGAATGGCCTATTGGGGACATATTCTGAGGAAATAGTTTCGCCATGTATTAGGCATAACTTTCCTGAAATAGAGCCAGTCGCTGCCCCTTGCCCTTCCTTGATCCTTCTTGTCAGATCTATACATACTCTCTCACCAACTCCTGCACCCTCAGTGGATAGGATTCTTGCCTCTGTGGGGTTGATTTCTGCATTCTCTGGAGGGTTTTCCTTCGTCCATCTGTCTCCCAAAAACTTGATCGCGTCGTCTACCAAAAGTCCTGGGATAAGGATAGCATCGACACCCCCTCCAAGTGCAAATGCTGCTCCGGAAATTTCTATCTCTCTATCTATTGCTGCGGCGATTCTTGTCTGGGTCCCTCTGGAAGATGCAATTAGATTCTCGAGGGGTATCATCGTCCAATCCGAGCATCTGACCAATATCCACGGCACAAGTCCAATGAGAGAGATTGCCTCGTCCTGATCAGAGGGAGCGTCAATTGAGACTTCTACCACATCAGGGGAAGAACCAGTCCACACGCGGGAGATGAAATTTTGATTCGGGTCCAAGTCATCTTCATTCTCTACCCATATCTGCATCCTCTCACCTCAGATGCCTGGAAGCCTCTTCTGCATTGACTCCGTCATGAACAATGGCCCTCAATGCTCTGATTCGGGAAGCTGGATCCTCGGAGGAGAATACGTTTCTCCCCATACAAACCCCGGAACCCCCTGCATTGATTGACTTCTCGACTAATTCCAGAACTTTACCGAAGTCATCGTCCTTGGGACCTCCAGAAACCAGTACCGGAATCGGGACAGAGGAGGTTACTATCCCGAATGACTCCTCGGACCCAGTCCAAGGAACCTTGACGACGTTGCACCCCAACTCCCAAGCAAGTCTAGCAGCATGAGCGACCCCTGAAGTTGAGTCTGAATCATCCAAAATCAGGTTCCTCCCCCTAGGATAGAACATCCCCAATACCGGGATTGATTTCTCATGAGAATCCGTGGTTATCCTAGCCATCCTCTGTATCATCTCCGGCTCTGCCGGATCTCCGAGATTTACTTGTGCCGACATTGCAACTGCTCCCCTATCTAGACCCTCGGAAGGAGTAGCAACCAGGACCTTGTCTTGAGAACGGTCGCCCCCATGGATTGTGGACAAGGATGCATGGCAGACGAAGCGTCCCCATGACGTCCTGATGGAGTGATGGGAGATAGGGCCCTTCTGCATTACTATTGCATCTGCCCCTCCTTCGATGACTGCATCTACAGCTTTATCCGAGTCTAACAAACCATGTTCGGGGAAGTAAGATGCGCTGTGGTCCATTGGGACCCAAACCCCTCTTCCGTTCGGCAGAATCGTTTCCAAACGGCCTGCAAGGGCATCTGTCATGATTAATCGCCTATGTTCCCCTCTCTTGAAGGGTACCATTTGCCTCTTTCCTAGACAAAAAACCGAATTGGAGTCACATCTCCAAGTCCACTATAACAGGGGCATGGTCGGAAACGACAAGCCCTCCCTCCCTCATTATCTCTGCAGATTTCATCAGGGGCCTTGCGGCCTTGTTTGCTAGGATGTAGTCAATCCTCCAACCCCTATCCCTCTCCCTTGCTCGGCGGAAGTTGGACCACCACGAATAGGGGCCCTTGACCTCTCCCACGTGAATACGTAGGAGGTCCGACCAACCAGATGCGAGCATTCTATCGAACCACTCCCTCTCATGCTCCAAGAAACCCGAGGTGCGCTTATTTCCGGCTGGATCCCAAATATCATCCTCCGTGTGCGCGATATTCAGATCACCGCAGAGAAGAGCGGGTTCATCGGAGTCTAGGAACTGCTGACTCCAGACTAGCATGTCTTCGAGCCATTGATCCTTGTAGTCCTGACGCTCTTGTCTTGCTGATCCATTTGGAAGATACATGTTGACGCAACTCAGATTGCCATGCTTCGTCACTAGTACCCTGCCTTCGGGGTCTCTAGTCTCATCAAGATCCGTATCTATGCCCCTCCCAATCTCGACCATCCCGACTCTTGAGCATGACATTACGCCAGAGTAACCCTTCTTCTGGGCAGGATGCCAAATCACCTCGTATCCCTCCGGCTCGGACCATTCTTTGGGCATCTGCTCGGGTAGAGCCCTAACTTCTTGGAATAGCATTACGTCGGCATCTATCCTCTCGATGAAATCATCGAGCCCCTTTCTGTGGGCTGCTCGGATACCATTCAGATTCCAAGTTACGACTCGCATGTACATGCGCTACTGCGATAGGTCTTTGACCTTCTCGACTAGATCCATCTTTCTGATCCTCCTCATACCATATGGGGTCAGGATGACAGAGATGAACACAACAATCCCGATTAGTTGCATTGCTACTACCGGATCTGCTGATACGGTCATGTAAAATGACCACTGTACGAAAGACGAGACCATTGCTTGAGTTCCGACCAAAGTGAACATGAACGCCAGAACCCCTCCAATCAGGCCTATCGCCAAGTGCTCGCCGAACATCATCCAGCCAAGCCTGTTCATTGGGGCTCCCAGAACCCTTAGCGTTGCAATTTCCCTATCTCTTTCTGAGAGGTTGATTATCAGTGTATTGAATAGCACCACTATTGCGATCAGGATTCCGAGAAACAGAATGGAGCCCAAGAAGCCCTGCTGCTGCTCTAGAATTGACTCGTACGAAGATATCAGGTCCTGCTTTTCTATTATCACTAGTGAGACGTTGCCAAGGTCACTATCTGCAGATACTCCCTCTGGGAGGTCTATCAGAACGGCTGTTGCTTCCACCCCCACTATCTTTGCCAGGTCTGATCTGTGGAAGTAGACGGTTCTACTCATTTCCCCCTGAGTAATTCCAACAATCTCAACGGTCGCGGGGGTTGACCCGAACACGAGAGTCTGGATTTCTCCTGTCTCCCATCCTAGGAAGTGGTTCAGACCTTCGTCGATTAGAATCTGATTAGTCTGAAGACCTGCTTCGGGGAGCTTGCCTTCCTTTAGGTCTAGTTGGATTAGTGCGCTGCTTTCCGTCGACAAGACTTCCATTCCATTGGCCGAAATTACTCGTGAGTCATTGACTGGATTTGCTGGGAAGGTAATGATTCTCTCGTGATAGCCGCTCTTGTCATCCACCCATTGTATCACTTCATCCTCGCCTCCGAACAACACATTGGCCTGGATGTCCCAGTTCTGATCATCTTCTACTGATCCCACGGTCATTTCTTCCATTGATGACATCATTAGAGTCGTGCTTCCGAACAGCAACATGGAGAGTCCTACTGCTAGGAATGTGAAGGTCAATCTCGCTGGTTTCCTGATGCTAGATCTGATGGTCAAGCCCGCAGTTGCGGGAAGTCTGGAAGTTATCTTCTGTATCTTCCTAGAGGAAATTCTGACCTCATGCTCCCCCCTCATTACCTCTAGAGGCTGGAGCCTAGATGCTTGAACGGCTGGAAGTATCCCCGAGAAAAGTACGACGGCTGTTGTAACCACTACAATCTGCATTACAATTTGTCCGAGTTCCGCTGATTGGAGAATGGGTATGCCCATGAAGTCCTCATAGAAGGTCAACATGGCGGGCGTCCCCAGATAAACACCCAGAATCGCTCCGAGCAAAGATCCAGCGATTCCAATTCCTAGTGGCATGATGACATAGGATGGCATGATTGCCCATCTTGGGACGCCGAGTGTTCTCAGAATCGCTATCTCCCGGGACTGGGACTGGACTAGCCTCTGAAGACTAAGGAATAGTGTGATTCCAGCGATGGCAGCTATCATCCCTGTTATCGGGATGTAGAACAGCATAGCCCCTTCGGCGTCGGCGCGTAATATTTCCACTGAGAAAACTTGTGAGCGGTCGTAAATTAGAGAAGGCGAGTCTACTGAGCTTGAAATTATTTCATCCATTGCTTGAGTGACAAGGGTGAGTGCGGGGCCATCGTCCTCATCTGTGGACGGGAGATTGTAATCCGGGGTGCCCAAGATGTCTATCAGGAGGAGGTTCGAAGAGCCGCTGCTCATGTTGGCCAATCTCTCCAGACCCTCTGATGAGAGGTACCCTGTGGCAAAGGTACCTGGCTCAGCGGGGAATAGATCTCCGTCTTGTGCGTAGTAAAGATGGTTTGAGTGGAGACCGATCCCCACTACTGTGAAGTTCATTCTACCGTTCCCGGCACCTATGGTCACGGAATCGCCCAAGGATATCTCCATCCCGGTTGCGACGCGGGCATCGATGACTATCTCGGATTCCCCTGTGGCCACCCTCCCGGAACAGCAATGATGGCTAGGCATCCACACGCGGTCTACGGATCCCTCGTCGATTCCGTGCCAGACGGCTGGGACGGGTTTCTCTTTCCTTTCCCCTGCCTCTGACGTTTCGTAGAACATCGTTCCATCTAGCCTCAATCTAGGCTCGCATTCGTTGAGGACCAAAACGGAATCTGGCCAATTACTGGCGATATCCTCGCAAAGAGAGGCTGAGGTTTCTCCATCCCAAGTGCCACTTGGGTTCTCCACCCACAAATCTGGAAGATTAACCGCATTCTCGGAGTCCTCGTAGATTTCGTCATACATGCCGGAGACGGTATGCGCGTAAGCTGCGAACGATACCCCGGCAAATACTGCCACTACTACCATGGCTATCACTGCAATGAGTCTGATCTTTGACCTCATCATGCTCCTTGCCAGACGCTTGTTCAGTAGGATGAGCATTCTCACACCTATCCTACAATGTGTTTTGGAGTTGAGGAGGGGACATTCGCCCCTCCGCTTTCATCGGAGATGATTTTGCCGCTATCGATCCTAATGACTCTGGTAGCATATTGCACCAGAGACTCGTCATGAGTGACGAATACACATGTGATCCCCTCTGAGTCGCACGCCTTGACTAGGACTTCCATCACAACTGATGATGTCCATGAATCAAGATTCCCCGTCAACTCGTCCCCAAGAAGAAGCCTGGGCCTCTTTGCTAGGCTCCTAGCAATGGCTACTCTCTGCTGCTGGCCACCACTGATCTCTGCTGGAAATCGGTCGACCTCGCCTTCGAGTCCTACAAGTGCTAGTAGATTACGAGCCCTATCTTCGTCTCTGCTTCCTGCCAACTCCTGAATTAGCAGTAGGTTCTCCAAAACAGTAAGGTCCTGTAGTAAATTGAAGAATTGGAAAACGTATCCAATGTTCTCTCTTCTGAATGTAGTCATGGCCTCTGATTCGTTCTTTGGGACCTTGTTGCCCGAGAATTGGTATTCTCCGGATGTCGGGCTGTCCAATGCAGATAAGCAGTTGAGAAGCGTGGTCTTTCCAGAACCAGATGGTCCCAGAAGTATGATTCTTTCACCTTCATTTATCTCCAGATCAACCCCATCCAGAGCTCTTACTGTCTCTGAGGCCATTTGGTAGTGCCTCTCCAATCCACTGATTTTCACGAGTGCCATGTTATACCCAGTTTTTCGAGTCGGCAGGCCTTCAAAATGACTTCTGGGCTATGTATCCGAAGCGCCAGCGAAAAAGGCCATTGAGTCCTTGAATAGTTCCTCCCTCCTGAACCTCTTGTTGTCCCTGATCTTGAGCCACGTGAAACCAATTGCTAGCAAGAGGATGAAAGGGATGAATGCCTCTGCGTGGTACTTGTGCATTACCTCGATTATCCCTCTAGCCGTATATGCCCACGTGATAGAGGCTGCTGTTCCGCCGATGAAGCATGCAGCCAGAACCCTCTGGAATCTCATCCTTGCAACCAAGCCCAGCATGGCGCCTACTAGTACCCCGCTCGCCATGAATGGGATCCAAACGAAAACGATTAGCCCCCAGAACCCGTACTTGTCGATTCTCTTCCTGTTCTTATGAGCAACATACTCCACGGACGAGAGGATGTCTCCCATGAATGGATTCTGGAGAAGAGCCCCCGGGATTCCTCCTCTCTTTGCCACCATTGCCTCCCCTTCGTGTTCTTCGGTCCCCTGCTCGACTCTGCCTGCAACGGCTCTATCTCCTAGGGTTGATTTTTCGTTCCTCGCGCTCACAACAAGTGTCCGACCTTGCAATAGGGACTCTAGGTCATTTCCCAGATGCTTCCTTAGATCTCCTTGAAGGTGCTGATAGGTTGGCTTGAACAGGAAGTATGCAAACCTAGTCACAGGCCTGTAAATCACTCTGACGAATACTGCATCCTCATCGGCCAAAATTGCTGAGCCGTAGTCAGCGACGTCGTGCTTCCGGAACCATCTAGACATGCTCTCTCTGAATGCCTCTTCGAGTTTACCGAACTGCCCCATTGAGGAGAAGAAGGAGCTGTAATCGTCAGATAGTCTGATTTCGCCAAATTCACTGAAATCTATCGTTCCTTCTGATTCAATGTCGGAGTCCGTGCATACTGTCTTGATTTGGAGGGGCCTCATTTCCCCGAATATTCGAAACTCATTCAGGATGTCCTTGATGATCGTTCCTTTTACATCGATGGGACTGGCAATGGTCTTCCTAGAGGTATTGTAGGGCAGGAAAACATCTACCGAAATAGCGCGATCCTGGACCTTTATTGATGATAGATTTGGCTTGATGTGAAGTCTCTTCGATGCTTTTTCTATTGTCCGAACGAGAAGCCTGTTCATTTGCTCGCTTGTCAGAAGATCGTCTGTTTCCCTGTGATACAATCTGTGCATCAGAGGGTACTGGACGCATAGGAAAAATACCGACATCCCAAGAGATATCGTTGCCATGTACCAAGGAGGAACCTCTGCGTTACCGCCAGTTAGCATTGCTGTCTCTCTGCCACCGACCCACTCGGCTCCCATGAGGATCCACCCCCAAACCCCCATATCCTGAATAGTCATACAGGCTCTAGTTTCCTCGTCTGACTTCTCCATCTCCCTGTGAGTCTCCCCAGACCCGAACAGGGAGGATGAGGAAGTGGTATGCAATTCTATATCCAGTTCCTTGAACGAAATAAGACCACTGGGACTCGCAACCGCCTCCACTATTTCTTCTTCGGACCATTCTCTTGAATCACTATCTGAAGCCAAAATTCCGATTCTAACAATGTAATGGCCGTCCTCCAAACCGTCGCTGTTCAATTCTATCGATAAGTCGCCAGTTCCCGATTCCCCCATCGTCAATGTTGGATCTCCCACGCCTCCATCTGACTCAACAGAAGACTCGTTCCAGACTGCAACAAGAATACCGAATGTCATAGAGGGTTCCAAGTTATGACTCTCGATCTCTAGATCATCTCCCTGGACCCAGGACTTGATCCAAACCTCGCCTCTTCTATCCACGCAGTCATTCGGATCCAGAGGAGTTCCGGATAGAGTATCATCGATAATGATCGAGTCACCCAGAACCAATCCAGATGAGGCCAGAGTTATCATTCCGAAGAAAACCAAGCCAGTCACCACGCCGAAGACCAGAGTATAGTCATCGAATGTCTTAGGGACGACTGTATTGACCAAGAAGCTCTTTCCTGGATTCTCTCGTCTATCCCTAATCCTATCCAACTCTTGGTCCAACTTATCTTCTGATTCTGCATCATGAGATGCAACCTTGTCCATGTTTTCGTCTACTTCAGAGACTGTCGAAGAGAGGTCTTTTTCAACCATTGGAATCAGCCGAGTAAGGACAGTGTATGTGATGTTTTTCACGGAAAACTATGTCTAAAATTTCGCTTCAAAACAGTGTTAATAAAATCTAATTCTGAAAGCCAGATTGTCAAATTTAGAAATCAAAATTTTAGGCAATTTTAATGTCCTCCTACTACGTAGGAGGATTATGTCCAGTGGCAACGCGGTAAGGGGTCGGCTATCTCTTCTACTCGTAGCCCTGATGATTATGCCGAGTTCCATGGCTATCTTTTCCTACCAAACAGAGAATGGACATCTGTCTGACGAAAGTAGGATGAACGCGATAGATTACGTTCTAGACGACCAATACTCCCTAGGAGAAACGGAGTCTGATGATCCCTCACATGGGTGGAAGGGGGACTCTGCAAATATCGGAGAAGCTTCGCTATTCTATAGGACCGCTACCTTTGTACCGATTGAGAAGTGGGAGGAAACAACTGGTGAGGAGTACCTGTCTGGTTGGTTCGTTTTGGGGCACGATTATCCCATACCCTCTGATTGGAAATCTCAACTGACGGATCTGGGTTTGGAATGCAGGACATTCTATTCGCCGCAGGGATTCCATTGTAAGGTGCCGAAGATAGCCCCAATGGAGCTATACGATATCGGAGTCATGGGTGCTTTCCGACTTGACTCGGCGGACAAGCTGGCCCCTGACGTGATTCCATTGGTAGAAGGGATGGACAGTGGCGCTATAATGCAAGGGGACAGGTACGTAATAAACGTCGTACTGAGCGGTTCTAATGAAATAGAAAATCTTATCCAAACTGGAGTCGAATTAATTGACTACAGAATAGACAGGGTAGCCGAAGTCGTAGTAGATGAGAAGGGTTTGGCCGGACTGATAAATCTTGATTTCGTAGAATGGGTCGAGCCCAAGTATCCAGTTCATCTTGATAACGAAGCGGCAGCTGAAATCATCGGCGTTGATTGGGTGGGGGAGTCTACTAATATGGCGCCTTTCGGTGGTGCTCTGACGGGTTCTGGGGTAATAGTTGGGGTAATGGACTCTGGACTAGATACTGCAGTAGAGTGCTTTAGCCTGTCCCATTGCAACTCCGTGAACAGCGGCATCCATGCAGACTTCGTTGGCAGAATAGTCGGAGTCAAATCGTACACTTGTAACACCTGTACGGATGGTCCGCAGGATCCTAATGGCCATGGGACCCACGTGATAGGGTCTGTCTTGGGAGATGGTACGAACTCACCTACAGGAACAGACAACAGCGGGATGGCCCCAGGTGCCCACCTCTTCATGCAGGCGGTTCTGGCGGTAGGTGGCACATGTAACGGCAGTTCGCTTTGTCAGCCCTCATACAATGCCTTCTTCACAGAGGCTTACGATGAGGGTGCAAGAGTCCACACGAATTCTTGGGGCTCTGGCCCGAGCACGAGCACTAATTGCGCCCAGTCTGGCTCCTCAAGCGGTAGCTGTCTGGCATACTATAGCTCCGCATCGTATGAGATTGATGCCGAAGCTAATTCACTGACTGACCTGACGATCCTTTTCGCCATGGGGAACGATGCCATGGACTGCACCTACAACTCCTACAACCAGCCAAACTGCTACGGGGGGAAAGATGGTGAGATAAACAAGGGTGCCATGAATCGACAGGCAACTGCGAAGAATATCTTGTCCGTAGGATCATCGGAGAACTATCGTGTGGGTTTATCATTATACGATATTCCATACAGCAATCTTTGCAATGTTGGTGGTTGCCCACTCCCGTATTCCAATGAGAGGCATGGCACCGACCCCATCAGGATGGACACGCCTAATGACGACCCAGAGGGAATGAGTGCGTTTTCCAATAGGGGACCTACGAATGACGGGCGAATCAAGCCGGATATTGTGGCACCGGGAGGTTGGATTCTCTCAACTAGGTCAGAATTGGCGTCCTCGAATACGATGACAGACGACCCCGGTGGGTTCTACACTCACAAAAGAGGGACCTCGATGGCGACCCCTATCGTGGCAGGTTCGGCTGCATTGGTGATTGAGCATTTGAATAACATAGGGGCCTACAACTGCGACCTAGCAAGTAACCCTTCCAGCAATCATTGTCCAGAATCTGCCCTGATTAAGGCGATACTCGCTTCCGGGGCCCACGACTTAGGAGGACAATACACAACGGGAGGAGATCCGAATGGGAATGGAGCCGAGGAGAAGGCGCCCAACAGCCATGAAGGATGGGGGAGGGCCGATCTAGAACAGCTGGTCCATTCCGGGTTCACTGAAGGGATCGAGATATCCACATCCGATAGCCATTCATTCAAACTCACCGTTCCGGACACGGGTATAGAGGATTTCAGAGTCGTTCTCTCATGGAATGACCCAGCGAACGGCCCCAGCGCAGGAAAGCAGTTGGTCAATGACCTGGACATCCTCCTTAAGAGTCCCAGTGGGACAATTGAGACCTACACGAATGACGATTTGAACAACCTAGTTGGAATCTCGGTAGAAGGTAATCCGGAGGTTGGGGATTGGGAAATCATTGTGACCGGAGAAAACGTACCAACGGGCCCCCAGAAGTATTACTTGGCATCCAGCGACGGGGTAATAACAGACATGAGGAGCCCGGTTTCCGACGGATTCAACTCTCCTGGATTCCAATCTGGTTCTATATTCACCGAGACAACGATCTCCAGTGGAGGAGCCCATATTTGCGCCATACTAGATGACTCTGACCTCCAATGCTGGGGTGACAACACATTCGGGCAGCTAGGTGACGGGACCACTGCTGACAGGCAGGTTCTGACATCGGTTGGTTTGGACTCGGCAAGAACAGCAGTTTCGATTAGCTCCGGCCAGGACCACACATGTGCAGTACTTGATAACGGAGAAATCCAGTGCTGGGGGAGAAATAACTTCGGTCAACTAGGTGATGGAACGAATTCACACTCCAACTCTCCTGTGGAGGCGAGCATAGGAGGAGTGCCGGTTCAATTGTCTTCAGGAGATTGGCATACCTGTGCAATTCTAGACGATGCGAGTCTGAAGTGCTGGGGCAGAAATACCCATGGTCAACTGGGAGATGGCACAAATTCGGATAGCAGCGCTCCAGTATCCGTGAACCTCCCTGGAGAGAAGTTCCTCGCAGTATCTGCAGGCTCGAATCATACATGCGCGATTTCGGACAGTTGGTCACTGAAGTGCTGGGGGGCGAATCAAAACGGGCAATTGGGGACTGGGACGACGACGCCATCCAACTCACCCTCAACTGTCACTCTCGGAGGGAGTGTCGTCGCAGTATCTGCCGGTGGGGCCCATACCTGCGTCATCCTTGATGGATCGGGCAGTGGGGATGTGAAATGCTGGGGCGACAATGCATTCGGGCAGCTAGGTGACGGAACTGCCAACCAGCAGAACGACGCGTCTATCGTTGCGGCCTCGGTATCTGGTGCAATCAGTATCGACGTAGGAAGAAGACACACCTGTATAGTGAGTTCCAGCGATTCCCTACATTGCTGGGGAGGAAGCGGGAAGGGGCAAGTTGGCGATGGAAGTACCTCGACCCAGATTACTTCGCCGACTGAGATTGCACTCGGTCAAAATCTTGGAGCCGTCTCTGTAACCTCTGGAGAATCGTATACTTGCGTGGTCGCTAGTAACGACCTTCCGAAATGCTGGGGGGGAGTTGGGTCCGAGGAGTCTCTCGGGAACGCACCATCAGAGTTCTCCGGCATTTCCAGATGGACTTACATTGGTTCTTCGGAGAGAGATTGGAACAACAATGGAGACCTGAATATTTTCGAAGTGGGAGTCAGCAATGACGATGATAACGATGGTTTTCCATCTGGATCGGATAGCGATGACAGCAACCCCACGGTTGCTGCAAATTGTAGTCCCGGAAATTATGGCAGATTTTCCTGTAGAGAGGCCACTCCTGGATACTACGTCAGTGGGAGTGGAAGTACAGTGATGACTCCCGCCAGCCCTGGACACTACGTAGACGTCAACGGGGCGACCTCAGAAACTCAATGTCCAATTGGAAAGTTCCAGGAGCTTTCAGGGCAAACCACCTGCGAAGAGGCCAGGCCAGGCTACTACGTCCCCGGGCTCGGAGCTTCCGAAGGCACTCCCTGCCCAGCTGGCAAGTACAACAACCAGTACGGAATGACCTCGGATCTGGCTTGTCAGTGGGCAGAAGCCGGTCATAGCGTCCCAGTTCTGACAAAGGTGTCTTCGGGTGCTTACCACTCATGTGCCATACTGGATGACGGCTCGGTTAGCTGCTGGGGGATGAATGACAACGGGCAGCTAGGTGACGGGACAAGAGACTCAAGCCTAGAACCACAAAAGGCCTCAATGCCGATGGGAAGGAATGCGATTGAGATTTCTGCGGGATCATACCATACCTGTACCCTGCTTGATGATGGGTCGGTTCGTTGCTGGGGTTCAAACTCATTCGGGCAGCTAGGTGACGGTACGACCATCGAAAGAACGACCCCGATTACCGTTGACCTCGGCTCTGGAGTATCAGCAATCGGGGTTTCATCTGGAGAGTCGCACACTTGTGCAGTACTTACTGACAACAGAGTGAAGTGTTGGGGCCTGAATGCTAACGGACAGATAGGTGACGGGACGACGACTGACCGGCATATTCCGGCATATTCCTCACTGGGAGGGACGGGTGCACTGAGGGTCTCCGCGGGATCGTTCCACACATGTGCGATAACTGTAGACCGAAATGTGATGTGCTGGGGGGAGAATTGGAACGGGCAACTCGGAGACTCCAGCAATGTCGATAGGGACACACCAGTTGAGGTTTCTATCCCGAGCAACAGCAGCGCTGTATCGATTGACTCGGGTGCTTTCCACACCTGCCTAGGGATGAATGATGGTACGATGTTCTGTTGGGGTTACAACGCCCATGGACAACTGGGCAATGGAGGGACTTTGGACTCTAATAGCCCTCTCGCTTCAGCATTGAGTCCGGACCTACTTCTGATGGAAGTAGAGGTTGGCCTCTTCCACAGTTGCGGTCTATTCGATTCAGGTGAAGTCGCCTGCTGGGGAGATAACAGCTACGGGCAACTCGGTGACGGTACCCAGACTGCACATTCAACCCCGGAGGTCATCATCCTGAGCACCAATGCAACCTCGATCACAGTCGGCCACAGGCACACCTGTATGATTTTGGACGATGCCAGCCTGAAATGCTGGGGGGCGAATGAATACGGACAGGTTGGCGATGGTGGATCCACTAATTCCAACACCCCGCAGGATATCGATCTCGGGCACGGTTCCAAAGACCAAGTCCCTTGCGAGAGGGGGACATACCAGCCACTGCCTGAGAAGACTACCTGTATTCTAGCATCAAGGGGTTTCATGGTTCCCGATTCGGGCCAGACGGAGCAGACTGGATGCTCACCGGGATACTACTCAAGTCTGAAGGGGCAACGTGCATGCGTTCCAGCTGCTAGGGGGTTCTATGTTTCAGAGAATCAGGCCACATCGCAGACGCAGTGCCCAGCTGGGCAATCTACGCTTAGCGAGGCCTCCACATTCTTCGATGACTGCTTCGCAGACTTCGATGGTGATGGGGTTCCCGATCAGATAGATGAGGACGACGACAACGATGGAGTCCCGGATGTGAATGACTACGACCCCCTTGACCCCGAAGTATCCTTCGACTCGGATGGGGATAGGATCCCAGACAGCATCGACACCGATGACGACAACGACGGAGTGAACGACACCGAAGATCCATTCCCAAATGACCAGAACGAGTGGGAGGACTTCGATGGAGACGGAGTTGGAGACAACTCGGACGATGACGATGACGGCGATGGGAGGCCGGACTCGTTCGACGTTTTCCCGAACGATCCCAACGAGTGGGCTGACGCAGACGGTGACGGTTGGGGGAACAACGTAGACCCTGACGACGACAATGACGGAAGGTGCGACGATACCACTTACCACATCACAGATCAATATGGCGCATTGGTGAGCAATAGGGGGCCTGACCTAGATGGCGATGGTGCTCCAGATTGCCTCACTTCTGCGAAAGGGGACGAGTTCCCACTGGATGCGAATGAGACCGATGACACAGACGGCGACAGCATCGGAAACAACCAGGACACTGATTGCGACGGAGATGGCTGGCTCAATCCGGTGCCATGCAACAGACAAGGGAGCGGAGAAAATGGAACGGATGCCTTCCCACTAGAAGCCGATAAGTGGTCCGACTCAGATGGAGATGGCTTCGCTGACCAAGGGAGCAACTTGGACGCCTTCCCCGATGACCCTAGTGAGTGGTTGGATACCGACGGCGATAGCGTTGGGAACAATGCCGATGAGTGCCCATACGAGTTCGGTATCAGCTCGCAAGATGCGGACTTCATGCAGACTCTTGCCTTGCCCGGAAATGACCTCGGTTGTCCGATTCAGACCCTTATCGGAGATGAGATAATCGAAGACGGCGTAGAGGAAACTGAGGATGGCGCATTCGAAGGAGGGGGCGACTCTCTGGACTTTGATGGCGACGGGATATCCGATGTCGAAGACGATGACGATGATGGTGATGGAATTCCAGATTTGGAGGATGGGGTTCTAGGCGATGAGAAGTGGTCCAAAGACCCATTCAGGCCCTTCAGTGGCGAAACCTGGGCAATTCTGGCTGTTTCGGTAGCTTTCATTGGAGTTATCGCCTACCGAGCCGCTGGTTGGAAGAAGAGGGGGATGGCCAACATCCGCTCAAGAAGGATAAGAATTCAGTGATGGTGCAGGGGGCAGGATTCGAACCTGCGAAGCACTACGCACAGCGACCTGAACGCTGCCCCTTTGACCGCTCGGGTACCCCTGCTTGGGTTCCGCCCTGCTAGATCTGACTTCAATGCAGCGAATGTGGTTTTTTGGTGCAGGGGGCAGGATTCGAACCTGCGAAGCACTACGCACTGGGACCTAAACCCAGCCCCTTTGACCGCTCGGGTACCCCTGCTCCGACTCGTGCGAATAATTACCCACCAAGAAGGCAGCGCATGGACGCCTCTGCCCCCCATAGGGTCATAACAGGGTCTATGCGCCCCCCAAACTGGCAAAAATGGCGAGAATAGGGGTTCTAGGACTAGGCAACTGGGGGACCGCCCTGGCCCTAGTATGGTGCAAGGACGGACACAACGTGCTAGGCTGGACCGTGGAGCAAGAAGTATACGAGTCGGTCATGAGCTCGCAGGAGAACGAGAAGTACCTGCCTGGATACAAGATTCCAGGTATGGACTGTACCATGGAGATTGCCGATGTCACCGAGTCTTGTGAGATTCTGGTACTGGCACTCCCCAGCTCCGTGATTCTGGAAGTAGTAGACTTGCTCATCCCAAGCCTCAGACCGTCCCATCTCCTTGTCGACCTCGCCAAGGGCCTTGCCCCCTCCTCCGAAGGAGGCTCGGGAATGATTTCTGATGCAATAGAGAGGAGGCTGTCTGACGCTGGCATGTCGAATCAGGTCGTTGTCATGACGGGGCCAACCATCGCGCCAGAAGTAGCCAGGGGAGTGATAACCAACGCCCTCGTGGCTTGCCATGACACGGTAGTGGCGAAGAGAGTGGCGGAGAGGCTTTCGACAGATTCTCTGATTCTGACCCCCGCCGGCGATCCTGTTGGAGCAGAACTATGGGGCGCCTACAAGAACTGCGTAGCTCTAGCGTGCGGACTCGTTGACGGCCTCAAAGACACAATCGGGGGAGACAATCTGAAGGCCGCAATGGTACTTTCGGGCTACAGCGAAGGACTGCGTCTTCTGGGGGAGATGGGAGCAGACCCGAATACGGCCTTCGGACCAGCCGGAATTGGCGATCTGTACGTGACAGCAACGAGCCCGAGGAGCAGGAATAGAACCCTGGGGGAGATGCTAGGTTCAGGGAAGAGCCTAGAGGAATCCCTGCAGGAGATGCATATGGTCGCAGAGGGGGTTCGAGCTACCAGGATGTTCCTGAACAGGTCAGAGAGGATGGGGCATCAAACTCCATTCCTGACCACACTAGGGATGCTTCTCGATGGGGATATCGCAGTCGAGGATGCAGTCAGGGAAATGGCTGGGGCATACGAAGTAAAGTAGCCTATGGGACTACTAGAACGGCTGACCCTCCCCTATCAATAAGTGGAAAGCTAGCCTCGGAAAGAGACGTCAAGACGTGCAACGTGCACGCATTCCCGCAGGCTGGTGCGAGGTAGTCCTCACCGGTATCCGAAAGAATGAGTCGTATTCCCTGGCCTGCCTGGACTATCGCGTCAATTGCCTGGAATTCCATCATCATGGTTATCTCTTGGCCGGGAATTACGGTTTGGGGCTCGTACCCCCCCTCGTGGTATCTGACATCCATGGTGGCATGCCCTATCCTTGTTCCAGTCTCCATATTTTGCATCTCAACGAAAACCTGACCCCCGTCGAAGGATGGAACAACGGAAAGATGCAAAGTGACCAGTCCGGAGATATGCATCGGGAAATCGGGATTTATTTCTGGGCATTCTACTGTGATAGACTGACCTCCGCCGACCACCGCGGGACCCCCTCCGATTACGGGAAATCCTCCAGTAAAGGATCCGTCATTTCCACAATCGCCAAGATCCACCACGTAGTCCTCTGAGTCACTGGGAGGCCAAGTTTCCTCAATCCTCCATTGCCCGTCGCTTCTTTGTATCTGTGCGAATTGCTCGGGCTGCGTCCCTCTACCTTGTAGATAGTATTCGAACCACTCGAAAAGATCCTGCGCCCAGTCCCATCTAGTCATATTTCCTAGCGCTTCTAGCCCGTAACCGCTCTCACTATCGTCGTGCTTCTCCCACTGGTCTGGGTAGTCGTGCCCCCATTGTCCCAAAATACCGCGTACCTCGTAACCGGATTCCACATAGTCGGAGTACCAGTTTGTTCCAGGAGGGCCACCGAAGACCTGATGCGGATCAACGTTCCAATCTTGCATACCTTGCACCCAGTAAATACTTCCATTCCACTTTCCGAATGCCTTGTCGATGTGGCTTCTCTCATCGTAGTAGTTCTGCATGTATGGGTCCATCTCACCCCCGATATATGTCACAGGTCCGGCAAAAAGACCCTCTGCGATGTCCGGACAAATATTGTCAAGGTCATCAGAATTGTAGTCAACGGTGCTTGAGAAGTAATTCATATGCATAATCTGCGACCTTGCTTCGGCGCTTCCATTCTTGTACAGCAATGGATGGAGTGCGGTAGTCCCCGAAATTGGGACGATTGTCTTCAGATACTGACTCCCCATAGCGGCTGCCTCCCATTGTGTAGCCCCCTCGTACGATTTCCCGTAGAGGCCCACATTTCCATTGCTCCAGTCCTGTTCACCGAGCCACTCTACTGCGGAGTGAATGCCGAGTCCCTCTCCTGCACCCCTGTAATCGAAACACCCGCTACTCTCCTCTGTTCCGAAAACTGCGACCTGTGCGAATGCATACCCATGGGGTACGAAATTCTCGAAGATGAACTCTCCTCTCCCCCCTCCAACGATATTTGTCGGAGTGGATTCGTCGCCCGGGGAGCCATAGGAGAAGTAGGGGGAAATTACTGCGATTACAGGAACCTGCTCCCCATCCAGAGTGTTGCTAGGCAGCCAGTACGATAGGTGAACCTCTGCGGTGCTTGGGCCCGTCTCCCACACAGATGACGTATCTACCTCTATCATAGCCTCTTTGACTTCCAATGCGTAGTATGGTCCTGCTTCCAGAACTCGGCTGAAGGTTCCACTGGTATCCCATTCGACATCGCTACGATCCCAGATGCTCGGGTAGGACCGTTCCTCATTTTCACTTGAGCCCATGCACCCTGAGAGAGCACAGCTCAGGAGTAGCAACACTACTGTGACGGAGGAAGCCCTCATACACCTCCCGAAAGACATTGGGACAAATAATTAGTGATTCTATGCGATGTCTTTCATCAATGAGAGTGTTTCCTCGATCCATTCCTCTGCATAATCGTCGTAATCTGTGTCGCAATCTATTCTTTTGTTGGTTCTTTTTCCACCTTTCTCTTCCAGTACAGAGTCCCATTCCTTTCCTGATTCGCAGAAGAATTCGAATGCAGTGTCTCCTAGTGCGAGGACTGCGAAATTTACTCCAATCATGCAGCCATCTTCTGATTCTGAGACAGCATCATACAGGTCTTGGGCATTTACGGGTTGTTCACCTTCCCCCCATGTGCTACAAATTACAATCAGCCTCTTGGAATCGGAGATTCCTTCTGGCGTGATGTCCTCCATGTCTATTACTGTTGGATTAAGATCGTATTTTTTCGCCATGTGAGCTGCGTCTTCTGCGAGTTCTTCGGCATTTCCTGTCTCGGTACCGAATATCAGGAGTAAGTTTCGATCGGTCATTGCCCCTCTCCTAGTCAGAGTTCGTCTCGGAACTGTATCCTCCAGATTTTCCTCACTTACAAACTTAAGTTGTTGACGGGGGGACGGTTTACGGAAACCGAAAATGATGCTGGGGGTGATGCTTCCCCCCGCCAACGTATCCATCTACTGGAGTGTCCCAATATCGTCTAGAAGTGTATCTTATAATTTTTAGGTTACCCTAAATCTCTGTTTTATTTTATGTGAAGGAGTTGTTAATCAGCTGAACAGGGAGGATGCCGATTATTTCGGAGATTTGTCCTAGAAGGCTTTGAGAGGTTGCCCTGGATACTCCAGAAGAATAGAGTGAATTGGAAAGAATCTCAGAACCACAGGCTTCCCTAGGGGAGTCCTCGTCGATTTTATGGATCGAAATATCATAGCATCCGGTATACTCCCTTCCCATAGTTGTGAAATTGTCCAGGAACATTTCGTAGTTCAGAGATAGCAAGGAGTTTAGGACAGCTGTGCGAGAAACCATGTCCAAGACTGAAGGATCGTAAATTACAGATTTATACGGCAGAGAACCTATGGGTGGAAGCAAGGAATAATCTGCGCTATCTAAGCACCAATTTTCATCACTTGGTTGTGAGCCATCCTGACAGAATATCTCCTGTTCATTGCCTTCTACAAACGCAATATCCCCCCCTCCATGAGAAAGGCATCTAAGGGCCCCATTGGTACCGTGGAATTCTGAGTTTTCTTCTGGGAAAGAGTAAGATGAATTGAATAGTGAATGGATAATCTCAGGGATTGAAGAATTTTGCAAATCTCCTAGATGGGTTGTTAGGCCCCTTCCGACCAAGCTTCCTGCAACCAATAGTGTACTTGGATTGTCTCTTCCCGAGAAGCAGGGAGAAATTCCATCCATCAAAGAAAGAGGATCGGTGGAATTTGTAAATTCGCTATCGGATCTCACTATGGTGAATGAGTCCGAGAAGACCTTCTCTTGTTCATCCAACAATGATGCCAATACGGACATTCCATCGTGCTTCCATGCCTTCCAAGAGGGAATCGCATCTGTAATTGCGATATTTACGACTCCATTGGATAAATTTTCTACTAGACTGAAGTGATTTTCAAATTCGGAAATATTCACGCCTATGCCGATATCGTTGCTTATTGAGTCGGCAAGGAATCCGAAAGATGAGGATGTAGAGTTTGAAAGAGGTCCTACTACGCCGATATTGATTTCTTGTACACTGAGATTTACCTGTCCAGTATTACTTGGATCCTCGAAATATGCCTGCATTCCTGGGATGTTATAGACTAAGGATGAGTATCCCTCCAAGTGCTGTTGGGATGTGGTGGGGACGAAACCGGGGGTTCCGAATAGTGAGCTTAGGGTCTGGTCCATTTCATTTATTCCACTCAGATCGACCAGTTCTTTGGAAATTCTTTCTGAAACTTCCGAGTCAAGAAAACTTGGATTATACATCAGGGCGTTACTGGGGGACCTGCCGAATGTGGGGAGCATGGTGTATTCATCCTCCTCGAGACACCACGAGGGCCTTATCGAGTCGTCATCTGGACAGTAATCCTCCACTGAGGAGTCCTGGAGAAATGCTATGTCGCCTGTTCCGTCTGAGAGGCACCTAAGAGCTCCTGAGTAGCCGTAGTACTTTGTACCGGCCTCAGGAATAGTTGGTTCGTCGTCAAAGAACTCCTGAATTGTGAACAACAATGACTCCACGTCGTTTGGGTTTCCAGCTACATTTGCGTATCCAAGACCGAGCAAGAACCCCATAGGAAGAAGCATCCCCACGGAGTCAAACCATCCCGTGTGACAGGTTTTCTTACCCTCGAAGAGTGAAAATGGATCTGTCAACGGATCATCATCGATTTGGTAAGTTGCGATATCGCTGTCTGATTTGACCCATGCATTGGAATTGTAGTATGTTCTTCCATAATTCTCTTCGTCGGCGAGAAGTGCTTCTAATCCGTAATTCTTCCAACTCATCCAGGATGATGCTGCATCCATCATTGCAAGGTCAACATGGCCAAACCTGAGTGACTCAATCATCGCTTCTTCGGATTCTACGGGATATGGGGTAATTTCGAATATTGTCTCTTCTGAGAATTTCTGTGCCATGTAGGAAGGATCATTTTCTGTTCCGAAAAACTGCTGATCCACGATGAAAGCGACTGAAAGGGGGATTTCATCTCTCTCATTCTCTTGATCAACTGCTTCTGTATCTGTTTCGTTCGAAGTGTTGTCCAGGCAACCGGAAACTAATACGAGCAGCAACATTAGCACACAGAGTATAGTTCGAAGAGCGTTTTCGCTTCTAGGCACAAAAAAACCACTTCAATTGAACATATAAATTCCTGTGAGTTATCTCCTCACTAGGATATTTAGGATAGAAATCACCAGATAGAGGGGCAGTCTTGATTTCCCCCTTCTCATGCGAGAAACATGGCACTAGTCGATTTAACGGATTTCGAGGCGAGGCTTCTGAAGTGGATTTCTGCATCAGACTTCGTTGAAGTAGCCTGGTCTACAAAGAGAGCAGCAGACGCATTCAACGTTCAAGAAAAGGAAGTCTACGAGGCATTGGCGGCTCTGACGATCAAGGCCAAGGACCACATTCAGATATTCTATGATGGCGGAGCAATCAGGATTGTTGCGGATTACTAGCCTGATTATCCTCGCCCATCTTGACGCCGGTGACCGGATCAATCCGGTCTCGAATATTGACTACTTCTGGTGGATCATCTTTCGGGGGGAGGAACACGCCTGACCAGGTTGGCTTGGTATTCTCGGACTCGTCTGTGAAGAATGAGCGAAGGTAGATGGAGACTAAATCGATAAGCAAAACCACCAGGAATATGATTAGCAGATACGCTGCAACTCTTTCGTATTGTAGGAACTTCAGATAGAGATTGATGTAGTACCCAATTCCACCGGCTCCGACTATCCCAATAACGGTCCCTGACCTGACATTGTATTCAAACATGAAAATCATCTGAGCTATTAGGTGGTTTGCAGTTTCTGGGATAACGACCCAGAATGATACTTCTGCCTTCGTGAGCCCCATTGCGTTGGCAGCCTCCAGAGGTGCGCTGTTCATCCCCTCTATCGCCTCATACTGCATCTTGCCCAGATATCCGACTGTGTAGATCGTCATTGCTAATATTCCTGCTGTTGGCCCCAATCCGACAATTATCACGAAGATAATCGCCCAAATCAGACTTGGAAGGCTTCGACAGGCTGAGACAACGGCCCTAGAAGGATAGGTAACGTACTGGGGGAATAGATTCCTTGAACTCAAGAGTCCCATCGGTAGAGAGAGTATCATCCCGAAGAAGGTTGCAAGAATTGCTATCTTTATCGTTTCAACCATCCCAATCCAAGCAGTGGAGCATGTGAACTGAAGGAACATGTTTGCCTCGCACGGAGGATAAGACTGGGGTTCGATAACCCTCCATCCATTCCAGTCCCAGACAAGACCTGACGTGAGAGTGAGGATTATCCAGAATCCAAGAATCAGGACGGTAACTGAAACTAGCAGCTCCCTCAGTTCTCTATTGATCCTGATCAAGATCTCACCTCCATGATCGAAGTATCTGTGATGAAGGGGTTCAGACGTCCATCGTCTATGACTAGAAGTCTATCAGAGATCTCCCGCGCTCTAGAGATGTCGTGTTCAACCAGAACCATTGCAGCGCCGCTTGATGAGACGTATTGCATCACTGCCTCTACCACTCTATCAGATGTTTCTTCATCTAGTTCGCTCAGAAATTCATCTGCCAATATTAGCTTGGGACGCTGTGCCAGAGTCCTGGCTATCGCAACTCGCCTCTGTTGCCCCCCGGAGAGCCTTTTGATTGGTTCATTTCTTTTTTCTTCCAACCCCATTGCCAGAATTGCATTGTTTGACTGTTCTCTAGAGTGTGATTTTGTGTTCCCTGCTCTAGAGCCTAGCATTACATTGGCCCAAACGCTCGAGTGCCTGACCAGTCCCAGCTTCTGAGGGATATATCCAATCGTACCTCTCGGTGGCTTCTGCGGAGATGTAGCCTCGCAAACCTGAACTAATCCGGATAGTGGTGTCAGAAGGCCTGCGATCGTTTTGAGTAACGAGGTCTTTCCTATTCCGGACGGTCCTGTAATTGCCAGTACCTCGCCGGAATTTACAATCAGACTTTCTATGGAGAGTAGAGGTTGTTTTTGAAAACCAACTTCTAGGTTCCTAATCCTAACTACCTCTGACACGTGCTTGGGGACGTGATTCCTCTTTTCATGTTTAGTCATGTTTAGGTAGCCCTAAATTTATCATCTACATTCAATTCGGACGAAACATGAGCACGATTGCGAATAGCATTAGGGATGCTTCACAGGGCAGGACTGTGCCAATTGCAATAGCCGGAATTATTCTCTCGGCTGCAGTTTTGTGGGCATTGTTCACGGTGAACTATGACGAATGCGGAGATGACGAGGACTGCGTAAGAATAGCTTACGAAGTCAAGGATACATACCTTTTCTGGGAAGCGAATCCCCAGGAGATGGCAGACAAGTTAAGCGAACTGACAGGGATGAAGGTAGTGGTCTATCCCGTATCGGACGAGGTTGCCGCGATAGAGGCCGTCGCCAATGGAAATGCTGAGATCGCCATGGTGGACGGGGCTGCAGGATGGTTGGGTTACCAGGTTTACGATCTGGATGTAGTAGCCGTTGAGAAGAAGCCTGACGGAAGGGTATTCTACAACGCAGCAGCATGGGTTAGAGCTGATTCAGAGATTGCAGCAGCACACCTGGATGACGACCCCGATACCGATCCATTTGCACTTATGCAAGGAAAGAAGTCATGCCATACTGGCTGGTTGAAGAGCGCTGGGATGCTCATTCCCATGGGTTACCTGATTGGAAACGGATACGCAGAAGTGCAAGGCGATCCAAACGAGATCGAATCGTTGAGAGCCACTGTGACGACTTTCTTCCATGCGGACTCTGAAATCCCTGAGGGTGGCACACAATACTCCGGATACAGCGGGGCAATGAAGTGCATGATGACTGGGCACGGAGACGTGGCTCTAGTGAAGGACACGGCATATCGGCTATATTGCGATGAGAATGAGGATGGTGTGGCCGATGGTCCAGACTGGTGCTTGGAGCGTGATGAGATTGTCATGCTACCCTCTTTTGGACAGGCACCCAGTCACCCGGTAATGTATGACCCAGCAAGTATGGACGACGAGACTATGCTGGTAATTCAAGAGGCTCTGCTAGCACTTGATGACGATAGCGAGGGGCGTGAAATCCTGAACGACGTCCTCAACACGGCTGGAATGGTAGCTAGCACTGGGGAAGAGCATCTGGGAACTTACTCAGAAGCAGTTTCAAATGTACCCGGTATCCAAGCCTATCTAGAAAGGTAGGGACTAGAGATGAGAATTTGGGCGATAATCTCGCTACTAGTGGTAACTTGCCCATTTGCTGGATGTCTTTCGGATGATAATGGGTACGTTTGGCCAGAGCCAGAGAGTTGGGATTGCTCCATTGATCTAAGTTACAATTTATCCTGCTCTGTCTATCTTGGAGGTCTTGCTAGCCCAATAGTCACACTAGAGCATCCAGAAAATGAGGAGCTATGGATAGTAGAGTTGTCTGGTCAAATCACCTCATGGAATGGAGAAGTAGTTTCGCAAGTGGCAGACCTTAGCCCAATTGTCAGCAACTGCCATGTAGAACAGGGACTACTGGGCATGGCATTCGCGGATACCTCCAATGGCAGCCAGACCGTACTTCTATCTTACATCGAGGAGGGAAGTTGCGATGGGCCGAACGATTCAGATCTGTTGCTCTCCTCTGCCACCGTTAATTCTGATGGAACAATTGACATGTCCAGCATCACCGTTCTGAAGACCGTGGAACAACCGTTCAGAAATCATAACGGAGGCCATCTTCTCAACATAGGGAATAACGAGTATCTTTGGGGTTTAGGAGACGGTGGAAGCGGTTATGACCCCGATGGAAATGGACAGGACCCGCATACTGTACTGGGTTCTATCCTCTACTTCACCTTCTCTGGAGGAGAGGTTAGTCCTATCCTACAAGGAGATTCAGGGAGTCCCTTCGTATTGCATTACGGATTGAGGAATCCATGGAGATTTGATTTGGACAGCAACGACAGACTCTGGATTGCAGATGTGGGCCAGAGCTGCTGGGAAGAGATTAATCTGGTAACCATGGACAATCAGGCGAACCTCGGATGGGCAGAGATGGAGGGTTTCCAACCAGTCGACGACAGTGCTCCCTGTGAATCATCCAATGAAAATTACAGCAACGATTTGGGATACACAATGCCAGTTGCAACTTACGCCCATACGGGAGGGAACTGCTCCATAACTGGTGGATTCTGGATGGACTGGGGTCCTGAAGAGCTCAGAGGCGGATATCTTTACGGTGACTTTTGCAGTGGTTCTATCTGGATTCTGAAGGAAGAGAGCGGCCAATGGTCTCAGAATTACATCGGCTCAAGCGGCGGGATGATTGTCGGATTTGGCCAGGGCTTGGACGGTGAGCTTCTTTCACTCCACTGGACAGGAGAAATTGTCCAGATTGGTTGAGAAGCCAATTTTTAATGCCAACCCTGATGTCCTATGGTTTCCGGATGATGACTGTGGACGGCAAGGCGTTTAGGTCTGCAGGATTGATTTTCGCGTGTATTGCGATGTTCATTTCCTCGACGCATCTCCCTTTCGAACATCTCTCCAATGACAAAACAAAAATGGAACAGTTCGGCGGAGGGGGATCTCTGGAAGAGCAATGTGGCTCGATAACGTTCGAGGATATTTTCATTTACAATCAAGCAATTTTCGAGGTTCGTGTGAACGATGACTGGCAGACTGCTGAAGTGGATGCCAGAGCATGGATTAACTGGTCCCTAGCCGATGACATCAGATCCGATCTAGATTCATTCCTAGAGGGGATTGTGCCCTCTGGAGGTGATGGCTGGTTGTCATCGGATGAGATTGAGGCCATGGTCTCAATTGCCGCGGACTGTCTTGAATACAGTATCACTCGTATTGGGATTAGGGACGGGTCCCCCCACAGAGGAGGAGTTGGCGTGGACTGGATGAACACTTCATGGGAGAGTGACCAAACCAACATAGGTCACTTCAACGGAGTTCCCGAGTTGTTTCGAGGTCCCAGTTGTTCCGTCGAGCACTAGAGACTGTGACATAGAGATTGATCAGTCGGCAGCAGATGATGAGTGCAGGATCGAGTTATGGCTCAATGCGACTATGGTGATAGGGGGGGTCTCGGACCCCAATGACTTCACTGTAGCATTCAACTCATCCAACATGAGTAATGCTAGACTGGACTTCACCTTCCCGGTCATGCCCGAATTGAGGATGGACATGTGGGAGGAGTGCGAGGGGAGATTCGTAGGCGCAGACGAGGACAACCCACAAACCGATGCCGCACCGATCAGAGGGAGTTGCATAGGAGACGGGTCTGCAAGTTACGATCTTAGAACCAATGATGACGGGAGCCTCACATACACACTAGATTCGAACTTCTCAAGGGAGAATTGGCCCTTGGGCGAAGACGTTTTCGCTGACTTCACCACTTCTCCGGTCCCAACTAATGAAGCCCCTGAATGGACCCTGAATGCACCTGCTAACGGAAGCTGGTTACCTGTCTTCGAAGATGGTCCCAACAAGTTGTCAACATGGGAAGAAATCGCATCTTGGTTTGATGACGAATCCGGAGTAGCGAGCCTGGAGATTTCATGCACCTCCGGACAGAGTGAGGTATCCCCAAGTATTGATGGGTCATTATGGATTAACGTTGATGGGATCACTCAGGTTACCTGCCAAGCCTCAGACTCCTCAGGAAAGACTTCCGGTAACAGGACTTGGATGATCGGAGTGCCTGTGTCAATTTCCACAACAAGCCTGCTTCTAGATGAAGAGCACCCCCTGACAATTACCCGCTCCGAGTCATGGGAACCGGAAACTACCGTTCGTCTGGCTTTGTCGCAAGATGGCCAATCAAGACAGGTAATAGAGTATAGTGGACAGAGCTTGGGAACTCACGAAGTACTAATGCCGTCCCAAGGTATTGTCCCTGGTCCAGTACAGGTTTGGATTGAAGTAGTGGTTGGCGATCAGTCTCTCGAAAGAACGTTCGATCTTGGGATTGTTAAGGAAAGCGAACCCCCGTTACTCACACTGGGAATGGCCTCTTTCGATGGATGGATGTGGAAGGTGGAAGGTCAATACAGCGATCCAGACGGAGAGGAGGTAACTTTCACAATCGAGATTGCAGATACCGTTCACCAAGTCGAGGTCATGGGAAATACTTGGGAGACTGAATGGGTGGACCTCACGCCTCTCGCATCGGGCGGAGAGTATGGTCAGGTGATTATTGACGTGGAGATTACCGGTTGTGATCAGTCTGGGAAATGTACCAATATTCAGACATCTATAGATACTTCAATGATCGAAATCCCAGAAGTTACGGACCCATCTGAAGGTGGTTCTTCTGAAACCAGTCTTCCAGCGTCAGGCATCCCCTCACTGTTGGCCGCATTCTCGATTGCTATTTTCTTCAGAAGGAGATCTTAGAATGAGTTTCTCGGGAAGAGTGGATCGTGAGTCTCATGAGGGAGGCCTGCTTATTTCCTTCGAAGGAAGGCCCCCTCGTCTCGGTGCCAGAATGAGAGTTAGAGGCGGTAAGATATTGGGAAAGGTGGAGACTGTCCTAGGCCCCATTGAGTCCCCTCTGATTCACGTACATCCCCTTTACGATGGAATAGACTCGAGGGCATCTGTAGGTTCCCCTGTCGAGATAGCCCCTCGTGAAAATTCACGGAAGAGTCGCCCAAGGGGACACTATGGTAGAGGAAGCAGGAACAATAAGAGCCCCAGGGGTAAATCTGTAGGACGAGGTAGACATGATTCAAGGTATAGCAAGAGGGGAGGGAATTCCGGAAGAGGGAATAATCACTACAGAAGGGGGAGTAAGGGCAAACCGAGGACTTCCGGTAAATCAGGACGGAGGTCACACGGTCCCGGCAGAAGGAGAGGACCCAGTAGGGAAGGCAGGGGCAAGAGGCGTTAGCCTAGCACCCGAGCATTCTTCATCGAGGGTATTCTGCGAATCTCATGACGAAGAGTGCCGAGATGATATGGCTGGATGCCATAGAAGCCAATGAGGCAGGAGATAGGGCGACTGCTCTATCTCTCGCTGAAGAAGTGGTTTCTATTGACGAGAGTCACGCAGATGCTTGGTTTGCTATCGCTCAGTGGGTGCTGCCAGTAGATTCTAGGGGGAAGCAGCAGATGCCTGACATGATTCAGTCATCCAAGTCCATGGCCGCAAGCAGGAAGGCTGTCGAGCTAGATCCCGATAACGAGCATGCATGGAGGATTGGGGGAGAAATCATTGTCGCTCACCTAGGAATGCTGGAACACGGACTAAAATGGTGGGAAGACAGGAAGGAAGTTGCTCCAAGTGATGTTCTTCCCTACTTCGAGCAGATTTCCATTCTCATAAGGATGGGATGCTTCGAGCAAGCTGGGGAATTTCTGGATGTCCTGGATAGAATGGTGGAAAGGCAACCCAGCAAGTCTCTCGAGACTAGGGCAAAGAGGCTCAGAATAATCTACGAGGAGCAGAGTTCTATGGAGGAGGAGTTGTCTTTCGAGCCACAGAACAGCAACGATGAATCGTGGGGCCTAATCAGCAGAATGAGGAAGAAGAAGCCACTAACTGAGACTTACTTCCTGCTGATGTTCGTCATGCCAATAGTGTTCTTGTTGGGGTCACTTGCGTCTTATTTGTTCGCAGGGATACCATATGCCACTGTGATTGTGATGCTGATTATTGTCGCTCTGTACTTCGTTGTGATTAACCTCTCTAGGAGGCTCTTGCTGAAGCTGAACCGCCCGGAGTCCTTCCTCAACAGGGCCATAGACACGGAGGCCTCCAGCGGGAAGGTCTGCGTACCCGAAGAGATCAGGTCATCCAAGCTCTATACGTACGTCATAGGAAAGAGGACCCCTGCCTTCCAAGAGAGGCTGGGGCTAATCGAGGAGTCGGGGGAGGCCCTACCACGGAAGTGGAGGCCCTCGGTGCCCGAACTCTGATCAGCCACCGCCGCCCTTGTTCTGCTGCGAGTAGTACTGCGCATAGTATTGCGTAGCGTACTGCCTGGCCATCTGCTCATCATAGCCCTGTGCCACAAGCTGCTGCACGTAAGCCTCGACTGGGTCCATCTGCTCCACTCCGCCGAATGACTCTACGGAGTCCTGCTGATCGGACCCACCGCGCCCTCTCATGAACATCATAGTGACTCCAAGAACGGCAATTAGCAGTAGTGCCCCTATTCCAGCGAACATCAGAGTGGAAGTGTCACCACTACCTTCCTCATTGCCGCCCTGCTCCTCATTGGACCTGGGGACCGTGTAGAGAGTGATCTGGTCATCGACGACGTAAGCCCCCTCTGTAAGCCTGATGTGGATGACGCCCACGTTCCCTTCTGTTTCCAGATACTTGTGGGATATGTTGAGTGTTAGGAAGTACTGATCGCCGTCGCACAAGCCTTCCTGCCAGTCGAACCTCCCCAACGCCTTCTGGGCTGTCTTGATTCCATCGCTCTTATCGAATATCGTGAGATCATCCAATGAGGCCTCTACCTTGACGTCACAATCCGCGCTTGCGTCGTTGTCGACTACGGTTCCTGTGATGTTGATTATGTCAGACTCCAATCCGTTGAATGACTCTCCGTCTGCCGTTGCAATGCTATCGAACTGAACCTCCGGGGCCGCATCCCCGAACATCTCGCCAACTACCTCGAAGAAGACTCTAGTCGGTTCCTCGTTCCTCTGGTCCCTCTTGTCGTACACAGTCAGTTCAACCATTATGGTGTTCTCTCCAGCAGTCAGATTCCTGAATGTGTAGGTCCACTCTACTTGGCTACCAGGCAACTCGTAAGACTGCACGTTGTCACCGTCTCCATTTACTGACCAAGTGAACTTTCCAATTCCAGTTCCGATATCGCTACTGTTGGCAGAGGAGAATCGAATGCTAGTGTCTCCGGTGTCTGATAGCCTGACTCGGTACTTGGGGGAGTCGACCATTATCCAGTTGCCGTTTTCGTCCTGCTTTCCTGTCGGTGTCTGCTGATATCCGACGAACTCGACGAAATCGGCGAAAGATGAGTCCTCCACTATCTCGATATGCGCTTCTGGAGGCGTGCTGTCGGCGTTGATGTCGTTAGTGTACACGGAGATGTTGGTTATCCGTGTATTCCCGTAGGAGTCGTGCAGGAACAACCAGATCCTCCACTCTGCATCGATCTTGCACCCTAGTTCGGCATTCTCGTCTGGGACGCAGAATATGGCTGTCGCAGGCTGCGAGGAGTCTGGGCTGTGCACGTGGTTGTTTTCGCTTCCCAAGGGCTGTCCGTCCCAACCAGTTACTGCCTCACCGTCGGCAGACTCGATCAACCAGTCTGCATGAATCCCTGGCACGTCCGTCTCAAATCCGAACTGCAGTTCCGCAGAGCTCTTGATTGCCTTCCTGGCGTAGGCCCCGGTGAGTACGTCGATGGACTGAACTGCACCGCCAATAGTCAGCTCGAAGCCCTCTCCGGCTATTTCGAATCCATCTGGGTATGGAGTCAGGTGGAAGTCAAGGAGGTTAGACAGCATGGCGAAGTTTGGATCTCCGAATGGCTGTGAGACGGCTGGATTCTCCACGTCTATTGTCGTGACGATCATCCCGCCCTGCTCAACATTGCAGGTTGACAAAAGGGCCTGGCTCGGATTCTCCAAGTCACGGATGACCGTGTGGAACGTGCCACCGTCGCTTATCTTCCCGCCTTCGGTCCCACCGGGGGCTCCATCGCTACATACCTGGGGGATGTTCTCCGATTTGACCTGATTCAGGTCGAGTGCCGATAGTGCCACGTGCGTCCCACCGTTTATTCCGGACAGGGAAGATGGGTCGATTCCGGACATTAGAGGGTGATAGGGGTCTATCAGGCTCACGTTCTCTGAGAGGACCCTGTGGTCCACGGTATCGTTGTGGTGGTCCCTCATCACTACGTTCATTCCGAAGGGTAGCCTGTCTGGTGAGTTCGGATTCTGTATGTCGTCGTAGTCAGAGTAGTATGGTCCCAGATGGACCTGAAGAGTCCCTCCCTCCCTCATGAACTCGATTAGAGTCTCAGTCAGGGTGATGTCGGCGTTGTCGGGGTTTGGGGTTCCGAGGAGCTCGTAGTAGTCGCCATACTCCACGCTGTAGTCCGTCTGCCAAGGCAGCAGGACCTTGGAGTAGTGCTCGAGCCAGTCCTCCATTCCGTAAACGTTCCAGTCCTCCACCTCTAGCTGGGTGTATGTCTTGTTCATCGAGGATAGGTCCTGCTTAACCCTCTGCAGCCTGTTCTGGTCGGTGGGGTTGGAGAGGATCGCGACGTCGATGTTGTCGAGGAACTCGATTGAGAAGTACCTCTCGTTACCGGAGTCCTCTCCAGTCCCGATCAATGTGGATTGGAAGCTGATGTTGTACGTGTGGGAGTCGAACCACAGGTCGTAGGGAGAGGTCCAGTTCGCCTGAGACCGCTGGTGCGGGTCTAGAACGAAGGGGCCGTTATCGGATGTCTGCTCGAATACGGTCTGCCCCGTGTCCTCGTCAACGATCTTCATCGTCACCTCGTATATCCCCTCGATGACACCATTTAGCATCGGAACCGCGAAGTTGTGCGACTGCTGACCCTGTGGGTTGGTCGAGTATACGCAGGAGTAGACCGCATCGGCGACGCAGTCGAGAACATCTGCCTGTAGTAGCGTGATGTCAGCGTTGGCGATCTCGAACAGGATGGTAGATACGTTGTTGGCTTGGCTAATTTCAGGCTTGTCGAACCAGTTCGTAGTGTTGTCTGTGTTGTTGTAGATGGTCATGAGGTCTATCCTGTAGAGTCCGCTCTCGAAGTCATGGACCCCCATCTCAATGACTCTCTTCTGAGCAGCGTCCATTCCAGTTACTGTCTCGATGTACGTACCATCGTCATTGAAGGTGTAATCGTCCACCCTTATGTTGTCTATGCCGAATCCGGCGTAACCTGCATTTCCGTTGACCCCATCGTCATTGGAGTAGAACCTCCATGTGAAGGTCACCTCCGCTCCTGCCAGTGATGTGCACTCGTCGGTCCAAGCGATCGAGTCCTCTGCAGTTTGATTCAGGAGATGAACGTGGGTCAGGTCTATCCTAGCAGTGTTCACGAGGTTGTCCGAGTCGAACCATGTGACGAATCCATCCTCACCGATTCCGCCAGAGTGGTCACCTGCATACTCGACCTCCTCGTAGAGGCCGTTCTGGTCGAAATCCTCGCAATAGTTGTAGACAGTCTCGGTGTAGGGGTTGAACGCATACCTGAGGCCGTTATCGTTCAGGTCGGTCCAGCTACCGTAGATGGTTCCATCGAAGACCTCGCCTTCCTTGACCCAGGTCACCTCCAAGTATGAAAAGTCTCGAACTGCTTGGACGTTCCCGTTTCTGTCAGAGATATGGTCCCCCTCTGCGAAGTAGTCGAAGCTTAGGAACGTGAAGTCCGCTCCGCTGTCTGTGAGTTCTATCGGCTCGAGTGTCAGAGTCTCGTTCCAACTGTCCCCATAACCGTCCGAGGGGTGCCCGAGCCAATATGCCTGGTTCTTGAACACGCCCTGATTCTGTGGCAGCATCTCATTTGACCCAGTGGAGTCGTCCAACCTGCTCCCGTTTTCGTTTCCATCGTCCTCCCAGATAGGCTGGAATCCGGAGAAGTCCTCGGCAGCGATCAGCTCGGGTAGAGCATTCCGAACCTTCGCCTCGACGTCGAAGTCGACGAAGGTGTTGCCCCAGTTCTGCACACCAACGGTGATGGGCATCTCCCCCGATGCGTATCGCTCTCCGTTCAGAAGATTGAGCCATGGCTCCTCGAAGAGTCCTGGGTCGTACAGGTTCCTGACTGTCAGCTGGAACCGAGTCTCGTCATTGGTGCTGTCTTGGTCTGCCTGCCCCGAACCCAAGTCGAAGTTAGAAAGAACGGTCGAGATATAGTACGTGGTGTTGTCCACGAAGTCGGCCGTCAGTTGGACCTGAAGGGACTCGCCAGCGAGAAGATCCAGATTCTCCAGCTGTTGGCTCTCGAAAGTTGAGGCACCGAAATTGACGTCCCTTGTCCTGACGGAAATGTTGTCTATCGCGAAACCGTCCAATCCTGAGTAGTCGAGAGACCCCTCGGGGCCCGCAGTTCCCTCCAAGCCGCTCCTGAAGCGGAATCTAATGTCAATCGTCTGTCCGGCGTATGGAGTGAGATCGATTGAGTCCGCCATCTGATCTTGGCCGCCGTCTTCCCAACAAATTCCGTAAGTGATGGCGCAGGAATCTCTGATTCCACCGGATTCAGTGTAGTTGTTCCACATCGTGGTGTGCCAGTCTCCAAAGAAGTTGGAATTGTAATCGTTGTACTCGGGGTCGGGTGCGCTCGAGACCCTCTCCTCGATTTTGTACTTCCTCTCGTTGTCCCATCCTCCGAATCTCCAAACGGTCTCCCATCCACTACCGTCGCTCCATACCTCGATGCTGCAGGAGTCCTCGTACAGCCATCTCTCTATGACGTCGTATGGCTCCGCCAAGAAGAGTTCGAAGAATCCCGCACTGCATATTGCATCCATGTCCAAGAATGCTGCATCGGCCCCAGATAGGTCGATTCCCTCCAATATCAGAGCCTCGTCCATGTGGTTGTAGTAGCCGGTGTCATCCGTGGTGTTTCCATCTTCTAACTCGTATGTGTGAGTTACTCCGGACCAGAAGTAGTTCGTTGGGTTGGCCTCGGCCTCCCAGTACGGGTATGCAACGGGTCCGTCCCAGGATTCGTTGTTTTCCTCGGGGTTGCCGTCTGCAGCCAGGCAAGTGTCAGTCCCGTTTGGCATGCACTGGTAGTCACTGTTGTTGAAATGGACAACATCATACTCGTCGTAGTCTTGACTAATCCAATACCTATCCTCGTCTATGTGCCAAGAGGAATTGCCAAGATCGTACTCTCCTGTGTACGAGTACTTGCTCAGGGTAGCACCTGCGGAGTTAATGTTGGGAGAGTCGGTCTCGAAGTCGTTGAAGTAGACGACCGTGTCAGTACCGCCAAGTACCTCCCTGACCTCAAGGTCGACGTCGAAGCTGCCACTCGAAATGGGCATCAAACCAGTGTTCTTCACGGTGACGTTGACCCATCGATTACCTTCGCCGACAATGCTCTGGAACGTCGCAGGATCGGTTACCGAGGGTTCGATCTCGACCCTGGTAATTCCTAGGTCGTAGTTATCCAGTACTAGTACGGACAGGTAATCGCCCTGGCCAGCATAACCTTGGGTATCCAACCACATGGCGTTGTTTGAGAATCTGTATGTGTAGTCCTCCTGTCCGATTACAACCTCTAGTGCGCTGTTCTCGCCTCCTTGGAGCTGACCTGGCATGGCCATGGTCGGCCTCCTACCTACGTCGAATGACAGAGGTGGGAGGTACCCGTTAGTATCTGGATCTGCTAGCAGAATCTGTACGGTGTTCAGGGCTCTGAGGTTGGGTCTCAGGAGGAACGTCTGATTCTGAACTGTCGACTCCTGGGTATCCAAGAGGGTGAGGGATGTTGGGACGAAGAAGTCCAGCTCTCCATCCTGGTTAACGTCTGCAATAGTTACTGATGCTCCGAGGAAGTCTCCGAAGTCGACGTAGTTCTGCTTGTCCCATCCAGAGGATGTCTTGGTGGCATATGACACGTTTCCTGTGATTCCATCTACTGCTGCGATGATATCAATCTCATTGACGTCATCATCAGGGGTGGAGTCTGCGATATCGAAACCGTACAGTGGGTAGTCGTGCTCCGCATCGAGTTTGAACTCGTGGATGGTCCCGGAGCCGGTTGGGTCCATCGGGTTGGGGAACTGTCCGGTAACGCAATCGTACTCGAGCACGGTCACGTTGTCATAGGTCCCCGCAGAGTAGCCCACACCTGCATTGTATGGCGGGGTCCTGAGTAGCCAGATGTCCAGATCCTCGCACTCTCCTGGGACAGGTTCCCCGGTAAGTGGGTTCTCCAGGAGGTCCTCGTTCCAATTACCTAGCTTGAGATACTGATAGTAGCCACTGGTAAGAGGGACCGAAATGGGTGCGTGTTGATTGGAGGGGAGGCTGTAGTCAGGCCCCTTGTATATCTGTATGAACTGGTTCGCGAAGGTTGAGTCGGTCGATGAGAATACTACGTCCACATAACCGTCATCGTTGATATCTCCTACATCGAAATCTGCCAGATAGGGGTTGATTACCGTGATCGTATCGAACATTTCCTCCCATTCGTTGACCCTCTTGTCGCATTCTCCCTTGAGTACAGTAAGGTTCGCTGGCCTGATGAACGATTCACCGACGAACCTAACGTTCTGTTGGTAGTAGATGATGTCGTTAACATCGTCACCGTCGACATCGGCTATCTCCACGCGATTTCCGTCGGCGACGTCTCTGAAACCTGCCCTGTACGAGTCGTTGTTGGATATCTGGACATCCTGCCTATCTGCGAAGCCGCCGTTTCCGTCGTTGTATAGGAAGCTAATGAAGTGTCCAAAGCCGCTGCCGGAGCCTATGTCATTATCCCCATCGCAGTCCAGATCTCCAATCGTGATGTAGAGAGGATCTCTCTGTACTGCGTATTGAGTAGTGTGGGAAGCAGAAGCATAGGGCACTGCCGAGACGAACAGCGAAGTCAGCATGAGGAACACCAGTCCTACTGCCCTCCTGCCGCTTCCATGCTTACGGTTTCCATTCATACTTACGTTCATCATGGTAGTTCGGACTTTCCGACCACTCTTATGCATTACCGAGACGTGTTTTTTTGGTGCATTAAGGAATGTCGCCGAATTACTTCATCTCGAGCCAACTTGGATTAGGCGAATAACTTACTTCTTCGCCGCCGTAGACCTTCTCGAGCCTCCCCATTAGCCATAGCCTGTCTAGGAAAATCTCCAGATCGATTCTCTCTCTGTTCATTCTCTCTCCCACAAGGAGCTCTATGGTCCCCACATCCAACGATGAGTGTCCATGCTCCCTTACGATTAACGTCAGGAGAATTTGGAGCCAGGACTCTGCCATTGGGTCCCCGGAGAGATTGTTATTGAGGGGTTGAGGGTCCTCAATCTCGTCCAGGAATTCCATGATCGCCTTGATGTCCGGCTCAGTCTTCTTTGAGATTCCGTGCTCTTCGGCCTTCGATGCTAGGTTGAGGTCACCGACCTTCCTCACTATGGATGGAATTCTGGACGGATCAGGTGGGGGTCCGGGAAGTCCATTTTCCGATTCGGATTCGTCTTCTGCCATTCTATGACCTCGATGCTTTACGTGAGCGAATTCAACCTTTTGCCAGATTCCTGAGGACCGTTTGCAGGATTCCTCCGTTTCTGTAGTACTCGACTTCTACTGGCGTCTCCAATCTGACAATGACTGGGAAGCTGATCACTGTCCCGTCCCCCTTCTTCGCTGTTACGATTATCTCAGAGAACGGATCGAGATTACCGGATGCAGGGATGCTGTAGAGCTCGGTGCCATCGAGGCCCAATGATTCTGCATCGCTCCCATCGGGGAATGCTAGTGGGAGAACTCCCATTCCCA
Source organism: Marine group II euryarchaeote REDSEA-S11_B3N4 (assembly GCA_001628485.1). Classification (GTDB taxonomy): domain Archaea; phylum Thermoplasmatota; class Poseidoniia; order Poseidoniales; family Thalassarchaeaceae; genus UBA36. The sequence goes on along the minus strand of LURR01000012.1, from coordinate 118,801 downwards.
CCAAGTTGGACCTATGGATCCGCTCGTATGACTTGGCTATAACGGCCCTGACGCCAAGAAGTAAGGTACCTTTTGCAGCCCAGTCCCTGCTGCTTCCAGAGCCATACTGAGAGCCTGCCAATACCACTAGTTGCGTGGATTCTGATTGGTACCTTTCACTGGCTTCGTGTATTGAAACTACCTCGTTGGTTGGGAAATGTGTTGTGAGTCCGCCCTCGGTTCCGGGTGCGGTCTGGTTCCTCATCCTGATGTTGGCGAATGTCCCCCTGATCATTACCTCATGATTGCCTCGACGGCTCCCGAAGGAGTTGAAGTCCCGGGGTTCGACTCCCTTGCTGATCAGGTACTTGCCCGCTGGGCCGCTGCTGGGGAAGGCCCCCGCAGGACTGATGTGATCCGTAGTAACCGAGTCGCCGACCTTCACCAGGACCCTCGCATCCTCTATCGGCTCTACGGGAGACGGTTCGGGTTCGATTCCCTGGAAGAAAGAGGGTAGTCGCACGTACGTGGAATCCTCGTCCCACGGGAAAAGTTCGCTTGCTTCACTAGGAATCGAGTCCCATCTGGGCTCACTTAGGACGTCTGAGTATCGCCTGATGAACATCTCCGGACCAATGGCAGCTTCTACGGTTCTGCGAATCTCATCATCACTGGGCCAGATGTCTGACAGCATCACAGGCTCTCCGGCACCATCCATGCCGAGGGGTTCCTTGCTGAAGTCTATGTCCAATGTTCCCGCCAGAGCGTAGGCCACTACCAAAGGTGGGCTAGCTAGGTAGTTCGCCTTGATCTTCTGGTGTATCCTTCCTTCGAAATTACGATTCCCGGAGAGGACGCTTCCCACAACCAGATCCCCATCGTCTATTGCTGCCTCTATCTCAGGATCCAGGGGTCCGGAGTTTCCTATGCATGTGGTGCATCCATAGCCAACTACGCTGAATCCCAGAGAGTCCAGGTCATCGGTAAGACCCGAGGCATCGTAGTACTCGGTAACGACTCTGCTGCCAGGAGCTAGGCTGGGCTTAACCCAAGGCTTGATCTGCAATCCTCTTGATCTGGCGTTCCTAGCCATCAGTCCTGCTGCGATCATCACACTTGGATTGCTGGTGTTGGTGCAGCTAGTTATGGCTGCGATAACTACGTCTCCGTGATTCAAATCACACCCTCTTCCCTCTATCGGTGACGAGTCTGAGTTCCTACTGGGGTCAATTCCATGGCCCTGATGGCCCGTCTCAGCATTTAGGCTGGCTCTCCAGTGAGATTTCATTTCTGACAGTGAGACTCTGTCCTGAGGCCTCTTTGGTCCGGAAAGTGAGGGTTCTACAGTTCTCAGGTCCAATTCGAGATTCGATGTGAATTTGGGGGTAGTCGATGATTGTTCGTAGAATAGTCCCTGAGCCGACATGAATCTCTTCACATCCTCCACGTGATCAGTGTCTCTTCCTGAGAGTATCAGGTAGTCAAGAGTGGTCTGGTCGACGGGGAAGAAGCCGCATGTTGCCCCGTACTCAGGTGCCATATTTGCAATAGTGGCCCTATCTGGTAGACTAAGGCTAGAGAGTCCTTGGCCATGGAACTCTACGAATTTTCCGACGCAGCCATGCTCCCTGAGCATCTCAACTATTCTCAGAGTCATATCAGTCGCTGTAACTCCTGGTTGTAGTTCTCCTCTTAGTTCGAAGCCTACAACCTCTGGAAGCAGCATGTAGATCGGCTGCCCTAGCATCACGGCTTCTGCCTCTATTCCACCGACACCCCAACCAAGGACCCCCAATCCGTTGATCATGGTAGTATGGGAGTCGGTTCCCACTAGGGAGTCTGGAATCCAAGTTCCATCTTCCTCCCTGGCTACGCTAGCGATCCATTCGAGATTCACCTGGTGCACTATTCCCCTTCCGGGTGGGACTGCCCGGAAGTTGTCAAGGCTCAATTGCCCCCATTTCAAGAACTTGTACCTCTCTGAGTTCCTCTCATATTCTATCTCCAAGTTACGCTCTCTGGCATCCGGAAATAGTCCAGATACATCCACTTGGACGGAGTGATCGATTACTAGGTCTACAGGAACCTGAGGGTTCACCTTCGCCGGATCGCCACCGAGATCCTTCATTGCATCCCTGAGTGCTGCGATATCCACTATTGCAGGGACTCCAGTGAAGTCCTGTAGAATGACCCTACTGGGACTGAAAGGAATCTCCTCTGGCTTCATTTCTGGTGACCAGGAGGCTATTCTCCTGACATCATCCTCGTTCACGAGGAATCCATCGCATTTTCTCAGAGCGGACTCAAGAAGTATCCTGATGGAGAATGGTATCTCATCCAATTTGCACAATCCCCTTTCCTCAAGGGAATGCAGGTCCATGAATCTGGCCATCGTACCATCGGACTTCTCGAACTGTGACTTGGCACCGAATGGATTGTCACCCCCCACAAACTCACCAAACCAAACCAAAAGTCAGGAGTACATGAAGTTCACTAAGTGAAGTGAATCAGTTGATCACGCTAGCAGATAGGATCCTGACTGGATCCACTGGTCGATTAGAGTTTGTTTCCACCTTGCTGATAGCGTCAACGTGGTTCTGTCCGTCGGTAACGTAACCATACACTGTATGGCAACTCTCCCTGCTGCAATCCTTTCCGGCCTCCCAATCGAGATGGCCAGCAGATCCATCAGATGGTACGATGTAGAATTGGCTGCCGTCTGTGTTTACACCTGCGTGAGCAGCAGCCAGCGCTCCAACGGTGTGCTTCAGACCGTTCTCGTGTTCTTGTGGTATGGTGTAGTCCGTCTTATCGGGGCATTGTGACTCGGGCATTTGCTCGCCGTTGCACCAACCATAGTAGTGCGCAGCATATCCTCCGGACCCTCCCATACTCTCGATATCCCCTCCCTGAATCATGAATTCTGATATCACTCTATGGAACTCTATTCCGACATATGCGCCGCTCTCAACATGGGTCAGGAAGCTCTCAACGTGCATAGGCGCCTCATCCTGATAAAGCTCGATTTGTATCTCACCCGTAATTGTCTGACCGTTTTGGACGTACTGCACCTCCATTGAAACCAGAGGATTGTTGGTATCGTCAAAGAATTCAGAGACCAGCTTCACTGAGACCAGTAGTCCCGCAAGAGTGAGAATCATTACTAGCAATCCCAAAGGGGTGGGATTTCCCTGGTCAAACATCTGAAACCCGAGCCCTAGTGAAATTGACTCCTCGTCCATCATTGAAGCAAGCTTGTTCATCTTTATGCGCGTTTCTTTGTTCTTTGAGTTGATTGACAGTGAATTGTTGTAGTTTCGGTACGCCTTCTGCCAGTGGGACTTCCGGTTCTTGCTGTCTATCAGTCCTAATTCGGTCCCTGCGTCTGCGGCCAATGCTAGTGTCTTAGCCCTCTGAGTCTCGTTTTCGATACTCCCCCATGCGGCTCTTAGTGCTTCTAGAGCTCCTTCTGGGTCTTTCTTTTCCTCGACAAGGGCCGCTGCGTCGTCCCAAGCCTTCTGTAGTTCTGATGGTATAGGCACGAGCCGGCGAAAACCCTCTCATTGAAAACTCCAGCGGAAGGACTTCTGCGGCAGATTGGTTGATTCTTCGATGGTAATGCATAAGACCCAGAGTCATCGCCGAGACCTTGCGAGTAGTCGTTTTGTGAGAGCACTGGGGACCAAGAGAACAATGGAAAAAATCGTCAATGATTTCGTAGTAAACGTCGCAACCGCCAACGGAACGGGGTCTCAGTCGTCCAATCTCATAATTCTACATTCAATGTTCGAGATGGGGGTGCCCGTCAGTGGTAAGAACCTCTTCCCTAGCAACATATCCGGCTTACCGACATGGTTCATAATCAGGGCTAGTGACAGGGGATATCAGGCTCCGGGCGATGGGACGAACATTCAGATTCTGATGAACAAAGACACATGGATTAAGGATCTCGAAGGACTTGAGCCTGGCACGATAGTGGTATACAACGAGGATGTGAAAATGCCTGTCGAGAGGGATGATTGCGTCCTATTAGGAATGCCAATGACAAAGATGGCCAGGAAGATAAACCCAAAGCTTGGGAGGCTAATAGCAAATATGTACTATGTAGGAGCCGTGGCACACCTCCTTGGAGTAGAAGAAGATGCGATAGAAAAGGCGGTTAAAGCCCAGTTCAAGGGAAAGGAGAAGGCTGTCGAGCTCAATATTCAAGCCATATCGGAGGGAAGAGAGTACGCCAATGAGAACTGGGACTTCGATTGCCAGTTCAGCGTAGAGTCGAGGGATAAGGATCCCAATACGTTTCTGATTGAGGGCAACGAGGCCATCGCTCTAGGTTCTATATACGGTGGGATAAGTATGCTCTCGTGGTATCCCATTACCCCTTCTTCGTCTCTTGCCGAATCGGTAATCAACTGGCTTCCAGAGCTTCGAAGTGACGGTGACGGAGGGAGTACCTGTGCCGTGATTCAAGCAGAGGACGAGCTAGCAGCTGCTGGGATGGTTCTAGGTGCTGGATGGGCAGGAGGAAGGGGGATGACCTGCACTAGTGGGCCGGGGATCTCCCTGATGTCTGAGTTCATTGGATTATTCTACTTCTCTGAAGTCCCCGGCGTAATATGGGACGTCAACAGAGTTGGACCGTCCACAGGGTTGCCTACTAGAACACAGCAAGGGGACCTCTCGATGCTTTACGAGGCTAGTCACGGGGACACACAGCACATCGTACTAATCCCGGGGACTGTAGACGAATGCTTCGAGTTCGGGTGGCGAGTTTTCGACTATGCCGAGAGGTTCCAAACTATGGTTTTCGGGTTCAACGACCTTGATCTGGGAATGAACCGCTGGAAGACATCCGGATTCACCTACCCGGATTCTCCCATGGATAGGGGCAAGGTGGTCAGGAGCCAGGAAGAGATGGACTCCATGCCCGAGTATGGCAGATACCGAGACGTGGATGGAGACGGTATAGCATACAGGACACTTCCTGGGAGCGGCCTCGACCCAATCCTCTACAGGGGAACAGGCCATGATGAGGATGGCATATACTCAGAGGACCCCCAGGTATACCACGATACCATGGCTAGGCTGAAGAGGAAGATCGACGGTGCTAGAGACCACCTTCCTGCTCCTGTGATAAGGGAGGAAGAAAAGAAGGATCTTGGAGTCATATTCTATGGCTCAATGGAGAATACCATTGTTGAGATAGACGACATGCTAGAGGAGTCCGGACTTTCTGTCAGCACATGCAGGGTAAGGGCGCTCCCACTGCATTCAGGCGTGGAGGAATTCGTTAGAAGGCACGACAGGACCATTGTTCTAGAAATCAATCGGGATGGGCAGCTATTCGGCATAATCCGAAAGGAGTTCCCCGCTGAGTTGATACCCAAGATACACAGCGTTTCCTACAGTGACGGCATGCCACCGAGGGCAAGGGTGTATTCTGATATGATTCTAGAAGTTCTGGAGGGCTTATGATGCTGAAGCTTAACGTCCTCGAACTTGAGAAATCCGAATACACCGGAGGTAAGTCCTCGCTCTGCCCCGGTTGCGGGCATGACCAGATTTCGAACAACATTATCCAAGCGGCATGGGAGAACGGAATCCAGCCCGAGAAGATCGCGAAGATGAGCGGGATAGGGTGCTCCTCGAAGACTCCAGCGTACTTTCTGGGGAAGAGCCATGGCTTCAACACAGTCCATGGCAGGATGCCCTCTGTAACCACTGGGGCGAACTTGGTAAACAAGGACCTGAGCTTCCTAGCAGTCTCCGGCGACGGCGACACGGCGAGCATTGGAATCGGTCAGTTCGTACATGCCATCAGGAGGAACCTGGACATGGTTTACATCGTCGAGAACAACGGGGTCTACGGCCTTACCAAGGGACAATACAGCGCCACCGTTGAGAAGGGGTCCAAGAAGAAGAAAGGGGTTGCAAATCAACAGGCACCGATAGACCTCTGTGCAATGGCAATTAACCTCGGCTGCAGCTTCGTCGCACGATCCTTCTCTGGAAGCAAGAAGCAGCTTACCGCGCTTATCAGAGCAGCCATGAGCCACAGAGGGATGGCATTCATCGACGTTATCTCTCCCTGCGTGACCTTCGCCAACAACGACGAGTCGTACAAGTCCTACAACTACGTGAAGGCCAACGATGAAGTCCTGCATATTCTGGATTATATCCCTCACTTCTCCCCAATTGAGGAGGTAGAGGTTCCAGAAGGGGAATATCAAGAGGTGAGTCTCTTCGATGGCTCTACCCTCAGGCTTGAGACACTGGCCGCGGATCATGACTACACAGATGCAGTTTCTGCCCTAAGTGCGATTCACCAGTCCGAGAAGGCAGAAAGGCACGTAACCGGGCTGCTTTACTACAACGATAACGTTCCCACGGCTACAGACACCCTAGGGCTTTCTGAAACACCACTGGTGGAACTCACCGAAGACCTGCTTCGACCTAGCCCAGATAGCCTAGAGAAGGTAAACTCAGGCTTCAGGTCATGAGTTGAAAAACTGGATTGCTCGGTTTTCTTGAAATATCCGGGCCTAGTCCGTACCACGTCAGTCCCTTGGTGTAGCGGTCCATCATATGGCACTCTGGATGCCATGACCCTGGTTCGAATCCGGGAGGGACTACCACTTCACTAAACATACTGGAACAGAAGTTGAGATACCCAGCTGACCATCATGATGATCATGAACCATCCCAGTGCCAGTTTGACCCATCTCGTAGGCTCCTTCTTCGGCGGGAAGGGGTCTATTCCCGCCTCCAGTGCTTGGGAGATTATCTCCAGTTCCTCCTCGATAGTCTCCGGGGGCCTGATGTCCATGCATTCTGAAGGCCAGCATACATATTCAATCGTTATCGTAGCGAGGTTGAAGCCCCGAATCCCCTCGAGTGGCTGTGGACGAGTTACCGGAAGGGGTAGATATTGCCAAGTTAGAGCCCCGGCCTCACATCCCATCCGCGTCGGTGATGCTGAGTAGGGTTTCCGGAGATGGGCATGAGATCCTACTGGGGCACAGGAGTCCGGAGCTGCCAGCCTTCCCTGACCTCTGGTCCTTTCCCGGAGGGGGCGTTAGCAGAGTCGATAGAAAGGCTGCTGACTCCCATCCAGAATGGTTGGCAGATAGGACCGGAGATAGACTGTCAGTTTTCACTCTCCTGAGGGAGATGCTGGAAGAGATAGGGGTAACCCCTGATGGTAATGGCGGTTTCATGGAGGTGAGTGACGAAATAAGAAGGATCGTCTGCAAGGACAAGTCCGGATGGCTAGAGGTGGCAGAGTCTGGAGATATCTCCATCGAGAAGTTCGATTGTCAGGTCATCACTGAGAGGATAACCCCGCCACAGTCTCCGACCAGATTCCAAAACACATTCTTCCACGTTGCATTGGGGGAATCGGGGGTGGAGGCGACCTTCCCGCCAGGAAGAAGCGAATTCGATAGATTCGAATGGTGGAGGCCAGAGGAAGTAATCGAGGCTTGGGAGAGTAACCAGCTGCACCTCCCGCCCCCGATACTTACTATCTTCAGGGACTTGATGGATGCTATGGAAGGTAGGGACCTTATCGCTGCCTGTAATGTGATGGCCGACGACCCCCCCTCAGGCCCTCATAGGTTCGAATACGGCCCAGGGGTGGAGTGCATCCTAATTCCCACCATGACCCTTCCTCCGTCTACACACACCAATTGCTTCGTTCTAGGAGAGAGGGGCGGACAGAGGGTGATAATCGATCCGGCAATCAGAGACGAAGATGGGTACAAGCTTCTGAAGGACAAGGTAGAGGAGATACTAGGAGACGGAAGCGATATCGTTTGCACTATTTTCACCCACAGGCATCAAGACCACATAGGGGACATGGATATGATTTCCCAGATTTACCAGGCGCCTGTTTGGGCGAGTGAGGAGACCCTGTCTGCCCTTCCAGAGATTCAGGAAACTAGGAAATTAAGGGAGGGCGATAAGATCTCTATTGATGGGCCTAGTGGGAGGGTGGACTGGGAGATTCTAGAGACTCCAGGTCACTGCCCCGGGCAGATTTGCCTAGTTGGTGAGCCAGGAGTCGTGGCAGCGGACAACTGCACGATGGTGGGCACCATACTGGTGCCATCGAGAGATGGGGACATGGGGGCCTACATCTCTGGCCTGGAGAGGCTGAGAGACCTCAGGCCGCATACTCTCTTCGCAGGTCATGGTCCTCTGATTCCAAACCCCGAGAGGATGCTCACACAGTATATCGAGCATAGGAAGGCTAGGCACGCAAAGGTCCTGCAGGCGGTCAAATCCGGATGCTCGAACCTCTCGGATATTGCAATATCTGCATACTCTGACTCGCCCAGTGCCAATCCAGCTTTAGCGCAGGACCAGACTCTTTCTCACCTGAATGAACTGGTCCGAACGGGAGACGTCAGGAAGACGGGAGAACGCTTCCATTCTGAAAATCCCCCCCCTCGGGTTGATGACAGTTCCGATGGTTCTGATGGATTAATGTCACCATAGAGAATGAGATTTAGGTTAGCCCGGACAATTGAAATTGAATCTCTGGGTGTGAGGTGCGTGAATGAGTACTGGAGTGGCGTTACTGAACTGCATGGGGCCAATGCTGAGGAACATTGGTTTGCAGTAGAGCCAGAGGTTTCAATCAGAGTAATGATTTGGAAACCTAAAGGGGTGGGCGATTCGTCCAATGGAACAATCGTGATGGTCCCCGGGTGGGGTTCAATGTTCGAGGGATGGCGCCCCCTTGTCTCAGAGTGGGTGAAGACTAGGCATCTGGTCTACATAGAGACAAGAGAGAAGGCTAGCTCTAGAATCAGCAGGAAGATTTCAAAGTCTGACTTCTCGATAGAAAGGCACTCCAAGGATATAGCAACAGTCCTAGAGATACTGGATATCGATCATTCTAGTATCGACTGGTACTCCTCTTCTCTTGGTTCGACTCTGTTAATCGACGCATATCAGAGAGGCGAGTTGGGTGGCAGGAGCTCTGTGCTGCTGGCTCCGAACACCGATTTCAAATTCCCACTGTGGTCCCGAGCGATAATCTACTCCCCCCTCCCCATGTTTGCATTCAGGAAGATGGTGGGCTTCGTAGCCTGGGTAGTAGACAAGCGGACTAAGGAGGAGGGACAGAAGGTACGTTATCGCAGGGCACTACTGGCCCAGGACGTGCCTAGGATGCTGCTTTCAGCGAGATGGAACCTGAAATACAGCCTGCCCGAGGATCTCTCTGGGATAGAGATTCCATGCGCTGTGATGACTGCCAGTTCAGACACCCTACACGACTTCAGCAAGGTACAGAGGATCGCTGACTCGATTCCAAATTGCGAGATGATAGAGGTCCCCTCAAACCAGTATGCACATGAGTCAGAAGTCCTCCAAGAGATACAAAACTTCCATTCTTCGTTAGAGTGAATCGCCACTTCTTCCATCGATTGCCTGATGAAGGGGGCCGGTCCGGGCGGTATCGAGTAACATGCGAGAACAGTCGTCTTCGTTCGAAATCGCACGCATTGTGCGAGAACTGTCCGAAATGGTCGGAGCGAGGGTCAGAAAGTCATACCAGCCGCACTACGAGCAGATTGTAGTCAGGCTGAACCGGAAGGGAATGCCATCTACTGACCTAGTTATCGTAAGGGGGCTCAGGGCTTACTGCTCGAATCGAGATAGGCCGATGCCCACGCAGCCTTCCCAATTTGCAATGATCCTGAGGAAGCATCTGAACAACTCCAGGTTGGTCGGGGTCAGGCAATTTGGATTCGATAGGGTGATTCAGATGGACTTCGAGCATGGAGGAGGACGATTGAGTCTAATTATCGAGTTATTCCGAGATGGCAACGTACTCCTTCTAGATCAGGAAGGCGTGATCATCAGACCCCTGACTCATGCCAAGTATGCCAGTCGGTCTCTAAAGAAGGGCGTGGCTTACGCGCCCCCTCCGGAGGCAATAGATCCAAGGGAGCTCTCGGGAGAGTCCCTGAACGAGATCCTTTCGAGCAGCGATCATGCCTTGATTAGGACCCTTGCGTCGAGAGTGAATCTTGGAAGAATCTATGGAAGTGCAGTATGCTCAATAGCTGGAATTGACGAGGATTCGGGGTCCAATTCCCTTACTGAGCAACAGAAGTCTTCACTGAACATCGCTCTCTCCGAGATGCTCGATAATCTGGATCAGGGAGAGGGAGGTAACATCTGGCTATCCGACCATGAGTCAAAGGATGCATGGAACTCAGCAGAGAACGAGTCAGATAGAGACTCAGCAGCGGCTGGAATAATCGAATTCTCTCCAATAGAACTACCCTCGATGGATGAAAGTATGAGGGAGTCGACTACTAGGTTGTCAGATGCATACGACTTCATATTCGGCTCACATGACGCTGCAGCATTCATTCGAAGGGAAGAAGAGAAGCTAGTAGAAGCGGGCGATAGAGCAGAGGACGAGAGTTCCAAGCTTTCGAGGAGAGCATCTCAGCAGAGGAAGGCAATTGAGAAGTTCAATCAGAGGGCCACGATAACCCAGGAACTAGGGAAGTCTATTCAGGATAACTGGGGCCATGTTGACAGCATCCTGACCCAACTAAACAATGCCGTCGAGGAAAGGGGATGGCTGGACATCGCAGACATCGCTCACGAGGTTGAGTGGCTGGATAGCGTGAATCCGGCTAAACACACGGTGGTAGCCTTCCTTCCGGATGAGGATGGAGAGCCCGGTGCCAGTGTGACTCTAGAGGCATCAAAGACTGTACATCAGAACGCACAGAGGTACTTCGAGGAGGCCCGAGCTCAGAAGAACAAAATCAAGGGAGCTGTGGAAGCACTTGAGAAGACCGAGAGGGCGAAGGAAACTGCAGACAAGAAGGCTGCGAAGGAAGCTGCTTCGGGGAAGCTCAGAGGTAGGAAGAGAGCGAGGAGGTTCTGGTTCGAGAAGTATCGCTGGGCAATACTATCTGGTGGGCACCTGCTTATCGGGGGGAAGGATGCTAAGGGAAACGACGTGCTAGTGAGGAAGCATCTCTCCGCGAGTGACCTGTACTTCCATGCAGATCTCCACGGTGCTCCCTCGTGCTCACTAAAGCTGAGGGACGGTTTGGTTCCAAGCAATTCTCAAGAGGGGCTCATTCCCAAGGGAGTCGCTTCCATGCAAATCTCCCAGACACTGGGAGAGGGTTTGGATGACGCGCGCGAATTGGACGATTCAGTGATTTCCGAGGCTGCTCAAATGGCTGTTTGCTGGTCTAGAGCATGGGGGAGCGGTGGAGCTGCAGCAACTGCATTCCATGCCAGATCCAGCCAGGTTTCCAAAACCACGGAGACTGGGGAGTCATTGGCAAGAGGGTCGTTCGTTGTAAGGGGTGAGAGGAGCTGGCACAAAGACGTCCCCCTTGAGGTAGCAATAGGCCTGGCCGTAGTGAATGGAGTCCCGATGCCGGTTTCAGGAGTTCCAAGTACCATCTCAGAAATCTGCGAAAGATGGGCCAGAATATCTCCGGGGAGAGAGAAAAAGGAAGCAGTGGCGAATAAAATCTCCAAATCAACAGGGCTATCCCAGGAGGATGTACTGTCCTGTCTTCCGCCAGGGGGCTGTTCAGTAGACGATAACGGGCTAATTAGCCCCTGACTGGACATTCCACTCTGGCGCAGTGATTGCGAACATTACGGAGTCAGTGAAGCGATCATACAACCATTCTCTGTCCTTTGAAATTCCCTCCAAGCGCAAACCCAGCCTCTCTGCTACTGCTCGACTAGGATGATTGTCAACTGCAACCTCGATAACCGATCTGTGTAGTTTCAAATCAACAAAGCAGTGTTCTATGACCCTCCTGCATGACTTGGTAATGATTCCCCTGCCAGATGAGGACTCGGAAACCCAATATCCCAATCCGAAGCTCCTATTGTCCCAGTCTACCCAATTTAGACTGACTACGCCGACGAGTTCGCCGTATTTACGAATCAAGTAAATCCAGTTGAAGTTCTTGTCATCTCTTATCCGACGAATCATCGCTAACTCGTCATCCACTGAATTGACGTCATCCAGCCATGGAAGCCACTCCCTGAGATATTCTCGATTCTCATCGACAGTAACGAAGAGTTCTCTGGCGTCTCCCTCAATTGGAGCAAGCAATTCTAGCCCGTCCTCGACCATCAATGAGCTGGAAGGTAGAGGAGGCGGGGAATGAGGGTCATCAGGCCATCCGATTGGCTCAGGCATCAAGCACCGGAATGAACCGGGCGTTTTAGTGGTTCTAATTCAGCGGCAACGCTTCAAGTGGACTGCCTCATGCGAGGCCATGGGCGGAAACGGAGAGTCCGGTAACTGGACATACGGGGACTACCTAAGGCTTCACGAGTTACTGGAACTGCAAGGAGACGAAAGGGGAATTTCTGCAGATGAGATGCACTTCATCATCGTTCACCAGACTTTCGAGCTCTGGTTCAAGCAAATAATTCGGGAACTCTCAGAAACCAGAGAGATTTTGGATCAGGTCCCCGTTCCTGAGGATGATATTCCAAGGGCCGTAAGTCACCTGGAGAGGACAACTGAGATTTTTCGACTAATGGCAAACCAATGGACGGTTCTCGAGACTCTGACCCCACAGGGATTCCTAGCCTTCAGAGACGGATTGGGGACCGCATCGGGGTTCGAGTCTTTTCAGATGCGTGAGTTCGAGGCACTCCTAGGTCTTGAAACGGAAGACCGATTGTTCGGCATGGACCCGATTAAGACATTCAGAAAGCTATCCGAGAGAGGGGGGAAGGACGAGGAGGTGCTGAAAAGGCTAGAAGAGCAGATGCAGAAATCCTCCCTTTTCGAGTCGCTCATCAAATGGATTGAACGGACGCCCATCATGGGTTCTTCTTTCGACGGTGATGATGACAAAGATGTGGTGAGGGCCTATGTGGAGGCGCATCTGGAATCTCATCTCAAGATGGGGCAAGATGCCTTGGAGAGAATGTCCGATTTGGACACGGAAGGAGCAGATAGGATGAGAGAAAGAATAGACTCATCACATCAGTCTGCAGTGTCTTTCTTGATTCCTGATGGGGAGATTAGTCGATCTAGAGCAGGTCTTCTTTTCATTGAGTCATATCGAGAGTTGCCACTTCTGACCTGGCCGAGAAAGCTCATCGACGCGTTTGTCGAGTTGGAGGAGTCAATGGCGAAGTGGAGGCATGACCATGCACGAATGGTAGAGAGAATCATTGGAAAGAGGACTGGCACAGGTGGGACAAGTGGAGTGGACTACTTAGATGCCACAGCCAGATACCGAATCTTCAAGGACCTGTGGGAAGTTAGGACGATACTCGTTAAACCTCAGAATAGACCGGATCTGGTTAATGCAGAATTCTACGGTTACACTGTCGATTCGTGAGTCCTGAGGACGGAATTGCATCGTGCCATTGAAGGCTAGGTCGTCAGTGGGCGGTTCATGTCCGTCCCAGTAATCTGTGCTTATGCACGAACCCCGGTTGGAAAGTTTCGGGGTTCGCTTTCACAGTTCAGTGCTGTTGAGCTGGGCATCATGGCTGTAAAGGAACTCTGTATTAGATCGGGAATAGATCCTGCCGGAGGAGTGGTGGATCAAGTGTATATGGGCCAAGTTCTGCAAGCAGGATGCGGGCAGGCACCGGCTCGTCAAGTGGCTATAGGAGCGGGGTTGCCGGTAACTACTCCCTGCACTACAATCAACAAAGTGTGCGGCTCAAGCCTGAAGGCTGCAATGATTGCTGCCACAGAGATTAGGGCAGGAGTATCAGAAGTTGTGATTGTAGGAGGGATGGAGTCAATGACCAATGCACCACACATTGCTCGGAATGTAGCCAAAGGACAAGACGTCCCCTTTGGTTCTCTTGAGTCTGTACTGATTGGAGACGGACTGAAGGACGCATTCACTGGAGAGTCAATGGGCAATACTGGGGAGACGGTAGCAGAGGAGCATGGAATTACCAGAGAAGAATCTGATAAATTTGCAGTCCGCTCACACTCCATGGCCAACGAAGCGTGGGAGAAGGGATGGATTAGCGAAGAGGTTTTTCCTGTCGGTTCTCTATCTATTGATGAAGGAATTCGTCCAGAGACGAATGAAGAGGTTCTATCATCACTCAGGACTGTTTTCTCAGAAGACGGTCAAGTCACCGCAGGAAACGCCAGTCAAGTCTCGGATGGAGCCTCTGCAGTATTGATTGCTTCAGAAGAGAAGGCAAGAAGAGAAGGATGGCCGATCTTGGCAAGAATTGTGGATTATGCCACATCCGGAGTGGAGTCCAGCAGAGTGATGTCCGCACCAATACCTACTGTCAAGAAGTTGTTGAAAATCACTGGTATGGGATTGGAAGATGTGGACATTCTGGAGCATAACGAGGCTTTCGCTTCAGCTTCATGCGCGATTAGGGGCTCATTAGGAATTCCCGATGAGTCATTCAACCCGCATGGAGGGGCAATTGCCATCGGGCACCCACTCGGGGCTACTGGAGCTAGGTGCCTGATGACTTTGGTTAATGCCATGAGAAGGAGAGGATCGAAGAGGGGGATTGTGACGGTTTGTCTTGGTGGTGGAAACGCAGTAGCGATGATGGTAGAGTGCCCTTAGCCAGGTTTTGGTTCTCCCTTACCAGTCATAGACCTTATTTGGGGGTCTCCGGTCGAGCGCCTCGATGGTTGAGCCAGCTCGCACTCATACACGCTTCGAAAAGGCCAGAATAATAGGTGCCCGAGCGCTCCAGATTAGCATGGGAGCCCCTCTCTTCGTGACAGAGGACGAGTTACGTGAGAAGTACAGCGGGGAGTTGATTCAACTCTACGGTGTAGACGATGCAAAGGAGAAAGTCGTTCTGGACCCAATGAAGATAGCCACACTGGAGTACGAGCAGAACAAGATCCCCATTGACATTGACCCTCACTTCGGGGAAGAATGAAGCGTTACGGCCCCTTACCCGGAGCGATAGCAATTGACTAACTGGAAGTACTCTAAGGGCCTGACAGCTTGTCTGATAGGCTTGACTGTGATAGTGATCGGACTCGGCGGTCTAATTCGAATCTACGATGCAGGAGAGTCGTGCCCGGATTGGCCATTGTGTTTCGGGACCATCGGTTTCGATATTTCCGAGGAAGAGCAAGAGGCTTGGTACATTGAGAATCCAGATGAGGTAGATTCTAGGGGATCAGGTCATAGATACACTACTTTCCAGATATTCACAGAGTGGTTCCACAGGATTCTTGCAGGTCTAGTTCTGGGACCTCTGGTTATTCTCAACTGGTACATGCTGAGGGGAGGCGAGGAGAAAGTCAAGTTCGCATCCACATTGACTGTTGTCCTGATTGTCTGGCAAGGTGCCATTGGGTGGCTGACAGTCGAAATGGACAATCTACATTGGAGCGTGGCTCTTCACCTAAGCTCTGCATTGGCTTTTACCATGAGCATGTTTTGGTTGTGGTTAACTCTCACTAGATCGGAGGATGGGCTTCCTGAGTGGTTAAGGTTTGATTACTCGATCTCTAAGAAATGGAAGGTCAGAGTAGGATTGTTGTCATTAGGGGCGTTCGTCTCAATTTTCTCTGGGACCTTCGTTTCTACGACTCCCGGTGCAAATTTCGGATGCGGAGTGGACGGCTTGCCCGATTCATGGCCCCTCTGTAATGGAAAAATAGTAGATTCGATAGAGGATATTGTCGCTCAGTCACAGATCATACACAGATGGTTTGTCGGTCTGATGCTAATCGCACTGATTTTCGCATCATACTCGATTTCCAACGAGCAGACAGGGAATAATGTCCTTAGGAACTGGATTTGGGGCTCAACTTTCTTATTCTTCGTCAATACCTCCATTGGTGCGATTTACGTTCTATCCTGGGATTTGGAAGAAGGATTCTTTGAATTCCTCTCTTTAGTACACCTCATGATGGCTTCACTGACTTTCGTCACTATGGCCATATCTTGGATCGGATGCTCGATCGCTGAGGATGGGTGATTCAGATTCTTCACTCCATCAAAGACTACTTCTCATTGACTAAGCCAAGAGTGGTGGTCCTTCTACAAATTACAGCGATATGTTCAGTGATAATTCATGATTCAATGCAAGGAGATTTTGGTTCTAACTCGATTCAGACAATGCTGGTAGTTCTGATTGGAGGATATCTAACCGCGGGGGGCGCCAATGCGATCAATATGTGGTACGATAGAGACATAGATCCCAAGATGGCCCGAACCTCCGGAAGAGCCATTCCATCTGGTAGGGTTGAGGCGGGGTCCGCTTTATTCTTCGGGATTCTTATTTCCATTCTAGGAGTCTGGTGGTTCTATGAAACGTCGAATGAAGTAGCGGCCTTCTGGTCGGCTTTCAGCGTTCTATTCTACGTCTTGATTTACAGCATTTGGCTGAAAAGAAGGACTCCGCAGAATATCGTTATTGGAGGAATTGCTGGTTCGACCCCCCCCGTAATAGGATGGTCCGCTTCGTCGGAGGACCTGTCTATCTCAACCGATTCAATGGCATCTTTGCTAGAGTCGGTGATTGAACTCGGTAGTCCAATGCCATGGTTCATGTTCGTCCTTATCTTCCTGTGGACTCCTCCGCACTTCTGGGCCTTAGCTCTGTACAGATCCGAAGAATATGCAGAAGTAGGAGTCCCGATGCTGCCTAATGTGAAAGGGCCTGAACGAACTCTTTTGGAGATGAAGATTTACTCAATTCTGGTGGTCCTTTTGTCACTAGCGGCTCCCAGAACTTTTGAGGCAATCAAAATTGAAGATTGGAGTTACCACGTCCTGAGTTGGACAATTCTAGGATTGAGTCTTTGGTACGCTTCCACGGTTTGGAGGATAGACATTTCAGAGGAGCCCGATGAAACCGGTAGGATCTCCAGCGCTGCAACTTCTTTCTTCGTCTCGATGCTATACCTTGCACTGATGTTCGTAGTTCTTGTAACTGGGAGTTTTGGGCAATTCGGAGTCGTTATTGGAGCAATCATAGCCACTGTTTTCGTGACTAGGACGGAGTTGAAATCTGCCACATAGTCCCGATGGTTTGAAACACCTAACGAACCATGGGAGGACACGGGTGAGACAATGGAAGAGCATGACCTAATCTACGACTGGAATGATATCGACTACTCGATAGATCGGGACGAGTCGGATCACCCGCATGAGCTTTGGTTCGACGATGAGACTCTTCGAGACGGTTTGCAGAGTCCTAGCGCGAGAAACCCAACAATCGAGCAGAAAATAGAATTAATCGACTACATGGAGAAACTAGGTATCCAGAAGGTGGATCTAGGTCTTCCCGGTGCGGGACCCTTCCACATAGACCATATTGATTCCATGCTAAGTCATATGGGAGAAAATGGATATAATCTCAGACCGGGATGTGCTGTGAGGACAGTTGTCTCAGATATCGAACCACTGGTGGAGCTCCAAGCAAAGCATGAGAGGCAAATCCAGGCGAGTGCATTTCTAGGAACTAGTCCGATTAGACAGTTTGCCGAAGGATGGACTATGGGGAGAATAATGGAGACCGCCGAGAAAGCGGTCACCTTCGCTGTGGACAACGATATCCCAGTGATGTTCGTAACAGAGGATACTACGAGGAGCAAGCCGGAAGAAATCAAGCAGGTGTACGCTAGGGCGATAGAATTGGGGGCAGACAGAATTTGTGTTTGTGACACGTGCGGACACGTTACCCCGAACGGAGTTAGAAAGCTCCTAGAATTCATCCAGGAAGAGGTCATTCCCGACTCAGGAGTCAAAAGGAGAGAGATAGAGGTAAACTGGCATGGGCATCAAGACAGGGGGCTAGGAGTTGCGAACAACCTAGCTGCATACGAGGCAGGTGCTGATGTGATTCACGGAACGGCGCTAGGAGTAGGCGAGAGAGCAGGTAACGCACCCTTGGACCAGACCCTTGTGAATCTGAGCCTGATGGGAGTTATCAAAAACGACCTCACCGCGCTGAACGAATATACGAGAAAGGCTCACCAGTATGTGGAAGTGGCTCTTCCGCATAACTATCCAGTCTTCGGAGAGGATGCCTTTGAGACAGGGACTGGAGTTCATGCTTCGGCGGTGATTAAGGCGATGGACAAAGGAGATGACTGGTTGGCGGATAGAGTCTACTCCGGCGTTCCTGCTGGTGACTTCGGACTACAGCAGGTAATCAGGATCGGGCATATGAGCGGGAGATCAAATGTGATTCACTGGCTGAAAAGAAATGGTTACGAAGCAGAAGACGATCTGGTTGCACACATGTTCGATGTGGCAAAGAGTCAGAGAAGGATGATGACCGACGAAGAGGTTCACGATGCAATTTCTGAATTCAAAGCCACGTAGTTAGAGAGCACAGTTATACGGGGGTAAATTCCTCGAAGAGCATGAGAGGAAGTCTAGTTACTATTACGGTACTGATTGCACTGGTGATGGTCTCATCATCAGTTCAGGCACAAGAGGAGACAGAAGAGGACAACGTGATTATCGATGTAGTGCTACCACTCGCACTCGCGTTCATCATGTTCTCACTTGGTTTGGGGCTAACCACAGGTGACTTCGCCTTGGTTTTCAGCGAGCCGAGGGCATTTACAATCGGGATAGTGAATCAGATGCTGGTGCTTCCAATTGTGGGTTTCTCTATTGCAAGCTTGGCCGATCTAGACGGGGAGCTCGCTGTGGGCTTGATGATTCTAGCATGTTGCCCTGGTGGGGTCACGTCAAACATTCTGACGAAGTTGGCAAAAGGAGATACTGCGCTTTCAATTTCCTACACAGCAGTTGTTTCGGTTGTGTCTGTGATTACGTTGCCATTGGTGGTTGGCTTCTCAATGGACCATTTCATGGGAGAGTCGGCGCCGAGCATAGACATCATTGGTCTTGGAATTACCATGTTCTTGCTAACTACTCTTCCCGTGGCTATTGGAATGTCCATCAGGGCTACCAAGCCTAGTACAGCAGAATCTATCGACAGGGGAGTCAGCCTGACCGCAGCGGTTCTGTTTGTGATAATAGTCCTAGCAGCAATAGCTAGTGAATGGGATACTCTGATGGACAACATCGGAACCCTAGGGCCATCTGTGGTGGCACTAAACGCCCTTATGCTCACTATTGGTTACCATAGTGCGAAATTACTCAATCTTGAGCCCTCAAGGGCTACTACTGTTTCGATTGAGAGTGGAATACAGAATGCGACTGTAGGAATTACCGTGGGAGGTCTGATTCTCGCTTCTCCGAGTGGGGGCCTATCTACTCTTAGCTTACCTTCAGGAGTATATGGGGTTCTGATGTATATCGTCATAGCACCCTTCTTGTATCACAGAATATCCTCTTCTGGAGACTCTGAGAACTCGGATAACTGAATAGCAACAAAGACGAACGGCTATATTCTCTGGTTTGTCGAGGTTGCATGTGAGAGTCGCCATATTGGTATTGTTGATGGTGTCCTTCTCCCCTGCTGGGCATGCCCTAGGAGGGGAAGATCCTGAGGAAATACCCACTGTAGTTTTGGAAGATATCTTGGGGACGTACTCAAGATCGGTCCAGATTGCGTTCGAGAGGGTTTCTGATATCGACTCGTATGAAGAGGCAGAGTTGGCCTTAGTAGATTCCTGGCTGGTCGTGACTGGAATCCCGATTGAGGAGCATCGATGGACGGCAGCGGAGCCTGAGGACAGCGAGCCAGTAGAGCATCTCAGGGGTTCCTACATATGGACTTTCGAAGATTCTACAAAAGGACTCGAACAACTGAGGAGTTCATTTCTGAAGGGAGAGATTGAGTCTTTCTCCCCCCTATTGGATAGGTCAGTCTCTACGAGATTCGAGCCAAATGACCCATTCTACGACGATCAATGGCATCTAAACAACACTGGACAAACCAGCGGGACGTCGGGCGAGGATGCTAATGTAACCGCAGTCTGGAACTCGTACAATGGTTCGGGAGTCGTGATCAGTGTGATTGACGACGGCGTGGAGCATTCCCACCCTGACCTTACTACCAACTACCTCTCTCAGCACTCCTATGACTGGTGCGGAGATGATCCGGATCCGGACCCGAACTCCTGGGACGGACATGGAACGGCAGTAGCCGGAGTAGCAGCAGGAACCGGAAATAATTCAATCGGAGTAACAGGTGCTGCATTCGGGGCAGATATAGCTGGCCACAGACTGATTGCGTGTGGTTTCACGGACTCTACCGCTGCAGATGCTCTTAGTTATGATAACGGAGACATAGACATCTACTCAAACTCCTGGGGCCCCTTCGACGATGGGAACAGGCTCGAAGGACCTGGGCCAATAACCGTTGCAGCCATTGAGGATTCGATATACAATGGAAGGTCCGGGCTAGGAAACATATACACATGGGCTGCTGGGAATGGACTCGAAGCTAATGACAATTCTAACTACGACGGGTATGCAAGCCTAAGATATGCGATTGCAGTGGCAGCTATTACACACTACGGGGATCAATCGTGGTACTCTGAACCTGGGGCGAACATTCTGGTTACCGCTCACTCCAATGGTGGGACGCCCGACTATGAGGGAATAACAACCACGGATATCACTGGAACAGGAGGATACAGTGGAGGTGACGTGACCCACGACTTCGGAGGAACCTCGAGTGCCACCCCCCTTGTTTCTGGGGTAATAGCTCTGATTCTGGAGTCGAATCCCGATTTGACATGGCGCGATGTCCAGAATATCCTCGTCCATAGCTCTAGGAAGAACGACGCAAACGATTCTTCTTGGTCCGTGAATGGAGGGGGCCTCACGGTCTCTCACAAGTACGGATTCGGAGCAGTGGATGCAGGTGCAGCAGTGTCATTGGCTGAGAATTGGACAAGCAGTGGAGAGGAGGTGAACGCTACTTTTGGGCCTTTCACAGAGAATCTCGATATCGACAACGGACCAAGCTCATGGACCGAGTTCAACCTCTCTGTTCCAATTGATTTGAGCCTAGAGTCGGTAGACGTAATTGTCGATATCACTCACACTGCCCGGGGCGAGTTGGACATCGTTCTGGAGTCACCTAGTGGCCATCAGTCGTGGCTTGCGGAAGTTCATGATGACAACAATGCAGACTACTCGAATTGGAGGTTCGGGACGGTCCAGCACTGGGACGAGTCCTCTCAGGGGAACTGGACCCTGAAGGTTCGAGATTCGGTCACGGGATCTAACTCCGGGACTCTGAACTCATGGGAATTGATTTTCCATGGAGTCGGGAATGTTACAGACACAGATGGCGATGGGTGGCCCGACTACAACGATTTAGACGATGACAACGATGGTTGGGTCGACATAGACGAGATATCTTGCTCTACCGACCCTCTGGACAATTCATCCACTCCGTCGGACACTGACTCTGACGGAGTCTGCAACTACCTTGACTCGGACGACGATGGGGATGGATTCGATGACTCTACCGAGCAAGCTTGCTCTACCGACCCTCTGGACAACTCATCTAATCCGTCTGACACTGACTCGGACGGAGTCTGCAACTACCTTGACTCGGACGACGATGATGATGCTTGGAACGACTCCATGGAGCTGTCATGTTCAACTGACCCTCTAGATAACTCGTCCACTCCGTCGGACACTGACTCGGACGGAGTCTGCAACTACCTTGACTCGGACGATGATGGTGATGGCCTGAGTGATGAGAACGAGACTTCGGTGCATCTGACGGATCCACTAGATTCTGACTCAGACGACGATGGATTGGATGACTATCAGGAAATTGTAATCTACGGGACCAAGGCAATTGACAATGACACCGATGGTGACGGGCTTGACGATTATCAAGAGATAATGGTCCATAGCACGAATCCACTGTCATACGATTCGGATTCTGACGGAATTAGCGATTATGATGAGATAGTTGTTTGGTTCTCAGACCCCCTGACCTTTGACGCAGACAACGACTCGGACGATTACTATCATTTCCAAGACTGCGATGATGATGATCACGAGGTGAATCCTGGGATGTTAGAGGCCCTCAATGGAAAGGATGACGATTGCGACGGTCTTGAGGACGAGGGTTTCAATGATTCAGATGCGGATGGAGATGGACTGTCGGACTGGGAAGAATTCCACATCCATGGAACAAACCCAGAAGATTCTGACTCAGATGGGGATGGAATACCAGATCAGCAGGAGTTGGAGTTCGGTAGTAACCCGTTGTTAGTTGATGTAGATGCGGATGGTGACGGAGCTTACTGGTTCGATGACTGTGATGACAACGATTCGAGTTTTGCACCAGACGCGACTGAGTCCCTAGACGGACTAGACAACGATTGTGACGAAGACATAGACGAAGACTTCTTCTGGATTGATACAGATATGGATGGATTAACTGACTATGCAGAGTATCACCAACACTCCACGGATCCTAATGACGGGGATTCTGACGGGGACGGACTCCCCGATGGGACTGAATTGAATGAGTTCATGTCTGATCCGCTTGCTGCGGATCCTGACTCTGACCTAGATGGCTGGTACCATTTCCAAGACTGTGATGATGATGACTTCGAAAGGGCTCCTGAGCGTCCTGAGGAGCTAGATGGAAAAGATAACGACTGTGACGATCTAGTGGATGAGGACTTCTACGAAAGAGATACTGATGGTGATGGCCTAAGTGACTATTCCGAGTATCACAACTATACTACATCATTCGATTCTGCAGACACGGACCAAGACGGAGTAGACGATGGAACTGAGATTGCTCGTGGCCTTTCCAGTCCGGTATTCACGGACTATGACCGAGATAATGACGGATTCTACGAGTATGACGATTGTGACGATCTAGTCGGAAGTACATACCCTGGTGCTGTCGAACAGTGGAATGGAGTTGATGATGACTGCGACGGCGAAGAGGATGAGTTTGTGAACAGGCTAGGGCTAATCTTGTCAAATTACGACAAATCGTCGGGCACTGTATTCCTGGAAAACGGGAACATATACGATGGTCCTAGGACCTATAGTTCGATACCGGTTACCTGGGATTCAGCGAATGAATCCTTCGAAATCTCAGTATCTGGGATTCAGTCATCGGTTGACGCGGTAATCACTTGGTCTATGAGTGGTTATTCTCTGGAAGCCAACACCAGTCAAGATGGGAAGACTGTGATTCTGATGCCAATCCATTGCAGAGATACAGAGGAGAATATGCAGATACAATTCTGCGATGAGGGGTCGTCAATTCAGAAATTGAAAGCGGTCGTCTCAGAAGACGTTTACTACACTGAGGTCGAGTGGAATATCATGGTGACTATTTGGGTAGAGCCGCAATCAGAGAATTGGCTTTTCTCGATTGTCTCCAGTCCAACAGGCATGATTGGGATAGTCACTTTCCTTATTGCCCTCTCTGCAGGAGGATTCTTGATTGGACTGAGAATTTCGAGGGCTAAAGAGTTGCAAGATGCCCTCGAAGCATACGGAGTCAGTCCAGAGAGACTGGCCATCAGTCCCGAGAACAAGGGTATGGTTTTGCCTTCTGCTCCAGATGTATCTTGGTCGAACGATGAAAACTCGTAGTCAAGAGGACAAAAGAGTGATCATCAGTTGTCTTCCTCCTCGTCCGTCGAACCTGCTGGACCCCATTCTGCATCTGGTGATCCTCCAGACCACTCTCCAAATACTGCGATGTCCTCGATGTCATCGTCCTCCCTCCATGGAGGCTCTCCATCGGAACCACTGATTATCAGGCAACCTTCATCATCGAGCCTCCGCTTCAGTGTAGATACTCCTCTCTTAACTGGCAATAGATGGCCAATTGGAGACCCTGAGTTCACGAACGGATGTGTTGCTGAGCTGATTAGGAGTCCTCTTATGGGGGACTGGACGTCATGCTGAACACCTGGAAGCTCTGGATCGGTAATAGTCGCGACGATCTCCCCTTCCTCGACGAAGCTTCCAGCGGGTGCCAGGACGTCCAGTAGGCCCCCTTGATCGGAACGAATCCAGACCGATCCCGATGCAAGAATCCTGAACCTCGGTTTGCTAGGATAACCTGGAAGCATTCTGAGGCTCCTGAGAAGATTGATTATTCCATACATGGAAATCTGAACTGACTCCGGATCTGCCTCGTCCGAACCCCCTCCTTCGTAAGTGATGCAGGCTATTCCCTCTTGATTGGCAACTCTCCTCAGGGATCCTCTTGGCCCCTCGCTATCTAGAATAGTCTCTATTCCAAAGGATCTTGCAATTCGATTACTGCTTGCGTGCGCTAGATTTGCTCTTATCTGGGGGATGTTTGTCCTTCCCTTTGCTGCGGAATGGAGATCAACCACATAATCACTGCTTTTGATGACATTGCTCCATAGCTTGTAGGCTACTCTTGAGGTGGTATTACTGTCAGATTTTCCTGGAAAGCATCTGTTCAGATCCCTCCCATCCGGGAAGTCTCGAATCATCCTCCGATATCCGGGAAGGTTGACTATGGGTACGATTCGTATTGTTCCAGCCAATACACTAGCGTCTATGACTCGGTCTTCTCCCATGAAGTTGGGTCCGCATAAGTAGGTTAGGGCCAGTGGCCCCACAAGTTCGTCTCCATGTATTGCACCTAGAAGAGTCACTACAGGACCAGGCCTTGAGCCGTGAACGATGCTTATCGGGACTGGCCAAGATTCTCCAATTTCAACATCTAGGAGTTCGTACTCCATGTGCCTAATTGTTCCTGGTTTTATCCTCTTTCTCATGAATACGTGATTCTTCGTTCCTTCATTTCGAGACCATTTGGAAGGGCTCTCCCCCACTTCTCCCAGAGCCTTCTCTATCTCCTTTCTTCGCTTCATGGGAATCTGATTAGCTATCTTGATTGGAGCGAATCTTCGCTTCTTAGCGCGCGGAGGGAGTTTGGATTCCTCTGCATCTGCGGCTGGTGTCGAATTGGCCTGTTCGTCTTCTGGCACTATTGGCCCGAGGGATTGGTAAATTAATACAATGCGGAGTGAAGTTTTGGGAAAATTCAATTCGGAATGACCCCTAACGGCGGTCATGGGCGACCGAGAGGGGCTTTCCGTTCAGGAGATTCATGCCCCGACGAGTATTTGCTTTGGTTGCGGCCCATCTAACCAGGATGGTCTGAGAATCAGATCATTCAGGACAGAAGATGGCCTGGAGATGGAATTTACTCCTAAGGAGAGACATCAGGCATTCCCCGGGATGATAAATGGAGGGATTATCGGGACGCTTCTCGACTGCCATGGAAACTGGACTGCGGCGATTGCACTAATGGACAAGGCAGGAGATACCGAGCCTCCATGCACTGTAACTGCATCATACAGTATCAAACTGAGGCGTCCGACCCCACTGGGAAGTACTCTAATCGTCAAAGGGGAAGTAACTGAGATTGGAGATGACAGGGCCAACGTGAAAATGTCCCTCTCTGCAGATGGAGAAGTGTGCGCAACTGGAGAAGGGCTATTCGTTGCAGTAAAGGAGGGTCATCCGGCCTTTCATAGATGGAGTTAATATTCACTCGGCATCCTTTAGAACGGCCGAATTAGAGTCCCCCCATGGACAACGGGAATGAGGCATCTATCTTAGGTCTAGAAGAGTTCGAATTCGATGTACGTCTGAAGAAAATGCTTCAGGAGAAATGGGGAATCAATAGTTTATTTCCTCCACAAGCGGAAGCACTTCCAAACTCCCTAAAGGGTAGAAATCTGATGCTCGCGGTCCCTACTGCGAGTGGAAAATCCCTAGTTGCTCATATCACACTGGCAAACAGGCTGATTGGAGATTTGAGTGGACAAAGAGGAATTTACATCGTTCCTCTTAAGGCTCTAGCATCGGAGAAATACGAGGAATTGAACCAGGTGTGCTCGAGTGTTGGACTGAAAGTTGGCCTGGCTATCGGAGACAGAAGTAGTGAAACAAGCCTAGTGGAAAATTCAGACGTGCTAGTTTGTACTAGCGAGAAACTAGACTCGATGCTGCGATCTAAGCCCTCACTACTGGATGATATTGGAATAGTTGTGGCAGACGAGTTTCACCTTTTGCAAGATCCTTCCAGAGGCCCTACTCTGGAGATTCTACTGTCCAGAATAAGACATAGCTCACCGAGAGTACAGATCTTGGCCCTTTCTGCCACAGTAGGAAATGCACAGGAGCTGTCCGAATGGCTGGAGGCAGATTTAGTAACCTCTAACTGGAGGCCAATAGCCCTCTACTCAGGTACTCTGACCGGATTGGACATGAAGTATCACTCAGTAGAGAGCCCGGCAACGGATTTCATTTTACCAGAACCCAAGCGTCTCGAGGGAGGTGTGGAGAAGAACCTCCATTCTGTGATGGACGACACTATTGGGATGGGGAAGCAGATGCTAGTTTTCGTTTCTTCAAGATCATCTGCACAGAAAGAGGCCAGAGAGCTCTCTAGTCACTTGAAGACTAGGCTAGAAAATGGGGATCTTGGTTTCGCTGAGTCAGTGGTTGAATCTTGGACCTCTATGTCACAGGAATTGTGGAGGGGGGAGGATGGTTCGGCCACTGTGAAGGCTCTTTCGAATTCAGTTAGAGGAGGAGTAGGTTTCCACCATGCTGGTTTGACCTCTTCCCAGAGAAAGGTGATCGAGAATGGATTCAGGGATGGAAATCTCCAGTGTATAGTTGCAACTCCAACTCTAGCACAAGGAGTAAACTTACCAGCGAGCAGGGTTGTTGTCAGAGATACCAGAAGATGGAGCACAATTGCATCGAGGAGCATGCCCCTGCCAGTAATGGAGGTGAGGCAGATGATGGGAAGGGCCGGAAGGCCTGGTTTTGATGACTTTGGAGAGTCTTTCCTAGTTTCTAAAAACATTCAGGATGAGTCGAATCTAGTAGAGCTATACCTAAGAGGAGAATCAGAACAAGTGACATCTAAGCTGGCAAATCCGAGCGCGCAACGTGCCGAACAGGATGGTGCCTTACTAGCTCACATTCTGTCAGTAGTTGCAACTGCTGGAATAAATGACAGAGATGGAATATCGCGGTTCCTATCGAAGACTTTCCTAGCCAGCCAGATGCCTGCAGAGACCTTGGAAGCTAGAACTGATGACGTTCTCCATTGGCTTTGCGAGAACTCAATGATTGAAAGAACTGGAGAGTCTCAGGAAGTCAAGAGGGCGATTAAAGGCAGAGTTTCGGATTCTAGTGACGAAGAAATGTGGGAAGACGAGATGCCATCTTGGGCAAATTCTGCTACCTCAATTCCAGGATTGGATCTTTTCAAGAAAGAAGAGGGGCGAAAATCGGTTCTAACCCCTAGAACCGGGCCAGCAATATTTGGATTCACCAAGGCTAGTGCCTACCAGGTTTCAGAGGGTTTGGTACCGGAACCAGCAGCTATGACATACTCTCCCACTTCTCTGGGCTCAAGAATCTCGAGACTCTACCTTAATCCAATTTCAGGGAAGATTATCCATGATGGCCTGAATAGGGCGATGGAAATTGTCTCGGGCCATGATAATACTGGACAGGTGTCCCCCTTAACTCTCCTCCATCTGGCTTCTTGCACTCCTGATTTCCTTCCTCTGTGGCCAAGGAAGAGTGATTATGATACAATACTAGGGGTCTTGCATGGGCATGAAAGAGAGTTATTGGGGGAATCTATAGATCTTGAACAGGAACGAAGAATGAAGGGTGCATTAGTGGTTCAATCATGGATGGAGGAAGCCTCCTTGGATAGTATCGAAGAGGAGTGGGGAGTTCAACCCGGAGATCTCAGGAGCAGAGTCGAGTTGATGGAATGGCTGCTATTCGCGATGCGAAGAATTCTTTCAGAGGACCAAAACCTAGCAAATTTCGAACGTGATGCCCACAAGATTCTGTATGATTCAATAGACGAGGTACATAGGAGGGTTAGGTTCGGATGCAAGGCTGACATCCTAGGACTTGTCTCAATCAAAGGTATAGGCAGAGTTAGAGCTAGAGAGATGGCTGAAACTCTAGGAGTTTCGACCGCTTTGGACGTTTCAGAAATCACTGAGAGGGATATGGCAAGACTCTCTGACCTTAGGGGATGGAGTCCGAAGCTCGTTGACAATCTGGTTAGATCTGCCGGGAAGTCAGTGAGAAGGTCGCGCTAATCAAATTCTTCAAGTGGACCCCATCCGAGCATATGGACTCGGAGCATCCAGTTCCCTGGTTCCCGGCATGGGGGGTTAGGTTTCCTGAACCGATTAGCAACGTGTTCTCTATCGTCTCAATCATCAATGAATTCAGACCGAGCAACAGATGGATGCTACTGTCATTCGAGTCCGCTGCGAGCGAGATGCACCTTTGGACTGCATGGTACGCACTTAGAAGAAATGAGATTTCCGGAGAAATGATTGCCAAAACTGCAGACACGGAGTTTCTAAGGCTAATCTCGGGTACTCGACAGATAAACAAGGCATTCGAGAGGTCTGGAATCTCAGTGGGTGACGAAAAGGCGTGGATAATCATGCTACCAGATTCAGAACTAGGGGTTGGTTTCGGCGAGTTTTCGATTCCAGTGGACACGTTCAATGATTCAAATGAAGATGCTATCAGGCTGATAGAGCATCTCAGGGGTTCATTAGTCCCTGAAAGGCCCATTCCTACGATTGAGGGCCTCATGAGAATAGGGAGTGAATATCGAATAAACTCGAAGATTTCGGATATTGAAGAGGCGTTTCTTACACATTTATCGCTTTCGAGCCTAAAGTAAGTGGTTTCTCATCAGTCATGTTGATAGACGGGTGTCCTGACAGGAGTACATAACATGCCAAAGTACTACGGATACGGTTCATGCATAGTTTGCGGTATTGCGTGCACATCTGGAAACTTCCTGATACACGATGCCAAGAGATACTGTACTGCGTGCTGGATAGAAAAGAACAACCCCGATCATCCGAAAAAGGAAGAGGTAATGGAGAAGGTTCAGGCATCTGTGAAAGAGTGGAAGTGCGCAAAGTGGACTAGAGAGGAGGGGCCATTGCCTCTGGGCCCTATGTCGGTAAAGAAGTGAGGTCTTAGATGGGGAATGACTTCGTTCCAGATGACTTAGATGCATCAAAATGGGAAAACCTAGAGCCCTTGACTAGGGACCTCTTGGAAAGGGAATTAAGTTGTTCAGGTTGCTTAGAAAATCTAATTTCAGACTCATCCAAACTAGCAGAACATGTTTCTGAGACCGGAGCACTGTTGTACATTGGGATGACTTGTGACACAGAGAGCGAGGAGAAGAAAGGTAGTTTCCTAGAGTTTGTTAGCAATGTAAGGCCCAAGCTGTCTGAGTTCTCGGATTCTCTCAATAGAAGGATTGTGAACCATCCATCCGTTGATGACCTCCCTGAAAGATACGACCTGATGCTTAGAGGGATGAGGAATGATATAGAGATATTCCGAAAAGAGAACATCCCTCTTGGAGTCAGGCAGACTGAGCTAGTAACAGAGGCTCAGTCAATAAACGGTGCTATGACAGTTGATTTCCACGGAGAAGAGATGACCTTCCCGCAGATGAGCAAATTCCTCGAATCAAACGATAGAACGGAGCGTCAGGCTGCTTGGACCACTATGGCAGGGAGAAGGATGGAGGATAACGAGAGGCTATCGGAAATCTTCGATGAGTTGATTTCAATAAGACACCAGATCGCTCTCAATGCGGGATTCGAAAGTTACACACAATACATGTTCAGGGCGATGCATAGGTTCGACTATACCATCGAAGACTGTCTCGAATTTCATGACTCGGTAGAATCTGTATGTATCCCAATACTCAATGAGATAAACATGAACAGGAAAGCGGGTCTTGGAATTAGCGAATTGAGACCGTGGGATGTTAATGAAAAGGGAGGTTCTGGTCCCGATATACACGGCAAAGATCCGCTAAGGCCATTCCATACAGTTGAAGAAATGGTAGAGAAACTGTCAGAGATGTTCAATGAAATCTCAGAAGACCTCGGTGGAAAATTCGATAGACTTGTAGAAATGGATACACTTGATCTGGATACCAGGAAGGGCAAGGCCCCAGGTGGTTACCAATACTACTTGGAGAAGAGCAGGGTACCTTTCATTTTCATGAATGCGGCTGGTCTGCAAGGTGACTTGGAGACTATGATCCACGAAGCAGGCCATGCCTTCCACTCATTGTACTGTGGCCATCTGGAACTGATTGACGAGAGAGACTATCCGATCGAGTTCGCTGAGGTCGCATCTATGTCAATGGAATTACTAACACAACCATGGTGGGACAAATTCTACGAGAATGAAGAAGACGCCGCAAGGGCGAGGAGGACGCATCTAGAAGGAGTGGTTTTCCTGCTTCCTTGGATAGCCACGATAGACTCTTTCCAGCATTGGATTTACGCTAATCCGGGTCATTCCAGGGAGGAAAGAGCAGAGGTGTGGCTCTCAATAAGGGACAAATTCGGATCAGACATGAACTGGACTGGACATACAGATTTCAGAGAGGTTTCTTGGCAGCAGCAGGGCCATCTTTTCGGCGTACCATTCTATTACATTGAATATGGAATAGCGCAACTTGGATCACTGCAGCTGTGGAAGACACAAATGGGAGATCCACAAAAGGCATTGGATGACTACGCGAATGCGATGTCACTAGGGAATACAAAGACTCTTCCAGAGCTCTTCGAAGCGGCGGATCTGAAACTAGGATTCGACGAGGAACACTTCCTCTCTCTACTCGGGATGGTCGAGTCAGAGCTGTCGGAATTGGCTGCTTAGTCTTCGGACTCCG
Organism: Marine group II euryarchaeote REDSEA-S11_B3N4; assembly: GCA_001628485.1. Taxonomy (GTDB): domain Archaea; phylum Thermoplasmatota; class Poseidoniia; order Poseidoniales; family Thalassarchaeaceae; genus UBA36. The sequence goes on along the minus strand of LURR01000012.1, from coordinate 88,141 downwards.
AGACCTGCGCGCTAGTCACGCAGGCCCTCGGATGTCACGGTAAAGACTGCCTCACCCTCGGGTAGATTAGGACTGTCAATTAGGCGAGCAATTCTACGGCCCCCCTTTGACTTCCTGAGGTAAAGGCGGAATGTGCTGGCGTGGCCGACGATATGCCCTCCTACTGCTCTGGTGGGATCCCCCCACATCGCGTCTGGTTTCGCCTGAACCTGGTTTGTCACCAAAACGATCGCATTCTGAACGTCTGCGACCTGCTTGAGTTCCTTCATGTGTCGGTTTAGCTTCTGCTGTCTGGGAGCTAACATCCCTCTGCCGACGTACTCAGCTCTGAAGTGACTTGTCAGAGAATCGACGATGATCACTTTCACATCAATACTCTTTGCCATCCTCTTGATCTCATCGACAAGTAACATCTGGTGAGCAGAATTGTAAGCCCTTGCTACGTGTATCCTGTCCAGAGCATCTTGAGGATCCATGCCCACTCCTTCTGCCATCTGGGCTATTCTCTCCGGTCTGAAAGTGTCTTCAGTGTCAATGTAAACCACCTCGCCATCTAGTCCCCCCTGATCCAAAGAAAGAATGCAGTTCACCGCTAACTGATGTCCAATTTGCGTCTTTCCACTTCCGAATTCTCCGAATACCTCTACTATTGACTGAGTCTCGAAACCTCCACCTAGTAGTTCGTCCAGAGATGAAGCTCCTGAGGTCAACTTCTGGACTCTCTTCCTCTTCTCGAGAAGTGCCACCCCACTAACGAAACCCCCAATATTCGCTAGCTTCTTTGCTCCTGCGATAATCTTGGCAGCAACTGCCTCTCCCAGTTCTGCTTGGTCTGATAATTCAGATGGACTCATCACAGCTATCCCAAGAAGTTCTTCGAAACCTGCTTCTCGAAGCTTCTCCGCAGTTGCAGGACCCACTCCTGGGAGATCCTCGATGGTGGGCTCTGCATCGTCCACATCGATTACAATTTCTTTTTCTTCCATTTTTTCACTTGCTGTTTCTTTGCTCATCCTGTTCACCAATATTTCTCCACTGTTAATCGGGGGTATATGAACAAATGAAGGACCCCTGGTCGCTCTATGAAAGTAGTCATTCTTTGAGAATCGTTGCAGTACAGCGATTTTTCACTTTCACTTTATTTTTTGGTAGCGGGTGATGGATTTGAACCATCGGTCTCCGGGTTATGAGCCCGACGAGATAACCTGACTACTCCAACCCGCTACCTGCCCGCTGGGGCCTCGATTATTTGAAGCGAGCGGGGGACGAAAATGGATCAACGATGGCAACAGTATTGTGATGTCAGCGTTCCGACAACATAGGAGCCCACCATGGATGGTCATTTACTAATTCAGAATGCGACCCTGATTTTGCCAGATAGGGTTGTTGAGGGAGACCTGCGTGTTTCTGGTGCCTCAATCTCGACCATAGCACCCGGAGGGGGATTGGATGCTGGAAGTAATGAGGCAGTGATTGATGCAACGGGCTTACACTTGCTTCCAGGAGCAATCGATCCTCATGTTCACTTCAGGGAGCCTGGAAGCACCGAAAAGGAAGATCTAGAGAGCGGAAGTAGAGCTGCTGCTGCAGGAGGAGTAACCTCATTCCTTGACATGCCAAACAACAATCCCAATGCTACAAATCGTTCGACTTTGGAACGAAAAATTGCTATCGCTTCAAAGAAGTCTGTTACCCATCATGGGTTCTTCATTGGTGCTACAAACGACAATATCGCAGATTTGCAAAGCGTGGAAGGAATGGATGGTGTTTGTGGAATCAAGATTTTCATGGGCAGCAGTACTGGGGATCTGCTCGTTCATGAGCAAAAGAAACTGGAGAATATCTTCGCCAACACAGGGGGGATTATCGCGACCCATGCGGAAGATGAGGAACGCTTGCAGCAGCGTACTGCAGAGTTTGAACATCGAACCGACATTGCTTCTCATGCAGAGTGCAGAGATGTTGAATGCGCTTTCCTAGCCACGAAAAGAGCGGCTTCACTAGCCAAGGATCACGATCATCGTCTCCACATCGTCCATCTGACAAGCCAGAAGGAAGCAGACTGGTTGCAGAAAAACAAAGGCGATCTCATCACTACCGAGGTGTGCACCCAGCACCTGACCTTCGATCAGGATGATGTTGAGAGTCTGGGAGAGAGGGTTCTGATGAACCCGCCAATTCGTTATACTGAGGATCGAGATTCTCTTTGGAGGAGTCTGAAGGATGGCACCATAGATTGCGTGGTCACCGACCATGCCCCTCACACACTGGAGTCCAAATCTGTGGGTTTCCCTAAAGCACCGGCTGGAATGCCAGGTGTCGAGACATCTTTACCGCTAATGCTGACTCACGCATTGGATGGTAAATGTAGTGTCTCAGAAGTAGTTAGTTGGATGTGCGAGGGGCCTGCTAAGGTATACGGCATTCAGAATAAGGGCTCCTTAATTGAGGGATATGATGCCGACTTGACTTTGGTCGACTTGGAAACTAAGCGAACCATAACCGATGCGGATACATGGACGAGGGTTGGATGGACTCCATACGATGGCATGGAGCTCACGGGATGGCCAAGATACACTATAGTGGATGGCGAGATAGTCCACAAAAGAGAGGAAAACGGAGCACTACGTGGGTTGCCGGTTGCACTACCAGGCTCAGTTGGTAGAGCACTAAGGTTCGGTTAGTAGCCCTAGCTAATCCTCGCAACCCTCTGCGTCGGACTCGTTGCATGGGTGTGTCTCTGTATCTTCAGATGACTCTTCTGAGTCCTCATCGACCCTATCAGGCTCCTCGGAGACATAATTGTACTCTACTGGCTCATTTCCAGGGAGTTCCAACTCAACCATCATTTGTAGGTCGGTCGTCCTGTGGACTGTAGCTCCGCCAGCTGAGAAGGCGTAGACGTAGTCCCCCATGAACATCGATCTCCTGATGTTCGTCGAGCCTGACCACCAACTTGACAGTCCCTCCTCGTTGTAGAACTCAGAGTGCTCAACCTCGCCATGATTTGATAGGGTCCCGTTTTCGGTGTCTATGTTAATCATCTTGAGCATCGAGACGTATTCATACCCGTAGTGAGAGTAGACCTTACCCTCGATCTCAATCTCGTCGTAGACGTACCTGTGAGTGGACAGTGGGACTGCCAAAAGTGACTCAGGAGCCCAGAAGGTGAATGCCTTGTGCTCGTAAGTTGCTTCGGAGTAGGACCAAGACCAGCCACAGGTCATGATGTCCTCGCAGTTATCATCGACGTACGCAGGAGTGAGTGGAAGAGTATCCGATAGACTCGGATTACTGGTGTCACTGACATTGAAAAGGGAGACTTGTGTAATGGACCAATCAAGACCGAGTCCGTCTGCGCCTCCAGCTATTCCAATGGTGAGGAGGTTGTCATCGTCAATTGGATGGATGTAAGTTGACACTCCGGGCACGTGCAGTTCCCCCAGAACAACCGGGTTGTAGGGGTCGGAGAGATCGAGGACCCATAATGGGTCAATGTTCATGAAAGTCACCAGGTAGCCTCTATCCCCGACGAATCTAGCACTCCAAATCGTCTCTCCTTCTGCAATATCTCCAAGAAAACCGACTTGTTCGAGTTTCCCTTCTCCATCGTCCATCAAGATAGTGACTTGGTTTGTGGGTCCTGTCCAGACCGGTTCGCCATTCTCGTCTGTTTCAGCCAACCTCCACCACAACCACCAGTTGTCGGAAGTCGAGGCTACGCGGACAGAGCCATTGTGCTCACTTATTGAGAACTGGTCGTTTACCGTCCCCTCAACCCTTCCGGAAGCGAGATAGGTGGTGTGATTCGCATCGCTGATGTCAAATGAGTGGATGTTCGTGGCATCCTCCCACTCAGAGTTCCTCCAGAACCACCAGCCGTCGTTCGCTGGCTCGGCTAGAACCAGAGTGTCCTCTGAGGAGTAGACATGGGCCCACGAGGATGTAATGTGGTCAACCTCAAGAGATACTTCTTCATTGAGCATCTGCATTGTCATTATGGTAGTGAATCCCCGTCCTGCGCTATCCGAGCTCGCTGAGAACTCTGTACACTGCTCGTAGGTCAGAGGATGTGTGAATATCTCCCCTTCCCTGATTTCGTATATGTGAGGGACGAAGTCATCCAGAGTGAGCTCTGATATGACCTGCTCATTGTCTAGAACGGTCTGCTTTACGCTATCATTCCAGATACCCATTCTCTCGTCAGTATCTTCTACCGACCAGTACTCCTCTGGTAATTCGACCCAGTTTCTGATTCCGTCGAAGTATGTCCAAAGGTGTGTTACTGAGCGAACCGTTCCATCAACCATCCTTGCCGTGTGATAGTTGCCCTCGATGTACATCTCCTTCTCTACGACTGGAGATGATCGATCCGTTATGTCGACTACGGTGTACTTGACGAGGTTCTGAACCTTCGTGTAGCTGTAGGTCACGTCACTGAACGGGTCGGTGGCCGTGACTTCCTCGGACATCAGCTTCCTGAGTTCGCTATCTTCGGGTAGAGACCAGTAGTATATGGAGGAGGAGATAACCAGCCTGTCCCCCTCGATCATCATCTGAGTAGGGTTTCCCTCTATTGTTAGGTTGGACTCCAATGTGAGTTCACCGAACTCAGGAACTCCCATTATTAGTAGCAATTGACCGTTCAGCATGTAGATGTGATAGCCGTCAGTCTTCAGGAAGTCCGCTTCATCTACACCCTCCTCCTGATTATTCGTACCCGAAAACTCCCCCTCGCGGGATTCGGTGGTCTGTCCGGACCCAGTCCCTCCAGTATCAGAAGCAGAGTCATCAGCAAGAGCCAATTCTGGTTCCGCGAAGATAGAACCGCCATCCATCCTCATCATAATTGGCTCTGTGACCCAGTGCCAGTAGCTTTGTTGGTCCAGATTTACTATCATCTCGTCGTACACTGCCGTCTTTAGATCCTCCAGAAGTGTCTCGCATGCATCGTAGGTCTGAAGAGAGGGAGAAGATCTAGTTCTTTCTGGCAGATCTAGCTTGGGATAGTCGCCCTCTAGTGCATCTATGGTCCTATCAATGTCCTCGATGACCCCATCTACAGCCTGTAGACATCCGGATGTCATCATCAAAAGCATCATCGAGAAAGCTCGAATGGATTTCCTCCTCATATCCTTACCTCCGTGATTCCTTATTTCAATACAGTAGTGGGCCAGGTTACACCAACCATGTTTCAAATTCCTATTGAGCCGTAATTCAATGGCTCACGCATTTGAGAAATATTGCTCGGTGCTGGATCTTCCGAATCCTCCTCTTCTTCGCTCGTCATTTCAACGCCACCAGGGTGCTCACTGGTGACGAGGCTCTTAGTGCCGGCCAGGAAAATCAGCGCGGCGACCTGCATGTCCAGTGTTTGGTCCATGAAACCTTAACATCGACATCTGTGATTTAAACAAATTGGCGGCATGTGTCGGTGATGTTTCAGACATTTACTGGATATTGGTGCGAACACCGGGAGTTGAACCCGGGTTAGCAGGTTGGGAACCTGCTGTCATAACCACTAGACCATGTCCGCTTCAGTTCAGGGAGGGAGTCTTGGTAATTGAGAAGCTCGGTTAATACAGAATCTGGATTCCCTAGACTAGACGACGAAGTACTTCCATTGACGAGTCTGCTTCTCCCAATGATTCCAAGCAATCGTCAATCTGCCCTTCTGAAAGGGCCCTATTTGCGGCTGCAAGATATCCCTCGGTTGAAATCCTGTCTTTGTTATCCGCTCCATAACCCGATGACTCTAGCCTCTTCCTGAGTTTTATCCAATCTCCGTCCAGGAATTCGAGCATCTCTCGGGCCTCTTCGACCCGTGAATGGAAATCATCCAGCTCTTCGGCTAGTGCGCTCAGGCATTCTGCCGCCTCTATCCATTTTCCTGCATCTGCAGACAATTTAGCCTCATCCAGTCTTCTACTCCACTCAGAGCCCGTGTCTCCTACTGGTATCCTGTCCTCGATACTCTTGACCTGTCTCAGAGATCTCTGGACAGTGGTTTTAGCTTCGGATTCCTTCCTAATCGACCTAGTCACTCCTTCCGAGAGTCCTATTGCAAGAGAAGCATTTCCCGAATCCAAAGCCTCATTTGCATCTTCCAACCTCTTATTTAGATCTCCAATAGTGATAGAATCATACGACGAAGCCTCTCTCTTGGCCTCCTCCAAGGATTTTCTTGCTTGCAACATTAGTCCTTCCACATCATCCATCTGGGATGGTATCTCTGAAACAATTGCCAACGCGTACTGTGGATTTTCATCTTCCATGGCTTTTTTTGCCTCATTTAGAGTTGATTGAAGTCCTTGGACCAAGTGACCTTGCGCATCGGAGATAGCTTTCTCGGCCTCATCAATCGCTTCTATGGCATTCTGCCAGTTGGACTCAATCATCTCTGCCTCGGACTTAGCCATCCTGAACCTGCTTTCAGAAGCCCTGAGTGAGCCGTTTTCAAGTTCAGTCAAGGCGTCTTGGAAAATCTTCCTTGGCCTACCTGGGAAACCTGTTACTTTCTCGGCTTTATTGACGGAGATTTCAGATTGCTCCCTGATTTCTTCGACGTCAGATACGAATGATGCAATCCTGGTTGCTTCCCTCTTTGCCTCGGAGATTAGTTCAGTACCTCTTTCAGGGTTTTTCCATCCTTGCTCTCTGGCCATCTTTAGCAAGGAGTTTGGTTGCTGCATCAGTGTGTTCCCAGACTGTAGACCAAGGATATGTCTCTCTGCATCCTTAAGTTGTTCAGAGAAATCTCGCCTTTCTTCCTCTAACCCGTCTTTCGTGAACAGTATGGGTATAGTGGTGAATGAGGCGGCAATTGACATTATCAAGAGAGACGCGAGGTTTGATCCCAGGACTACCGGAATCGCGAGAGTGAATCCAATTGTTGTCATCATTCCCCTCCATCTCCTTGTTTTCACATCGTATCCTAAAATACTCCTCGATGTATAATACAGGATTACGGAGACAAGGACCAGAGTGAGGACTGCGGTCATATTTCCTTCATCACGGTTTACCGATGCTATTGCCAGAAGTAATGGCCATGCAATGCAGCATGCAGTAGAGATTCGCATTCTCTCAGTTGGTCCGAATTCTACTAGGTCCTGAAGAAGTAGTGCAGAGGAGAATAGGATTAATACTGGTACATATCTATACAGAGGAGATGATTCAGACCCGAAAGAAGAGAAGAGCCACCAAGCCCCAAGTGAAATGAGGATTAACTGAAAAAGCAACGATACCCTTTCCACCCTGGTTCGCTGTTTGGCGACGACACGAGAAGGGTAGTCTGGAAGCATCACCATATGCCCGAACAAAAAGGGGGGGTCAATATTTATACGGTTCCAAGTGCAAGGCAGGTACGGGATTATTCCGAGTTCCTGTACCATGCAACTAACAATAGAGATATGCCGAATAGAACAGCTAGGAACGGTGATTTAGCGATTCCTGCTTGGTTATTCACAGATACCTCAATAGGAATATCCCCGTATGTCCCTGCCGAGGCGCTATCCCAGCTAAGGTATAGATTCTCGACGGTCTTGTTCTGCATCTCGAAATGGAACTCTATCGTCGCCTGTCCGGGGCCTGATTCCAAAGTGGCTGCGAACGGTTCTTCGGTCCATCTTCCACAGATATCTGACAGGCATACTCGAGCGAATGCAGGATCTGAACCATCGTTTTTTACTAACACTGTGAGCATTACACTACTTCCAACCCTAGCATCATCAGGAAGTGTCGCTTCGGCCACTCTGATGTGAGCCCCGCTCCTGGGCTCAATAGTAATCGAGATTGGCTCTTCTCTGGTATTCCCCTTGGAGTCGGTTGCTTTCACAGTGATGTTATGAGCGCCCTTGGCAAGGAATGAGAGGCTTATTGGTTCAAAGACTGACCAGTCTGGGCTACTTTGGAATATCTCTTCGTCATCTACCAATACTGACCATGAAACGTCGCCTATTGAATCCAAGTCATCGTAAGAGTGAGAGAGGTTAAGCTCTAGTTCATCCTTTTCATGTATTTTATCGTCGTACTCAATCTCTATTCCATTGGAGAATAATCGTGGAATTACTGTCGGGGGGTTCGCATCCAGAACCCTGAGTGTCCATTCTGAAAGGACCGAGTTTCCGGCATCGTCAGTAGCGACCAGTGCCATTAGGATTTCAGATGGTGCCTTCTGCAAGTGCCTCTGATCTATTCCCATATCGGCGCCATTGATGCCCTTTCCCTGATTGGCGGTGAATTCGAAAGTTTGCTGATTCAAACCGGTTTGCCTCCATCCCTCTGATACGTTTGTGTACAATTCAAGCAATACCGGTAGGGATGAGTCGTCAGATGCGTTGACTTCGAATCTAATCAAGCTCCCCGCCGGTGCAAGAATTGGCGTTTGGCTTCCATTTTCGATCACCTCTCCTTCGATTCCATCGACTGAGAACTTCCCACTCCAGTCTGGTGGGATCCCGTCAACGGTGGGATTGTCGTTCCAATGCGATACCGCTCCGTGGAAGTCAATGCAGGTTGCGTTCACGCTCATAACGTCGCCATGGGTGAAATTTAGATCGCTGGGCTTAACTGATATCCAATCATTCTCGAAAGAGGAAATTGTAGTTCCGCTTCTGCTTATCGTCCACTCTATTCTCGGATTTTCTAAGGGGTTATCCGTGCAGGTTGCAGAGAACGAAGAGGGCTTTGCCAGCGAGATGGTTGAGGAAATTTGAGGGAAGCTTGTCGCAGAAAGGATCGGAGGCATGTTACGGTCAATTGTAATCCTGATGTCATAGGCAACTGGAGCCTGAGACCTGTCGACAAAGAATGCACCTGGGCTACCTGTGATTATTTCCGACATTGGGCTATACTTGAACTCCCAATCCTCAGGAAGAGAGACTCTCAGAGGGACCTCCTCAATCAGAGCGCCTACTCTTGGGAGGTCGATTAATCGTAGAGTCCTACCATCAGAAGTACCAATCAGATTTCCACTCTCCGTCCACCCCCATTCCCCTCCAGTTCTGTTTGTAGGTCCAATTTCCGGGGGATTGACAGATACGTCAATGGATCCAACGACTGACATGGAAGAATAGTCGAATGCGCAACAGCCACCTGAAAATGAGTCTGTCCAGTTTCTGGAAGAGGCTACCAGTTCGGAGAAAGAGTTGGCTTCCGATTCGTCCAACCATCCGTCCGAGTTACCTAGGATCTGATCTATCTGATCCAAGAGGCCGATCGATCTGTTCTCGAGAAGATCGGTTCCGTAACTCTCGAGAACGGATACCTGTGCGAACCAGGTCGCATTAACTTGAGAGCTGGGTGAAATCGGATTGGTGAAATTAAGGAACGAATGCCCTTGAATTGTCTGATCGCCATTCGAATCCGAGAAAACTGAATCCGATTCATATTCCTTCAGTGAATCGTGAGATGTCGTAATTTGAGAAAGCAAAAGAAGAGTTGGGATGAGGAGAGTTGCTAGAAACTCTGATTTTCTTTTTTCAGATGTCATCTTGGCGCCTCACTCAAGTTCCAAAGATTATACTAGAGCCAGAAAAGTCAATTTCCAAGGGGAACATCCGATGGCCTTCACCTAGTTCCCTTTGTAGAATGCCTCGGAGCTGCCGATTTCCACATACCAAGAGGAATCCTCCATTTCCAGCTCCTAGAAGCTTGGCCCCTAGTGCTCCGGAAGAGATAACCCTCTCGTACAAATCATCGATTTGTGTATTGGTAACCATTGAGGAGACTCCTCTCTTAGATATCCATGTCTGATTTAGAATGGCCCCAAGCGAATCGAGATCGCCATTTTCTATATGAGAAGCAGCCTCATCAGCATGCTTCCTAATTTCCCTCATCCTACTATTCTTGTCGGACTCGTCATCAGATTGCTCAGATAAGACCTCACTAGCACTCCTAGTCAATCCTGTGAAGACAAGAGTGAAACTTTCGGATAATTTCTTGGACAAGCCTTCTGAAACCTCTATAGGTTCAACTTGGACTCCATTTTCTCCAAACCTGATTGAGTTGACTCCTCCGAAAGAGGCGGCATACTGGTCCTGTCTGCCAATCGGCGCACCCAAGGTGTCTATCTCAATCTGGCAAGCCTCTTCGGCGAGCTGTTCCTTGGAAACCTCCCTTCCCTGGAATGCATGCATTGCGTTCAGTAGACCTACAGTGACCGAAGAAGAGGACCCGAGTCCGGTTCCCTGTCCTGGTATGTCGGCAATCGTGGTAATCTCGACGCCCGACTCTATTCCAGTTAGTCTCAATGCCTCCCTAACCAGGCCGTGTTGAATGTTTTCAATAGAGCCTACATCCTCCATAGTTGAATAAGAGACTCGAATCCGATCATCGAATCTACTGTTTACGGTAACATACACGTATCTGGACAGTGCGGCTGAAACTACCCTGCCCCCATTTGGTTCCGACATCGAGAAGTCATCGATATCCGTTCCACCTCCACAGAACGAAACTCTGAGAGGGGTTCGGCTGATTATCATCGAAACACCGGGGCAGAGTGTCACACATCAAGACGCCGGTTTGGAGGAATTGGGGATTTCATGCAATGACAAGGCATATGAGAGGGCTGCTTCCGCGAGAGTCAGAGAACAATGGGCGACATAGTCACTATGGACGACCTAACCAACCAAGAAATCGTTGCCGTTCTGGATGATGCCGAGAGACTAGTTCCGGTTGCTAGAGGCGATGTTTACCTCCCCCTCCTACAGGGAAAGGTGCTGGCAAACATGTTCTTCGAAAACTCAACTAGGACCAGAATGTCATTTGAGACTGCCATGAAGAGGCTCGGTGGTTCCGTCCTAAACTTCACTTCTATAGGCACATCAGTGGCGAAGGGTGAGACCCTCTATGACACCATGCAGATGATTGACGGATATGCTGATGTGGCCGCGATCAGACATCCAAGACAGGGTGCAGCCCAATACAGCGCAGATGCAGTGGAAATTCCCATTCTGAATGCTGGTGATGGTGCTGGGAATCACCCCACTCAGACTATGCTTGACCTCTTCACTATCAGACAGGCACATGGCACTCTAGAAGGACTTAATGTGGTCCTTGTCGGAGATTTGAGATATGGTAGAACGGTTCACAGCCTTTCCCATGCATTAGTCAGGTTCGGAGCCAAACTTACTCTGGTATCACCATCAACACTGAAAATGCCAGTCGAGATAGTTTCTGACCTCAGAGAACATGGTTCAGAAATCATGGAGACAGAGTCATTGGAGGACCAAATCGCAGGAGCGGATGTGATCTACGTAACTAGGATCCAGAAGGAGAGGTTTCCTGATGAGGACGAGTATGCCAAGGTGGCTGGGATATACAAAATCGAGGCATCGGACCTTTCCGGTGCCATGAAGGGGATGATTATCATGCATCCTCTACCAAGAGTGGACGAGATAGACCCAGGCGTGGACTCCACCGAGTTCGCTAGATACTTCGAGCAGGCTTTCAATGGCGTCCCCACTAGGATGGCCCTGCTATGCAGGAGTCTAGGAATAGATGTGCCCAAGAAGGTGAAGTGATGTCTGAGATGAGGAGAGTAACCGCAATTCGAAACGGCACAGTAGTGGATCACATACCCTCAGGTAATGCAATGCAGGTAATCAGGATTCTGAGGATAGATACTGACAGGGCTACTCCGGTTTCACTGGTGATGAATGTGCCCAGTGATAAGTTGGGAAGGAAGGACGTCCTAAAAATTGAGGACAGAGAGCTAGACCAAGAGGACTTGGATAGGCTTGCTCTGATAGCCCCTGCTGCCAGTATAGCGATAATCAGAAATCATGCTGTTGCTGAGAAGATGAAGGTAGAACTGGCTGATGACCTAGTAAATATTGCCAAGTGCTCCTTTTGGAACTGTATCACGAAGAACGACCGAGAGCCATTGCCACAAAGAATGCGTGTGACATCGAGGGATCCATTGCAAGTCAGGTGCTATTACTGTGGACGCGGGCAAGAAATCAATGAGTTGATCGAAAACATCCTCTAGTTAAATCTCTATCAGGAGGCCTCAGATAGCCATTTCCTCATAGTGCATGACTGGCATATCTCTCGACTGGTAATCTCGCCACATTCCTTGCAATTTTTTACATCCTGAGTAAGGTCTGGATTCGCCATCAAGTGCATCTCTCTTATTCTATCAAGTGAGTGCAGAAGGCCGTGTCTTGCTCCGGGAGTCAGCGATTCAAGACTAGCAACAACTGACCTACTCTGCTGACGCATAGCGCCGGGGGCATGAGGACAGTCTCCATGGTGAATGGGGAGCCCCGCAAACAAGGCATGTGCGTGGATCTCTTGCTCAGGTATCCATCGAAGGGGGACAATCCTAGGAACCAATCCATCAATCTTGGAATGGGTATGTGGAGCCAGCCTGACTGACCTTTCAATCTCACCCTTTTGGAGGTTCATAAGAATGGATTGAGCCATATCATCCAGATTGTGACCTAATGCCATGACGTCGGCACCCACTCTCTCTGCCAGTGCATTCAGTCCCTGCCTACGGAAGACCCCGCAGTATGAACATGGCATGAGTCCCTTTGCCTCAACGTGACTCTCTCCCATTGCAGGCATGAGTTTGACCACCTCGTCCATTCTTCCATAGCCCATCTCCTCGTAGCTAAGAGTCTCAAATCTAAGGGAAAGTGATTCAGCCAGTTCTCTCGCGAATTCCATCGATGGAGCTCGGTAACCGTCGATCCCCTCGTCAACGCATCCAGCGACCAGTTCCACATCTCTTCGTCCTCCGATAATGTCAGCCATCATCGAAAGTAGGACCGCTGAGTCCTTTCCGCCTGAAACAGCAATCAGGATGATGAAGGGCGAACCATCGTCCTTGGTAGCGTTCTTTGGGAGGTCTAGTTGTGCCCTCAATTCCCTTGAAGTTCTCTTTCTTATTGAGGAAGAAAGGTGCCTTCCACACAGATGCTGCCCACTGTACTCCTGGAAGACGATAGCATCGGAGCGACATCTGCTGCAAGTCTGGACCTCGATCGCTCCTGTCATGTAGCTTCGTCGGGCAGCATAGGCTTCAAACCATCCTCCGGTGATTTGATTCGTTGACTATCAACCGGAAGGACATGGGCAATTCTGGAATCCTACCGAACAGGACCGAGATTGGAGACAAAAGTTTCTCCCCCACGATTGACAGGTTTTCGCTGTTTGTTCTGTCATTTTTGGGAATACTCGCCTTTCCAGAAATAGAAGAGGCCCTAGAGACGAGTATGGGTGCTAAGTCTGGCTTGGTGACTGTCTGTGGCCTGGTTACAGCGATCCCTCTAATCGCGACTTATATTGGAAAGATGTACGTTAGAATCAGGTCCTAGTTTGAGCGAAGCCTCGAAATTCCCGATTCCACGTAACCAGAAACAATCTGCCACGGGACCACGAATCTTAGTCCGGCGACTGCTATGATGAAGAGGCCTGCAGAGATTACTTTGCCGTATGTCATCTGTAGTTCCAGCGACTCCTTTACTTGACCAGTCCACTGTGTACCCTCCAGTATTCCAACGATAGATATCATCAGGTCATCGAATGCCAATGCGAGAGCCGTGGTAACTCCAACCAGGGATACTACCACTAGGAGCTGTATTAGATGGGAGTTGACCACGTTATTGAACTGCCTGATGTACTCTGGATCTCTCTTGGACTCTTCCGGGAGAGAGGCTGCGTATTCCATGTGAGATATGGCAGCAGTCCCAGACTCCATGAAAAGAAGCATCAGTATGGCTACCCCAAGAAGGGAGCTTGCAAGCGGGGAAACTAGGCCACCGAACATAGAGCCCTCACCTATCTGGGTTGGAAGCGCACGTAGTCCTACATCAACCTCAGAGACTATGGGTTCGAAGGTAAGGACAGCATGGAATGCGATTACTATAATGTAGTATCCTACCACCCAGGTAATCGATCTCTTCGAAAGACCCCATATCCCGATTAGTCCTACCAAGACTGGTGCGAATACAATGCCTAAGAAAACGAGTTCTCCCATGAGTCCCAATGGATGGAACAGTTCCCCTATGTGATTCATTGAGTCGTTGCTGTTCCAGGGGAAGTGGAAGCCATTGGAGAATGTCGCGAAAATCCAAGAGAATAGGAATGGGAGGATTACCCAGGCACCCAGCAATGCTGCAGCCACCTGCTTGATTCTGTTCTGCAGCTCCTGTGAGGATGACCAGAATCTTTCTATCGCGAAAGTTGCAAATAGGCACAAGACCAAGGGTCCGATCATGGACATTGTGCCTGTCTGCCCCACACCTAGGAGGAAATCCGGTATTAGGAGTCCATTGGCGTTTTCCATCCACATTAGACCCCTGGTGTGCTCGTATGAGGGGCACCACGTGTTCGCGTTATTGTTCAAAATGAAATCATCGCTACAAGGGCCATAGATATCGCTCATCCTCTTCAGCAAGAGCAAAAGCGAGACGGTTGAGGTTATCTGTAGCACTAAGATCTGCCATTTCTTTCTCAATACAGGAATGTGCAGGGTCTCGGTTATCTCCTCCTTCTTCTCTGATAGTTCCAATTTCTCACCCCCTCGACTGTACCAGTGCCTGCGAAAGCTCGACATCGGGCATCCAATCCACGACCTTGGCCCCGTATCCCGATACGGCAGTCAGTCGATTCTGTCTCTCCAATTTGAGGACCTCGTAGGCCATTCGGGGGATGCGGCTCACCAGTCTCTCGAGGTCAACGCTACTCGGTGACAGGATAATTACCTCGTGCCCGTTTCCTGACAGGTTCCTGATTGCAGGAAGAGTGGTGCCATCGCCCTCTAGACTGCTGATAATGAAGACGGGAGAGCCGCGACTGATTCTTGGAGAAAGTGCATTTGTTACCGCCTGGAGAGGCATCGATCCGGATGGGGAAACAGAAGCTAGGCGACTTAGGATCTTATATTGCTGCTTGTCGCCAGTATCAGGCGGTAGGAAGTCCATCCTACTTCCATAGGTCACAATGGCAACGGAGTCTTTCCTCTTCAGGAAGTGGCTAGCCAGAGATGCCGCTGCAGATGCTCCCATCTCGAGGGGATTCTTCAGGACGGTCCCGATCCTACTGACCTCTCTTGTGTCGAGAATTACGAAGACATCAGTAACTGCATCCCTAGTCTTCTGATTTACCATCATTTCACCGGTTCTTGCGAACGCCTTCCAATTTATTGATCTGATCGGATCTGTGGAGAGGTACTCCCTAAGCGAGTAGAACTCCATTCCAGGCCCAGGAGTCCTGAGTGTGGTGGCTCCCGTGTACATCTTCGGGACGTCTGCTCTCAGCATCGCGTCCTCCACGTCCCTGACCTGTGGGAAGACGGTGATGTCGCACAGATCCTCTATCTTCGACTCGTTCACGAACAAACCGAAGGCATTGCGGTGCCTTACAGAGATAGGTCCTATCGAGAAATGCCCCCTAAGCGGGCACCTCAGCATGTAATCTAGTTTGGTTGACTGCCCCGGACCTAGGTTTATCCTAATCTGGTTGATTCCGCGTCTTATCTTCATCTCGTGGGGCACGTTGTCGAAGATTTCCAGTAGCTGTGTTCTCCTGTAGGACTTGTTCGTGATTGTTAGCGAAACCTCGATCAGGTCGCCCTTGTACACATTTGAATGAGGTACGAATCGTGTTATCTCTAGTTCAGACTGACCTACTATCCACCCATTTAGAGATATGAAAGCGATGAAGGTTAGACCGATTATCATCATCTGGAAATTGGAAATCATCATTCCAACCAAGATTAGGCTTAAGCCCCCTGCTAGCATGATTGCTGCTTTTCTAGTCCACAACTTTCGTCACACCCCCGGATTCTCCCCATTGTTTTATTCTTCTAACAATACCAACCAGTTCATCTGGCCTGTAGTTCCTCTCCTCGAAAAGGAAGCGAACAAGAACGGGATCGCGGATCATTCCCTGAAGTTCAGAGGCCGGCATTGCATCAAACTCCTCCATTGTTAGGGCATTGAGATTCCTTACCCTAGTGAGTAGAACTTGTCTGATTTTCTCTGGCCTCTGGTAGTACTTGTATCTCTCAGCATCTCCGAATCCATAGTAAACAACTCTGAAAACGTGTCTCCAGTCCTCTGGGTCCTCTTTCCTAATTAGTACAGCTTCTAGCAGAATGAACAGGAAAAGGAATAGTATCAGCATGGCCATCCAATCATTAGTGAAGTAAATCAGAAGGTAGTAGACTAAGTTGTACGTGTCACCGAATATTGTGGGCTGTTGGTGTCTGCTCTCGTCGAAGATAACTAATGCGTGTTCTCCCGGAGAAGTTCCATTATCGTTCAGTATCAGAGCCTCTGCCACTACATCCAGAATCCATTTCCTATTGTCGTTTTCTGGCACCATACCGGAATAAATCGAAGCGAATTCTGGATCATACAAGGAGTTAATCAGGACTGATCCGTCGGATATGAAATGGACTCTGCCGGTCTCTGAACCTCGACAAAGAATAGCCTCGCAATATCTGACATAGACTGGGAACGGGCCCTGCTCGTCTCCCACGAGACCGAACGCAGCAAAGGAGCCAACGGAGTAGTTGCCGTCTCCGTTATTGTCTATCCACGAGTCCTGAGTGGTTTTTGAGATAACATAGCGTCTCTCTGCAGGATTGTATGAGGTAGTCTTCTCGAATGCCGATGGTGTGTTGGTGAGAATGCTGTAATCCTGTGACCAATCCCATCTGGGTTGATTTGTTGCTGGATCTGTGCCTTGGAACCGGTGTGCGCAAAGACCGGAGTCCTGGATGGTTACGAATGGTGCTCCGATTTCTGGGTCACTAGGATCTTGATCCAGAACGTCGACAACCCCATCTCCATCGACATCCTTGATACATGGATTAACAGTGGTCTGAGTCCCTTGTGACGAAGTGAAGTTGAATGCTGAGGTGGTATTTACCCATACGAAATCAGACCCGAGATCATTGTCGTAGCTATAGTCAGCATACAAGCGATGGTTAGTGAATTGGAGACCAAACTCCGAGGCAAGATTGCTCGAATATCCAAAGTCGTCCATGAGAATCAGCGTACCGCCCCTTGAGACAAATTCTCTGATTGCAACAATCTCGGAAGAAGTGTATCCATCTCCCTCGGAAAATTGTATCAAATCATCCTCGCCGGTGAAGCGTGGGAGAGAAATTGTATCTCTCTCCACACCGGATATCACGAAGATAGTCTGCTCGGGATGATCGATGTCACTCAAAAGCAGCGGGCTGGATACCAGTGCTGTTGTCTCCACTCCCTTGTTGTTCAGTTCCTCACGAAATGAGCCGAGATCGTTCCACTCGTCCCCATATGCGGACTGTTGAGTCTGTCCGGGAACAACATAAGTGATTGCGATTGATAGGATTAGAAGAAGGAGCACTGCCCAGAAGGAGGCTTGCAAGGCTATCCTCTTGTTCCTTCGAGTATTGAGAAAACCGCCTATCTTTCTCCAATCCACCGTCCGGTCACCTCAACTATGGTTGTTGAGCCCGAAGAACGTTTTATGACCGTTATGTGACCATGAACAATGCTGCATCGACTTATCTGGAGAGTTCCACGACATTACCGACACTAGCTACTTCCTCGACAGGGATTGTGAGGAGACCGTCGTTTGTTGGCCACGGCAGCTCGGAAGGGTCGATTCCCTGCTCAGTTACGACCAGGATTGCAACAATGTTTCCAGTATCAACATCTACCGTGAAGTCTGCCAGATGACCAAGAAGATCACCTGCGGCATCTACGACTTGCCTAGTCATTATTTCTTGAGTGAATGTGGTCTTCATTATATTCCTCAAATTAATTCGATCCCGGAGATTGTGCCGGAGGAGCGCTTCACTGACTCAAGACCACTGGTTAGTGTCTCTTCCAATTTTGAGTAGTATTGCATCATCTCATCGTTTACAGTGGGCCTAACTCTTTCCACCGCGGTTTCGAAGTGCTTCCTAGTTACTGTCTTCTTCTCATCTCTCATTGAAATTAGGGCTGCTTCTCTGCAGACTGCCTCTATATCAGCACCAGTGTAATTCTCCATACTAGCAGCCAAATCGTCAATTTTGAACTTCCCGAGGGGCATATCCTTTGTGTGAATCTTCAGGATTGCGGACCTAGAGTCTCTGTCAGGTGGAGGGATATGTAGAACTCGTTCGAATCGCCCACTACGCATCAGTGCTGGATCGATCATTTCAGGTCTGTTGGTTGCCGCGACTACGATTACTCCTTCCATTCCTTCCACCCCATCAAGACTGCTCAGAAGTTGGTTCACTACTCTGTTCATGACATCTGAACCCTCTCCGGAATGGCTCCTTCTCATTCCAGCAATGCTCTCGAACTCATCAAGGAAGACAATCGAAGGACTAGATTGCTTGGCTTTCTTGAACACCTCTCTGACTGCTTTCTCAGATTCTCCGACCCACTTAGAAATTAGCTCTGGTCCTTTTATGGATATGAAATTGGCCTTGGCCTCGTTAGCAATCGCCTTTGCAATGAGGGTCTTGCCTGTACCCGGTGCGCCAAACAGCATTATCCCTCTGGGTGGAGTTATTCCGAAATGTTCGAATTTCTCGGGCATGTTCAATGGCCATTCTACGCTCTCCTTCAGTCGTTCCTTTACGTCTTGGAGACCGCCTACCTCTTCCCAGGTAACTTCTGGTACCTGTACATATATCTCCCTGAGAGCGCTTGGCTCGATTTCTCTAACTGCCTCTTGGAAGTCAGACATTCTGACTTCCATCTTCTCGATTACCTCAGGAGGAATCTCTTCCTCGTCCAGATCTATCTCTGGTAGATAGCGTCGAAGAGCCTTCATTGCTGCTTCCCTTACCAAGGCTGAGATATCGGCTCCAACGAATCCATGAGTATGGTCAAGTAGCCACTCCAAATTGTAGTCATCACTGATTGGCATGTCCCTAGTGTGAATCTCCAGTATCTCTCCCCTGCCTGCCTTGTCTGGGACACCAATCTCCAATTCTCTATCGAATCTTCCAGGCCTCCTTAGAGCCTGGTCAATTGCATCCCTTCTGTTTGTGGCCCCTATTACCACGACATTGTCCCTGCCACCCATTCCATCCAGAAGGGTAAGTAGTTGTGCGACTACACGCCTCTCTACTTCTCCAGTGACATCCTCCCTCTTTGGAGCGATGCTGTCTAGTTCGTCAATGAATATGATTGCTGGAGCGTTGGCTGCGGCCTCGTCAAAAATCTCACGGAGTTGCTTCTCACTCTCCCCGTAGTACTTCGAGATTATTTCCGGGCCATTTATCGATGTGAAGTGGGCCTTTGTCTCTGACGCCACGGCCTTGGCAATCAGTGTCTTTCCAGTTCCTGGAGGGCCATGCAACAGAACCCCTCGCGGAGGATCGATCCCGAGCCTTCGGAATAGAATAGGATGCTTCAGAGGGAGCTCTATCATCTCCCTAACCTTTTGGAGCTGGTTTCCGATTCCTCCGATATCCTCGTAGGAGATGGTCTGAACCATATTTTCCTCTTCTTGGTCAATGCCATCCTCCTTGATCACAATCTCAGTATCGGGAAGTACCTGCACTATCCCCTTGGGACTGGTCTGGACTATAGCAAAAGGCAGTGCTTCGGCGAAGAGTGTCATCCCTGGGATGAATATTCTGTCTCCTGCAACAACTGGCCTCTTGTTCAGGCCCCGTCTTGCGAATCCTTCGATTCCTGGTCCAAACCTAACTTTCTGTTGCTTTGCCATTACTGGGCTCAGAACCAATTTGGTGCAAGGCTCGACCTCGACTTTGCGAATCTCGGCTCTGTCTCCAAGACTTACTCCAGAGTTTTTCCTAATTATGCCGTCGATTCGAATAACTCCAAGATTTGCATCTTCTGGCCTGCATCTCCAAACAATAGCCGCGGTCTTCCTCTCTCCTTCAATCTCGACGATATCTCCGGGTTTTAGGTTCAGGTCATTGTCGAACGGGACTCTCGCTCGTCCGTGACCCACGTCACTTGGTATCGCCTTCGCCACTCTCAAAGTTAGTGATTCGTTAGAGTCTGATGACATTTTTCACTCCCTGCCGCCCCTTCTCGTGCATAGGGGGTTGTTAAACCCTGCAATCTAGGATTCTCCATGGCGTAAAATGGTTATCGGAACAAGGCATAGCGATGCGCATAATTCATTTCAGAAGTGGTATCCGCCGTATACATGGCACACGTACTTGAGACAGGGTTCGAGATTTTAAACAGAGAAAACCCCAACGGTAGCCCCACCGTAATGGGCTACAATATAATCAATGGAGAGTTGCGTCCAGCAAGCGATGGCGAGACGTTCGAAAGCAGGAACCCAGCATGGTTGGATGACTGCGTGGGAGTGTTTCCCTTATCTACAAAGGAAGACGTTCATGACGCACTAATTTCAGCTAGGGAAGCCTTCTCTCAATGGTCACAAACGCCTGCTCCGACTAGGGGCCAGATTATTGGAAACATGGGAAGGCTGCTAATGCAGCACAAGGACGATATTGTCAGAGTGGAATCTAGGGAAATAGGAAAGACTCTGAAAGAGAGTGCTGGCGAGGTTCAGGAAGCGATCGACACATGCCTATTTTTCCAATCTGAGGGAAGGAGATTGTATGGTCAGACGGTGAACTCAGAGTTACCTGACAAGGAGCTTTTCACCTATCGGAGGCCACTTGGCGTATGTGGAATCATAAATGCAAGTAACTTCCCTTCAGCGGTACCCTTCTGGAAGATGATTCCTGCAATAATGTGTGGAAACACATGCGTTTGGAAAAGCCCCCAAGACTCCCCCCTGCTATCATTCATGCTCACCAGAATAATGCACGAGGCAGGGCTACCCAATGGCGTGGTCAATTTGATCCATGGCAAAGGAAGTGGAGCGGGGCAGTTCCTTGTTGATTCGGTTGACGAGGGACTAGTGAATAAGATCAGTTTCACTGGTTCAACACCCGTTGGAAAGATGATCGGAGAGGTGTGTGGAAGGAACCTAGTCTCGTGTTCACTGGAGTTGGGGGGTAAGAATCCCCTAGTTGTGATGCCATCGGCGAACATCGAAAATGCGGTCGAAGGTGCGTATTGGGCTGCTTTCGGAACAGCTGGTCAACGTTGCACTAGCTTGGGGAATCTGATACTTCACAAGGACATATACGAAGAGTTCATGGATAAATTCATGGCAAAGGTGAAGGAAACTAAAATCGGAGACTCACTGAGAAATGACGATGTATTGTACGGTTCTATGCTATCGGAAAAGTATGCCAGTGATTTCCTAAGGGACCTGGGGATGTGTGAAACCGATGGAGCCACCAAACTATGGGGAGAAGGCAGAATTACCAATGAGAACAAGCCTGAGAATTTCCAAGGCGATGCTTCGGAGGGTTCGTACATGTGGCCGCATGTTTACGCAGACGTAACAGAGGAAATGCGATGCTTCCAGGAAGAAATCTTCGGACCTGTCGTGACTGTAGTTAGGGCCGATGATTTCGAAAATGCCCTCCATCTGGCCAACGCATCTCCATTTGGATTATCCAGTGCTTGCTATACTAACGATAGGCTTGAAGCATACCGTTTCAAGACTGGAATAAAGGCTGGAATGACGGGCATAAACAACTCCACCACAGGGGCTGAGGCACATCTACCATTTGGTGGGGTTAAGGACAGTGGAAATGGAACTAGAGAGTCAGGAATATGGGTGATAGAAGCTTACTCATACTGGCATGCGGTGAACGATGAACTATCTGGAAAACTCCAGCTCGCTCAAATGGATGTGGATGAGATACACGTCAAAGAGGCAGAAGCGGACTATGCCTCACTGGCTTAGAGCATTGGTTCTCCACACTCAGGACACTTGACCCCGGGAAGCCATGCTCCTGGCATGTAATTGCAATTCGGGCAGATGGAAGTGACAAGGTCATCACCGTGCATAATCAGACCAAATTAAATCATATTGTGAACATTTCGCATTTTTGATGACCAATATCTTATTTCGTCTCTCTGGGGTCGTTTCGTGTACCAAATCAAGAAACTGTCGTACAGTAAGTTTTGCAATACTTGTTCAAACACAGTGTTGTACAAACTCGGATTAAAATGGGAGTTCCTCGTGGGGTCTACTGGGGGCCCTGCGGGACCATAATGAGTTGGACTAATGGCTACTAGTTTCAGACTTCCAATTAGCCAAGGCTTCGGCGAGACAAATAGAATCGATCGGTGGTGGATGGAACCCTTGTGGATGGGAGTCGCCCTTACAGCCGCCTTGATTTACACATTTCTAAGATTGATTTTTTTTGATGGAGCGATTCATTACGATGATCATAGAGTAACTAGCCCAATTTTCTCTCCGGATATAATCCACCTGTGGAGTCTGGAAGTCCCTGCTTGGGCTAATTCTGCTATGTTGATACTCTGGATACCATTTGGATTCAGAGGCACCTGCTACTACATGCGACGCGTCTACTACAGAACATTCTTCGCTAGTCCTGTGGCATGTGTGGTAGCAGAACCAAAGATCTCCAAATCTCTGGGCTACAGAGGTGAAGGGGGATTATTCATCTTCAACAATATCCACAGAATAATGCTTTACCTTGCCATCATCATTCTCTTCATGAAGTACATCGACGTATTCCACACACTAAAGTTTCATGATGTTGATGGAACAAATACCTATGGCCTGTCTGTTGGAACATTTGTCTTGGCCGCAGAGTCTTTCTTGTTGACAATGTATGTTACCTCTTGTCATGCATTTAGGCACTTGGTTGGAGGCGGCAATAAAAGATGGAGTCTAGGATTTGAGAAAATCCAGGGAAGTATCTTCAGGTTTGTTTCCAAAACAAATGTCCACCATGGATTCTGGTTCTGGACAAGCCTGGGTATGGTTTTCTTGGGGGACTTATTTGTCTGGGCAGTCGCGGAAGGGATTCTAAGCGATCCTAGCTTCAAAATTTAGGTGATTATATGGACAAATCTTACTCGGAATGGGACTTTGATGTTGTCGTTATAGGAGCGGGCGGAGCAGGATTGAGAGCCGCTATAGAGGCAAGTTCGAACGGTGCCAAAGTTGGCATGATCAGCAAATCTATGCTTGGAAAGGCACACACAGTAATGGCAGAAGGAGGTGCCGCCGCCGCATTAGCTAACAAAGACCACAGAGATTCTTGGAAGATACATTTCAGAGACACTATGAAGGGCGGAAAGTACCTTTCAGACTGGAGGATGGCGAAGGTCCATGCACAACAGGCTCCAGACAGAATAAGGGAGTTGGAACAATGGGGTGCGGTCTTTGACCGAACATCAGAGGGGAAGACGAGTCAGAGGAATTTCGGAGGGCACACGTATCCCAGGCTGGCCCATATCGGGGATGCAACCGGTTTAGAGCTTATCAGAACACTACAACAGAGGGGCATCCACACGGGAATGGAGGTCTTCATGGAATACACTGTCCGTCATTTGTTCAAGAAGGATGGTAGAGTTGTGGGTTGCTTTGCTTACAATAGGTCGGACGGTTCGTTGCATCTTTTCAGAGCTAAATCGATCGTGCTAGCAACAGGAGGGATTACTCGGTGTTGGGAGGTATGCTCCGGGTCTTGGGAGTACACCGGAGAAGGTCATGCTCTTGCATACTGGACAGGAGCGGAGATGGGAGATATGGAATTCGTTCAATTTCATCCAACGGGAATGATTTGGCCTCCGTCCGTAAAGGGCATTTTGGTAACAGAAGGAGTCAGGGGGGAGGGTGGCATGCTAACAAATTCTGAAGGTAAAAGGTTCATGTTCGATTATGTACCAGAAATGTACCGAGAAGAGTTCGCAGATACCGAGGTCGAATCAAGTGAGTGGGTAAAAGAGGTAGTCGCTGGAAAACTTGCTACAAAAAGAAGGCCTCCGGAGTTGCTAACACGGGATGTGGTTGCCAAGGCTATCAACAGTGAGAAGGCTGCAGGCAGGGCCTCTGAGCACGGAGGAGCCTACTTGGACATCTCTTGGAGAAAATCTGAGGAGATTAAGAAGAAGCTTCCGGGAATGTACCATCAGTTCATGGAGCTTGCAGCAGTTGATATCACAAAGGAGCCGATGGAGGTTGGCCCCACAGCACACTATGTAATGGGAGGAGTGCGCGTCGACCCAATTACTCAGGAGACATCGGTTCCAGGACTTTTTGCAGCGGGCGAAGCTGCAACAGGACTTCACGGGGCGAATCGTCTAGGTGGGAATTCTTTGTCTGACCTCATTACCTTCGGGAAGATTGCTGGAGAGAATGCAGCGAAGTCTGCAAGTCAGGTGGGTAATTTCGAAGAGATAGACGATGAGGAAATTGACAGGGTGATAACGGAGATGCTCGAACCGCTCGGGAGGGAAGATGGAGAAAATCCTGCAAAAGTGGTAGATGATCTCAGGGTAATGATGCAGAATAAAGTAGGAATAATCCGAACACGCAAGCTTCTGGAAGAAGCTTTGGAGGACCTAGATGATCTGGAGGCTAGGGGGAAGAACACTACGTCTCCGGGCGGGAGAGTCTACAATCCTGGCTGGCACCAAGCATTAGAGATAGCAGCAATGATAGATGTAAGCAGGATGTGTGCTCTATCTGCGCTGATGAGGGAGGAAAGTAGGGGAGGCCATACAAGGGATGATTTCCCATCCCCTGACAATTCAAAGTGGGGCAAGTTAAATAGTAGAATTAAACAAGTAAATGGGAAAATGGAAATTGACTACACTTCCTACCCCCCCATGCCTGATGATTTGAGGGATCTATTAGACTCAGAGGACTTGTTAGAGGAGGAGTAGGATGGATAAAGTTACATTCAGTGTTTTCAGAGGACATCCGGATGAATCTGGTTCTCCAATTGGAGAAATGAAAGAATATACTGTGGACCTAGATGAGGGCATGGTTGTACTGGATGTGATTCATAGAATTCAGGCAGAGGAAGCCCCGGACCTAGCTTGTCGCTGGAACTGTAAAGCGGGTAAGTGTGGTTCGTGTAGTGCGGAAGTTAATGGCAAGCCAAGACTAATGTGCATGACAAGAATGGATGACATAAAGGAAGAAATGGGAGACTACGAGGGCCCTGTGGATATTCGGCCGATGCAGTCATTCCCATTGGTCCGAGATTTGGTAACAGATACTTCATGGGCCTACGAGGTTGATAGGAAGATCAAGCCGATAAACGGCCCAGAAGACCCTGATTGGGTATTCAACCAACATGAGGCTGACAGAATTCAAGAGTTTAGGTCTTGTATTGAGTGTATGCTTTGTGTAAATACATGTCACGTGATGAGGGAGCACCAGAAATTCGATGAGTTTGCAGGACCTCGTTTCTTTGTCAGACTCGCTAGTTTAGAAATGCACCCTTTGGATACCGAGAATAGGATTCCAGAAATTAAAGATGACTTTGGAATTAGCTATTGTAACATCACAAGGTGTTGCACTGAAGTGTGTCCCGCAGGAATACAAATTACAGATAATGCTCTGATTCCACTGAAAGAAAGGGTAGTAACGGAATATTTCGACCCATTGGTAAACCCAATTAAAGCCGTAGGAAACCTAACATCAGGAGTTTTAAGCTATTTCTCGGAAGAGTTCGTGCAGACCGCCGATCCTGGGAACAATAAGCAGGCTACTACTGCTCAAGATGCCGAGAGAGCTAGAATAGAAGAGGCGAAGAAGCTAGAAAGCGAGAGGACAGAAAGGGCCCGAGAGAGATTCCGTTCGGACTAAATTCTTCGAGATTCCCTGGCTTCCGCTACTTGTACAGGAAAACCACATGTGAAAGTCGATTCAGACTATGCTCAAATACGGTCGATTCGCAACTTCTTCACGTTGGCCTTGTTTATCATGTCAGGTAGCCAGTCTGGTGCGTTCGCCCCCTTAGGGACCTTGCTCTTTGATCCAGAGAACACGTGAACTCTGTTTGTTCCTCTTTCCCTGAGGTGGATGTCGGTGACACCTCTTGAAGCTGCCTTCAGAGCTGCTCCTCTGGGCTGCTTGCTGTGGAACACTTGAGCAGTGTCCTTGCCGTTCTGCATTAACACGAAATATTTCTTGTCTGCCATTCTTGGATTCCTCCGGCTAGCTGTGGTATTACATAGATAATAAACTTGAGCCGGAATATCGGCATACTGAAGCAAAGTGGGCTGATTTCTAGTAGATGCGAATGCTATAATTCTGCACAAGCCAGGGTTTTCGTGTTAGTTACTCCCTCAATCGAGCGTACTGAGTCGACAACTAGTTTTGCAATTTCTCCCATGCTGTCAGCTTCTATTTTCAATATCATGTCATGGTCTCCGAACAGAACTTGGGCATCAGAAACGAAGGCCAGTGAAGAGGCTTTTTCGAACACCGTATACTCCGTTCCTGGCTCTACATCTAGGAGTACGTATCCGGTTGACATGCCTATGGGAGGGGGTTCGTGGCGATTAAAGTTCCCTAGTCTTTCTGAAAATACCTACGATGGATACATATCCGATGGCCTGCCTTCGCATGCTTATGGCCGATGTTGTAATCGTGAGAGAATGTACGCACGGACAAGTACGGGTTCTCTACGGAGATATAGTCGGCGTAGAGGGGGACATAATGGTAATCCCCGCGAATAGTAGACTAGCCGGAAGAGAAGGTCTGGATGAGAGGATGCAGCAAGCTGCTGGAGACGGCCTCAGGGAGGCATGTGCCAATATTGCAAAAGAGAGGAGGAAGTTGAATCTGCAGCCATGTGGAGTCGGGGAGGCAGTGACTACGGATGCTTTCGACCTCCCAGTATCCAAACTTGTGCATGTAGTTGGTCCAGACTGTAGGAGGCCCACGCAGGACAACTTCAGGAGGGAGCTTCTGAGAAACTCATACGGTGCTCTATTCGAGACAGTAGAGACCATCGAGCCTAGGAAGACTCTCGTCCTCCCACCGCTAGGAATGGATGTTTTCGCATACCCGCACAGAGAGGGAGCTAGGATGACCATGGAAATAATTCTCCCGTGGATGGATGGAGAGGATGATCCGGGGGTTGACATGGTTCTCATTGTAACCAATGAAGACAATTTCTTGAATAACATGAAAACTGTCTATAGAGAAAGTGAGGATCAATTCCCGGGTGTAGACAGAACCAGGGATTACAGAAAGGGAAAGATTCAGTGATTTGGACCGGTGTCCTCAATAACCCTGAGAATTGGATAGCGCCATGGGGACCAGTTACGAAAGAGAGTTGCGTTCGGTTCTCGCTGGAGAAATAAAGGGAGTCCGCGCTGTCACGAGATCTTGCTCTGAAGTTGAGCGCGCGAAAGCAATGAGAGTCGTAAAGAGGCCTTTTCTGGTAGTTCGGGCCCCAGGAAGCGGTTCAGAGGGGACTGGTGACCTGCTTGCTCTTAGGGGAGACATTTGCTTCCCAATAGAGGTGAAGACCTCCAAGAGCGAGAGGATATACCTCTCAGGTAGAACCATGGACCAGTACAATTCCCTGAAATCTACTGGTGAGAAATGCGGGCTTCTCCCGCTTTATGCTTTCAGGTTGAAGGGAGTAAGGGGGGATAGTTGGAGAATCATGAAAGTAGAAGTTGAGGGATTGACCGGAAAACTTAGACACCTATCCAGAAGTATCCCCGCACTTCCACTAACAAGCAGAGGTACCCCTCACCTAGACTGGAATGCTGGAATGCCAGTGCACAGGTTCCTGTCATTAATTTGTAGCTCGGAAGGAGCAATTGGAGTGAGGTCCAATTCGGGCAATTCGTCCGCTAAAGAAACAGTAGTTAGCTAATTTCTCGTACCGCAAAGGAGCCCTTCTATCTGTTCCAGTGATTGCCTGACAGATTCAACTTCTTCCCTAACGCTATGAAGTTCAGCTTGGACCAGGATTCGTCCGATACTGTCCCTCTCCCTAGCTAAAGAGTCGATTCTGCGATTGGTACTCCTTGCGGAGCCTCCGAATGCCCTTGACATGACTACGCGAATCAGTCGGAGGTATTCTCACTTTTGTTTTAGAGCAGGTTGAAGAGACAAGGACGATTGTAATCAACATGGCGGAACAGGGGGAGAATAGGAGCATCCTAATCCCATTGCTACTGCTATTCCTTGTGTACAACCTAGGTGCACCGGTTTGGTTAGTAGCTCTACTCGCAATTTGGTATTCGGGTTTGTTGTACGCAGAGTCGACAGGCCTCCTGGACAAGATGGATGCAACTAGAGCTCTAGGGATTATCCTGATGATCAGAACTAGAAGAGGCATGCGTCTTCTGGAATCAGTATCCAAACCCAGAAGATTCTGGAGGGGATTCGGAGAGGTCTCAATCTGGCTGTGCTTCTTTGTAATGTTCATGGTTGTACTGCTTCTTCTCCTTAGTGCAGTCGCAGCAGCAGTAAGTCCTCCTGAGGAGTCCATTCCTGCAAGCGACCTACTGCTTATCCCAGGAGTCACCAGCTTCGTCCCACTATGGTGGCCAGCCCTGGCACTCATAGTTGCGATAGTGATTCACGAATACAGTCACGGAATTCAAGCTAGGGCCCATGGAATGAGGTTGAGGAGCTTCGGACTGCTTCAACTGGGGCCTCTGCCCATCGGGGCCTTCGCAGAGCCCGAAGAGAAGGAGATGGAGAGGGCCCCCCGGAGAGACAGGTTGAGGCTTTTCGCAGCTGGACCTTCTATCAATATCTTCGTAACCTACGTGGTTTTGATTCTCCTTTGTTCTGTTGCCAGTGGGATGGCGGCAGAAAACAAAGGCGTTCATGCAAGAGGAATTGTGGTCGGAGGAGGGGCAGAAGAAGCCGGCCTAATGCCATTCGAGACGATTACACATATCGATGGTATCGAGATCTCTGATTACTCCGATTTCTCGAATGAGATGGGCGGACTCTCCGCTGGGGAAGTTGCCCAACTAACCGTGCTATCCAGGGATGATTCCACTGATATTTGGTCAGAGAGGAGCATAACTGTCACTATGGGTGATCGCTACCAGTACTACATCGAAGACTGTGAGAAAGATAGTGATTGCATTATTGAAGACAGAGTAGAACTACTGGAATTACTGGAAATTGAGCCCGGTGATGCTTTCCTAGGCGTGTCCGATCTTGTTTCATCAACGGCGGGAGTGGATGCATATGCCAATATCATCGACGGAGAGTACTCAGCGTCAGGTACGGCAATACTCACTTTGATTCGCCCTCTTCTAATGCTTAATGTCCCGATTTCAAACGAAGGGCAGACGATGATCCTCCAAGAGAGGGAGATGCTGGTTGCTGGAAGCGGGACCATGGGTTCGGTCCTCGGAACTGATGGGATGTTGATGCTGTTCGACTTCCTGTTCTGGCTTGTCTGGATCAACTTCCTTCTTGGTTTCGCAAACCTGATTCCCATGATTCCCTTCGATGGTGGTCACCTTGTTAGAGATGGGGTCCACTCGGTACTGAGAAAGATCAGTCGGTCTTCTCATCCGATACGGATCGAGAACATATCGAATAGAATCAGCAGCCTGAGTAGTATCTTCATCCTACTGATTCTGCTAATACCGGTTATCATTCCGAGAATGATCTAGTTACTCTTCTTCGATCTGCCTTGGCTCGTGAACCTCTCGGAAGATTACCTTGGCGACTCCTACATTCTCCCTCAGAGTGGTGACCAGAGAGAACTTCGTGAATGCCCAGTTCTGATCGTAAGCCATCTCCTCCGGGAGAGTCATCGTGAGGTCGTCACCTTCGAATTCGATCTCGAAGTCGTCTCTTCCGGTGTTCATCTTCATCAGGGTCTGAACCTTCTCATCCCTATCCTCAACGACCTTAACAATCTGATAGTTGTACCTCAGGGTGACCCCTGCTAGTGGGTGGTTGTAGTCTATCCTAGCCCTACCAGCACTCATGAACTGAAGAATTCCTTGTCTCCCACCAATCTCGACTGGAGCCCCTATTGCCAGTGTGTTCGGGTCTCTTACGCTCCTTAGGAGGACATTCTGTGAGATAGTCTCAACCTTGTTCTGGTCCCTATCCCCATAGGCCTCGGTTGGTTCGATATCGAACTCGTAATCCTTTCCAGCCTCGGCTCCTGCCAGGTGAGACTCGAAACCGGGAATTAGTCTGCCATCTCCGACGGTTGTAATCATTGGGGAGTACTCCCTGTTTTCGTCATGGATATCGTGTTCCTTGGCTACCTCCTCCCTCGTTGTCTCTATCAGCTTGTCATTGCTAGCATTGTACAAATCATAGTCTACATGAACGATTGAGCCATTATCCATTACAGCACCTCAGGGGCCTCGCGACCGGCTCCCCCTTTTTCATTCAAACGGTAAGGGGCGATGAGGGCCTTTACTCGTCCTCGGATGGTTCAGTCACTCTTCTTGGGAGGGATGCGAAGGCGCTCCCAATGACCACCATTAGCCAACCCGCCCAAACGAGATGGCTGCCCTGGAGGCGGTGTACGGTGACCCTGACCTCGCTGACATCGTCAGACTGGCCCAGGATCATCGATGACAAGAGCTCGTTTGACTGCAGTAGGTCCAGGATTACTATCGTGTCCCCTGTCACCCCCGTCAGCCTATCGACCTCCGATCTGGCGGACACCATGCCGGAGGGAGAATCAAAGCGGAGCATTCCGGGCGTGATAGTCCCGAGCAGTGAACCACCATCGTCCCTCGCCTCGATGACCACTCCAACATAGCCGTCTCCTATGCGGTACCCGTAGCCTTCCTCGTCTGCGGATAGGACCTCTACCCCGGTGAACACGAGCTCCATCCCCTGATGCTGTATCGGAACATCTCTCTCCAGTGTGACGAAGTGGGACGGATCTGTCCTATCAACAAGAGTGGTAGTGAGGACATGCCCCACCAGCAGGATCAGGATGCCAGCATGGGCGATGTGGGTGCCCAGTAACCTCGCTCGAGCTGATTGAGTCGCTATGCCGCCACGGATTATTATGGGAATCGTCTTTCTAGAGCTCCTCCACAGCTTCAGCAGCGTTGGCGGGATGGCCAGGGCTAGCCAGGTCAGGATGAACATGGAGACAGCGCCCCTGGAAATGCTATCCGTGATTGCTCCGTCCTGATTCCCAGGCAGCTCCAGCCTATCCGAGAAAGCGGCTAGAACCACTGAGAGGGCCAAGGTCACCGAGAGCGCGATTGCTCCTGCTCTGCCGCTTATCCTGTCGCCCCAAGCGTACAGTGCTAGCCCCACGGCGAGAAGGGACACCAGAGGGGCACCATAGTACTCGTGCGCTTCGATGCTTGTGCCCTCTATCTCGACAGTCAGTAGGACCCAGGTCAGCAGCAGGAATACCGCGGACAGGTACCATGGAAAGGACCGAGCCATGACGGCCCTCTTTTTGGGATCTAAAATTAAGCCGGTTATTCGAGAGAAGTCGTCCTTCTGTTCATCGGGCATTACCCAAACCAGGAGGAAAGGCGCGATTCCAGCCAAAGACTGGTACCACTCGGAGATCCACGCCCATCCCGAGAAGAGCATCAGGAGGACTCCAAGGGAGACCCAATGGACCGGGGGTTCGTCTCCATCCCCGAAGATAAGCAGTGTCAGAATGGCTAGCCCGAAGAAGAGGACTGCGGATGAGCCTATCCAGAGACCGACAGCAGCGAAGTAGAATAACAGGAAGACTGCTAGAAACCGGTTCTTCTCGTACAGAGTCTGTGATCCCTTTGCGAGCAGGGTGGCTCTCTGCTCCCTCAGGGCATGGGCAACCGAAAGACCGAGCAGGGCAAAAACTGACGTCATGTAGACCGTGATCTCGAATCCTACTGCGGTGAAATCGATAATCTCCAGGACGCGTACATATGGGTCCCTCGGGAGAGAATTCTCCCCATCACCCACGAAGGCATGGACAGAGGCCCAGACCCCGTTTGCTCGGGTAACCAGGGTGGCATGCATCACCAGAGCCCCGGTTATCATTCCGAACGCGGGCGATAATGCGTAGGGATTGGATGCCCTTGGCCTTGCTCTCGAGTGAAGTATAGCAAGTAGTGCCAGCCACGGGAGAAGTGATCCTGTCTCGACTGGGTCCCATGCCCAATACCCTCCCCAATCCAGAACCGTATAGGCCCAGAGACCACCAAGCCCTATGCCGATTGTTCCTGCCAGGAATGAGTATCTGGCCCATGGAATCATCGAGGCGTGGGTCTCATTCGAGGGCCTTGACCTAATCAGGCCAGACACCGCAATGCTAGCCGTCGCAAGGCACAGTGAGTAGTAGACGAAGACCACTGGCGGGTGAATCACCATCAGGTCTGTCTGTAGCAAGGGACTGATCTCCCCAGCAGAGCCGGGAATAGCAGGGGAGAAGGGGCGCAGGCCTGCTGAGATAAGCAGGAGAAGTAATGTCCAGAAGTGCATGACCCTTATGGTTTCAGCATCGGTCGTTCTGTCCCTAGACATCAACCATGCGATTACGCTCATCATCGAGGCCCACATAAGGAGAGGCCCGGACCTGCTTCCCCATACCGCTGAAATGCGATAGAAGAATGGCAATCCCTCACCGACGTAACTCGAGACGAGATCCAGCGACGTCGCTTCGAAAATGAATGATAGTGACAGAAGCAGGAAGGGAGAGGACTGGGCCCCCATTGCAGCCGTCCTCAAGAAAGACCGTGAGCTAGCCTCGGGGCGGATTACTAGGTACAGGCTGACTAGCAGGGCTAGGAAGACCAACGTGTACCCGAGAAAGGTGAGCATCGTTCACCATCCGTAGTACTTCGCCCTGCTGTATCCAAATGCTAGCATCGCTGGCACGATTCGCTTCAAGTACAACGTTGGTTTTCTGAATAGAAGTCTGAGCCCGACCATCGCCTTACCGGTAATTCCCATCCCCGACATCTCATCCGGAAAGCATGTTGCCATAACGGACATCTCATCATCTGATAGTTCGAAGAGGGCTGTCTTCCCCCTCAGAATTTTGCCATAAGGTGGAAACTCTGCCTTCCATAGTCTAGTGTACTCTGATAGCCTCTCCGAGGTGAGGTCTCCTTCTGAAATAGCGTTTGCAGCGGTATTTGCCGCGAAAACGGCTGATTTCAATGCCAGGTGGGAGCCACCCTCGAACAGGGGAGAGGTGAATCCTGCAGCATCTCCCACTAAAATCAGCCCGTCATAGTGGGTCCGCTCGAAGGGTCCCGAGATTGGGATGGTCCCCCCGAAGGCCGGGCTCCCCTTTTCTTTCCACGGGGGAAGAACCTGTTCAGATTCACTAAAATGTGTGTTTGCTATGAATTCATCGAGAGCCTTTTTTGTCCTGGGCTTGTCCTCGGTTACGAGTCCGACATTTGCCCTGCCATCGCACTTGGGAATCATCCACAGGTACCCTTTCTCAGCATAGCTAGGCCATATGTAGAAATCCAGATAACCATCAGTGGGCACCTCTAGAAGCTCGTACTGCATCCCAGCGACAACCTTGCCCTTTTGATTCAGAGGGTTCTCTCCATCAGGCTTGACTAAACGGGAGCAGACCGCTGCAACCCCCGAGGCATCGATTACTATCTTGGCCATTATGGGGAATTGATCCCCCTTGCCATCACAAACCCATCCTGAAAACGGTTCTCCTTCGGCCCTCTCCATGGAAAGTAGTTTGTGTCCTAGGTTGAGCGTGGCGCCTGCTGAGACTGCCTCGTCTGTTATCCACCTCTCAAAGAGGTGCTTCTCCAGAACATAACCCTCCTCGGTAAGTCGCTTTTCGGTACCATCTGGGAAAATGACTCTTATTCCTTGCACCCTCTTGCTGATTACCTCCTCCGGGAGAGTAAGCTCTAGGTTCTGACAAGCTATCTCCGAAATGCACTCTCCACAATGAACCGGGGTTCCTATCTCGGGGTGATCCTCGATAATTATCGTTGATAGCCCCTTTCGTGAGCATTGCAGAGCGGCATTTCCTCCTCCGGGACCAGCCCCCACAACAAGAACGTCGCAGACCGTCATTCCGTCGCCCACGTAGTTACGGTAAGGGCCCTATCAAAGAAACCCTCGGTTTGATACCCTCCAAAACAGACAAACCTTCTCATGCCAAGAGCACTGCGTTATGGCATGGGTTGGAGAAGTCTAGAGGAATTCATACTGGCTCTGGAACAGAGAGGCGAATTGTTGAGAGTGAGCCATCCAGTCGATGTCGAGCTAGAAGCGGGCTGTATCGCAGACCTGTTGGTAAAGAGGAACGGCCCAGCGGTTATCTTCGATCAGCCCAGGTTGGGAGATGGAAGTATCAGCAGGTACCCCCTTGCGATGAACCTCTTCGGAACCCGTGACAGGACCAATCTCGCGCTGGGTGTCGTGGAGCCAAAGGAAATCGGTGAAATGATGACTGGCCTCATGAAGCCGGATATAGGAGGAATCCTGAGGAGGCCGTGGACAGGTCTTGGGTTGCTAAAACAAGGAATTTCAATGGCTCCTAGGAGAGTCTCGAGGGGGAAATGTCAGCAGGTCAGGATGGAAAATCCTGATGTGACTAGGCTCCCCATCCCAACGAGTTGGCCCCAGGATGGCGGGCCCTTCATGACGCTTCCACTTGTTGTCACATCAGATCCAGAAACCGGAGTTCACAACCTAGGGATGTACAGGAGCCAAGTTTTCGGCCCTGATGAAGTCGGCCTTCACTGGCAGAAACACAAGCATGGTGCAGATCATGCTGAGGCATCAGACGATAGGATGCCAGTCGCGATTTGCCTTGGGGGCCCCCCTCAGGTAATCTTCAGCGCGATCTCCCCCCTCCCAGACAACCTCTCAGAGTACGAGTTTGCAGGACTTCTGAGCGGTAGAAGACTCAAGATTACAAAATGCCTGACCAATGATTTGTGGGTCCCAGCAGACTGCGATTTCGTAATTGAAGGGTACACACTGCCTTCGGAGAGAAGGATGGAGGGCCCGTTCGGTGACCACTTCGGTCATTACTCCCTGGAGGACGAGTATCCAGTAATGCACGTTACAGCAATCACTCACAGGAAGGACCCGACTATACCAATGACGATAGTCGGCATACCCCCGATGGAGGACGGTTACCTAGGCGAGGCTATTGGTGATGCTCTGTTGCCAGTATTGAAATTCCAGCACAGGGATGTCATCGATACTTTCCTGCCTCTCGAGACGGGTTTCCACAATCTCGCTGTCGTCTCCTCGAAGCAAAGGTTTCCACGCCAGGCGCGGAAGACTGCTCTCGGACTTCTGGGAGCTGGACAGATGATGTTCCTAAAAGTGATCATAGTTGTCGATGAGGATCATCAAGTCAAAGATCTCGAGAAGCTTCTTGACGCTCTAAATAACAAGGTCAATATTCCCGATGATCTAGTCATACTGGAAGGAATGGTCGCTGATTCTCTAGCTCACACATCTCCCTGGGAAAATATCCATGACAAGTTAATCATCGATGCGACCACACCATCAGAGGGAGATCCTATTTCTCGGCCAGAAGAGAGCAATGTTAGTGAATCTCTGGCAATCTCAGCATCCGCAATTGAGGGCGTTGTCCAGGCTAGGATGTTACGGCCTTCGATGATGGTGGTAACTACCGAAGTCGAAGGCAGCCCTAGCCCGGAGGAGAGTGTGGAAGTAACCAATAATCATCTGGCGCGTCTACAGAGAGAGAAGATTTCAGCAATCAGAGATTCCATCTGGAGCCTTAATGCTTCTAGGCGACTTAAGTGGCTGTTCATCACAGACTCGGATGCAGATCTGGAACATGAAGATTGGAAGAGGAGGCTCCTTTGGCAGCTTTTCTGCAGATTTGATGTAGGCAGGGATCTTCACTTCGATGGAACTGGTACGAGAGTGGCTTGGGATGCCACGGTTCCAATACCGTCTGATGACGGTCCTCTTCCCGTTCGAAGATGGCCTGCTGTCACCCTCCATGATCCAGAGATGGTTAGGAGAGTTGATGCGTGGCTTACCCAGAGGATTTGAAATGGGCGCTAAGGAAGTTCTGGAGTTCGTCAAGGTCGAACACACACTATTTTCACTTCCATTCGTCCTAATTGGATTTGTACTTGCAGACAAAGAGTTCGGTAGCGAGGTCTCAGATGGTTTTTGGATTATTTTTGCTGCCGTTGGAGCACGTGGTCTTGCAATGGTACTTAATCGAATTATAGACAAGGATATCGATGCAGAAAACCCAAGAACCGCATCAAGGCACCTTCCGACGGGCACAATATCGGTACAATCATCTTGGGTTCTCGCGGGATTGTTCCTTGGTATGCTACTATTTTCTGCATGGAGCCTGAATGAAGTAGCGCTGAAGATGTCATGGCTGCCGGTACTAGCCTTTGTGATATATCCATACACGAAGAGGGTTACATGGTTGTGTCACTTTTGGATTGGTTTCTGCCTCGCTCTTGCACCAGCTGGTGCATGGGTCGCAATCGCGGCTGATCACCATGGATGGGAGGCGATTTTCGGAATAGGACAAGATCAATTGGAGTTTCTCTGGTTCCCGGAGGTGTTCTTCATTTCGCTTGGTGTAGCTCTTTGGATTACTGCATTCGATGTTAATTACGCCCTGATGGACAAGGAAGTTGACAGGGAGCAGGGGATCAAGTCCTTCCCAGCAGCCTTCGGATCTATCGCGACCAGGAACCTTAGCATTTTTCTTACAATAGGTTGGGTGATATGCTTCCTACTTGCGGGGATGCACGAATTTAGCGAATCGGGTCGTTTTAGCTCGCCTGTTTGGATTCTGTCCGCCATCAGCATGGGCGGGGTAAACCTGTATGTTATGACTAAAAGGGCCGAGTCTTCCTCTGATTCTGCACAACTAATGGAGGCGTATCAGAGTACGCTATTCCTTTCTTCCATGCTGACTGGCTGGGCCCTTCTGGGGAGTATGATTTACGTAGGTTAATCGCTGACAGAAACAATAACGAGGTCATAAGATGTTCATTCTTCAATCGGAATATGACAGTGCGGGTGATCAGCAGCAAGCGATTGATGTATTGGTAAGGCAAATCGAAGAGGGCCAGGAAAGATGTGTCCTGCTCGGAGTTACCGGGTCGGGTAAAACGTTCGCCATGGCTAAGATAATCGAGAGGATGCAGTTACCTACCCTAATCCTGTCACACAATAAAACACTTGCACGTCAAATTTGGCAGGAGATGTCAGGATTGTTCCCGGATAACTCTGTTGAGTACTTCGTCAGCTATTACGACTATTATCAGCCGGAGGCATACATACCCGGAAGGGACCTCTACATTGACAAGGAGCTGCAGATGAATGAGAGAATAGAGCAAGAGAGGTTCTCTACAGTTGCTTCCCTAGTTTCCCGTCCAGATGTGATAACAATAGGGACCGTTTCCACGATCTATGGTCTAAATCCGCCAGAGGTTTTCCAGCAGAATCACCTGAGGCTCCATGTCGGACAAAATGCTGATCCTCAGGATGTGGTTAGGAGTCTCGTGGAACTTCAATATCGGAGAACTACCAGAGAGATTACCAGGGGAGACGTCCGACTCAGAGGAGAGGTTCTTGATGTGTGGATGCCAAGCAGGGATGATCCAATCAGAGTCAAATTTGGATGGGAAGGAATAGAGAGAATTCAGGTCTGCGAAGCAGTGTCCTGGGAGCCTCTAGATGAGTTCGAAGAGGCTTGGATTCATCCGAGAGAATTCTACATGACGAGTGAAGATAGGTTCAACCAAGCCCTAGAAGATATCGAGGAAGAGTTGGGCGATCGGTTGGACTGGTTCGAGTCTAAAGATAGGGGTCTTGAGGCCCATAGACTTGAGCAGAGGACCAGATTTGACCTAGAGATGCTGGATGAAGTAGGCTCTTGCAAGGGGGTTGAGAACTATTCGATGCACTTTGATGGCCGAAGAAGGGGAGAGAGATCATACTGCCTTCTGGACTTCTTCGCCAGTAATGCAGAACAATTCCATGGGGGGGCAGACCGATATCTGGTTATCATGGACGAGTCTCACGTGACTCTCCCCCAAGTGGGAGGGATGTTCGGAGGAGATTTCTCAAGGAAAAAGAACCTGGTGGACCACGGCTTCAGACTACCGTCAGCGTATGACAACCGTCCACTTAGAATAGACGAGTTCCAAACCCTTGTCCCGCAGATGATCTACGTTAGTGCTACTCCTGGAGAGAGGGAGCTTAGGCACCTTGCAGAGGTTACAGGGCAAAACATCCCCTCGGGACTGATGCATGTGGACGGCGAGGGCGGTGCCAGAAAGTCCGAAGTCGGGAAGCCGGAAACTAAGCAAAGTATGGAGGAGTTACTGGAAAATATAGATGGGATAGCTAAAATGGAGATAAGGCCTACTGGACTGCTAGATCCGGAGATTGAGGTTAGAAGTACAGAGGGACAGGTACAGGACCTGCTTAGCGAGATTGGAGATAGGGTTAGTCGTGATGAACGAGTCCTAGTTACAGTGATGACCATCAAGTTCGCGGAGGAAGTTGCTGAGTACCTAGAAGGGATGGGGGTCAAGGCACACTACCTCCACAGTGAGATAGATACACTGGAGAGAACCGAGATAATCAAGGCACTCAGATTGGGTCTGATTGATGTGATTGTGGGAATTAATCTACTTAGAGAAGGTCTGGATATTCCCGAGGTTTCGCTTGTAGCAATTTTTGATGCTGACAAGCAGGGCTTCCTAAGGAACGAAAGGTCCCTTCTCCAGACCATTGGAAGAGCGTCCAGAAACGTAAATGGCTCTGTAATTCTGTACGCAGATTCCGTCTCTGCCTCAATGGAAGCTGCCATCAGTCAGACGGTGAGGAGGAGAGCCATGCAAGGAGAGCACAACGAAAAGAATGGAATAGTCCCTAAAACCATCGAAAAGGCCTTGCCCGTAATGGGGTCAGAGATGGAGGACCTAGTCTCTGGAGTTGCTGGTAGGGGGAGTGAAGGCGGTAGGAGAATGGTCGCCAAGCCTCCGGGCAAGAAGGGTCTGGAGGGACTAGCAAAGAGATTTGGACTAGGGGCTGGAGTCTGGAATAACTCCGATTCAGTTCTAGAGAACGTAAGTCAGCCCGAGTGGATAGGTGAAGGAGGAAGGGATCTCGAAGATAATGATGGAGAGGCAGATGTTATTTCCAGGCTTGAGATGGAGATGAGGCAGGCTGCAGATAGGCTGGACTTCGAGAGAGCAGCAGAACTGAGAGACAGAATATACAGAATTCGGAATACCACCAATTGAAGCCCAGAGGGTTGTGCGGGTACCATGGTTGGATACTCCCGTGACGATTTCGAAGTCCCTGTAGAGGACTATGATTTTTCGAGAGTTACTGATGTTGGATCTCTGATAGATCAGATGTCTCGAGCTGGTGGTTTCACTGCATCGAAGTTGGCTAAAGCCAGAGATATCTTGAGAGAAGCAATTTCAAGATCCGATGAAGAAGGGGTTCTCAACTGGCTATCATTCCCTGCCTGTCTATGTGCTACAGGAACCAGGGGATTCTTCATTGAGGCACTGAAGAGGAGAGCGTACAACGTAGTCATAACCACATGTGGAACTCTCGATCATGACATAGCCAGAGTTTACAGGAGTTACTTTCATGGAGACTTCAGTCTAGATGACGTTGCCTTGGCTGAGGAGGGCCTGAACAGGCTTGGCAATGTGGTGATTCCGAATGAATGCTACGGCGAGATTCTAGAGAGAGTCCTACTACCTTGGCTGGAGGAGATTGAGGATGAGAGGAAGTCTGTTGACGATGCGAACCCCTGGAGAGGCTTTGGTTCAGTGGAACTATGCTGGGCGATAGGTGACAGGATCGATGACCCTAGTTCTCTTCTTCACTGGGTTGCTAAGAATAGGATTCCGATGGTTATACCCGGAATTACCGATGGCTCGATAGGTTCGCAATTATTCATGCATAGACAAAAGAGCCCGGATTTCATGATTGATGTTCTCGCAGACGAACAGATTCTCTCCGACTTGATTTGGACGGCAGACGAAAGCCATGGTCTGATGGTAGGAGGGGGTATTTCCAAGCATCACGTAATCTGGTGGAACCAGTTCAGACAAGAGTCAGGTATGGATTCAGCAGTTTCGATAACCACCGCCCCAGAGTTCGACGGATCCCTCTCCGGAGCTAGATTGAAGGAGGCTATTTCATGGGGCAAGATTCGTCCCAATGCCGACCAGATTGTCGTTGAGGGTGAGGCGAGCCTGATTCTTCCCATCCTAGGTTCTGACTTATTTGCTAGCAAGTGAGATATGTGCCGGAGAAACGGCTATTAGGTCACATTTTCCGGGTTGGAGTATGACAGTCAGAGATATGATTCAGGACATGATAAATGAATTGACGGAAGCTATTGCAGATGCTGAGAAGCACGACTCTGGGAACAATGCTGCTGGAACCAGGGTTAGGAAAGTAATGCAAACCTGCAAGAGCCTTGCTCAGGATGTTAGAGTGAAGATTCAGGGAGACAAGAATTCTCGCTAATCGTGATGGGCAATCATTTCCATTATTGATACTCTCATTGGCACCATAGGATGCCAACCCTCGCCCCCTACTGCAATCAGAGCATTATGGAGGCTGCCTAGGTCTACAGTTTCGGATCTCTCGGAATAAATCCCTCTCACGGGACTGGGGACTTCGGATAGAGACTCGATAGTGTGGGAGTGATTGATTGCATTGTTGAAACGCTCCCAGAGAATTCTTATCTCGTCGATAACGTGCTCCGATGACCATGCCCTCCTACCGCACATTCTGAAGGTCCCGGATAGATTGGTTTCCTTCTCATTCATGCACAAACAGGAAATTGCGTCAGTTACATCCCTGACATTGACCCAGAACCTGTCCCTAGGTTCGGTTTTTGGTTCGCGTCCAAGCTTAATTTGTCGTATCCAATCTATCATTATCTCATTTCCCCAGTTCCTCCCACCATTCGGAATGACTACATCCTTCAGTTCCACCACAATCGTTGAGTTCGGAGGATTTGAGCCCATGGGAATAATCGCAATATCGCAATCCTCTTGCTGATCAATTCCCACGACCAGTTCAGAGTCAGAAGGATCTTCTACTATCGAGGCTCCTGCTCTTCGGAGCCTCTCTTCCAGTGCTTCCCTAAGACCGTCCGATTTCCCGAAAACATGCACGTTTCTGGGCATGATAACGCATCAATTAGTTTGCCTCAATAGACTTGGAGGTGAATGCGATGAGGGCGTCCCTTAGAATTCCAATTATCATATCTATCTCCTCGGTTGTAATTGCAAAGTGAGGAGTGAACCTCAGAGCATTCTGGCCTCCATGAATGACCCCGAGTCCATTCTTCCTACACCATTCCTCAACACAGCCAAAACCGACTACTGGAAGCTTTTGCGGATCGAGTTCAGCACATAGCAATAGCCCAGTCCCCTGAACTTCAGTGATTGTTCCCGGTAGTTCTTGAGATAGATCTCTCAACTTAGAAACGAATTCTTCGCCCCTATCCTTGATGTTCTTTCTTAGCTCTGGAGTGACTCTATCTAAAGTAGAAATTGCAGTCTCCAAGGCTCTCGGATTCGTGGTCATTGTATTACCATAGATTCCTACCACGTACAATTCGGCCGCTCTGTCTGAGAGCCCCACAACAGATAGGGGGTACTGTCCTGCATTCAGAGCCTTGGACCAAGTCTCCATATCCGGTACAAGACAGTCCTGGAATCCCTCATAATCAACAATACTCAAGCACCCTTGCCCTCGCAATCCTGCTTGAATTGAGTCGACTATGAGCATGCTTCCATGTTGTGTGCATAGGGATCTCGCCAAATCATAGAACTCTCTAGTTACGCATAGTCCGGGATTTCCTTCACCCATTACTGGCTCCATAGCCATTAGTTCGATGAAGAAGCCCTCTTCTTCCGCTCTTTCAAAGGCCTGTCTTAGAGAGCTCAAATCGTTGTTAGGTACGAATATCACATTATCCCTTTCTCTGAAAGAGGCTAGATTCTTCTCGTATTTCCCACTACATGAGTCAGAAATCAGAGCCGGTCTGTGGGTTCTCCCGTGGAATGCCTCCACCAGAGCCAGCATCTTGGTTGGTTTTCCTTCATGAATCCCCCCCTTCCCAGTAAGTTTGAGGGTGTTTGCGTCTGCTATCCTCATAGAGATAGTCATCGATTCTGACCCACTATTCAGACAGACGAACTTGGAAAAAGGGCAGTTCCCCCTTGTGTGGCCAACTTCCTTCTTTAGTCTGTCAGAGAGTCTCTTTTGACTAAACGAGGGAGTCATGACGTTTGCCATCACCCAATTCTGCTGCATTGAATGAATCACATCATCTGGCCCGTGTCCCATCCCGAGCATCCCATATCCTCCATTATCGTGAATTACAGCTCCATGAGAGGTAACAATCCAAGGACCTCTTGCCGCTATTGCCACGTACGGATTAACTGTTGCAGCAGAGTAGAAATTTACGTAGTCCGATTGGAGAAGAGATGATAATTCGCTCTCGTTCATGGAAAGTAAATTGTCCCCCATTTCGTTGATTAGACTTTGAAAATTGACAGAAGCCTCCTCAATTGCCCTACTTAGAGAGGGATCGATCTCTAGAAACTCAGAGATTGTTGAGTCGGGAAGCCCATCTGTCTCAGCTTTACCCGTAG
Source organism: Marine group II euryarchaeote REDSEA-S11_B3N4 (assembly GCA_001628485.1). Classification (GTDB taxonomy): domain Archaea; phylum Thermoplasmatota; class Poseidoniia; order Poseidoniales; family Thalassarchaeaceae; genus UBA36. The sequence goes on along the minus strand of LURR01000012.1, from coordinate 45,725 downwards.
AGGATCGGATTTCGTACAACGCCTGGAGGCTTCCCACCATCACCACTGGGCAAGAGAGCACGCACATCAATCTTCTCCGAAATTGGTCAGAGTAGACATCAGAAATTTGTGGAATAGGAACGAAGCATCTTTTCTGATAATCATTCAAAAAATTAAACTAAAATTAATTTTTCAATTGTAATTTTCAATATAGCAAAAATTTTTCAATTGAATTATCAGTCTTGATTTGCGAATAATATAAGTGCCACTCCGGCCTCTGAAGCTCAGGAGAGGCAAGGGGGATGCGCTCCTCCCCTGAGGGAGAACAATGGTAGAGGACTACGAAATACAGGAAATGATACACAGAGACGTATACGTTGGAGACAAGCACGTTGGAGTGGTGGTTGGAGAGAGATTCCACCCCAGAGATGAGTTTGTCAAGTCTCTAAGAATTAAGGTCGAGGGAGAGGTTGCTAGTGAATTCATGAGAAAGCCGGCAGATCTGGCACCTCTGGCAAAGGAGTTGGTTCACAGCATCAGGCCCGATGGCGGTATCAAACTATCAAAGTCTATGAGAGAGTTACAGAGGAGATGGAGAAATACGGTCAGAATTCAAGAAGATCTGTATGCTCCTGATGAGCTTCTAGACAGGGCTGTTCTTGACAATGATGGAATGGATATTGGTAACGTAGTTGAGTTAATCAAAATCAAGAGGACCTACAAGGGTCTGTTAGTAAAACCGCATTTCATGGTGAGAGCCAGACATGGCCTTCCAGAGACGATAGCAGTGCCCTGCGGACAACTAGCAAAGACTACTTCCCGACTGGATGAAGTCATTCTGAAGTGTACCTTTTCGAGGCTGATTACGCTACCCAGTTACATGAAGTTGAACTTTGAGGATTACGAGGAAGAGTGATTTCTCCTTGAGTAGCCTTCAAATCACAATCCCATGTGCCGTTGACGCTCAAGGGCGCGTAGCTTAGTTTGGCTGGAGCACCCGGCTGATAACCGGGAGGTCACAGGTTCAAATCCTGTCGTGCCCACCAATAACGACCAGAATTAGGCCGTCAGCACGACAAGAAGCATCATGAAGGGACCGCCTGTCCCTGTGTTCAAATGCCAGTTCTGAGCGGGGCCTCAGGAGTAGAAATCGCATCTGGCCTTGCAGCTATTCTTGATATGGAATATGTTGCACTAGAAAGTAGAAGATTCCCGGATGGTGAGGCTTACGTGAGGATTCCTCCCGAATCGATAGAGTCAGTGAGATCGGAGAGTGTGGTTCTTGTTTCAAATACGTTCCCTGATTCAGGCATTATGCAAACTCTATTCCTACTTGGTGCTGTCAGAGACGTTAGGAAGGGCGATCTTTCCAGTTTGAAGGGAGAGTGGGAGGGTGAAACACACGATGTTGGTCCTGGTATTTTCCTTGCTATTCCGTACTATGGATACGCTAGGCAGGACAAGAGATTCGGTTTTGGAGAGTCAGTTTCTGCCAAACTAGTTGCTGATTTGCTATCGGAACTATGTGATGGGATTGTAATTCTGGATCTTCATGCACCAGAAGTACTTAGGGACATGGGGGCCGATATTGAGTTTGTGAGCTCTATGCCAGAGATAGCAGATAGCCTCCGTAGGGACGTGTCTCCTGATTTCATTCTGAGCCCAGACAAGGGTGCAATCTCGAGGGCCACAGAAGTTGCTGAGTTAATCGGTTGTGATTTCTCGTATCTCGAAAAGAAGCGGATCGACGCGCATACAATAGAACATACTCCGAAGGATCTTGATGTCTCAGGCAAGGTGGTAGCTATCGTCGATGACATGATTAGTACTGGAGGTACCATCTGCAGGGCTAGTGATGCCCTCAGAAGACAAGGGGCTGTCGAGGTCCATGCTGCGTGTACTCATGGACTATTCACAGGCGGGGCACTATCTCGTCTAGCCAATCACGTTGATGGAGTATACACTACTGATTCTCTTCCAAATCCAAGGGCTAGTGTTTCTGCGGCTCCGGCATTAGCGAGGGGATTGGGTGCAATGATGAGCAGAGCGCCTGATAACGGCTGACTGGATGCAATACGCTGCGTTTATATCGGTCATGCCGTGCGGCGGCTTACTAACACGAGGAGATGTTCCAATGAGTGTACATATTGTTTTCGAAACACCCCAAGACGTACAAGAGCAAGTTTACGAGATGGTCAAGAGCCTAGGAAAGGATGGCAAGGGGCGCCTAAAGAAGGGTGCCAATGAGGTCACCAAATCTGCAGAGAGAGGAACGGCGCAGATGGTAGTTATGGCTGAGAATGTCAACCCAGGGGAGCTTCTAGCCCATATCCCGATGATTTGCAAAGAGAAGGAGATTCCTTTCATTTACGTGGAGGACCAAGCATACCTGGCAGAGGCTGCGGGGATGAGCGCAGGCACCAGGACAGCGGCGATTGCGGTAATGCAAGTGGAGAAGGATGGGATGGATCGATTCAACGAGGTCAAGTCTCACTTCGAGACGCTCTCGTCATGATTTTGGAGGTTTGATGCATGGCAACAGAGGCATGGCCTGCTGAAGTTGTTGAGATAGTGGGCAGAACAGGTCTCACCGGCGAGGCTATGCAAGTCAAGGTTCGTGTTCTCGATTCTGACAATCCTCGTGACGTCGGTCGAATCATCACCAGGAATGTGCTCGGCCCTGTTAGGGGACCAGATCCAGTAACAGGAGAGGGCGGAGATATTCTGATGCTCAGAGATACCGGAAGAGAAGCCCGAAGGATAGGTTCGAGGTGATTTTGTGCCAGAGCAAAGAATTTGCAGCTTCACAAACGAGGAGATAGAGCCTGGGACAGGAATGATGTACGTCAAGAGGGACGGCTCTGTCTACTGGTTCAGAGACAGCAAGTCCAGGAAGAACATGCTCAAGCTCAAGAGGAACGCGAGGAGGCTAAAATGGACTCGGCGCTACGAGAAGGGCGGAATAAAGTGACCTCGTAGGTCACTCTTCCTTATCCTCCCACCAGAAGGAATCATCGGCATTTGGCTTCCAAGGACCATCAGACTCGTGGGGTTTTCCGTCCTGGTGCTTCCAACAGTAATCAGTCGTCCTGAATGTCAGGGAACGACAATCGGCAAATTGGCACTTCTGACTTCTGTGTTTCACAGTCTGAGAATTATCGAAGGAGACAGGCGAGTTAGATCCTTTCGAAGACAATGCACCTGCACCGCCACCGAATAAAACAAAATCGGACAAGCAGCAAACGAGATCTAGTATCACGGACACAAAAATTGTACGTTAGATGGGCATCATAATGATATCTACGTCACTGAGCAGTTATCCTGTAGTCTACTCTAGCTTCGTCGTTTTCATCCTCAGAGAATAGTCCTCCCTGATCAGGCGGCTGAGCTTCCCCACAGTCTGTGTTGTCAATCACTGTGACATAGGTTCCAGCATCGATAGTTGCCTCGAGGTCTGATGCAGCGGTATTTGGATCACTGAGGTCAGCAAGATACACGAAGCTATCGCATTCCTCGTATTTGTCATAATTTAATTCTGTCATGGTGTAGAGGTCTATGTTGGGCCCATCCTGCTTTTCTAGGGATATTCTGATAGTTGATGGCGATTCAATGGTCCAAGTCAGCTTGATGTGCTGGTCCTCATTGACGAATGTGTTGTCGTCAAAAAGCTCCTGTTCTGGGTTGACGGCGTCATTCACATCATCCATACATCCTGGAAGAACGACGCAAAGTGAAATCAGTAGCGCTAGTTGGGCCTTCATGGTACTACACGAGAAGTCATGTGAATTAACCATTGCATGTGATTATCAGACAGAAAACGGTGGAGGATAGTCCTGCTTTTGCTATCAACCAATATTGCTCTCGTTGAAATAGGGGAGGGTTTTCGGCCGGAATATGGGAGAAATGCAGACGACCTTCGTAATGATCAAGCCAGACGGTGTTCAAAGGGGACTGGTAGCCGACATAATCGGTAGATTCGAGACAAAGGGTCTACGACTAGTAGGACTGAGGCAATTGACCCCCTCTATGGAACTAGCAGAGGCTCACTATGAGGTTCACAACGAGAGGCCCTTCTACAGTGGCCTGATCGAGTTCATCACGTCTGGCCCAGTAGTGGCTATGGCGTGGACCGGAGTCGATGCGATTAGCGTGGCTCGAAACATAATCGGGCCTACTGACGGTCGAACTGCCGCTCCTGGTACCATCAGAGGGGACTTCGCCATGGATATCGGCCACAATGTTATCCACGGCTCTGACGGTGAGGACACGGCCTCCTTCGAGTTGGGGCTTTGGTTCCCAGACGGTCTAGTCGAATGGACCCGTGATGCAGAAGCGCACATCTACGAGTGAATGAATCAATTCTGAAGGGGAAGGAGCATGAGGTGGGTGGAATGTCGGAACGTAGACAACCCATCGTCGCTGTCCTAGGTCATGTTGACCATGGCAAGACATCCCTCTTAGACCACGTGAGGTCGCTCGGAGAGCAAAGCCGTTCTTCTGTGATGGACAGAGAGGCCGGAGGGATAACTCAACACATCGGGGCAACCGAGGTGCCTTCAGAGGTTCTGAACGAGCTTTGCGCCCCCCTTCTTGGTGGTAAGACATTCGACTCACCAGGACTTCTATTCATAGATACTCCAGGACACCACTCATTCTCGTCCCTCCGCTCAAGAGGAGGTTCTTTGGCCGACATTGCGATTCTAATGGTGGACATTATGGAGGGATGCAGGCCACAGACCAAAGAGTCCCTACGGATTCTCAAGCAATCCAAGACCCCCTTCGTAGTTGCCGCGAACAAGGTGGACAGGATCCACGGATGGGATGCCGAAGACGGCAGATCCATGGCGATTTCGATGAGGGGGCAGTCTAAGGAATCCCTGGGACTTTTCGACCAGAGATACTGGGAACTAGTTGGCCAGTTTGCTGAAGAAGGGTTCAACCTCGAGAGGTATGAGAAGATCAAGGATTTCACCAAAGAGATAGCCATGGTGCCAATATCTGCTAGGGAGGGAGAGGGTATCCAGGATCTTCTGGCGGTCGTGATAGGGCTTGCAGAAAGATATCTTTCCGACCAGTTGACAGATGTGGATGGATCTGGAGAGGCCACAGTTCTAGAGATGAAGGAGGAGAGGGGTCTTGGAAAGACCCTGGACCTGATCCTACACAGGGGGTCAATCAGGAAGGGCGATGAAATTGTCCTAGTAAGCGACAGAGGGGGAATAAGCACCCATGTGAAGGGCCTATTCTCTCCTAGAGGTATGAGCGAGATGAGAGATGCGGGGGATCGCTGGGACAACACCGATGCTGCTTATGCTGCAGCAGGTGTCAAGATCAGTGCGCCATCATTGGATGGGGTCCTGGTAGGGACTACTCTCAGGGTTGTTAATTCGGATGAGGAGCGGAGCGCTGCCATTGCATCGGCAGACGAAGAGGCGAACCTCTCTATTGAGCTAGATGAAGAGGGAGTATGCATCAAATCCGATACAGTGGGCGGTCTAGAGGCCCTTGCAAAAGAGCTGAGAGAAGTAGGCGTTCCCATCCGAGAGGCTTCGATAGGTAAAGTAAGTAGAAGGGACGTTCGCAGTGCAGAGGCATCCTCTGATCCACTTCACAGAATAATCATGGCATTCAGTACTGAAATTCTAGAGGAGGCGGAAGATGAGATTTCCTCTTCTGAGGCAGGAGTCAAGCACATAGGCTCGGACATCATCTACCGAATCCTGGAGGAGAGAGAGGAATGGGTGGAGGCCAGGAAGAACGAGCTTGAAGAGGAGAGCAGAGAAATCGTGGTTTATCCCGGACGGATCATGCTCCTACCGGACCATACTTTCAGAGTCTCCAAACCGGCTGTTGTAGGAGTGAGAGTTCTTGCTGGGAGGGTCCACATTGGTCAAGGATTGCTGAAAGACGGAAATCGAGTAGGCAGGATCAAGTCAATTAGATCCGGGCAAGAGAGCCTAAAGGAGGCAAGGCAGGGTGCTGAAGTTGCAATCTCAGTAGATGGTGTTACTGTCGGTAGGCAGATCGAGGAGGGGGATATCCTACTAGTGGACATTCCGGAATCGCATGCCAGGAAGCTTAGGAAGCTGGAGATGACTCCCGTAGAGGAGGAAGTCTACGAGGAGTTACTGTCCATACACAGGAAGAATGACCACTTTTGGGGCAGATAAGACCGGAGTCTCAATTGTTCAAGGGCACCTAACACTCAAGTAGTCATGGAATCGGCATCGGGCACAGAGGGTTCAGTGTGACGATTGCTCAAGGTGGTGGCTCTAGCTCTAAAGATTTGATTAGGTCAGTCTCGGGACATGCTAACAACCTGATGAGCGAGGTAGCCAAGGTCATCATCGGAAAGCCCGAAAACATCAGAAAGGTAGCCATTGGGATACTAGCAAATGGTAATATCCTGATTGAGGACAACCCTGGTCTGGCCAAGACCCTGATGTCGAACACATTCGCTGAGGCACTCGGATGCAAGTTCAAGAGGGTTCAGTTTACTCCCGACCTGCTGCCTGCTGACATTATCGGGACATACATGTACGACCAGAAGACAGGTGAGTTCAGGCCAAGGTTCGGACCTCTATTCACCAATATTCTGCTAGCAGACGAAATAAACAGGGCCCCTCCTAAGACTCAGGCTGCATTGCTAGAGGCTATGGAAGAGAAGCAAGTAACGATTGAAGGAATCACCCACAAGCTACCGGCTCCGTTCGTGACAATGGCTACCCAGAACCCAATCGAGCAAGAAGGGACATACCCGCTTCCAGAGGCTCAAATGGACAGATTCCTCATGAAAATGAGCATGGGATACCCATCAATGGACGAGGAGAAGGCAATCCTTCAGAGGAGGAAGCTTCGTGGAAAGGATAACTACGACGTGGAGCAGATAGTAGAGCCCAGGAAGGTGGTTGCGATGCAGAAGGCTCTGGAGACGGTCCACATCGATCCAGCAATCCTTGGTTACATCGTTCAAGTGGTTCAGAGGACGAGAGCAGACCCGAGAATTGAGGCTGGTGCATCACCCAGGGCCAGTCAAGGCCTGTTCAAGGCTTCTAGAGCGTCAGCAGCGATAGACGGAAGGGACTACGTAATTCCTGACGATGTAAAGGGAGTCGCTCTTGACGTGGTCAGCCACAGAATCGTGCTAAAGCCGGAGTCGAAGATTCGAGGAGTAACTGGTAGGAGGGTCGTGAACAAGATCCTCAGCGAAGTGAACGTCCCTGTCATCCAATAATCGGGCAATCCCAATTAACCGGATTGCACACACAGATGCGTGGCCATTGTAATCGCTTGTGTCAATCACAAGGGAGGATGCGCTAGGACGACTACTTCTGTGAATCTGGCATCTGCCCTTTCCCTGGGTAGCGAGAAGTACGGGATTAGTAGCAGGAGGGTTCTGCTAGTGGACATGGACCCGAAAGGGAACGTGGCAACGACATTCGGAGTTGACAAAAGGACAGTCGGACCGACTATGAACGAGTTATTCTCGAGGGGTGTGGATAGCTCCTCACTTAAACTGGAGGACTGCACTCTTGGACCTGACTTTCTGACTAGATCGATGAAGGCATCATGGAGGAAGAGTAATCCAGGAAAATCAAGGGGTCCGCCTAATCACATAGCAGTCCGAAACCTATGGATTCTTCCTGCCGACATGGACCTATCTGGAATAGAAGTGGATCTTGCGACAAGGGTTGGTAGGGAGAACAGGCTCAAGCTGGCTCTGAGTGAAGCTATGGACAGTTTCGATGTTATCATTATCGATACGCCAGCATCACTTGGTCTACTGACAGTAAATGCGCTGTGCGCTGCAGAGTGGGTCCTAATCCCAATCCAAGCAGAGTTCTATGCTCTAGAAGGAATGGGACAGTTGATATCTGCAATCAGAGATGTGCAGAAGTCAGTAAACCCAAATCTCGGATTGCTAGGCATTCTGATGACGATGGTACAGACAAGGAGCAAACTGTGCGAAACGGTCACTGAGCAAGCTAGGAGACACTTCGGAGACAGGGTATTCGATTCTCATATTCCAAGGTCTGTATCTATCGCGGAGTCCCCCCTTGAAGGTGCACCCATTGTAATAGCACAGAAACCCAACAAGACAAACTCTGCAAGCAGATCATACTGGGAGTTCGCAAAGGAGGCGGACAGGAGAATCAGCACTATTTCTGAGGATTGAGACTAGGACTCATAGTGCTCCATCGCACTATGCCTTGCATCCAGAAGGGCTGCTTCCATCTTCACACGAATCTCAGACTCCAGAGTCTTGATTATCTCAGAAACTTCCTTCTTCGAAAGTTCCCCTCTCTTCGCTAACTGCTTCTCAAGGTTCGAAAGCATCTCTGACTCCCGCTCATTAACGAAGTCGGCTACTCTCTGCTCCATCTCAACCTCGCTCTCAAGCGCCAGTTCTTGTCTCCTGAGGGCTAGTGCAGCCTCCATGCTGTCTCTCTCTGCTCTGAATCTCCGTTCGAGATCCGAAAGAGAGGCCCTCTCCGCCTCTTCCCTGAGTGATTTAGTCCTCACTTCTATGTCGGACTTCATTTCCTTCTCGAGAGACTCGCGCTCGTTCTCAAGTTGCTTCTCCAACTTCGACTCGTGTTTGCGTCTCTTCTTGGCGATGTTATCTCTCATCTTGATTTCCTGCTCTAGACGGAATGCCTCAGCCTTCCTGTGGACCTCTGACTCCATTGCTTCTCTGAGGTCCATCTCGACCCTTCTCTCCATCCTCTCGATTCCCTGGTTAGCCTCAAGCTCGAGTCTCTCGGCAAGGAAAGCCTTCCTACGGGAGAACTCGACCTCCATCTCTTCCCTCAAACGGTCCCTTAATCTCGATGTATGAGCCTCTATCCTTCGGTCCCTCTCCAGATCCAACTGGTCTCTGAGTCTGTTCTCCTCCCTTCTGAGCCTGTGAAGCATCTCCTCGCGAAGTAGTCTTTCCTCCCTCTCCAAAGACTCCTTTTCCAGCCTCTCTAGTTCATCTTCCAATTCGTCTCTAAGATCTGCCTCTATCTGCTGTAGTTGCTCTTCGAAAAGTATCTCATTTGCCTTTCTCATTGCACCCCGCATTCCGGAGACCCGATCTGTCATTTCAGAAATTCTCATTCTTCTCTCTCTTCTGATTGCTGAGCGAAGAGTCGATTCCTCGTCGAGTCTCTCACGGGCTCTTGCAGCTGCCCCCATGGCAGAGGAGGAAAGTGCGTGTTCCGCCCTCAAGGCATCGAGCTCGTCAAGACTATCTTGCTCAACAGATTCATCCGGCTTGCTCTCACTCACGCCCCCATCCCCAATCCGACGCCCTTTCATGGGTATTTGAGACAAGAGGGTGGAAAACAGTGGCAAATGCTGGTTTCTCTATCCTAATTACTTCACGATATCTAGAATGTGACAAAGAAGGAGCTCTGGCATCCAGGACAGGTTAGCTCCCTCTTTCCTGGTCTTGGCCTGATCCTTAGGTTGGATTCACAAGAGGGACATTCAATCTCGACTTTTACTATCTTCCTAGTCAGGGTGAATATCTTAGAGCATGCTGCACAAGTCAAGTCCGCTGGCCTCTTGTCCGTGCCAGCCTCAACTACAGTCATGCAATGTGGGCATTGCACCTTCTCCTCCTTCAGAGCTGCCACTGTTGGTGCATGGGAAACTCGGCAAACCGCCCCACATAGAAGGCACTCTATCTCTCCCAATCCCTGAGGCAGCATAGAATCGCACTCCGGGCAGTTCACCAATGGAGGGGCGACCCTAGACTCGACTTCGGGAGGTACCATGATATCGGGATATACGTCGAGTTAATCAAGCGGTCGCAGAATTGTCTCCTGGTTCTTTGTTAGTGATTATTCTCCAGATCTCCCTGGTATCCTGAATAATATCTCTACCTATATCCACCAAAGTAGAGAGTCTCCTAGTTTCGGAACCTGATACCCACATTCCATTCAAGATAATCATCAGAGCACTTGCCTCATGGAGAGCAATCCCCGCTGCTAAATTCATTCTAAATCCCATTAACACACTAATTACCAAAAGAGAAGTCACCAAAACAGAAATTGTGATGTTTGCGTATACCACTCTCCGCGTCCTCTTTGCGAGGACGATCATTCGAGAAAGAGCCCTAGGATCCTCTCCTGGGATTAGGATATCGGCTGCATCAAGATTGACCTGATCGCCACTACCAATCGCAATACCGATATCTGCTGCTGCAAGGGCGCCCGCATCATTGAATCCGTCCCCTGCCATCATAGTACGGTGCTCACTAGATTTGTTAGTCACGTACGATGCCTTCTCTTCCGGATTAACCCCTCCCTTACACATTCCAGGATCAATACCGATTGATTTTGCGAATGCCTCTACACTGTTCTGTTCATCTCCACTCAATATTTCCACTCTGACTCCGTGGGAATTCAATTCATTGATTGCCTCACCAACTCCGGATCTTGCATCGTCATGAGCGAAACCCATGAGTGCGATCGCCGAACCGTCTACTGAGAGCAGGCTAGATCCCATCCCTGCCTGTCTTGACTTCTCTAGAGCCTGTACTAATGATTCTGGAATGGTGGCCCCCTCAGAAGCAACCCAATCTGCTCTACCAAGAATTATCTTTTTTCCATCTAATTTCCCTGAAACTCCTGCCTCACCATCATTCATTGACTCCATCTTGATTGGAATCAGATTCCTTTTCTCAGCCTCATGTATAATTGTCCTAGCATAGGGATGATTCGAGCGTGCCTCCAAACCAGCAGCAAATTCGAGAGCCCTCTCCTCGGTCTCTCCTTCTACGACAATTATGCTAGATATTGTTGGATTTCCCGTTGTAAGAGTCCCTGTCTTATCCAATAGAGCTAGTTGTACATCGGCTGCAGATTCTAGAATATCTCCACCTCTCGCGATAATTCCAAACGATGATGCTGAGGTTAGAGCTACTGCGTGTGGAACAGGCGAGGCAAGTAGGAGTGAACATGGACAAGATACTACCCACAATAAAAGAGTTGTAAGAATGGCTTGTTCTATCGATCCAGGATGAGTTAACAAGCCAATTACCGGAGCGACAAGGACCACTAGTGGCGTCCATACCATGGTGAACCTCTCTATAGTGCTCTGAGTACGAGTTGGTTGATCCTTGTAGTGCCTGACTAAATCAATTAGGCTTGAAAGTCTAGTTCCCTGACCTATTGCTTCAGACTTAATTACCAATGGTCCTCTGGTTAAGGTCAGTCCAGCTTCAACTCGGTCCCCCTTTTTCACAGGAGCTGGGATAGGTTCTCCAGTCAACGGGGCTCTATCTATGGATCCACTTCCCTCCACAATTTTTCCATCAACTGGAATCTTTTCCCCTGATCTGACCTCTACTAATTCTCCTATCTCCAAAGCCTCAACTGGGATTAGTTCTTCAACAGAACAATTTGATGGAGTTGGTTCTTGATTGGCAATCTGAATCACCATCATCCTCCTTTTCCCGTCACTCATGCCAGAGGTTTTTTGTTTGGCTATTCTAGCCATCCTAGGCAGTCTGTTCAAACCTCCCTGCATCGACTCTCTGGCCTTGATGAGAGCTCTGTTTTCTAGATGGGAAGCGAATGCAACAAGAGCCACAACAAGGAGAGCTTCGACAAATTCTCCGAGCGCCACAGCTCCAATAATTGCTAGAGAAATCAAAACCTGGAATCCGATTACTCTGTTTCTTAGACTAGCAATTGCCTCTTGGAAAATATTCTGTCCGATGAAAACGATTCCACCAAGAGCTAGTATAGAAGGGACTAGGCTAGGAATTGCGGAGCTTGTCTCAAGGAATGAGACAATTAGGATTAGTGGTATTGAGAGGATAGAAGAAAGTAGTTGGATTTGGTCCTTCCTGAATCCAGATTCTCTTGAAGGCTCGAGTCGGTGATTTGAGCCGAGGATTTCGCGGAGCTTTTGATCCGCTGCTTGCCTGAGATCGGAATCCAGTATCCAGACCTTCTGAATCTCAATCCTACCCTTCTCCAACCTAACATCGAGAATTCCTGGCACATTCAGAAGCCATTCTCTGAGTTCCTTGGAGTCAACTCTAAGTCTTGAGGAGAGAGATGAAGGAGATATTCCAACAACTCTGAGCCAGCTAATGTCAGGGTCATGACCCAGACTGGAGAGGACAGATGATACCCGTGAAACAGTCCCATGGGAAATATCCTGAGAGACCTCTACAGAACCATCTGAAACTGAAATCCTGCATGATTCAACACCAGGAAGCCTGTTTACTGCTCTTGTTGCCTTCATCGCACAGTCCGGACAATCCATCCCCCTTATGATCCAATCAAAAGTATGAGTCCCGTCCAAGGTTATCTCAAATCCATCCTCCATAAACTGCCCTTGATCTTCAATCTCGTCATCATACTCTTTTCTTGGCTTGGAAAGTCTCGGGAATCCAATCTTTGGGAGTGATATTCTTTCTCGGCCCATTTTGGGAGTTTCTTCCTCTTCCTCATCGAGAATGAGATAGTCCTCGGGGCCTTCGGACACAATTCATCGACAGTAATGTGTGGCTTGAAGATGATGTTCTCTTGTCGGTGGAATCATGAACAGGAATGAATCCCAGCGTTCATGATCGAAATCCCAGACCCTGGTAATTGGGATATGATAGTATTTGATGTAGATGGGACTCTGCTGGATAGAGAGGGTTTTCATGAGGATCTAGTCAAGCTCTCGAGAAGGGTTGACAGAGAAATTATGCCGGTTTCACTGGCTTCAGGTAGGACTCTGCCGAATGTCACTCCAATTATGCAGGCTATAGGCGCCTCTGGTTTCATAGTGGCTGAGAACGGAGGTATGGTCTGGGACAGTGGCGAAGGCCATGAAATTCTGTCTCTTTCCGATGGGAGCAGGGCGAAGCAAGCGGCAGAGTGGCTGGCCACGAAAATCGATGGTTTGGACCCAAGAGGAATTGAGTCAAACAGATGGAGAGAGACTGAATGGTGCCTCAGTGAAACCGATTCCTTTGAACTGATTAGGGATCTAATTGCAGATAGCAAATGGTCTGATCTAGAGGTCGTGTCCACTGGTTTTGCTGTACACATTGCAAGCCCTGGACTCGACAAATCAAATGGATTGAAAGTGGCCATGGAACAGAGAGGAGTGGATCCCTCTAGGGTAATCGCGTGTGGGGATGCTCCGAATGACTTACCGATGTTCGATGTAGTCGGGCTTTCAGTCGCTGTAAATGATGAGTTCCCAGAGGTATCCATGTCTGCAGATCTGATTACCGAGTCAAGAGGCAAGGATGGCTCTGTGGAGCTTCTAAGGGCTCTTCTAAATTTATTCTAGATTGGTGCAGGCGGCAGGATTCGAACCTGCGAAGCGCTATGCAGAGGATCTTGAGCCCTCCCCCTTTGACCACTCGGGTACACCTGCACCTCCGCGAGTGGAGACATGGATTTTATTCTCCCGCATGATGGTCATAGTCAATTTCACAAGGAATTGTTGATGTATCTCCTTCGTAGGATGATGGGTAGTTGGTGTTGATGACAGTCGGTTCTGGTCCTCGTAGACTATCGAAGGGAGAACTAGAGTCTGTCCATAAATCACTGATTGAGGTCACCAGAAAGCAGAGGGGAAGCGATACTCCAGTAGATGTAGCTATGCCGGACGGGATTGGTTTCTGGGATGCAGTCGGTCAGTTATTGCAGAACATGGAAACTGAGCTCTCTGAGACTGTGAGAGAAGAAGGGATGACTGCTAAGGCCCAACTTCTGTCTAGAAGACTTGGGGTTGCGAGAACATGTGTCAGAGATTTGACTAGAATCAGGCTTGCTTCCTTTACGCGTCACGCTATCACCTCAAACCTACTAAACTCCGTAAACAAGGACTCTAGGGAAAGTATCGGATTGCCGTTGATGGATTGGAATAAGCACGACCCGGCTGAGAGGATATTCTACAATGGACTGAAGGATCTCACTGAGATGTACAAGGCCTCTACTTCTTGGTCAAATATGCTAGGTTACTCTGAGTCCGTAGGTGTGGTCACCGAAGTGAGCGAGACTCTGAGGGACTACTCAGATGATGATAACCAAGAGTCGATTACCAAAAGATTCGCCCCAACGGAGGAAGAATGGGAAGAGCCGGACTTTGACGAAGAGGACAGGATCCGGGAGATGAACGATTACCCCGAACACGCATCCTCTCCTTCCGAGTCAGGTTCTGTGGAAGAGCAACCCAGCGAAGAACCGGACAACCTTCTGAGAATCAAAGTTCTGAAGGATGTCGAGGATCCTATTCTAATGGCAGACGGTACAGAGGTCGTTCTTACACAGGGTGACATCGAGACCTGCCCATCATTGATCGCTGAGATTCTGATTGCAGCGGGCCTGGCTGAAGCAGCCCCGATATAGCAGGGCAATTACTAACTCTCTCCGGTTCCGGACTGGGGCTGAGAGATAGCATGTCCAAGGGAGTAACTGAAGCACAGATTGAGGAATTCAGGAAGTCATTCGATTCGGACCCATCGGCCACTATCGCTCAGAATGCAGTTAGCAATGCAGATCTATCAACACTAGCACTTCGTAGGGAACTAGTCCAGAACATGGATTTCTCGTTCAGTACGAAACTGGATGAGTGGAATGCTACAAACCAGAGAAGAAGCGGTCGATGTTGGCTCTTCGCCACCCTGAATCTATTCAGAGTAGGTGCTATGAAGAAGATGAATGTGAAAAATTTCGAATTCAGCCAAGCCCATATCCACTTCTGGGACAAGCTCGAAAGAGCCAATCACTTCCTGGAAGCGATACTAGAGACTTCTGACAGACCGGTTGATGACCGAACTATTCACTTTCTACTTAGCGATCCAATTGGAGATGGGGGACAGTGGAACATGGCCATGAACCTCATCAGGAAGCACGGTCTAGTTCCAATGTCAGCATATCCGGAGTCACATAGCAGTAGCAATACTAGGTCCATGAACACCGTTCTGAAAGACATCTTACGGACAACTGCAAGCGAGATAAGGGGAATTCTCGATGGTGGAGGATCCAATAATGAGGCGCGAAAGCACAAAGAGGAGAGGATGAAAGAGATTTGGAGGGTTCTTTGCATTCACCTGGGAACCCCTCCAGAGAAGTTCGACTGGCAGTGGAGAGACAAGGACAACGAGTTCCACAGGAAGGGGACGATGACTCCTTTGGAGTTCGTAGATGAGTATGTTGAAGTAGATTGGGAGGAGTATATTTGCATCGTAAACGATCCTAGAAACGAGTACTATCGAACATATACAGTTGATTTCCTACAGAATGTAGCCGGAGGCCCGCCCGTGGTTTATCTCAATGTTCCATCTGATGAGATGAAAGACATAACACAGAGACTCCTAGAGGATGGGGTTCCCGTTTGGATGGGATGTGACGTCGGAAAGAACATGGCCCGCAAGAGGGGGCTATGGGATGCTGAGCTCTACGATTTGCAGGGATTGTATGGAATTCAATTTGGAATGGAGAAGGCTGATCGTTTGAGGTTTGGACAGACAATGATGACCCATGCAATGCTATTCACTGGTGTTGATGTGGTAGATGGAAAGCCCAGAAGATGGAGAGTTGAGAACTCCTGGGGTTCTGAAGACAGTGGGGAGAAGGGGTTCTACACAATGAACGATAACTGGTATGACGAACATATGTTTGAGATAGCCGCTCCCAAGGAGTACTTGACTGACGAGATGAAGAGTGGACTGAAAGGAGATCCAATAGTCCTCCCGGCATGGGACCCGATGGGTTCTCTGGCTAGAGAAGAAGGTTTACTTTAGTCTCAATCGAGGTTCCTTAGAGATAGCTCGATAGTTACCGAGTCTGGGATAGGTATCCTCAGGACCTTTCTCAGTGATTTCTCATCCTTCGCAGTGTTGGTAACCAGTTCTAGAAGCCTCTTGTGAACTCTCATCTCCCAGTGATCCCACGTCTCAGAGCCTTCGCCGTCTGGGCTTTTTCTGCATGGAACAACAAGCCTTCGTGTAGGGAGAGGTATGGGTCCCCTCAGATTTACTCCTGTCTCATCGGAAATAGCCTTAATCTGCTGGCAGACTAAGTCTACGTCCTGATGGTTGTCGCCGGTCAGCTTTATTGTTGTGACAACCGGCATAACTTCACCAAGGTCGCATCACTTCTTCTCGATCTTCATGCAGACGCCTGCGGCCACGGTCTTGCCCATGTCTCTAATTGCGAATCTGGACAGTTCTGGGAAAGCATCCATCTGCTCGATTGCCATTGGCTTGGTAGGTGCGAAGCGCACTAGAGCCGCATCTCCGGTCTTTAGGAATGCTGGATTGGCCTCCTTGGTTTTTGAGTTCTCAAGAAGTTCTGCGAATCGGACAGCTACCTGAGCGGTGTGAGCGTGGAACACTGGGGTGTATCCAGACCCGATTGCCTTTGGTATATCCATAAGCTGTATCTGACCCACGAAGGTTTCGTCGTGTCTTACGAACATAGGCTCGCTGTCAGAGTATCCTGCGACGTCTCCTCTGCGGATATCGTTGGCGGCTAGACCACGGACGTTGAAACCGACGTTGTCACCTGGCTCTGCTTTGGCGTGGCTGGTGTGATGCATTTCAATATCCTTGACCTCTGCAGACTTCTGACTGGGGTTGAATACAACGGTCTTTCCTCTCTCAAGGACTCCCGTTTCGACCTTCCCTACTGGAACAGTCCCGATTCCACTGATCTTGTATACATCCTGGATCGGTAGCCTGAGCGGCCTGTCAGTTGGCTTTGGCGGCATCTCCACTGCATCGATAGCCTCGAACAGAGTTGGTCCGTTGTACCATGGAGTATTGTCACTCTTGTTGAAGACGTTGTCCCCAGCAAGTGCGCTGCATGGCACGAATGGGATGTCTGCAGGGTTGAATCCTGCCATCTTCAGAAGGTTGGAGACTTCCTCAACTGCACTCTTGTACTTGTCCTCTGACCAGTCTACACCACTGATATCCATCTTGTTGATGTTGACGATGAGCTCCTTGACTCCAAGCACCTTTGCTAGGAAAGCGTGCTCCTTGGTCTGAGCGTTCACGCCGTCGTTTGCTGCTACATTCAGAACCGCAGCATCTGCTTGGCTGGTTCCGGTGATCATGTTCTTGACGAAGTCACGGTGACCAGGTGCGTCGATGACTGTGAAGTAGTACTTTGGAGTGAAGAATTCCTTGTGAGCGACGTCAATAGTAATCCCTCTCTCCCTCTCCTCCTTCAGTCCGTCCATAACGTAGGCGAAACCGAAACCGGCCTTCCCTCGCTCTGAAGCTTCCTGCTCAAACTTCTCAATCACGTGTTCCTCTATGTGGCCGCTATCTAGCAACAGTCTTCCGACGGTTGTCGACTTCCCGTGATCGACGTGACCTACGAAAACGATATTCAGATGCGGTTTGCTCTTGTCTTCCCATTGTGAACCCATTATTTACACCTCTATGGTAGGCCCGCCGACCGAAGAGGTGTATATGAACCGTTCCCCGGGGTTTTCGGTATGCTAGTCCCAGATTGCTATATCGGTCTTTCCGTGGATTCCGAAAACTAACGATACTGGAGTTCGATCACAAACTCATTAACCTCAGTGTTGTGGGTCTCCGCATTCTCCAAGTCAACCGTCCAATCCCCTGGTAGGAAGCCTCGTACGGTCGAGCCCCCGATAACCATCCATACACAGAACTCATCGCTTCCGCAGTCTCCTGCGTCTCTGTTATCATTCTCAATTCCTGAGGTATTCGAAACAGCCTCATCAGTGCTGTTGTACATGTAAAGATCCAAGCGATTGTCGGTGGTTTGTCCCGGTAGACCCCCTCCGGGCTGATCATCATCCTCCTTTGGATAGGAAAGTTTGGCTCTCATGTATCTTATCCTGTCCTTTGAGTCCTGATCGTAGGAGACAGGATATTCCCAAGTCATTATCACGGGGTTAGGTGAGGCTCTATCGATTACGAAGTCCTTCCATACTCCTCTGTAGTTGACGTAAACCATCGATTTTGTACTATCCTCGAAACCATTGTTATCCACCACGGTCAACTTGACCTCCCAAGCTCCTGCTGGTCTGGATTCCCATGAATATGTCTCACCTGTTGCATCGATGTCATTATCTGTGATTCCATCGTTATCAGAGTCCGTGTATGTGTCTAGATCCCACTTCCATTCAACCAGATATTCCTCGGAGTAACAACTTGAGTCATCGGGATCGCAACCTGCCCATGAGTCTGAGCCATCCAAGGTTACGGTTGCTGAGACCTCAACATCACGCTCGTTGACATCGTTATCGTCCTCGCAAACCCAAACAATCACCATATTTCCACTAGCGGATGGCTCCTCTCCCTCGCAATCGTTATCCTTGCTGGAAGTAATCTCTGCATTCGGCTCTCTAGCAGATGAGTCGACTACAGTAATCGTCTTGCTGATTGATGCCTCATGTGTACCGTCTCCTACTGCTAGTTTTGCTACGAAATTACCTGACTGCGCATATGTGTGGCTAGTGGTCAATCCAGTTCCAGTATTCCCGTCTCCAAAGTCCCATTCGAAGGTGAGATCGTCCCCGTCTGGATCAGAGGACCCCGCGGCGCTGAATGTCACTGGGTCGCCTGCCTTCACGGTTCCACTCGGGTCCACTGACATGGTCGCAGTGGGTGCGCTATTGCTACCCAGTAGGTCGGTGCATCCAGCTAGCATTGGTGCTAGAAACACCACCACCATCAGGCATGCTAGGTCTCCGGTCCTTGCCATTCTAATGGGCGGGCCTAAGTGGAGTGAAATCAATCCTACGGCTCCTTGATGTCCTAGAAATCGAATAAGTTGCTCTGCCTATTGCCCTTGAGTAAGTTCTTTTCGTCCCATCCGAAGGCCTCGGTGACTCGTCCCAGTGACTTAGCGAGTCGCTTAGCGTAGTATTCCCTATCGTACTCAGGTGGATCGCCGCCTATCTCATCTACCAACCATGCTTTCACGCCTAACTTCTTCTCATTCTCATCGGGCTCAGTGACGATATATCCTACCTTCATGCCAGGGGTGAACTGTAGACCTGCAGCAATCCTCTGCTTGGCCGCTCTGACGTAGGGAAGTCCGTTCTCATTCTTGTAAACACTGAAGTCCCATTCCTCTTTCTTGCTGTTCCACTTTCCTTTACAGGACCTACTGATTATGAGTTGGGACGCTTCTACTTCTCCAGCCTTAACCCTATCAATTACAGACTTGGTCATGTCAACGGCGCCAATTTCGTTACCATCCAGTATCATCTCAAACATCTGGGTCATTGTTTCGGAGAGGAGTTGGAAAGAGTCGGTTCGCCTTACCTCGTACCCTCTAATCAGCATCTCCTCCCTGGGCCATACAACCCTACCTACGTAGCGCTTCTTCGCTCCGTGGCTGAAGAAAGAGGAGAGTGCGGTCTCAAACTCCAGCTCGGCTCCCTCTCTGGTGAATCTTTCAGCTAGTGACTGCCCGAATTCAAGTGTCGAGGTCCTTGCTTTCTCCCAACCCTCAAGCTCCACCCCTCCAGGTGGTTTATTCATAGGGGCCCCTTCAGTTGGCGCGATTACGAAAATCGAGTCGGTGTCTGAATACACCACCTCATCACCATCATCCTCAACCTTGGAGATTATCTCCTTGATGTTATGACGTGCCCACTCCGTGATGCTCGCACCGAGGCTCGGATGTGTGAATCTGTAGAAGTTCGATGCGAAGACTCCATAGAACGAATTCATCAAAATCTTCACGGCGTACTGCAACTGGTCTTGGAGGAAAGCCTCGGCATCGTCGCCCTCTTCGTTCGCCTTCTCGAGAGCGGCCTTGTGTCTATCCCTGCTGTCCATTAGACCCTGAAGGAGTTGTGGTACCAGACCTAGCCTCTCTTCCTTGGAGATATATCTGGTATTTGTGACGGGGGATACGCTATGAGAATCGTCTTCGCTACCATCACGAACCAAGGTGGTCGAGCAGATGTTGTTGGATATCATTATCGAGGGATACATCGACTTGAAATCAAGAACGACAACCCAAGGCTTGACTCCAGGATCAACCTCGTGAACATAACCTCCGGCTATCTTATCCTGCTTTCTAGGACCTTGGTTGGTGTTTGGGACTGCGACACCACTCCTATCAGCTAGCCGAATAACTAGTGAGTCTATCCAACGGCTAGTTGTACTGGTTGCTGCAATATCTACAGTAGTCAAAGAAACCGATGCGAGGGCCTCCTTCCTAGCTATTGACTTCATTTTCTCCAGTATATCCAGAGGCAGTACTGTGTCACGTACACAGTACTCCAGTACCTCATCCGGTCTGGAGGCCCATTCCTCGTCCATCTTACTTGCATCGATATCCATCTTCTGCATCTCCTCATCATCAGGCCAGAGGAGTTGTGACACATACCTCAGAGACTCTCTCTGAGGCCTTAGGGTCTGTCTTGCCTGCCACCAGGCATCTAGAGGTATCCTGCCCTTTATTGTCCAGGTCCTGTTCTGTTCCCTGTTTGGAAAAATTCTCCCCGGCTTCCTCCAGCCACGCTTAGTCTCTGTCTCATTTATCGGGACCCTGCCCCATCCTAGAAGAGTCGATCTGTCCATTTCAGATTCCGTGTCGATATATTCTGAACGCTCCTCCATTCTGGGAAGATCGAAGTTATCGATGTTGTATCCAGTTATGAAGTCAGGATCCTCTGTTCTTACTACTTCTGTGAGTTTCTCCAATATTTCTATCTCAGTGCCTGTTATTGGGTATTCCTTCCTTTCTCCGTACCTGTCCACCACGGCTGCTGCGCATAGTATGGTGTTGTCTGTAATGCTCGTCTCGAGGTCGAACGACATGGTGACGAATGGGGCGGGAAACGGTTCAGCCCTACTCAAGCCACTGATATCGCATGATACCACCATATCGAGAGGATAGATTCCCGAGCCACCGACTGCTTGTATCCTCTTCTCAGCGGTCTCCCTATTGGTATTCTCCGGAGTCTTTGCTTCCTCTGGGGCTCTCTCACCGGCCCAGAGTACCTCTCCTCTCATAGCAATGTGAGGCCCCAGGTCTAGGTCAAGAAGGAGCCTCTGAAAAAATAGGATATCTGCGCTCGTCACTCTCCATCCTTGTTCGGATAATGATTTCCTAACCCCCCTGACCTTGGTAGTATCTCCGACGTAGACTCGGTAGTGGGGCCTTACGACTCCGTCTTGGGAGAGTTTCATTCCACTCGACTCGGGCTCCCCCTGAACGCCCCTCACAGAGGAGACTTCACTAAGAGAGTCGGGTTCATCTGAGCTTCCTTCGGACTTTGGATCGGATATCTCGACATACGGTCTGAGGCCGTTGACCAGGAGCATGGACGAATGTCCGGACCTTGACCTGCACCACAGTTCGACGACCGTCTTTGGCTCTTCTGGCCAAGCCCTATTGTCTCCCGAAACGATGCAGACCTCCTCTCCCCATTGCATGACTTCACCCGCATCCCGCACTCAGACCGACTGCCTTACACTACGTAATCACGAGGGGCCATAACCATGCCGGGGGGGTCACCAGCGGAACCGTTGAAAGCCGAGGCGGTCCCCTCCCCAACAATCGGGGTGCGCGGATGACTGAAGACGGTTTACCAGAGGTAGACTGGGACTCACTCACTTTCAGTTTCACGGAAACTGATCGAATGTACATAGCCACATGTAAGCAGGGAGATGACTGGGGACAAGGGAAGATGCAGGACTTCCAGAACCTAAGCCTGTCTCCGGCTGCTGGGGTTATCAACTACGGCCAGGGACTGTTCGAGGGTATGAAGGCACAGCATGCGGCAGACGGTAGTATCGTTCTCTTCAGACCTCAGGAGAACGCAAGGAGGTCTCGGGAAGGGGCACGAAGGCTCGGGATGACTCCCGTTCCAGAGGAGATGTTCCTCAATGCAATAATGCAGACCGTGAGAGAGAACTCCAGATGGGTTCCACCGATGGGTAAGGGTGCGCTTTACGTCAGGCCGCTCCTATTCGGAAGCGGGGCGATACTGGGAGTCGCACCTGCCCCAGAATACACTTTCCTGGTCTACGTCTCACCAGTCGGACCGTACTTCAAGGGAGGAATAACGCCAACCTCTCTCAGAGTCTCAGACGAGTTCCACAGAGCTGCTCCAGGAGGTTCGGGAGGGGTAAAGGCGATTGGTAACTACGCACCTGGAATGGTTCCCTCTCAGATGGCAAAGAGCGAGGGTTACTCGGAAATAATCTACCTCGATGCGGTCAACCACAGGTACATCGAGGAAGTGGGGGCTGCTAACTTCTTCTGCGTGAAGAATGAAGTCATCTCGACACCCGAGTTGACAGGGACTATTCTACCAGGAGTCACGAGATCCTCAGTGATGCAGCTGGCGGAGTCAAAGGGCTACGAGGTCAGGGAGGAAAAGATAGACGTAGACTACGCCTTGGAAGCTGATGAGTGCTTCTGCGTGGGAACTGCCGCTGTCATCTCATCGATAGGGAAGATAGAGCATGGGGAGAGAGTTGTCGAGTACTGCGGAGGAGACGTGGGGCCAATCGCCATGGAACTATACGAGTCACTAACAGAGATACAGCAAAGACGTACCCCTGATGAATTCGGCTGGACCGTGACAGTGGAATAGAGATCTAATTCCTCAATACCATTCCTCTTGATCGAGGGAGAGATGGCTCGAACCCCCACCTCTCGTAGAATCCGTCCACATCTGCCATGAGGTTGATGTATGAGTTGGGTGGAGCCTCTTTTAGCAGATAGTCCATTATCGCGTCCATGATCATGGTACCCCCTCCCTTCTTCTGAAAACTCTCTATCACCATCATATCACAAATCACGAAAATGGTGCCACCATCACCCACAACTCGTCCCATTCCAACTATTTCTCCAGATTTCTCTAACCTAAGAATGACCGAGAATAGTTCCTGTCCAAGTCCCTTAGAAGCTCCTCTCACCGATCTAGGTCTCATCCCTGCTGCAGACCTGAGTCTGAGGAAGGTCTCAGGATCCGGAGCCCCCTCTTCGATATTGAACAAGTCTTCACTTCCGACCGAACTTCTTTTTCCTCTGTGGGCTCTTTCTGTGTTTGAATGGCTTCCTCTGGGCTCTTCTCCTTCTATCTCCCTTGGCTGGACCTCTGGATGTTTCCTTGCCCTGCTCCTTAGCCTCCTTGGATCTCCTGTTGAGCGCCGTTCCTATTGCTTGCATGGCACCTTCCTTGCTGGAAGTACCAGTTACTTCGAAGACGTGGCTCGGTGGCATCACCAACCTGCCTTCCTTAGCATGTGGCCTGGATGGATGGCTGGCTTCAGGCTCCTGCCTCATCTTCCTAACCCCCGCACTGCGAGCAGCCCAAACTACTGATTCTAGAGTGGGTTTTGGGATACTAGCCTGCTTAGGTACTCTCCTCCCATTTGAACGGCTAAGCCTGGAATCGAAATAACCGGTCCACAGTGTCATCTCATCCCGCTTTGCCGCCATGCTAACGCCTTACCCTATGTGACGTGTGACTTGAGGCCTTCGTGAGATCATTCTTCCACGAGGACACCGCTGACTACACCGTGCATACCCGGCCTGCTAGTTACTTTGACTAGGCCTTGGTCAGTATCCAGAACGGCTCCCTTGGTCACGATGTTCCTCCTGATGTAGTTTGGATCTGCATCGTTACCGACTACATTCTTGACCGTGGCCCTTACGGTCTTGCCTCCCTTCATGTTGACGTTTACCTGATTAACCGAGAGTGTTCGAACGGTTTGTGAACCGGATCTCTTTCGGTAATTCTTGCGAGCGTCGGCCTCTCCGACGTATGCTAGTTGCTCCTCGCTAGCGACCTCCGTCCTCCTCTTGCCCCTGTACCTGTTCGGACGCTTCAAGCGTCCACCTGTAGGCTTCCTACGAGAGATGCCGTGCCACTTCGCCATGCGTCTCGCCGACCTACCAGCCTTATTTCAAACGATTGGAGTCGAAAACGCCTAATTCCATAGCTCACCAAGGTCTCTTGCAGCCGACTCTATCGCATCAATCAGTTCCGAGTAATCCATTGCAACAGGGAATTGAGGAAACTCCTGGACGACATTGTCTGGGGGTCTAAAGAGGATTCCCGCACTTGCAGCCGATAGCATAGAAGTGTCATTGTATGAGTCGCCTGCGGCGATTACTTGGTAATTCATCTCGATTAGCGATTCGACTGTCTTTCTCTTGTGGTCATCGTACCTGATCTCCCAGTCCTCTATCCTACCAGTTTCGTCTATCACTAGAGTGTGACAGAGAAGTGTTGGGTTACCCAATTTTTTCATCATCGGCTTCGCGAACTGGGAGAAGGTATCAGACAGGATAAGAGTGGGCCACCGAGACTCCAGAGAGACGAGGAGCTCCGTCGCCCCCTCCATAGGATCCATCGATTCAATCGTTGATGTTATGTCGCCCATCTTGATATCGTTCTGGTCCAGAATTCCGAGTCTGTAACTCATCAGACGGTCGTAGTCTGGCTCATCCCTGGTCGTTCTGGTTAGTGCGCTAATTCCCGTCCTTTCTGCCACATTGATCCATATCTCAGGAATAAGCACTCCCTCGAGGTCCAGGCAGATAGCCAACATCTTACCCCGCTAAGGGCGCTGCGCTTCAAGTGTGCGCTCGGCATGTTCTTGCGCTTACCTGCACACGAACAACTATGGTCGACAAGAGGCTCAGGAGGAGGACCCCTGTCAGACTCAAACAGATTCGTGGGGTTGCCGAGGAGATTGGCGATTGGCTGGGAGAAGAAGTGGACCTTTCGGGATTCCTAGAACAGGCCCACTATCAGGAGACAGACCTGATACTGGTTGACAGGATTCCTCTAGCTATGCGAATTGAGGTATGCGGTAAGATGGGTTGGTACCCCACTCTGAAGGGGATCGCTGCATGGAATGTCGAGAGGTCTTGGGTTGCAGTAGACGAGGGAGCAATTCCATTCCTCAGGAATGGAGCAGACTGCATGGGAGCGGGGATCCACATAGCCGACCCCTCTCTAGGAGAGGGAGACTTCGTTTGGATAAGGGATCAAGAGACAGGAGAGCCCATTGCAACTGGAACTGCAATCGTAGATGGAGAGGAGATGATGTCGATGACCAAGGGGAAGGCCATATCTACTGTACACTGGGTTGGAGATGACCTCTGGAATCTTGAAGTCTGAGTGGTCAGCATTCATTTGCAATGAGACACACGGCAATCCATGCGAAGGTTGCGGGCGCTTCTACTGGTCTGTTTGGTGTCCTTACCGGTCAGCGCGTCCCAAGGGGGCGTAAACGAGTCGATTTCTCTAGAGGGTACGAGTATCGAGACGTTGCACTACGATGAGGTAATGCGAACGAGTAACGGTACTTCTGATTCTGCTGATTACAGTGTGATTTTGCTTATGGATGATGATTCAAATATCTCAAACATCAGGTGGATTACCCAGGTTTGCATCAACTCTGGAATCTGTTACCCTCCCCAAGAGACACATATGGATAGAGGAGATGATGGTGAATTCGTTGGCAAGCTCGATACCGAGCCCGGTTACTCTTACATCAACTGGAAATTCATCATTGAGACGGAGAACGGTTCAGAGTCCAATATACCAGATGTTGGCTTCGGTTGGAGGGTCTGGTCAGACTGCTGGTTCGACAATGGCACTTGGGGAGGGTCCGAGACATACTGCCAAGACGAGGATAGCTCGCTTCCAGGGTTTACGATTACGTTAGTAATGGCATCTATCACCATGGCAGCCTTGATGGTAAGACGCGACTTAGGGAATACATGAGTGCCGGCGAGAGTGGAGGTTTTGTCCCCCTTGAATTCTCCGAGATAGAGCGTGAGGAGATGCTTCGAAGAGCGAAGTCTTTCTACAGCCAAATGAGTTCAAGGAGAACCACCCGTCACTTTTCGAAAAAGAAAGTCCCCCGTGAGTTGATAGAGTTAGCAATCAGGACTGCCGGTACCGCTCCTTCAGGGGCTCACTTCCTGAAGAGTGGGAGGAGGTGCTAGCCCCCCTGGGAACAGACCACGTGAAGAGCCACATCACCAATGCGCCTTGGGTTGTTGTTCTTTTCAGGCAAGCTAAGAGAGAAAGAAAGGAGGGGATGGCTCCCACATACTACTCCCAAGAGTCATGTGGTATTGCTGCTGGCCTGTTCATCTCATCGATTCACAACATGGGGCTTGCGACGCTTCCTCACACTCCATCCCCGATGGGATTTCTTCGCGATATTCTCGATAGGCCAGACCATGAGCATGCGATGTTACTGATGCCAGTGGGCTATCCTTCCGAAGCTGCAAAGGTCCCCGATTTGACAAGAAAGAGTCTCCCGGAATTTTCCTCCTTCCTAGAGTAACACGCAGTCTAGACTCTCGATTACAGTGATAATTGCCACAGTGCCCACGTGAATACATGCAGAGGCGTGTTTGGTATCAACTAGTCACGGTAATGCGAACCTTAGGCATTAGTGGCACGGCGGGTGAAAGGCTAGCGAAGAGCTGGTTAGCAGTAGTTCTACTCTCCGGTTGGTTGGTGGCATCTTTTGGAGAGCTAGGATGGGATGTCTGGCCCCCCATTATCGCGTCGATGGGGCTAATTCTCATACTGGTCACAATCATTCTCAAGGATTCGTTTTTTTCGAAGAGAGACTTGAGATGGTTATTCGTGCCGGCTTTTGCGGTGATTTTGGGTTGGATTGATCCGCTTTGGTCGAGTCCAATGCAGTGGGATCAGGCCGACCACCTGCAAACTGCAAACAGATACCTAGGTAGATGGAGTTGGGAGCCATTCCACCAAGATATGGATTTCTCGTTCCGACCCAAAATAATGTCTGGATTGCTCGCGATTGAGATTGGGTTGACAGGAAGTAGGTACGAGGTTAATTTCGTGCCGATTGCATGTCTTGTCGCGTGCGGCTGGCAAATTCAAGCCCTGGCGGAAAGAGGCAATGGGGCCCTTGGGGGCGTGACTGCGGCCGCGGTGGTTCTGGCCCTTCCAACCATGCTATTATTCGGGCGAACAGCGTACCTAGAGGCTTTGGCCACAGGAGGATTGGTGATGGCCTTCAGAATCGCACTGGATGTGTTGAACGATGACGTTCTGAACAGAGCTGACTATATCGGACTGGGCATAGTTGCATCTTTAGTGGGCGCAGTAAAATATCCATACCTATACCTAGGAATTTCGCTCCCAATTTGCATCTGGGCAATGCATCGGCACAGGAATGCGATTCCTGTTTTCTTGGGTTCATGGATTTTGTTTCAATTGCCTTTTTTGGTTTCTGATATGATTGACCACGGGAGTCCTTTCGCCAGTTTTGAGCCCCAGGCATTGGGAGTTGTGAATAGCATGACTGATGAAGTCGGAAACTACGGCCTAGCGATGGCGATCAACGACATATCGGCCGAAGTCGGCTTCACACTGATGGTGTGCTTCCTCACTGCAAGCTGGCTCTGGATTAGGCAGGATACGCTCCGAAGATTTCCGGTAATGGCATCAATAGCGCTTCCTAGTATGGTCATTTTTACGGTTGTACTTGATTTCGGATATCCGAGATATCATTTGCCTTGGCTTTCTGTTTTGATTTGCCTAACTTGCAATTGGGCTTTTCAGAATCTTGAGTCCTTAGCCGACAAAGCGACAATCAATACTGAAATCGCTGGTTCTTTCCTGGTGATGCTATTGCTGTCCCATCATGTCACATCAGTTGCAGTGGATTCCCTCGAAAACAGGGAGAATGGTCTTAGTGTAATTCAATACAGAGAGCGCTATTTGGATGAATTTGTCGAGATTGGAAATCATCTGCCATCTGATGCCATTGTTCTAGCCGGTTTTGACATAACTCTGGGCGTTAGATATGGGGTCCCGACATATCGTTTCGGTCCTTCTGATGATCCTATTCACGATTCAATAGAAGTCGTCGATGCAACCCATGTAATCATAGGAGGGGTGGCATCTAGGTTTGAGTGGGAGTCTGAGCCTTTGTACATTCTTGGAGCGCCAATTGACCCAATCGCCAGTTCATCCAGAGAAGTTGTTTATGCTTCTCTCTGGTCGACAAATAACACCAGGGGCAATTATCACCGAGCTGCATCGATGCTACATGTTGACTGGAGCAGTGGACACGAGGGGGACGTCTTCCTTGCTTCCGGGGGCGTGAATGTCTCGGCACCTGATGATTGGAGTATCATAGAGATTATTGATCTAAAGGACCAATCGAGCAACGGAAAAGAGGCCATGGATATGATCTTCGGGAAGGGGGGGAATGCCTCACTGATCTGCGATGGAAAGAGTTGCATGCAGGAGTTTCTCGTCCCCGAAGGTACAAGATATCTGGTAAAGGTGGGACTTCTCGATGAAGACTGAAATTATCGATGTACTGTCGTGGGCAGCAGTCTTCGATCAAGGATTGAAATCCAGTGAGGTTTTGAGGTATCTCACTAAGAAGAGCACAATCGAAGAAGTATCTGCGGTGCTGGGTGGTATCGACGAGTTCGAGCAAAGGGCGGGAAGATGGTACCTCACAGGAAAAGAATACCCCAGTGTAGACTACAAGAAAAGAACAACTAATGCTGATCGCCATCTCAAAGAAGGTTTGCCTGTTGTTTCAAAGTTGTGTGAAACGAGCTCTATTTTGGGAGTCGCGATAACTGGGTCCCTAGCATCTGGTTCAAGCGTCGAAGGAGCTGACCTGGACCTCCTTATTGTGACGAAGGCTGATTACGTATGGAGAGTGAGGGCGCTTGCGGTGTATCTCGAGCACAATGCGAGGGTGAAAACTAGGATTTGCCCAAATATGGTGCTGGACCGGAGAAATCTGAAGCTGCGACCTTCTGTCTATGCAGCCAGGGAACTCGCGATGATGAGGCCGGTGAAAGGGAGGGAAATTTTTGAAGAGATGATTTCTCAAAATCCATGGTTTCTAGGGCATCTACCAAATGCTAACCTCTCTCCTTCAATCGAACTCACTGAGGCTATTGGCAAGTTTCCGTCATGGTGGGGTGCTATGCGCTTGCCGATGGTTGGAATTCTTGCTGAGAAATGGGAGGCCAGACGCAGAATATCCGAATGCAAAAAGGAGTCTTCTTCTCTCGAGTCTGTCTACGATAAACTACGTTGCATTGGCCATGAAAACGAACATAGGTCTAGGATTGAAGCGAGAATAGTAGAGATAGCTATGGAGGTGTCAACGCATGAGAGAGGACTACGATGAGGTTGTTGCTGATTATTACAATGAGGAGGCGAGCACCTTCGAACAAAGAGCGGAAGAGAATCATGTGCTAATGTGGTTAAGGGATGATTTCAGGGAAATTACGCTTTCTTTCAAACCTAGAAAGTTGCTCGAAATAGGATATGGTCCAGGCCTGGATATGACTTGGTTCGCGGATAGAGAGGAAACTGAGATAGTTCATGGTGTCGATATTTCACCCGAGTTCCATGAAATTGTCAAAGGTAAGGCGCTGAAGAGGAATGATTCGAAGTTAATCCCCCACATCGGATCTGCTGAGGACATTGTGAGTGTAATCGGGGAAAGAGGCGTAGATACTGTTTTTGTCTACTTCGGCGCTCTCAACACCTCCAAGGATTTGAATAAGGTGGCTGCGGGTATTTCGCAGGTTCTAGAACCCGGTGGCGTAGCTATTCTGACCTTCGTAAACCGGTGGTACCTTTTCGATATTCTATGGAATGCTCTGCTTCTGAGGCCTCGAAAATCATTAGCACGTCTGGGTGAAATTTGGACAGGTTACAGCCCGACAAGAAGCCTGCCTTCACGCTGTTATTCCGCCCGCGAGATCAGGAGAAGCTTCCAGCCGTATCTAGATCTCGCAGAGCAAAGAGGGTACTGCATCTTACACCCAGCCTGGTACAGGAAGCACTGGGCTCCGAAAGGGTCTATCAGAAGTCGACTCTTGCGTCGGATTGACTATTTTTTGCAGTGGACTCCATTCTGGAACTTTGGAGAATACAGCCTCTATGTGTTCGAGAACCCCAACATGGATGCCAAGTAGTTCACGAGTTTCTCCAGCGAAGAGTCCGATTCGCTGGACATTCCATTACCATCATCCAACCTTATGCTAGAGCATATCGAGTCAGCAGCCATCTTCCCAAATTTTCTTGTTAAACCAGAACGGCTTACAACCGATGTGCCAACCCCTCTAATTTCACTGACTATTTTGGCGAAATCCGATTGACGGCACCTGTACAGGAGGGGGGGATGATACACTCCGGGTTCATCACTCAGAATCGACCATGTGAAATCGGCCAGAGATTCAACAGAGACCAGTGACATCCACTGCCTACCATCTCCAAACACGGGAATTATTTCATCGCAGTATATCATTTCGAACCAAGACCCGGGCCCCATTACCCAAGGTGCCCTGACAACCTTCACTCCACCTCCAGAATGTAGGTAGTCCACCCAAGGCCTTTCTCCGATTGAGTAAGCCTCAGCATAGCCTACGGGATTCAGAATTGAATCAGTATGCACGAGATCCTCTCCCCTATGTCCATATGACAGGGATCCATGCATTAGTATGGTAGAAGGAATGTTAGACTCTTTGACGACGGAAACCATTGAAAGATTTGCTTTCCTAGTTCTTCTTGCTATCCGGTACCTTCCTGCGGTATTTCCGGAGGATGGCCTGGCAGTATGAATAATCGAATTAACTCCATCTATCCATTTTTCAAGTTGGTTTTCACTGGAAAGAAAATCGCCGTATACTCTGTCAATTTTGTTGCCCTCGACGGCTTCTTTGTGAACCAGCGCCCTTATGTTTGAGGTAGATGCTTTGATTATCATCGAGCCGATGAATCCTGAACCACCAGTGACGAGAGTTCTTCCTGGGACAGAATCCAAATTACCCCTCATTTAAATCACGAATAGGCCGGAAAGTGGTACGATCTTTCATTATGGGGACAACGGTTGCTGTTCTTTAATCAATACCAATTAGGGTGTCATTTGTAACAATATTGAGATTGTTGGGCATGGCGGTTCGCCATGGTGGAATCCTCATGACTTTGAATTACAGCCAACCCATTCCTAGAACTCTCGACGGTAAGAGATTGGCTTTCTGGATGTTATTTGCCGGAACGTCCTTGCTGATGGTTTATGTTAGAACAATGGTCGCATTCGACGCCCACCCACTGTTCATAACGTATGTTTGGGCAGTTGCTGTAACGATAATACTTCGATACATCTTCTATTCAATTTACAATCCAGATTTATTCGATTACGGTGAGTATGAGCCAACTGTATGTATAATTGTGCCTGCAAAGAATGAGTCTGAGGCGATATACGAAACAGCGAAATCTCTCAATGAAATTGATTATCCTCGGGAGAAAATTAGTGTGATCATGGTCAACGATGGAAGTGATGATGACACAGGTGAATGGTTGAATAAAATTTCACAAGAGTTTGATTTCCAAGCGATACACCTAGAGGAAAATCTGGGAAAAAGGGCCGCAATTACCGAGGCAATGAGAGACAACCTCTCTGAGATTACAGTATTGGTCGACAGTGATTCAGGCCTAGAAAGTCAGGCGCTAAAACAAGGATTGAGGGGTTTCTTGTCGCCGAATGTCGCAGGAGTTTGTGGGCACACAGACGTAGCGAATACAGAGGACACTTGGCTAACTAGAATGCAGTCTCAACAGTATTTCATCGCATTCAAGACTTTCAAGTCCCTAGAGGGTTACTTTAGGAGTGTGATTTGCTGTAGTGGAGCATTCAGTCTATATCGGACCGAATGCATAAGACCTCTCATTGATGAATGGAACACGCAAATTTTTCTCGGTAAGAATCGCACCTTTGGAGATGATCGAGGTTTGACCAATTTACTTCTCAGGGATGGTTATGACACAATTTACGTCCCCGAAGCAAAGGCTAGAACAATTGTACCGCAGAATCTGAGAATCTACATCAAGCAGCAACTAAGATGGAGAAGGTCTTTCTTGATGGAATCGATATCAGGTCTCAAACACATGTGGAGAAGACCTTTGCCGGCATCTCTGATGTTTCATCTAGTCCTTGGTCTAACCATACTTTCTCCTTTTGTTGTCTCTTATTTTCTTATAATTGGACCTGTTTTTCAAGATTTCAACCCCCTCATATATATCGCCGGGTTAGCGCTTATCATTTTCATGCATCAGACATTTTATTGGGCGTTTCAATTGCCTCCTGCAGGTAAAGTCGGATTTTTTTCCCTAATGCCAATGCTTCCAGTATGGATTTTCTTCACTCTGATTTTGCTACCTTGGGCTATTTTGACAATTAGAAACAGTGGATGGGGAACAAGATAACGCCGTCGTTAGGAAGTTTTACTCAACTCACTATTCTCACGCGGAGGGAAAACGAAAACAAGTGCGATTCCAGATCCTACGACCAATGCTCCTCCCAGCCAATCCGCAAGAGAGAGAGTTTCGCCGAATAGAGAGAAGCCGTAGAAAGTTGCAACCAGTACTGTGAGGTAGGAAAAAGCACTAACCCAGGCAGCATTTGCCTTGTGGTAGGCCATTGTGATACCTACCTGCCCCCCTCCAGCACCGATGCCGATGCCGATCAGGGCTGCAATCGTGTTTGAATCAAGCTCGGAAATATGTGGTACAGACTGGACGATGCTTCCAACGACTGAGAAGGCTGCAAACCAGAATATGACGGTAGCCGGAGAGTCTGTCTTTCTTAGTTCCCTGACGTACATGTACGCCAATGCTGCGAAGAATCCAGAGCCGAGAGCAAGCAGTGCGTTTGGGTCTACAGTGCCTACCTCTGGAGAGACAATTAGAACGATTCCAGCGAATGCAGTCAATACCAGACTCGCCACCGATGCGGAAACCCTCTCAGCCAGTATCCTCCCAGAAAGGAGGGTAACGAATAGGGGACCAGTGTACTGGAGAGTCACGGCTTGACCAATTGGAATCCTTCCAAGTGCGGTGAAGTACAGAATCATGGCAATTAGCCCTACTATGCACCTTAGCAACATGGTTCTGTGATCGTTTACCTTCAGACTAATGCCCCTAGAGGCAGCGAATGCTGCAACAGCGAGTGCGATAACTGCTGACCTGACCATGATAATCATCCAAACATCAGTGTAATCGCTGGTCCATTTGACCAGTGCATTCATGGTCCCGAAGCAGAAGCTTCCGAATATCATCCAGATGACTGCGGCCCTAGGAGAATCTGGCATCTTTTCCTCGGTTACGAAAGAAGATAGATCGGGCCCTTCTGTTTTGGAATATATCTCATCCAGTCCTCTGCCCAGACCACCTTTTGCCATTAATCACAGACTCCATCGGTGTTGAAGTTCGGTTGCTATGTCCTGGTAATCCTTGCCACCGGGGCTGGAAGGATCGTGTAGATGGATAGGGATTCCATGACTTGGTGCCTCGGCAAGCCTGACGTTCCTCCTAATCGCTGGTCTGACGACTAAGTCCGGGAAGTTTTCCAAGACCTCTCCTGCAACCTGCTTGTTCAGAAGTGTCTGGGAGTGCATGGTCAATAGCACCCCATCCACTCCCAACCTCTCATTGAGGAGGCTCCTTACTTCTCTGATGGTCCCGGACAGCAAGGCTAGTCCCTCCAGAGCGAAGTATTCTGTCTGTACGGGTACTAGAACACCATCCGAGGCCACCAATGCGTTGATTGTCACTAGGCCCAGTGAAGGGGGCGTGTCGATTAGCACTAGATCATAGTGAGCCAGTAGTGGTTGAAGTGCCTCCTTCATTCTCTTCTCTCTTCCAAGCTGTCTCATCATCTCCTGCTCCAGTCCGATAAGACTCCTGTCCCCGACGATGATGTGTAGGTTCTCAACTGCAGTTGCATGCCTGGAGTCGACTGCCGTCTCGGGACTGAGGATCAGGTCTCTCGTGGTGTTCTTGACCTTGCTCTTGTCCACACCAAGACCTGTAGCGCAGTTCCCCTGTGAGTCGGAATCAATGACCAGGACTCTGAACCCCCTAAGAGCAATCTGAGCTGCGATATTGATTACCGTGGTGGTTTTACCCACCCCTCCCTTCTGATTGATCACGGTCACTACTCTGGCCCTCCCTTGTGGAGTAGGTAGGGATGGGGGGAGTTCCATCGCGCTTCTTGGCCTCGAAAAACTGACCTCCTCAATTGAATCAAGGGATTGGGCGAGCGTTTCGTCCTCTTCCTCCAAGAATTCGACATCGATGATCAGGGGAGCCTCCCCGACTTCAGGAAGACTTTGGTCACTATCCTTCGAACCCATCTAGGGCAACGGTAGTCAATGATGTGTTGAATATGACGCTTGCCAATAGGCCTGTAATGGTGTTTTTTATCACTCGCTAGGACTGTCGATGAGCCACCATATGACCATCTCTCCGGTCTCAGAGTCCATGGCCAAATCAACTGACTTTTCTCGTCCTTCTTCTTCCCATTCCCTAACTGCGGTCATGGTTACCTTTCCATCTCCCAAGTCGCCAGGTAGGAGGCTCAGAATCTCACTATCCTCTGTGACAGATAGTCTGTAACCAACCTGTGCTTGAAGATTCCAGGATTCTCCGGACTGTACATATGGAGACAGGTCGGGATATCTCTCAGAGTCTAGAATCCTCGATTCCAGCAAAGAGAGGGTCTGAGTACTGGGTATAGAGTCTCTATTCCAAGTAACTTCACCCCTATCATTTGATCCCGTTGATAGAATCTCGCAGCCTTCAGATGATCTCTGAAGTACCAGCCAACCGGAGTCGTCATCCTCGTCAACCCAGGACATGTTCCACTGGGGTTCTGAAGTAGGCCTGGACCAGGAGGCTCTCCAGATGTATCCTCCGGATTCTAGCGCCAGGGTCGCCTGCGAGTCCGGATACCTCGATTTGAGACAAGATACTGCCTCTTCCATATCGAACTGTCTGATTTCTGTATCGTCCCACATGGAGTCTACCCAGTTCCTCTTAGTTGAGGTACCAGGCCTGTCCTCTCCATCATTGGGACTCCCGAGGTAGTTCCTCTCCCAATCGACTTCACTGCTACCAGTGGAGAAAGAAATACTCGAGTAGGTCATGCTGATACTGAGAGTTCCTTCCGGCAGGAGTTCATCCGAAAGAGTGCTAACTAGGAAGTCACAGTCATTTGTCTGGAGGTTCTTATCCAGTCTTATGTCCGCAACCTGCCTAACGGGCCAAGGGCTCCCATCCTGCAAGTGTAGTAGAATTGTAGCATGGCCATAACACCTCCCTATTTCCTCGTGGTCGAGATAAACCGGGTATACCAGACCATGGGTATCGTCTCTGAACTCCTTCTTCACCTCCCATTTCCAATCGGAATTCCAACCTAGATCCGGATCGGAGGATCTAGCTCCCTCCTTGATCACAGCTTCTCCAAAAAAGTCGTGTAGCTCGATGGGAGTCAGTGGGAAAGAAAGGGTAGGCAAGAGTGCGCCTAATCCACCTAGTCCCTCCGAGTCGTAAGTTACGGTCCTGGCATTCGTTGTTACCGAGTCCACATCACTGAACGAGATGGAGGTGTCAGTCCTCTTTACCTCAGTCTTCTCCAACTCCACCCAGCTGGTTGAGTCCATACTCAGGTCGTTTCCAGACATTACCCATCGGATGTTCCCACAGTCTGTGTTAGAGTCGTCCCTCCATGTCCTTCCCTCGAAGTCAACGTCCAAGTCGAGGCTTATTCCCTTCTCGGCCGCCAAGAAGCCTGTTCTTCCTAGGCTATCAGTAGTTTCTACGGCTCCCGAATTGGGTCCTTCAGTTACTGAGACTGATCCAGTTCCATCCAAATCCATCGATACCTCTCCACAGGCTGGTTCCAGAATACCGCCAGTAGAGTCCCTCACAACAGAGAGCATCTCCTCTCCATCTATGCTTATGCTGGAGTCAATTACCTGAAACTCCATCCTATCCCCATACCTCAGCTTAGCTACTTCGAAACCAGAGCTGCGTTGAAGGAAAACCGTAGTTGCAGCCCCGACCAGTATGACCACAACTATCACCGCTGCTAGAGCCTTCCATCTGTCTCCCAATGAAGAAATTGTAGGCATCGAGATGACCAATGAAGGTTGATCGTCCTCGGCGACTACTAACGGAGCTTCGTCCTCTTGGATCTCATTAGATTCTGCTGGCAATACCTCTGCCTCGACTACCTCGGCCTCTACGACATTCTCAATTTTAGAAATGACCTCTTCTACCTTTTCTCTTGTAACATCGGGTTCGTCATCCATGACGAGAGCATCGCCTTCGTCCCAATCATCTTCTTCAGATGTGTCAACAGGCTCCTCAACAACTCCTGCATCCTCAAGAATTCTATCTACTAACTCCGATTTCTTCCCTGAGACAAGGAGTCCCCGCTTCTTGCAGATTTCCCTAAGCTTCGCAACCGTGTTCGAGGTAAGGGACTCTCTGTCAATCGAATCGTCTTCGGACATGCTCTGTTAGCCAGTCCCACCCTGAGGCTTTCAATCTCTCCGACTTCGTGAGTCTCACAATGCATACTCACAATAGAGTCACGAGTTCCCGGAGGAAAGGGTTGAAGGCGGTCTCTTGGGCGGCGCAGGACATGGAGCCAAGGCTAGTACTACTCTCCAGGGGCCCCGAGCTTTACAGCACCAGAAGGCTGGCAACTGAGGCCGAGAGGGAAGGATGGATGGTAGACATCATCGATCCTCTCGCGCTAACCATCGTTGTGGATGATGATGGGGGGAGGGTCTTCCACAAGGGATGGCCCGTAGAGTGCGAGGCCGTTCTACCTAGGATTGGATATTCAATCACTCGGAGAGGAGTAGCGATAGTCAGGCAGTTCGAGCAAACCGGTGTGATAGTGCTGAACTCAAGTCAGGGCATTCTGAGAAGCAGAGACAAGCTGGTTGCTTGCCAGATGATGGCCGAGGCTCGCGTCCCAGTTCCGATCACAGCACATGTTGGTGCATGGGAGGACACAGATCGCGCAGTAAGAAGGGTGGGGGGTTCACCATGCGTCGTTAAGTCGACAGAGGGGACTCATGGCTCTGGAGTATTTCTGGTAAACTCCTCTCAGCAGGCCAGGCAACTAGTATTCCAGATGCTCGAGAGAGGTATGAGGCCCCTAGTGCAAGAATACGTCAAGGAGTCCCATGGTAGCGATGTTCGGGCACTGGTTGTTGGCGGGGAGGTTGTCGCATCGATGCGGCGCAAAGCACATGGGAGCGAGTTCCGCTCCAACTTCCACCTAGGCGGGTCTGTTACAGGAGTAGATTTGACGGAAGAGCAGAGGAGGATTGCTATCCTCTCTGCAGAAACCCTAGGACTCGAGGTGGCGGGAGTCGATATGCTCGAGTCCGACAGAGGCCCATTGGTGCTGGAAGTTAACTCCAGCCCGGGACTAGAGGGGATAGAGGGTGCGACCAAGGTAAATGTAGCAGGCAAGGTAGCAGAGCACCTAAACGACCTCTATTCCAGTAACTCTACCATCTCCGAGGAGCGTTCGTTCTCTGTCAGTTCCAGTGAAAACGAGTCTGAGCACGCTCTGTGATCCACTCGGCTATTTTTGGCTACTATCCCAATGCGTCCCAAGGTGCGATAGCGCAGAGAAGCATTCAAGTCACAATACGTCTCCTTGCCGACGTCCTACGGGACAGGGATGCACATGCCGTTCGCGGCTGGAGGCGAGAAGGGTTGAACAAAGAAGGGGGAAGCAAAGAGGCGCTATTCGATTCGGTAGGTAGATTGGGCCAAAGGTTCCATTCCGAAGATGTCGGGCTTTCCGACTCGCTACCTTCTAGATTACACAGGATATCGCAATTGCAGTGGCACGAATGCTGGTTACAGCAGCTACGCTCGGAGAAGAAGAGCTCGCACACCATCAGAGCATACGACGTAGCTGCTAGGACGTTTTCAACCACATCTCTTCCAGGAGATGGGACCCTAGTTTGGGATGAGTCTGCCAGAATGTCAGTAAGAGATTTCCACCTCTTTGCTGACCCTAACAATGGCAGAATGGATGCTTGGATGAATGGACTCGGGGATCTCAAGCCAACTACGATTAATGCCAAGATAGCAGCCCTAACTCACCTACTGAAATGGCTCGGTCACATCGTTCCGGACTGGATACAAAGGCCATCAAGGAGTAGATCGCTTCCGAAGACTCTAGGCAGGAGAGAGTTGGAAAGGCTCAGAATTGCGGTCAGCGAGTCCGAGGACCCTTTGGCGATGCCAGTATCGACTCTAATGCTAGATACCGGACTAAGAGTGTCAGAGCTTTGCGCTCTAGATATCGACGACATAGACAAGGAAGACCTATCCGCGTTGGTGATAGGAGGAAAGGGGGAGAAGGACCGAACCGTCCTATTCACGAAAAACTCGGTTGATGTCCTGGAATCATGGGAGCCAATACGGGAGAGTAGGATTAGGGAAAGCCAAGACGTGGGGCTAAGGGCAATGTTCGTGTCAAGCAGGGGACGTAGGATCAACCCCCGGTCTATACAGAAGATGATGGACAGACTTGCAGACGCCTCAGACATCCCGAAGAGCAGACTTAGTCCACATACCCTGAGGCATACTTTCGCTACCGGTCTACTTGAGAGGGGTGCGGACCTTGTTACTATCCAGAGGCTTCTCGGGCATTCGAGTATTGCAACAACCAGGGTTTACCTGGAGATAGGGGATCAGACACTGAGAGAGATATACCACAGGGCCCAGAGGAGTCCGCCGTTAGCTGGACTAGAGTCAGATGCAAATGGAGAGGGAGAGAATCAAAATAAGGAAGTTGAGGAGACGGGAAGAATTCCAACCGAGCTCTAGTCAGAGAAGTTAACCTTCCAACCATACTCATCCAAATGGAACCAGTTCACAATGAACTCCTCTTCCTTGTACGAGAACCAGGCCCTGGTGGGCACGACGCTGGTGTAGCGATCATGCTGGACCCTCTTTATGGTGTCAGAGATCTCCGAATCCAGATACGTGAAGCCCTCCCATAGCCTTCCCTTCTTGATTAGAAATTTCTCTTCCTTTGGTTGCTCTTTGAAGTGCATTCCCCTCCAGAGGAAATACGGCCAACCATCGCGATCATCCAAATCTGATATCTTTCCGTAAGAGCCCCTTCTAGACGGTCTGCTGTCTACAAGATGGCTAACGACTGGTATCTCAGTCCCATCTCTTCCCATTCTGATGATGATGGATGCACATGTGTGATATGGGGCTCTTGGGAAGCCGTCCTTGGGAAGCATCAGAGGCCTCACAGCACTGAAGTCAATCTCTTGGAATTCATCTGTGAGCTTCACAGAGCCTCCGACCCCTCCATCCCCTCCACTGTACAGCACGTCTATTTCCCCAAACTCACTGATCCAGCTCTGGTCTGCCCTGACCTCGAGCCTAGCGTCGCTGAGTGGCCAGTCCCAGAAGGTCATCGATCTCTCCTTTCGGACAGTAGAGCTTACGTCAGAGAGATTTGAGCTGACATTTCCCTCGAACGACTCCGACATCCCGGAGTGGATTCTAGCAATTATTGGAGTTCCTGCGTTTCTAACCTCTACTTCTGCTTCCAACTGTAGTGGAGCCTTCAGTCTCTCACTATCAAATCCGAAAATAATAGAGAACTTGTTCGGTTTCGAGAAAATCTCTTCGCTAGTAATCCTCAGAGCATCGTACCTCTGACCTCTTCTCTTAGACACTATCTCCACATTCACCAGAGGTTCCTCGCCCCCATCGAGCCCCAATACCTGGGCAGTGCAGGTCAAGTCTGGAAACCTACCAGATAGGAAGATTGGTTCGAAGAAGAAGTCGGCAACGTAGGGGTCGATTTCGATTGAGTTCTCCCCAACATCCACGACACATCTTATTCTCCCTAGGTTCTGACCGGAATAGTCAGGCACAGAAGAATTGGTCATCGATTCGGGGTTGGGATGTGAGTCTTGAATCTCACCTTCTTGCAGGGTTCTTCTTGTTACTGCGCTTTGAGACTGCTCCTGGCCCCTTCCACTGCCTACTGGCCCCTTCCTGATACCCTGGGTGTCCTTCTATCGGACAATGCTTCCCTGCCCTACACCTGCTACAATTGTCCGGAGGAGGCCTCTCGACCACCTTCTGTAGCTTCCCATACTTCCTGCGTGGCATAGTGCCGTTACTGAAATGGGAGGAACTTAGCGATTGCCGTACACGCAAATTTGAATCGCCCCTGCTATTTCTGATGGATATGGGAGAGGTAGCGGCCAGTGATAGCGGACCAGTGGGGGTCCATCCGCAACGTTCAGTACTATTCGCACA
Source organism: Marine group II euryarchaeote REDSEA-S11_B3N4 (assembly GCA_001628485.1). Taxonomy (GTDB): domain Archaea; phylum Thermoplasmatota; class Poseidoniia; order Poseidoniales; family Thalassarchaeaceae; genus UBA36. Next base: position 5,627 of record LURR01000012.1, on the reverse strand, counting down.
GGTGAGTGACTCCGATCCAAGAATGGCTTTCGACGAGGGAGGTATGATGCATCAGTTCGGAACCAGGGGCTCATTCGGTAAGGTGTATCTGGGAGATGTGGCCAAGGCAGCTCTGAGATCCCTAGGGACGCACGGTCCCCCGAAGTTCACAGAGATGCCAAGGGTCGATGAGCAGAGGTGGGAGTTAGAATGCGAGACTGAAGAGGTCAGGATGTTTGTCTCAAGTCGGCACTACTGGGGGTTCGGACTGTTTGCCAAATGCTTCATGAATGAGATAGTCATAGATGGACCCCTCCAGACCAGAGCCAGATGCGCAATGGACATCGTTGCATCTCTAGGACGTAACCCGTGGGAACCAATCCGAGTCAGAGCGTTCGAGAGAGCGACATCCGGAACGATGTCGGAGCACACCTCAAGCTGGGAGGGTCTAATCTCCGTAGCGAGGGAGAGCATGAGCGACGATATCTCCAGACTACAGGACTCGATTCATAGAATGAGAGGGATTGACGAGTCAGGAGATGAGATACTAGACTCTGCAGATTATGATCTAGACAGGGCCAGGGAGGCGCTTGCAGACAAAAACGCCCCGGCAGTGGAAAGGGCACTGAGCAGGGCTTCGAGCGCCATAGTGAGAGCAGATCCGAATTCGGAACTGGGTGTGATGGAGAGGGAACTCCTGTAGAACTAGAATCCCAGAGTTTCCCACATCCACTTCCAGACATTGTTATCTGGAGTAGGCTCATTAGCTAGGTAGACTATGATGCTGAACACCACGCAGACAAAGTAAACAGAGCCCTTGGAAATCTGTATGGCATCCTCTGACTCCTCGTCGAAGTAGCGAATAAGTCCTGCAGCCTGCTGAATGCCGCTGCCCTTCTTCTCCTTAGCCATCGAAGCACCGCACCCACAGTCCCTATTTCAAGGCCACTAGAGTCTAATTCTATGGTTCTAGAGTCTCAATTAGGACGCAACCGCCGTCAAGCTCCACAATCATCGATGCTGCGCCCATTGCAGTTTCCAGTCCCTCGGTCATCAGAATCTCCCTCCTCAGACCGGCATCTGACTGGAATACCAATCTATGACTCAGCTTACTGAGGACATCTCTGTCAACTACCTGCCAAGTCCATTCTTTCTGATCAACTGTCATCAGTGCCTCTATGGGCTTCAATGGTCCCGTTGCCATACCGAAATCCCTCGCTCTCTTGACCAAGTCTCCCAACTTCATCTTGGTTCCAATCTCATCTGTCTTTGTTGGTTCTGAGGACTCGTTTGAGATCCTCCTTCTATACCCGAATCGTGTCATGTGCATCCCTTACGGCAAATGCCGTAACGCCTCAGCGAATCAAAGGAGGTTTAACCGTTGTCAGTATTGTCAATGCCAAATGTCCCATTATTCCAGTCAGTTAGAAATCCCAGGGTCTAACGTGCACTTGATGGATGATGATAATTGCGCATTATCATGGCAAGCAGGGAGTCCGACTGGAGAAGGGAGGCGGAGAACAGCATTCTTCTCAAGTCAGTGTCCCACTGGAGGGAGAAGCCAGAGAGATGGTTCCGAGGTTCCTACAATAGATTGCCAGAGACTGTCAGAGTCAATCCAATGAGCGAAGAGAAGGACTGGGTGGAGTCCTGGCTTTCGGGTATCGGTGCAAATAGAATCCCATGGTTCTCAGGCCCCGGTAGTGCATGGGAGATGCCCTTCGATAGGGGTTCTGCCGAAGAGGAGGTAAAGAGCCTGATGGCTGCTCTCCATGAGACTGGAAGAATCACTCGCCAAGAGGCGGTCTCAATGCTTCCTGTCCTAGCTCTCGATCCTACTCCAGGACAAATCATCCTCGATCTTTGCGCATCCCCGGGTTCGAAGACAACTCAGATATGCGAGCACCTTGGGGACTCAGGAGCCGTTATCGCTAACGAAGTAATCAGTGGAAGGGTGAACACACTGGTAACTAACGTTCAGAGACACGCATCTAGGACAGTGCTTGTCGTCCAGCATGACGGTAGACACATGCCCAAGGTCCCAGGTTCTGGGTTCGATGGGGTTCTAGTAGATGTTCCATGCACTGGCTCCGGAACCACGAGGAAGAACCCAGATGTCTGGGGAAAATGGAGACCATCCTCTGGCCGGTCACTTCACTCTTTGCAATACGACCTACTCAGTAGAGCTATCGAACTAACCAAGCCTGGTGGAAGAGTCGTCTACTCTACCTGCTCTCTGGATCCAATCGAGAACGAAGCAGTTGTGGCTAGAGTCGTAGCAGGTGGTAAGGTGAGAGTGGTTCCCTGTGGGGATTCACTCTCCGGAGTACCTTCCAAACCAGGGATGGCAAATTGGCCATTGCTGAACGACAGAGGAGAGTTAGATACAGAATCTGAATCCGAAGAGTACCTACTTCCAACGAAAGACAAGACAGTATCATCACAATTGAATGACTGCCTAAGAGTCTGGAACGACGAGATTGGAGGTGGAGGTTTCTTTTTGGCCGTTCTAGAAAGAATCATGGAAGAAGATGTCAGCGGGTCAATCGACCCTTTTCCATCGCAGAAGACATTCGATGACCCAGAGGCTTTTCCTCAGCCTATTGACGAGAAGCGGAAAAGAGAACTCAGAGAAGTCTGGGGTTCCGTCCCAACGAATATGTGGTCGAGGGGTAAGAGCCTGCTCTGGTCCTCAGACGAAATCAGAGAAATCTGGGGTGCTCAAAGAACCAGGAAGAGCGGTAGAGAGTTGATTCCCGGAGACAGGTGGAGGCCGCTCAAGGTGATTCATCTAGGACTGATTGCAGCTAGGCTGAGAAAAGGAAGATTGGACCGAACAGTATCCAGAGCAGCCAGAAGACTGAGGGAGGAGATCTCAGGTCCATTCGTTAATGTGGAGGAAAATGTAATTGACGACATTCTCCGAGGTAAGGAGCCCCTAAGGACGGACATAAGTTCACTGCAGGATACCGATCGAGGGAGTCGCATACTGGTGGGGTCGAGAGGTTACTGCCTGGCGGTGTGGGTGGGCAACAGAGTCACTCCCATGGTGAGCCAGTCTGAGAGAACTGTCATGAGAGGCGTGAGAGATTTGTCATTTGAGCCCAAAGAAGAAGAATAAGTCATAATTTCTGGTCAAACGTTCATTGCTGAGCGAATCGAGATAGAATATGTTCATGAGCCGTGTAATCTGAACTTGGTGCCCCGGTGAAGGTATGGACGACGTAGACAAGAAGATACTAAGGGTCCTAGAGGCAGACGCTAGGACCTCCCTCAGGAAGATCGCAGAGGAGGTAGGGGTTGCCCTGGGCACGGTAAGCAACCGAGTTAGAAGGATGGAGCACCTAGGGGTTATCAGAGGATACACTGTTCTGCTAGACCCGGACAAGGCTGGTTGGGGGCTCAGCGTCGTAATAGGTTTGAGGATCGAGAAGGGCCGACTGATTGAGATCCAGGAGAAAATAGCGAAGGACAACAGGGTGTATGGGGTCTACGACGTGACTGGGGACCACGACTCCATGGTCCTAGCCAGAGGAAAAGACAGGGATGATTTGGACGACCTAATCAAGAACGTGCTTAGTATGTCGGGAATCGAGCGCTCTGTCACCCACCTTGTTCTGAACTCCGTGAAGGAGATGCCCCCCTCCATCCCGGAGTGATGGTCAATCGGTCTCCAACAGGATTCGTTCAATTAGTGGATTAAGAGATGGGGCATGAGCCAGAAGTGACTCGACTGTCCTGCCCTCAGGTTTCATAGTTCTCAATAGTACATTTCTCAGGTCCTCGTCTACTGGGCAATCCATAGCCATGAGTCGCTCCCTAATCGATGACTGAATCCTGCCTCCTGTCCGATCCCAGTCCATCAGTAGAATCACGGAGGGAGATCTATCGGGAGTTGGTCTCGAGCAGTATTCGGAATGAAGGTAGGCGATGAGCCTCGGCCTGTCCCATCCCCTATTCACCTTCTCAATAGGGCCAGTGAATCCAAGGGCCCTGAGAGTACGTTCGTCCCTTGTTCCCTCGACCACCACTGGAATTCCCCCTCCATCTTGTCCATGCCCCCTATTCCTGATAATGCAACTTGCTAGTGCCTTTGCAGCCTTCTCGAAGCGAGCAATTCTATCTGAGTTTCCTGTAATGTTGTCCCTCTTTCCGCCCCAATCAGGTAATGAGGGAAATCCAGTCATCTCGAAACACTCGCAAGGGATTGGAGGCAGTTTTCTTGCCTTCTCTTCTAGTAGTTTTGACTAAATGATGAGGTCCGAGGCAGAAGGCCTACCCGCGACCCTTATCAGAGGTGTTTCGTCCGAAGATACAGAAACAACCATGTCAGTGATGACTCCAATCTTCGCAGGCCTGTGGGACCACTACATTTTCTGGTCCCTAATAGTAGGAGGATTCGCCTTCGGATGGCTTTACCATCACTCCTTCTGGTTCACCTCCAAAGATGGAGAAAAGTTACCAAACGTTGACGAGATTAAGATCGGAGTTTTCCCGAAGCACAACGATGACATGCGTCTGGAAGTGGCTTGGACCGTACTTCCATTCCTTCTGATTGTCTGGCTGACCTACTACTCGTGGGGTCCATTGGATGCAATGTGGACATCTGCAGATGGAGGTATTCATGGATATGAGTGTGAGGAGGGCCAATCCTCGAACAACTCCATAGACAGTTCCGGAATAATCTCCTCAGACTGCTATCATGTGATTGAGATTACCGGTCAGCAGTGGTTCTGGAGCTTCGACTGCTTAGAACTGGGTACTAGCATCTGCGATACTGGAACCGAGACCATGGAGGTCTACGGAAGCGTTCCGGTGCTAAGTCTGAAGAAGGGCGAGACGTACTTGGCAACTATGACCTCGATAGACGTGACGCACGCGCCTTGGTTCCAACATCTCGGAACGAAGGAAGATACTTTGCCTGGTCAGCAAACCACTCTCTGGCTCCCCATATCAGAAACGATGACCGAGGAATCTATGGTCCTCTGTGCTGAATATTGCGGGGATGCTCACTCGGTCATGGCAGCCAAACTGATCGCTCACAACTAAGGTGGAAACACAATGAGAAGCAGAACGAAAGGTGCAATCGCCGCCTTGGTGGTCATTTCGGCGATGCTGGCGATTCCATCCGCCCAATCCCTCCCTGCTGGAATCTCTGGGGTACAGCAATCTGGGTGTAACTGCCACGGTGCAGTACCATCAGATTCAGTGGTAGCCTCCATAGATGGCCTTCCTGAGAGTTACAACTACTCAGAAACCTACGACATCACCGTATCCTTCCAGGGGGGCCCAAGTCAGGAGGGGAACGTGAACCAGGGCGGGTTCCACTTGTGGGCTAGTCAAGGATCTCTGGGGGTTAACGACGCAACTGCCCAACTGTATAACGAGAACGAGGTTGGACACACGGAAGCAGGTAACGACCAGGTGGCTTGGACTCTGACCTGGACCGCGCCTGCTACGGACACTAACGTGGATTTCATCCTGCATGTAAACTCGGTTAACGGAAACGCAGACGGAGCGGGAGGAGGAACTTCAGGGGATATGTGGAACAAACTCACCATCACGCTCGGTGGACCGGTAGAGGTATTGGAGGCTGCGGATCCATTCGTAGTACTGGGCGTTCTAATCATCGTCTCAGCGACCTTGTT
>LURR01000011.1 GCA_001628485.1 Marine group II euryarchaeote REDSEA-S11_B3N4 | reverse complement strand
GGATTCATTCAATGAGAGGTCCTCAGGAACTCGTGCTTGACCCCTCCATGATGCCGGGCTGGTTATCTCTGGCCATTTTTTCTCTAGGATTTATATCGGCAATATGGGCAATCATGAGGCACCTAAGTCTGAGGCCATCCAATGACAGGTCTTGGGTAAATGATAACGAAAGACAGGCTGAAGCCGAATTCAACGGGGACGAGGTGATCGTTCGTAATGTCAGGGACTTCGAGTGGAGGAGCGGCAGGGACTTCGATGAAAGGTGGATTGACTTGAAACTGAATCTTACTGAAGTAGAGAAGATATGGTTCGTTCTCGAGTACTTTGACCCGAAAAGGAGACAGATGGCGCACACCATAATGAGTTTCGAGATGAGCGATGGGACCAGGTTAGCATGTTCAATTGAGGTGAGGAGGGAGAGAGGAGAGAGGTATCACCCAATCAAAGGACTATTCAGACAATACGAATTAATCTACGTCTGGGCCACGGAAAGAGACGTTATCGGAGTAAGGACCAGATGCAGGAAGAGATCGGTCACACACCTATTCGAGGCGGTAGTCCTAGGCCCGGGAAACGAGCGAAGGATGCTAGAGTCATATCTAATGAGAACAAATAAGCTGATTGAAAGCCCGGAGTGGTACAACACCATAACAAACACCTGCACCACCAATATCGTCAGGCATGTAAACGAGGTCTATCCCGGTAGAGTTCCAAGGGCACTGGCAATACTCCTTCCAGGACTTAGTCCCAAGATTCTCCAGAGAAACAATCTGGTCAGAATGAATGGGACCATTGAGGAGACACTGCAAAGGAGCATTATCGATGATAGGGCCAAGTCATGGAGTGGAGATTCTGACTTCGGAGACTGGATTAGGGAACATGCCCAATACGAGCATTCAACTGAATGACTACGATGCCGTGGTGTGCTAAGCATCCCCATCATCGACCACCCGGATGAAGTCGAGTGGTTCTTGCCACCCTCTAAGAGTCACATGATCAGATGGATAGCGCTCTCATCCCAGTGCAGTACTAGTACTAGACTGATTTTTCGGGGGGTTCCTGGTCGAGATATCATCTCGATGGCGGACTGTGTGGAGGAAATGGGAGCTTCGATACAGAAGCAGGCGGGACAATGGAAAATTCGGGGAGGAAAGGGAGGTCTGAATCCTCCAAAGACAAATCTGGACTGTGGAAACTCGGCTACTGCCGCTAAAATTCTATCATTTCTTGTCGCTTGCTTCGATTCCCCAGTAGTTATCGATGGAGATTCCTCCTTGAGGAGAAGAGACTTCACGCAACTAACAAAGTCATTGGAAGATCTGGGGTGCAATGTATCCTCAGATAGGCTTCCCTTAGAGATAACAGGGCCGATCACAGGCGGGAGGACAAGGATTGATGAGTCCCTTTCTAGTCAGATATTAAGTGGCATAATTCTTGCTTCTGGTGGACTCCAAAGGCAGATTGAAGTGAGTCTTTTTGGAGATGCAGTAAGTAGGTGGTATAGGGATCTAACAATAGAAATTTGCAAAGATTGTGGCTGGTCGGGAACCCTCGAGGAAGAGATGATTCTGTCTAATTGGGAAGTTAAAACTCCCAAAAAAGTGGAAATACCTCCCGAGATTAGCCTTTTTCCCTTATCTGTTCTTTTCGACCTTCTTCATGGAACCAGAAGTTTGGAACAGGACCTAACGAGCTTTCGAAGCCCTGTTCTCGAAGCTACTAGTAATGCTCTATCATCAGAGAAAGATGAGGTCGACCTGAGGGATTCCAGTGACATCATCGCACCGTGTGCGGCCATAATGGCACTCGGAACGGGAGGTGAAATTTTGGGAGCGCCTCATGCCAGGGGGAAGGAGTCTGACAGGATCTTATCAACAGTTAGATTGCTATCTTCATTCGGAATGGAAGCGAATGAAACTGATACTGGACTAAAAATCCCCGGAGGGCAGTTTCCAAGAAGCCCGAAGAGAGATTTCGATTGCGAGTTGGACCACAGATTGGCCATGACAGCAGGAGTTCTGGCGACTAAAGTTGGAGCGAATTTATCTGGATATGAAATATCCGATGTCACACATCCTGGCTTCTTTGAGATGATTATTACCAATGATCCAAGGATCTGAAAGTATGTTGGGCAGTTATTGGAAGAAGAATCTCGGGACACATTTACTGTTAGTTCTGGTCGCTGCGATTTGGGGCTCTACTTGGGCCGCGGGAAGATTTCTGAGTTACGGATTGAATGAAGACGCCCCGGCAACTCTCAGTCCTGCGACTTCTGCTTGGCTAAGATATGTCTTCGCAGTTTCGGTATTCTTTTTGTGGTCTATTTCAAGCAGAGGGGAGGGGTCATTCAGATTTCTCCCCCCAGATGGGAAATCGTGGGTTTTCTCTATCTGGCTAGGGCTTTTGGGGACTATGGCTTACCAGCTTCTGTTTATGCATGGAATGAGTTGGACCGCAGCGGGTGATGCATCGCTAATCATTCCAATGAATCCAGTTTTCACGATTCTTCTAGCCGTGCCTATGCTAGGTCAGAAAATTTCAGCAAGAATGTCTGTAGGACTATTGATTGGGATTTCTGGCGTGGCAGTTGTTGTTGGTTGGAGTCCCAACTCAGGAATCCCGTTGGAACACAGGGCAATAGGGGATTTGATGATTCTCTTTGCTGCGCTATCCTGGGCGGCTACCACCAATCTGACTAAGATCATGCTTTCTTGGGATAGGGGTTACTCGTCGCTTGAGATTGTAGTCTGGTACTCCGTAACTGGATGGGTCTTACTATCTCCGTGGGTCATCGTTGAGAACTGGGGGTCACCCATTCCATATCCTAGCGAGGCAGAGTGGGTTACTATCGCTTATCTGGGGATAGTCTCCACAGTCCTATCATACGTTTTGTTCGCTAGGGGAATCGAGGTCATCGGCCCTACTGCCACATCTTCGTACGTGTTCCTTGTTCCAGTATTCGGAGTTATTGGGGGATGGTTGCTTCTAGACGAGGAAGTCGGGGCCTCCATGATACTCGGATTCATTCTGATTGTATACGGAGTTACAGAAGTGCAAAGGGAAAACGAACGGTTATCCGCTGATTCCTGAACATTAGTGCTGCCTCACCGTTAAATACGGGGGGTCGGTGGCCGGCCATCGAGGTGATTGAATGGCACGCAAACCCGCAAAGATGTACAGGCAGATCAAGGGGCAGTCGTTCACTAGGAGAGAGTACACGGGCGGAGTTCCCAACAACAGAATTCTACGCTACCACATGGGTAACAGGAAGAGGGCCGAGACCGGAGGCTTTCCGATTACTCTTGAGTTGACGGCAGACAACGCTTGTCAAATCAGGGATTCGGCTCTGGAATCTGCCAGACAGGTGGCGAACTCAACAATCAGGGAAGATGCTGGGGCAATGGGATATGCCCTCAGAATGCATACATACCCCCACCAAATCCTAAGGGAAAACAAACAGGCCACTGGTGCGGGTGCCGATAGGGTCTCCCAGGGGATGCGCCTCTCTTTCGGCAAGAATGTCGGAACTGCCGCGAGAGTTCAAAGGGGACAGACTGTTATCTCCATCAAAACCGAACCTGAGAATTACATTGCTGCAAAGGAGGCATTGAGGAAGGCGGGTTGTAAATTCCCAACACCCTGTACTATCAATGTAGTAGAAGGTGCCGAGCAATTGAAGGGCCTAGTGTGAGGTCAACGGGACATGTCCCGAGCAGATCCCCTTGAAACACTACAAGACTCCCTCAGGGGAGCCCCAATTATCTGGAAGGGAGATTACCCCTACTTCATCCATCCAATCTCTGATGGGATCCCCCGTATGGAAGCAGAAGTCCTCAGAGCAACCAGAGATCTGATTGTTGATATGGTCGATTGGTCGGAGATTGACATAATTGTAAGTGTCGAGGCGATGGGTCTACCATTGCTAGCAGCGGTTGGGGAAGCAACAGGAAAGCCAACAGTTGTGATCAGAAAGAGGTCATACGGGATGGAAGGAGAAGTTAGAGTGGACGTTTCAACGGGATACTCAAGTTCGACAGCTTACATTAACGATATCAAACCCGGTGAAAGGGTCCTGGTTGTAGATGACGTCATCTCAACAGGGGGGACTCTTGAGCCCCTCCTGCAAGCATTAGAGGAAATGGGAGCAATCCTGAAAGGAGTGGTTATTGCTATCGAGAAGGGGGAAGGGAGAGAGAGATTGGCTAAGGAGCGTCCAAATTGGCCAATTCAGACCCTAGCCAAGATTGACATCGTTGAAGGCAGAGTGGAGATTGTCGAATAGTAGGTAATAGAATGGACATGAATAGACATGAGTTCCAGTTGGACGACCTGATTGAGAGAATCAAGGCCAATGACAATCGACTCGTGGCGCTACAAGTCCCAGAGGGGCTAAAAATGCAGGCATTGGAGATGATGGACTCCATAGAAGAGGATACTTCAGCGAGAATCATATTGGCAGCTGATCCGTGTTACGGGGCCTGTGACCTTGTACATGACAAGATGCAGAGGATGGGTGTGGAGCTAGTGGCCCATATGGGTCACTCTCAGATGAACATAGACTCAGGAATGCCTACTGAGTTCATCAATGTGACTTATGATGGAGATCCTGCAATTGATCCCGTTCTTCCGATTCTGGAACAGCATAGGCGGATAGCCGAGTCTCGCCTATCCAGGGTTGAAGAAGATAGGCAGATGAGCGAGGAAGAAGCAAAGGAGTTGTTCGTTGACGCTGTTGGTAGAGTGTCCCCTCTCAAGGGAACAAAGTTGGGGCTAGTAGGTAGCATACAACATCTACACCTAATATTCGAATACAAAGAAAGGCTGGAAGCAGTAGGCTACGAGGTAGAGATTCCTGTTGGAGGGGCCAGGCTATCTTTCCCGGGTCAAGTCCTGGGTTGTAACTACTCTGGGGATAGTGATGAAATAGGCCACTACCTTTTCCTTGGCAGTGGTGACTTCCATCCGATTGGGCTAGTCCTGCATACTGGAAAGCCGCTTGCGATGCTGGACCCATACACCGGTGGAGCAGAAGAAATGTCTTTCGAAAGGATTGAGAAAATACTGAGGCAGAGATTTGGTTTGATAATGTCCTGTGACGAGGCAAAGTCTTTCGGAATCCTAATCGGAGAGAAGCCAGGGCAGATGAGAAGAAATCTTGCACTCAGGATGAAGAGGAAGATCGAAAAGCATGGAAAAAAGGGTTATCTTCTGGCTTTGGAACATATCGGTCCTGAATTAATCGACTTCTACCCCGTTGATGCCTTTGTCAACACCGCTTGTCCTAGGATTGCTATCGATGACTCGGTTCGATATGCAAAGCCGCTAATCACTCCATTCGAGCTAGAAGTAGCGCTTGGAGAGAAGAAATGGGAATTGGGGTACAAATTCGACGAAATCCCCTGAACATGGAACCCCTACGGATAAGGGAAACGGTTATTCTTGCACGAACGGAGATGAGAATTTTCACTCTTCTTCGTCGTCATCGTCATCGTCGCCTAGGAGTGCCTCCCAGTCGAGTTCTTCCTCTGCAGACACGAAGTACAGTGCACCCATAGCAGCTGCAACCAGCAGACCGACGATATCTTGAGTGCTGAAGCCGGTATCCGGCCTCATTGCATCCATGCTACCGACACCAATCAGATCGATTATGAACAGCTTTTCGTCACCACCACCAAGCAAACCTGCCATGTTTACAACAACGAAAATTAAGATCGCTGCTGCACCAATAAGAAGTCCCATTCTCTGTGTGTCGCCTAACTCTACCATAGTATTACCTAAACAGCCCCAAGGGCATTGAGTTCTTAATTTGAATGGTGGACATGATTGTTTTTCACATGAAGAGGTGCTTGATTTATTCAGAGTCCTTTGCATCGGATCCGGCACTGAAATTCAGAATTCCGTCATCCATAAGGTCTGCAATGATGTCTTCCATCTTTCTTCCGGTTTTTTCTGCGATTGCCTGGGTCTCTATCCTATCTGCATGGTCCCGGGCTGTTTGTGCCTTTGAAGCGTCTCCTGGCTGATCCCTGGAATCTAGAACAGAGGCAAGTCCTCTCCAGTTTTCTGGGTTGTCTGCATCGCTTGCGGTTAGTTCCTTCCAAATCTCTAGGGCCCCGGAGAAGTCTCCCTCTTTTGCTAGTCTTTGAGCCCTTTGCACCCTTTGCTCACTAGATTCAGAACTAGATGCCTGCTTCAACAGGGCGTCAAGGTCATCATCCTCTTCGGGAGAGCCATTTTGGGTGGTTTCTGCTGACCCACTGGAATCTTCTGGTGAATCTGCATCATCATCGAAGTCGTCTAGGTCGTCGAAGTCGTCTAGGTCGTCGAAGTCGTCTAGGTCGTCGAAGTCGTCTAGGTCGTCGTCTGCTAGTGACTCTGCAGCTTCCTTGGCCTTCTTCTCTGCCTCCTTGACCTTTTTCTCCGCTTCTTTTATCTTCTTCTCTGCATCTTTCGCCTTCTTTTCCGCTTTCTTCGCCTTCTTTTCCGCTTCCTTCGCCTTTTGGGCAAGTTTGAAGGCGACATCCTGTGGGATCTTCTTTGCCATGGAAATTACCAATCCCGGGGGAGTAAGTGTCACATTTAATTGTGGTCCAAGCGAATATTCCCGGTTTCTAAGGGGAATTCGTTTTTTTGAGTCAAGAAAGGGATTGGGACTTTTGCTCACAAGCATTGGCCCTTCCGGGCTTTCCTATTGATGAGAAATAGGACGAGAAGACATTCCAGACATCTGGGTCGGATGGATTATCGGAAACCATTTTCTTAATTTTAGATAGGGCAGCCTCGGAATTCCCGGAGATAATCAATTCCAGTGTTTGTTCGATTTCCGAGGTTTCGGAGATTTCGACGTGCTCTGTTTCTGTATGGGCTGGAACTTCTGAGGCTGGACCGTACTTTTCCTCCGCCCATAGAACTAGTTTCGGCCACTTCCCCTCAAACTTGTCTAGCCTCTTATCTATGCTTGCAACTAATTTCTCCAACTCTTGGCCCTCAATGTTGGAGCGGAAAATTGCCTCAAGCCTTGCTGATGCTTCCTCTCTAGTAAGTTCAGAGGATTGATTCGCTCCCTCCACAGGTTCCTCGCGGACCTCTGGTTGAGATTCTGCTCCATTTACCTCCTCAGTTTCTTCTACTACTTCCTCTGCTCCTGATTCCTCTGGAAGTCCGTACTTCTGTTCGGCCCATTTAATCAGTCCTGCCCACTTTCCTTCAAACTTGTCGAGTCTCTTATCCACACTCGCAATTGCCTTCTCCAGTTCGCTACCTTCTAGGGAAGCGGAGAAGATGGCGACGAGCCTGTCAGACACTTCTTGCCTGTCGAGTGCGTCTGCCATTTACTCTCCCCAATTAACCCAGTTGATATCTCGGCTTTAACCCGCCGATTAGTCACTCTTCTTCTCCCGACTCTTCCTCCGGGAAACTGCCTGCCTGATCCAGAGATTCAGACAGGGCCTTCCAATCCCTGTTCTGCTTCCCCTTACTGTGCGTCAGATTCTTCCACTTGTTGAAGGCCACTTTCACATTACCTTCGTCCAGGGATGCTGCGGCGACATTCAAGGACGCGGAGGCCCCGAGTAGCTTTACTAGATTGGTGAAAGACTCGTTGGCCTTGGCGGCTCCTCCCTCGAAATCGGATCTCTGGGCCCTCTCTGCCTCACTTATTCCCCCCCAAATCTTCTCGATGTAGTTGCGATTATCCGGAATAGGGTTTAGAATCGCTCTATCTACTTCCACTCCTCTAGAAATTGCGTAAACGAAGAATGAATAGAGGGCTATGAGCTCCACAACGTCTAGAACCCCCCATTCAAATGGCTGAAATCCGAAAGATCCGTCGTGCCATCCTAATGATCCTTCAGTCTTCGTTCCGAACCCCCAGGAGTTGTATATTTCTGCGAATCTTCCCATCTTGTTGGCCGTGGACATTGCAGCCAGAACAATTGAAAGTACTGCTATGCGAATCCAGCGTATCGACTTGAGGGCGACCATTTTTCTCTTCTTCTTGGCCCCGAGAGAGTTGTCAATGGGCCTGTGTATCCAAAGCGCTGCCAGAGTGTAAGCCAGAAACGCAACAATTGCATAGTCAATTGTGCCTACTTCCAGGTTTCCCCAAATTTCGAATTGTAAATCCTCGGGGAATACTAGTTTCTCCTTACCCTCTGGTATCCCCCCCGATGTGCATTGCTGGGTCAATTCCCCTCCCGAATTGACAGCGTGACAAGTCTGGCGTTCTTGCAGGCCGGTCCTAAGTGCAACGTTGTCGGAGAAACCGGAGCCGTTTACTGACTGGAACAGAGCCAGTATCGTGGCTCCAAAAAGCCCTATTCTGGTGGGCTTCTTGAAAATCCGCTTCAGTACCATGGCACTGCCTCAGTCAACGCTGATGCGGACAAGCCTATCAAAACACCGAAGAAAATAGGAAAACTAATATCTCGAGTCTCGAGGTAGTCGATAGCCGAATATGTCTAAGAACGTCGAAATAAAGTAGCGAGTAATGGCGGACTACCTTGATAGAATAGGAGAGGGCTTAATCCTTGTTTCGAAGGAGCCCCTGTCGTATGACTGGACACCTCCAGAATTAGTTGGGAGAGGGGAAGAGCTACGAGAGCTAGCATCCATGTTCCTTGGCATAGAGAACCGTAATGTTAGTTGTAAGGCGGTCGTAACAGGAAACGTCGGATCTGGAAAGACCGTTCTGACTCGTAGATTCTGCATAGATGTCTCTTCAAAATTGGAAGGGAGAAGAAAGGTTTCTCTTGCTCACGTCAATTGTAGAAATCACCCGTCCTCTTCCCAAGTTCTCCAGCAAATCGCCCTATCTCTGGATTCTGGCCATCCAGAGCGTGGTTTCAGCTCGGCAGAGGTAATTCAGAACATCAGAAGAAATCTGAGGCATCATCAATCACACCTCATACTGATTCTGGACGAAGTTGACGTCCTAGTCAGGAGAGATAGTTCTGACCTGATTTACAAACTACTCAGGATAGACGAAGACCAAGAGGGCGATGGATCGCTTTCGTTGATTTTGGTCAGTCAGGACGATACGCTCTTCTCCCTTTTCGAGAAGGCGATTAAATCAAGACTTGGCGCGAGTAACTCCATACAACTTGGCCCCTATGCGGCTACTGATTTGGAAGGGATTGCTAGGCAACGTTACGATGCCTCTTGTCGGCCTGGTGCCATTAGTGACGAGGTACTAACAAAGATCGGCGTCTTTGCCGAGGAGTCGGGGGGCGATGCTAGAATGGCCATTGAACTACTCGATAATTCGATCAGGAGGGCGGAGATGGATGGGAGAGAGAAGGTCCTGGAAGAAGACGTACTGCCTAGTGAGGTACGCTCACCATCGGTAGAACCTAGCCAGATTGACAAGCTGAATGTCCATCAGAGGATGGTCCTGCTGGGGATTTGTCGGAGATTGAAGAAGGAAGAGGAGATTTCCAGTGGCGATGCTAGGAAGTTGTACGAACTGGTATGCGAGGAAAATAACGAGGAGGCTCGTGGGTACACGACTTTCTGGAAATATCTGAAGCACCTCGAGTCGCAGGGACTGATTGTAAGCAGGGCATCTAGTTCCCTCAGGGGGAGAGGGAGGACACAGTACATCACTATGCCCAATTCAGTACCTGCGGTGATTGGAGATAGGATTGAGAAGGGGCTTCTCGAAGGATAGAGGAGCCGTAAGACTCCGAACCGCTCTTATAGGGGTCTTATGTCGGGATGCCGTCTAAGGTGACCAAATGGCAGGTGAGCAGTCCTTCAAGGCAGTGGTGAACGACACCAATCCCGACTCTGGCGGCAAATCCTACGCGCTGGATATCACAGGGGCCAACTACAATCACTTCCTTGGAAAGAAGATAGGGGATTCTGTGGACGGAATGTTCGTGGGGGATGGCGATATCGTCCTGAATGGTTACAAACTGGAGATAACCGGTGGCTCCGATATCACTGGGAGACCGATGAGGCCGGACTTGGATGGATCGGGAGTCAAGTCAGTACTCATCACAGCCGGAATAGGATACAAGGGGAAGAAGTTCGTGAACAAGAACAGCAAGGAGTACCGATACAAGTACGACGGCCTGAGGAGAAGAAGGAATCTGAGGGGCAATGTAATCAGCCAAGACACGCGTCAGATTAACCTCAAGGTAGTAGAATCCGGAAAGGGCTCTCTGGCCGCCATCATTGGTGGAGAGGAAGCCGCAGTCGAACAGTCCTCTGGTGAAGAGGAGTGACGACTGGGGTGATTGAAGCTGTCTAAATCGAAAAGCAAGCAGCCCGAAGTCAATATCGGCATGGTTGGGCACGTCGACCACGGGAAGACAACACTCACGCAGGCTCTTTCTGGGACCTGGACGGACACCCACTCCGAGGAAAGGAAGAGGGGGATCAGCATCAAACTGGGATATGCGGATACCTCTTTCCACGTGACCAAGGAGGGAGAGCACTACGCCAAGGGCAAGCACCCGGATGGTGACAAGGGTAAGGGCGACCTCCTGAGGGTTGTTTCGTTCGTGGATGCTCCTGGACACGAGACACTGATGGCAGTAATGATTTCAGGTGCTTCGATTATGGATGGTGCTCTTCTATTGGTAGCAGCAACCGAGAAGTGCCCACAACCCCAGACTAAGGAGCACCTGGCTGCTCTCGAGATAGCAGGGATAGAGAACATAGTTGTAGTGCAGAACAAGATAGACATAGTCAGCAAGGAGAGGGCGATAGAGTCATACAACGAGATCAAGGACTTCGTTAGCGGAACGATAGCCGAGGATGCCCCGATAATTCCCGTCTCTGCGCATCACGACGTGAACCTTGATATCCTCATTGAGACGATAGAGAAGACCATCCCCACTCCAGACAGGACCGAGGACGAGAGCGGCCTGATGTACGTTGCTCGTTCCTTCGATGTCAACAGGCCTGGATCTAGGCCGACAGAAATCAGAGGTGGCGTGATTGGTGGGAGCATTGTTGAGGGTTCCTTCAGCGTAGGAGATAGCATCCTAATAGCACCCGGTAGGAGAATCCAGGAGGGAGGGAAGACCCGATGGGAGCCACTAAAGACCACAATAGAAGGCATCCAGGGTGGCGGCAGCGACCTGAAGACTGCTTTTGCAGGCGGCCTTTGCGGAGTTTCCACCCCGCTAGACCCCCTTGCGACTAAGGCCGACGACCTATCCGGACAGGTAATGGCCAGAGAGGGCGAGTTGCCCCCGATATGGGAGGAGCTGAGCCTGGAATTGGAACTGTTGGAGAAGATGGTCTCAGGAGACGATATCGAAGGTGGCATCAGACCTCTGCAGCCCAATGAGATGCTGATGGTGAACTCTGCTACTGCGACGAGCGTCGGCACTGTAGCCAACATCAAGGGGAAGAAGGCGAAGCTGGCCCTCAGACTTCCCATTTGTGCCAAGGAGGGAAGCAGGATCACCCTTTCCAGAAGGGTCGGGTCCAGATGGCGTCTAATCGGGCATGGAACTATCTCGGGCTGATTCCATGGTAGGCGTCCTAGTAGATGCCTGTGGCTGGGTTTCTCTGGTCGATGCAGGCCTGAATCTGGACATATCTCTGAACGAGACGATAGGAGAGGCAGAGCTGAAGGTCACGGATTCCGTTAGGAGGGAGTTGGATTCCCTCGCTGGAAGTAGGGGGGGGCTTCTTCTGGATCTCCTGTACTCCAGAGCCGAGTTCGTAAAATCAGAGGAGGGGCATACCGATACAAGCCTGGTAGAGATTTCGATTGAGAGGGGATGGCCCGTGTTGACAGTTGACAGGGGCCTGAAGAGAAAGCTGGTGGAAAGGGGGTGCTCATTTATCGAAGTCACCTCGGGGCCATCTCTGCGACTGGTAGAGGCCTAGGGCAGTGTGAATAGCCTATCATCCCCATGCCCGTCGAGAAAGCCGATTCTGACTGCCGCATCTAGCCATGCATGAGCGTAATTTATCGCTCCGAATGAGCTTACTAGATCCCCCTCAGATGCAAAATGCCTGGCATCTCGAGTATAGTCATCGCACATCCGAAGCATGTCTTCTAGCCTGTCTTGATCCAGTTTGTTTGAGGTGATGGGTGTTGCCTTCTCCCTAGCCTCTGCAGTTAGTGAGAGGTACCTCTCAATCCTCTCGTGTGTGATGATTTCTGACATCTTCACCCCTCCCTTAGCAGCTCTCCCGCAGCCTCGCTAATCTTGAACAGTCGACTCCTCCCCTGCTTCCTAACTGCTAGGATTCCAGATTTGTGAAGAGAATTGTATATCTGTGAAAGACGGGGCCTACCCACCTCCAGGCGGGCTTGAATCTCAGCGTCGGAGGGAGATATCTCCCTAGAGGAGGCTATGGAAACTATGAGCCTCTCCGCGTCATTCATAAGGAGAGTAATGGGGCTTTGAACCTCCATTTTCGTCTCTTCCACTTCATTTTGAGGTGCTATCTCCTCTTCTGGGAGATCCTCTTCAGTCTCGAAGTAGTCATCTTCTTGGATTTCTGGTAGAGTATCCTCCAATTCTGAGTCGACCGTCCATAGCTCCCCCTCGGAGAACAATACCTGTTTCTCCTCCAATCGGGGATCGTCGGTATTCACAGACATTCGGTATTCATCAGTAACTGGATCTTTTGTGGATTTTTGGACACTTTCTGGGGATTGAGGTGGATCCTCAAAATCAGCATCCCGCACAGGAACGGAGTAATCTGGTCCAGTTGGCATTTCGTCATTAGTTATTCTAGATCTACTAACAAGTCCAAAGAAACCCCTGGTTGAGTCTCGCTGAGGAGGCTCTGTTCCGGCCTCCATGGAAAGCGCAGTACCATCATCCATTGACCAATCTGATGTATTTCCCATATCGTCAGCTAATTGAGGGGGATCGGCTTCTTCAATATCTTCTTCGAGGCCCCCGAGTTCCTCAGATTCTTCTTCCCACATGTCATCGGGCTCTAGATCCCAATCTTCTTCTTCGATTGGATCTTGTTCTATTTGCTCTTCAACCTCCAAAGGCTCGAAATCGAAAACTGATTTACTACTCTGTTCTTCTACCAGTTTTTCTCTGTTTTCAGGTTCCTCGAGAAGATCCTCTTGCACTGATTCATCGGCGGGCCTTTTTCCCATATCGTTGATTTCTGAAGGATTCCAACTAGTTAGAGATTCGAGAGTCCCCTCTTTGCCCATATTCCTCCTCTCATCCACTAGGTCCCTTAGCAGGCTGACTACCGATCTTGCATTTCCCCCGGTCCTAGACGAGATAGCTTCCAGGAGTTCCTCATTGATGTTCCACCTCTCGGGGGACATTTTTCTTATTCTGCTATTGCAGAGAGTTTGGATCTGATCATTCGAGAATGGGGCAATTGTGGCGTATTCGTCGAAAAGCTCCCTTATTCCTTCATCTAGAGAAGCCAGTTGAGAATTGGAAAGAGAGATGATGACCAGTGCCCTGAAACGAAGAAGAATGGGGACAATCAATGGCAGGAATGACGATACATCGACATGAGCGGGGTAATCGAGGGCTACGAGAGGGAGGGGTCCCGAGCCCGAGTCTAGAGTCTCCACCACCCTCTCCACCTTTTGGTGCATGGTTGGGGGAATCTCGTAACCACAGAATGTGATTGCAAGTTCGTCCAGAGCACAATTTAGGGGATCCTCACTATGCCAATATGTACCAATGAAGCGTTCGTTGGTCTGTGACGAAATGGCATTGATCAGTGAAGTCCTTCCCGACCCCCTCTCCCCAGAAAGTAGGATTAGCCGTGGGGACTGGGAGTGCATGTGCTCCTTCCATCGAATCAGAATTTCCTGTCGCCCCACTATCTCGCTCGCACGATTCCTCTCAATGGGCCTGGAGTCGAAGGGGTTGCCTCTGAGAGTAGGGATGTCCAATGATGAAACCCTCCTGACTACCATAGACGAGCAGGCACATCTGGGATTCTTAATATTCACGCATAATTACGGGTCTCACAGTTCGAATTAACGGGTAAATTTGGAAATCCGGATGGCTTTGCCATGAAATTTCTAAGCAGTAATCAATTTCCATTCACTTCGGATTAACGCATTATTAACGGTTTAACGAAGCGTTAACGAAGCGTTAACGACCAAATTAACGCTTTTTTGGAGTGCCTTCGACTCGAAAAAGGTTAGAAGCCCGTCGCCACGTCTAGGGGATTGAGTACTATGCCAATAGAGAACAGTCGCATCGGAGGGTTCTACAAACTATCAGTTTCTGAGAGAAGGGAGCTGCTCGCAGAGATAGCAGAATTGAGTGAGGAGCAGGTCGAGGCCTGGGCCCAAACAGGGGAGTTGGATGAGGAGTCCGCAGACAGGATGATCGAGAACGTCGTAGGGACATACTCCCTACCAATAGGGGTTGCAACGAACTTCGTTGTTGACGGTTCACACTACGCAATACCGTTCGTGTTGGAGGAGCCGAGTGTCGTAGCTGCTGCGAGCAACATGGCCAAGAGGTGCCTTGCAAATGGGGGGTTCAAGTCGGACAACGATGATCCGGTGATGATCGGGCAGATTCAGGTCGTGGGGTGCGACGACCCGCAAGGCGCAAGGGACTCGGTCATTTCATCAAAGGAAGAGTTGGTTTCTAGTTGCAACGAGGTTGACCCGATACTGGTCAAGTTCGGTGGTGGTTGCAAGGACCTGGATGCCAGAGTCATCGAAACGGGCTCAGGACCGATGGTAATCGTGCATATTCACGTAGACTGCAGGGATGCTATGGGTGCAAATGCTGTCAATACGATGGCGGAGACCATCGCCCCAAAGGTGGAGGAGATAACCGGAGGCACCGTGATACTGAGGATAATCAGCAATCTGGCAGTCCTAAGGCTTGCCAGGGTCAGTGCCGTATTCACTCCCGAAGAGATGTCAGACAGAGGAGATGATGCCGTGAAGGGCGCAGAAGTGATCGATGGCGTGATTCAGGCTTACCACTTCGCTGAGGCGGACCCATTCAGGGCGACAACTCACAACAAGGGCATCATGAATGCAATTTCCTCAGTGGCCCTAGCCTGTGGTCAGGACTGGAGGGCGATAGAGTCGGGTGCGCACAGCTACGCATCTCACGAGAGGAGGTATGGTTCTCTGACCAAGTGGTCCAAGGACGAAGAGGGCAATCTGGTTGGTTCAATCGAGCTCCCCATGGCAGTTGGCCTCGTTGGTGGCGCCGTAAGGGTCCACCCCGCTGCACAGGCGAATGTCGCACTTCTAGGGGTCAAGAGCGCGGACGAGCTGGCCAAGGTGATGGCGGCATCTGGTCTTGCCCAGAACCTAGGAGCACTGCGTGCCCTGGCTACTGTGGGAATCCAAGCAGGCCACATGAAGCTGCACGTCAGGAACATGGCAGTCACAGCTGGAGCTGTGGGCGAAGAGGTAGACAAGGTGGCATCCATTCTGAGGGAAAGAGGTGGCAGGATCACTCAAGCCTCAGTGATAGAGGCACTGGGAGAGATCCGTTCTGAATGATTTCAGGCCAAACCTCGGTTCCTAGCGTCTTCTGCGGCTGCATCGGCTCTTCCTGCCTCTACGTCCACATATCTCATCATGAATGTCCCAATCAGGATGATGATGGAGACGGAGAATATCCCCATTCTACTATCAAACATTACTGTCATTATTCCGTAGATTAGTGGCCCTAGGAGTGCAGCGACCTTGCCGAAGAAGCCGAAGAAGCCGAAGAATTCGGCACTCCTAGTCTCGGGGACCATCTGTCCGAACATGCTTCTTGCCAACCCTTGGGAACCACCGAGAAGTGTACCCATAGCACATCCCAGTAGTAGGAATTGGAGTCCAACGCTTAGTCCCAAGGGCTCCCAAACTATGTCCCTAACGGCCTTGGGAATGAAGTCCAGAGTCCCGTCACCCAGGTTGGTTGGATGATCCACGCCCACTGCTTGCCAGACTGATTCAGAACTGGAAATGCTGATTGAGAACCTAGTTTCCTCGAATGCCTTTACTAAATCAGATGCTGCGTCTACGCTGAATGCCCCTACAGGGATACTAAGAGTTTCACCATCGGCATCGAAACCGGCCCATTTGTAGATTACAGCAGAATCACGGTAATCATCATCTAATTCCACTATACCCAATGAGAGTAGGGTTGATTCCGCCCATTCTTGCTCTTCTCCCCCCTCTTGGACTGCGAGGGGAATTTCTGCTAGATTTGCGTGTGGAGTGTAATGCCACTCTCCGTCAATTTCGTCAATCTGAACTTGGTATTCAGAATGCTCAGTGTACTCCAGTGGTGCGAATGACAAAGCTGCGAAGCACAAAAAGACCCAACCGACAAGAGATGCGGTGAGAGCATTCTTTGTTCCCACTCTACCAGCGAATCTAGTGAATGCTATCGCACTAGGCCAAGCTACGAACTGAATCGCCACGATCGTGATGATGAGGTCTACGGTTGTTATTCCCAGAACTGTGCTACCGAAGACACCCCCCAGTGCTGTTACCGTGTTGATTCCGTCTATGAAGAAGAAGTAGGCTAGCATGTAAATGAAAAGAGTCCTGAACTTGTCTACCTCGCCAAGCGTCTTCTTAATCTCTCTAATTGCTAATCTAGCTGAGTCTCCAAATCCGAGGGACTCCATTTCCTTCTCCATAGGGGGCTCTGGGACCCACTTGAACGTGAACAGGGCAAAGCAATACCACCATATTCCAGAGGAGGCCATACAGAATGGAATTATCCAGTCCCCTTCCAGGGCCATGACCATTGCCAGGTGTACGACCAACAGTAGCCCCCCTCCGAGATAACCGTATGCGAATGCCAGGTTAGAGATCCTGTCCATCTCATCATCCGTGCCCATATGGGGAAGAAGAGCGTTGTAGAATACGCCGGCCCCATTCAGGCCGATGTTTGCCAGAACGAAGAAGACCATTAGCCAAATCCACTCTGAATTCTCAAACATAGGTGCTAGGGCAAGCATGAATGTAGCCCCTGCTCCCAGATATGTCAGATTCTTCAGCCACCACATCTTGATTCTTCTACGGTCCGCTATTACTCCCAGAGACGGGCTCACTATCGCAACTAGAAGCGCAGCGGCGGTTACTGAGAAAGACCATATGGCGTCACCAGTCATTTCAATGGAACCAATAGTGGTTGTCAGACCGTTGGCCTTTAGGAAAAGGTACGCGAACCATGCAGGAAGTATGGCAACTGTCACACTCGTCTCGAATGCTGACTTTCCCCAGTCGAAAAGTGCGTATCCTCTTACTGCTTTTGGGTCTGATGCTCGGTCTAGCTCTACTGTCTCCGACATGTCAATCACACAAAGGGGAGCGACGCACAGTATCAGTGTTGTTACGGATACCCGGTGTTACTGTGCACACTGAAAGCTTGTCAGAATTGCGAAAATAGCCGCCCTCTGCATTCTTGGGGTGGTTGTTGCTCGCAAGGCTAATGGGTGTTTGGGAGAGGCCGGACGAGAACTCGATTGAGGGGATCTTACACGGAATGGAGTTCGCGGATGGGGTCGAGTTTGACCTCAGAGTGGATGGAGACGGAGAGTTCGTCATCTTCCACGACGAATTCGTTCCGGGCCCGGGTCGTATGTTGGACCGATGCGTAGAGAATTTGCCTACTGACTACATCCGTTCTGTTGGGATTTCTACATTGGACGAGCTTCTTGCTAATCGAAATTTTACGGATTCTTGGCAAAGAGGGGGGAAGACTGTGGATATCGAATTCAAGCTACCCCACCCATCTACCAAAATCGAGACTGTGAGTCACCTGGGATCGATGATTCGGAGGCTCGAGGCTGCTCTTGAGCCTCTTGAACTGCCAGAAAGGACCGTATTCGCTTCTTGCTTCTCGCCCAAGATTGGAGAGGCGGCCAAATCGGTTAACTCGTCCATCCCGGTCACTCAGCTGGTCCCCCACATCAGGGCTTGGGGGCGGTTCTGGAGGCTGAAAAGAGTCATGGCGATTCCGAGTTTTGCTAGGACTACTGTGAAGGGAGTTGCCAGCAGTCTTCGCAACGAGGGGATGGAATCTATCGGAATGGCCCTCGATTACCTGGTGGGCTGGCCGAGATACGTCCATCCCGGAAAGCCCGTAGGCCTACATGGCCGTGGCCTGAGGAGATTCTTCGAAGCACGCAGGGGGATGGGGGCATTCGTCTGGCCTTGCCCTCTGAAATACGAAGATGCTTTGCTGAATGCTGGAGTGTCGCTGGTTTCTGACAATATGGACCCATGGGTATTAGAAAAGCCGGATGGAACCCCGAGGTGGCCTAGGCCGGGTAGCCAGCCACTCGATGAAGAGTGGAGAAGAAGGATTGATCGGTCCAGCTCTGATGAGAGGGGGGACGTCATTGCAGAGGCTGCATCTTCCCTCCCGATGTGGGACGAGATGGAAGTCGGCAGAAAGATGAGGATTCTAGAGGAGCAGGGGGTCCAGCCATAGCGTTTAGTCAGTCTAGCCTTCTGTGTGGTTGGTCTTTGGCGATGTACTTCGGCCTGTAAATTGGAACACCCCTTCCGCCCCTAGCATTTCGCTCATCGAGAATTTGGGCGCAGATTCCTGCTACTCTGGCCCATCCGAAGAAGGTGGTGTAGTAGTTTGGCTTTCTGAACCCTATGGCGTGGAGAAGGCTACCACTGGCTAGATCCACGTTGGGATAGGGGTTGCTAATCTTTGGATGCTCCTTGAGAATCGGGGGTACGACCTCCCTGAGCGCCTTTGCGATTTTGTAGTACTCGTCATCTGGGCATACCTCAGAACCCAATTCTATCAGCAGTTTCGCTCTTGGGTCCTCTGCCCTGAGAACGCCGTGACCGAATCCATAGATTGGCCTCTTTGCCGCTAGCTCGGCTCGGACGAACTGCTCTATCTCATCCGGATTGGACGTCCCTATCCTCTGGATGAATTCCAGACATGCCTGGTTAGCTCTTCCATGAAGTGGTCCCGATAGAGCGTTCATTGCACTGGACAGGGATGCGTAAACCGATGCCCATCCAGATGCTACCGCCTTACCTGAGAATGTCGAGAGGTTTCCTCCACCGTGATCCATGTGTAGGATGAAAAAGAATCTCAATACTCTATTCATCCTCTCCGCCTCATCAGCATCCACACCTAGCATGTGGACGAAGTTCTCCACTAGGCCCAACTCAGTATTCCTCGGACGTAACTTCTCAGGATTTCCACCTCTGAGTAAGAAAATCCTCGCCATCAACTCGGGCATCCTGGCGATTAGATTCATCGAATCGACTCTGACGTCGCCTGTAGTCTCAGCGGCACCCATAGCCATTATCCCAATTGACAGCCAATCCATGGGGTGACCGCTTCCCGGAGTGAGGTGCTCCAATACCCGCAAGGCACCGGTTGGCATTCTCTCCCCTCGATAAGCTAGTTCTTTGCGGAATTCTGCTGATTCATCGGAGTCGGGCAACCTCTTGTGCATCAGTAGGAAGATTACGTCCTCCTCCTCCAGGTTAGCAAGATCCCCTACAGGGTAGCCAACATAATGCACACCGTCAATCGTATCCACATAGGATGTCCGACAGGTTCCTACTGGAATTCCTCGCAGGCCCGAATCCAAGTGGCCTTCTGAAATGGAAAAAATGGTTTCTTCGTCACTCACGTGTTCACCAACATTAGGGGTAACAGACACCCCATCATAATCCCTCCGACAATATCATTATGCCAAAAAAACAGGAATCTGGGGGAAACCGTGGCGATTTGATAACAAGAATCAGATAAGGCCTATCTTTCTTCCACACCTGTCGAATGATTCGAGGACCGAGTTCAACTCATCGCGACTCAGTCCTGCTGACATCTGAGTCCTGACTCTTGCCTTATCGCGCGCAACCATTGGGAACACTATTGCTCCCACCATCACCCCCTCATCCCTCATCAGGGACGAGAGTTCCTGGGCTTTCCTGCTCTCTCCGCACATAACGGGTACAATGGGAGTCTCGCTGACCCCGGTATCGAAACCCATGGACTCTAGTTCGTCTCGGAAGTATGTGGTGTTCTCCCAAAGCCTCCTGACGTGCTCAGGCTCGGACATAAGGACCTCGATTGCAGCCTTTTGAGCGGCTGCGACGCCCGGTGGCTGGCTTCCCGAGAGTAGCCATGACCTGCTGTGATTGAGTGCGTGTGTCCTGACGTCATCGCTTCCAGCAAGGATGCCCCCTTGTACTCCGAGGGCCTTGGAGAAGGACCCTACCTCGAAGGTGACCCTGCCTTGGAGACCGAAGTGCGATACTATCCCCCTACCTTCTCCAAGAACCCCCTCCCCGTGACAGTCATCGACGAATGTCATAGCACCGAATTCCTCTGCGAGATCGGCAATCTCGTCAAGAGGGGCGATATCGCCGTCCATGCTGAATACCCCATCGGTGATGATCAGTTTCCTTTCCGAGTCCTCTTTCTCCCTGAGGACCCTCTCCAGAGCTTCCATGTCGTTGTGAGGATAAACCGCCCTTGATGCCTTTGTCAGTCTAACCCCATCGATTATTGATCCATGATTCAGCTCATCTGAGATGATTACGTCTTGTGGCCCCCTTACCAGAGTAGGGATGAGGCCGACGTTCGCGGTATACCCCGCTGAGTAAATCAGTGACGCCTCTACTTCCTTGAATTCGGCACAGGTCCTTTCCGCTTCGAGATGAAGGTCCATTGTTCCGGCAATTGCTCTCACGGATCCGGACCCCGCACCGTACTTCCTAGTTGCCTCCACTGCAGCCTCGACCACTCTGGGGTGAGTAGTGAGATTGAGGTAGTTATTTGCAGATAGCATGATCATCTCCCTGCCATCTATTGTGCACCTCGGCTCACTTGCAGCCTCCAGTGTGGGCGGATTCCAGTCCAGTCCCTGGTCCCGGAGTTCCGAATA
Organism: Marine group II euryarchaeote REDSEA-S11_B3N4; assembly: GCA_001628485.1. Lineage (GTDB taxonomy): Archaea > Thermoplasmatota > Poseidoniia > Poseidoniales > Thalassarchaeaceae > UBA36. The sequence continues at coordinate 15,637 of LURR01000011.1, read as the reverse complement.
CCGGTCCCTCATCCATGACATATCTACTGGCATAGCCCTCTGAAGACACTCTAGTTTTTGATTAATCCGAGGGCGATTTCTCCAAGAGAGAATTGATGTGAAGCATTCCATCGCAGCCTGTGGTACCGGATGAAGTGAGAGTAGTATTGGTCGGGACCGCCCAGGATGGAGGGGTGCCCCAGGCAGGATGCGGGTGCGATAGGTGCATTGCTGCACTGAGCGACCCATCCAAGTCCCTGCACCCAGCATGCTGCTTGGTAATTGGCTCGGATGGAAGCCTCCACCTCATCGAAGCATCCAGAGCTCTTCCTCAGCAACTTGGGATAGCCGCCAGGTCTCTGGGGATAGGCGACACCATCGTTCCCGAAACTGTAAGCCTCACTCATGCCCATCTAGGGCATATAGACGGATTGGGGCAATTCGGAAAGGAAGTTATGGGATCTAGCGGAACCAGTCTGTTTGCAAGCAAGAGCGTCATAGATTTCATTCGGAAAAGAGGTTTGATTTCTCCCTTTGAAGCAAATAATGTAGAGAGCGGTGAGTCTTTTTCTCCCTCTAGACAATGTGGTTTCCAATTCGAGTTCATACCTGTACCTCATCGAGACGAGTTCTCGGATACACATGCCATCAAGATAATCGGGCCGAGTTCCTCCCTACTATTCCTCCCAGATCACGATGACTGGACGGGAACGCTAGATATGGCCGGACAGAATAGCATCAGAGATTGGCTGAACTCACTCGAGGTAGATTTCGCACTTATTGATGGGACCTTCTGGAGCGGAGACGAGTTGGGGGGCAGAGATATGTCCCAAATCCCACACCCACCCATTTCCGAAACAATAGGAAGGCTGGGGAGAAGGGAAGATGGGGATCCAGAGGTGATTTTCTTCCACCTAAACCACACAAATCCAGTAATAGACTGCGGCTCTGCTGAATATCGAAAGTTGGTAGCACTAGGTTGGTCAATTGGCGAACAAGGGTCCACATTTGTTTTGTAATTCTAAGCGGAATATTATGAGTCGTCAGTGTAGCCCGGGTTCATGCGAGTCAGCGGGAAGGTGAGCAGTGGGCTAGGGAGAGCTCATGTATTCATGTTCCAGAAGCACTACCAATCACAGTTCAAGGGAGTCTTGGGAGTAGGTGCTTGGCCAGGCACCCTGAATGTGGACGTAGGGGGAGATAGCATGGATGCATTCCTCCAATTGAGGGTATTAGCCGGATTGGAGGAGGGAGTTCCCGCCGATTCGATTGAAGCCCACAGGATCGAGGGTTTCGAAAGGGACGGGAAGTCCTTCGGCGGAGCAACGGCATTCAGGGGAAGGATTCGCAGAGCAGGGGGCAAATGGGAGGAGTGTGCCATCCTGGTTCCCGACCTAACCAGACACACCAGTACCGCAGAGGTGATTTCTGGGGCCTTCCTTCGTGAAACGCTACCCTGCTCAGATGGTGAAGAAGTGGAAATTGAGCTCAATTGAGCCTGGACATCCACTCCCTCTCCAATAGCAATCCCATTTCATATTTTGATAATGAAAGCCATCTCCGGTACTCTCGGGGGTCGCTGGGCCTAACAGAGAATGTAGTGGAAATTGGCAGTTCGCTGGAGAAAGGAGAGTCGAAGTCCTTGTGAGATATGTCCCAAAGAACGAGTCCCTCTGATGGAGCCCTTCCCAGGTCCACACTTACCTTGGGGGAGTTTATTGCGGATTCCAGATCCAGGATAGATATCCTACCGGATGCTATTCCTGCGAATGCTGATGCAATCCTTCTGACTTGGTTCCAGATGAATGACTTTGCCTGTATGGAGAATCCTATCAGTCTCCCGTCATCAGAAATCCACGGAATACAGCGGTCTACTGTTCTGATCGGTTCTGTGTCGGATTCCACTCTAGAGAGGTTTGTGAAGTCGTGCTTGCCCTCGACCAAAGAGCAGGCTGCTGAAATCGCATCGTTTTCGCATTCGGACGGCCATTCCTCTATCGTCTCCAAGCGATATAGGTAACTTCGTGATTCCGCATACCTAACCTTGCAAGTGGAGGGTGCACGATTTGCTGAAATAGCAACTGCACCCACGGGAAGATGGTCGTTCAGGGCTCTTACTATCGAGTCATTGCTTGTACTAGAGGAGACTGATCTGGGAAGATCTATTCTGGCTAGATTCGCCCTAACGCTTACCCCAGAATCTGTTCTGCTGGACATCTCCAAGCAACCCTCTGACCACCAACTTAGTCTTCTCAGGGCATCCCTCATGGAACCCTCTACGGTTCCGACATCTGGCTGGATCTGTGACCCGTGGAATGAGCTTCCATGATAGCCCAGGGCGACCAGAAATCGGTCGCCCAATCGTTCACCCCTACTCGGTCTGGAGGTACTCCAGGGCTTCCTCGGCGGAAGCGAAGCCCATTCCAAGGAGAGCGAACTCGACTGCTACTGGAAGGAACTGCTTTGCGAAGCCCTCACTTCTATCGAAGTTGGTCTTGAAATCGATGTTATCGATGAGCATTTTCGCTGCCTGGTATAGATCCTGAGTGACATCGAAATCGTCAGATGAATCGCCGAGGTCCTTGAGTTTCCTCAGTTCGCGAATTGCCATTGGAATCCTATCGAACTCAATCAGTGCGTTCGCATAGGCGGCCTGATACTCCGTGCTCTCTGCATCTAGTGCGGCTGCCTTCTTGAAGTAGGCTGCAACCTGTCCCTCGTTTATCCGGTCATTTCCCTTCTCGTCAAAGTTCCCGTTCTCTTGTATCTCGAATAGTGCGGATTCGGCCCAGCCATGGTAACCTGCAGGGTCATCTCTGTTGGAGTTGATGTGTGCCTCGAAGATTTCCATGGCTCCCATGAAATCTCCCTGAGTAATGCATTGGGCCGCCTTAGTTATTGTTTCCTCGTTCGACATATATCTCAGTGTCTGTGGGAGGACTCAGGGTTATGAACGGTGCGGAATGTTGGGTTCTTGATTTCACTTCGGGCTTCAATTATTCAACTGCTGGTCCGACATTGGCATCCATCAATTGGTTAATCAATCGGTAAACGTCCATTGGGCGCCTTACCCCGTAAAGGCAGTCTGCAGGGTCACTGGCCTCTACAGTTCTATTTCTCTGCAAAGTTATCCAACCAAGAAGGAATGAGAAAAATCTCATCTTCCCCCCGGGAGGTTGTATAATCTCGGGCTCAACACCTGCGGAAGTACCCAGAGATTCGACCTGCAAGCCTACTCCCGAACCTGTTACCACGTGTATATTGCCAAACCCTAGGATCCTCCCCAGTATTGTTGGATCTGCCTTAAGATTCTCCACTTTGTGGTAGGAAATCCCATGCGCACTGGTTTCGAAGTACAGGAAGCTCTGTCTGATGTGTATCCTCTTGTCTGTTATAGCATAGTGGAAAGATCTCTGGTACAGAACTGTAAGTGAAACCATAACTAGGAAGGATAGAAGGCCCAATGGAGCGAACCAAGAGTAGTTCCACGCTGGAAGAGGGCTCGAGAAGCCAGAGTCAAAGAAACCCCCAATCCACTCCACTACATCCATCAGTTTCCACATTAGTGGGATAATGCAGCAAATCAGAAGCCAGGATGTTGTCCACTTTCCAGAAGTGGAGAAATTTGCATAGTGATTGATCTTGGTAAGAATTAGCATGCATATGACAAACCCCATCACTCCCGTTGTGTCTATCAGCCAAATTACCACAGATAGGACGAAGTTGACCTGTCCTTCCCCTTCCGGAGTGTCTAGCAGTTCTCCAAGGAAGAACGCAATATGGACCAGGAGAACCATAATCGAGAGAATGTACTTGTCGGCCATTGAAGACGCTGCGGGCCCCCCTCTCCAGATTGGAGTCTCCGAATCTGTAATCTCAGGGAAATCAGAACGAGCAGAGTCCGCATCGATATTGGACTTGAACTGCTCAATGAACTCAGACATGCGCTACCTGCTTCGATGATTGTTTCTAAGTGATTGCCATCCAAGTTCGTCAATGTAAGAATCCCCAGGAGTGCTCGGCATTCCCATGGACCCAATCATAGTCTGACAAGGTCCTAATTCCTTCTTCATCCTCAATCTGAAGTCTAAACACCTCGAATGGGTACTCGTTGTAGGTCAGATGGCTAACTAGGCCCATTCGAGTTGGTTGGTCGAATGTCCACCTAGCACGACTAACTGACCTGATATCCATTGAGACTCTGGAAGAGTCGTTCCAGACCCTAATTCTGAAGTTTGGAAGTAAATCTCCATCTGAATCCAAAAGGCCCTGATCAGATTTCCTTACATCTACCTCACAATTATCGAACTCATGTGTCATGCCTCGCTTCCTGTCATGGAAAATTCCGGCTCTTTTCAGAGGGATCCTAACTGCGTCCCTCTTCCGCCAAGGCTTGTCATCCTTGGTTGTGGATAGTGGGGTCAAGTGCGGCATGAACCAATCCAAGTATGATCCGTCGTCAAAGTGGACCATGCCCCAGAACCAAGGTACTGATGGGGCCTGAACTGTGACCTTCTGGAAGTAGGCCGTCCCCTCCATTTCCTCCCCATCTACGACCAATATGGACTTCATGCCCTGTAGCCTTAGTATGTCGTAACCCATACCAAGTGCTATCTCGTTATTCCTGTATGTGAGTTCGCTAGGAGGGCCCCACCATGGAGTTAGTCGCGCTTCGAAAGAAGAAGGGGCTCCCCGTGACCTAGCTTCCCTGTCGCTCGAAAGACTAACCCACATGGACTCGTTTCCTGGGGACATCCCCATGGAAAGGTCCTCCCTCTCTATCGGGATTACTGCGCCTGCTCCGAGCCCATCCCCCTGTCCGGGCCACAATGGGTGAGTATCGCCAACGACAGCCATTCGACATTCTCGCATTGTGAGTGGTTCGTGCATTGTCTCGCCATCGTACCACCACGCACATACCATCCCAGGGATAACGAAACCGCCATGCTCATCCTTGTGCATCCTAGAACCTGGCTCCCACCAGTGACCGCTGACCCGAACTGCCTTGGTCTCCTTAGTAGACCAGAGGGTCATCAGCTGCCTAGACCTACTGGGTTTGTCAGGATCCGGAACCAGAATAAGTACCCAGTACCACCACCAGGAAAGACCGTAGATGGGGGGCATGACATCTAGTCGCCACAGCGATGAGAAGTCTCCTTCGAACTTAATTGGGTTATCCTGCATCTCAATCACATTATCTCTCTTCTGCTAAAGACTGACTTTGCTATGAATATCCAAGCAACGGAGACTATCAGAAGGACTAAGACGCTGTTGAGCAATGCCACTCCCGCTGATGCAGTCCCTAGCGTATGGACAGGAGGCTGCCAGAAGACAGAGAGTCCCGAGTCAATCCCGAACGCGTTGTCCATCTCGGCCCATTGGATTGTATCCGGCCATGCCAGGAGCACCATAGCATCTATCATCTGCAGAGCCCAATGCGAGATGGATACGCTCGCTACCGTCCAATTCGGATTCACTATGGAGAAGCTCCCCATCATGAACTCCCAAATCCCGAACACTATGCAAAGGTACACTCCGTACTTGGGGGATATCAGCCCCATCGCATTGAATATCGAACCATATGCTGCAAGAACCAGTGTCGTCGCGAACCCTATCCCCAGCCATACCGGCAAATCCGAGAGTCGAATGATTTGATTTCCAGGACCCAGCAACGAGGCGATAAGTCCCACGACAAGGGAGAGTGCAATGACGTAGGTACCCGCAATCGCCAGATACCCCATCAACCTGTAAACAATGAACTCAGCACGATGGATGGGTTTCGATAGTAGAAGGTGGAGTGTCCCGTTCTCTGTCTCGTCCCTTACCAATCCAAGGGAGAGGAACAGAGGGATGAATAAGCCAAGGAGGATGACGAAGGCCATCTTCCCGACTGCAATTACGAATGTCCTGTGACCTAGTTCTCCGATGTACTCCTGCTCATCTGGGTCCTCATCGACGAGAGCGTCGGATCGGATATCGGTGACCACCCCGTTGAGCGCCAACCACTGTACATCGCAGCGGATCCCATTGCCGTTATCGTCATCACCGAGTCCGTCGTCCATGGCGAGGCAGTCGCCGTCATCATCGAATCCGTGGCTCCCACCAAGTCTCACATCTGATGGGCAGTCAACCCTACTCTCCTCCCAGCCCTCTCCTCTAAGAGAGAGGCCGTTGAAGCAGTCTATTCCGTCCTCGTTGATGTACATCTCTGGAGGTTCTGGTTCCACGTATACCTCCTCTGTCCAGTACCCCCAAGAGAGATACATCCCCTCGGGCACTATGACTTCTCCATCCCCCCTCCACTTTCCTGAGACGTAGTATGTTGTCAAGCCGTTCCCGTCTTGGTCCCCGAGGTCGCACGCATCCCTCCATATGGTCTCGTAAATCTCATCCAACTCCCATTCTGAGCAATCTGCAAGATCGGGGACGCCTGATGCGTCGGGGTTCCACTCGATGTGGGTGTCCCACCACTCCCCGTTGTACTCCAGATCTATCCATCGGGCCTCGAAGAATGCTCTTCCCTCCCACGACTTGTTAGCGGAGAACGACCTTTCAGCGTCGTTCCAGTCTATGTCACTCTCTGGGATGAAGATGCTCGCTCCGGGGAAAACGTTGGGATCCCAGTCAGGAGTGCCATACTTCCTCTCCTGTCCCATCGGATACCCATCACCATCATTGTCCTCGCTGTCCCCATCGTTATCTATGGGTTCGAAAGACTCCCTGACGGAGTCTACGTAGAAGGAGAGGAGTAGTGCCATCAATAGCGCACCCACGCCCAATACCACCCATGTGGATATCCTGTGTCTGAGTTGCCTCATTGTTAGTTCTACTATTGCTCCAGCCTTGCGGTCGAGCCTTGTCCAAACTGTCTCGGAAAGGTCTAGGCCCTTCTTGTCCATCATTGCCCCTCCTTGATTAGGTAGTTAAGTAGAGACTCCAGATTGTCATCCGGATTCTCGATGCTGGATATCTTCTGATTTGATTTCACTACTATGGACGGTAGGATGGAGTGAGCTGCGGATAGGTTGTTGGTGTGGATTTCTAGTTGCCCTTCTCTGGGAAATCTGACTCCGAATATCGGATCTTCTTCGATGAATAGGCCCGCCAGACTCCTTGGATCCTCGCAATTGATGAGTATCCTATGTGGGTGCTTATCCAGCAGGTCCCGAATGGCGTGCAGATTCCCTAATGCGAGTAGACGGCCGTTGTGCAGTATTACTATCTGCTCAGTAATCCTCTCTATCTCCTCTAGAATATGGCTTGAAACTAGGATGGTCTTGCCCTGCTCCCCCATTTCACGGATTACGCTCATTATGCTTGTCCTAGCCAATGGGTCGCATCCATGGAGGGGTTCATCCAGAATGATCAAGTCTGGGTCATGCACCAGTGCATGCGCAATCTTGACCCTCTGCCTCATTCCCTTGCTGAACTTCCCGAGCTCCTTGTGCATCACATCTGATAGCCCTACGAAGTCCAGCACGTGAGACGACCTGTCCGTGGCTTCCTCCCTAGTCATCCCATGAAGCCTGGCCAGAGTCGAGACAAAGTCCAATGCAGTCATCCACTCATACAGCTTCTCAGACTCACTGACATAGCCCACCCTCCTGTAGGGAGAGGTGTTGGTCCAGGGATCTACTCCAAAGAGTCTGATGGAGCCCTGGCTGGGCTTTATCCGGCCCATCATGAGCTTGAACAGAGTCGACTTTCCGGCTCCGTTAGGCCCCAGTACCCCTGTTACTCCACCGTCGATAGCCAGAGATAGATCGTTGATTCCGATTACCTGACCGTACCACTTCGAAGCCTGATCAATCAATACGGCTGGAGGTTCCTGAGATTCCATCGTCATTCTCTTGTCACCTCCAGCGAGGTCACTCTGGAAACTAGGAGCCAGACCGCCAAGGAGTTCATGGCCAATATGGAAACTGCAGATATGGAGACTGGATGATCGTAATTTGACGGTATTCCTAGTAGAAACTGGCCCAAGTGAGCCAAGCAGTCGTAGGGGCTCAAGGCATACATGAACGTGGTTTCAAACTGCAGTTCGACTAGCAGGGAGACCAGTTTGGTGCCGTAAATAATACTCAGGAATCCGATTGCTGCGAAGAAGCGACTCCGGCTGATGCTGGAGAGGGCCAATCCGATCGAGGTGTATGTTATCACCAGGATTATTCCAGCTAACATCCCTCCAAGGAAGATCGGGAGAGTATCCGCGAGGTATGCCCAACCCTCTGACTTGAACACGATGGCACTGGTGTAGTATGCGAAGTAGGAGAAGACGATTACGAATCCGAGAATTATTGCCACGCTAAGATACTTCATCGCTGTGTAATCCAGTCTAGAGATGGGCCTGGAGAAGTAGATAGCGCTGGTTCCATGCTGCCTGTCATCGGAGATCATGCCCCCTACCACTATGGCAGTTAGAAGAGGCCACATACACAGGTTCCTCGGGAAATAACCCAGAACTTGGCCCCACAGATTGTACCTATTGATTCCCCACATTTTCTCGAAGAAGCCACCCTGATCCCCGATAAATGAGGATAGGAAGAGCATAGGGATAGGAGTGAGTGAGGCTAGGAAGATAATCAGGATCAGCAGTCTGACCATTGGATGGTACTGCCTGTGTCCTTTTCCTGTGAACACACCATACACGTGATGCCTGAAAATAGCGTAGTTCCTCATCCACCTGGGTCCTAGCTCACCGTCCCACGGACGGTACTTCTGCTCGAAGATATGCCCTAACGAAGCTTGTGATCTGGCGACTACGGCCGTAGCCTCATCGTCTCCGTCTCCGGATCCGAATGCTGCCTCCATCCTAGTGGTGCCGCCTTCGAGTTCGACTTGCTCCTTTGCCAATCAAACTCCTCCTGTGTGCTCGGGAGTCATCAGGTCCCCAGTTCCCTTAATCTGAGATCCCAACTTGTCCATCACAAGCAAAAAGATATCTTCCAGGTCTGGTTCGTATTCCTTCATCTGGCGAACTTGGACTCCTGCTGAAACCGCCGCTTGGAGAATCTGGTCGATCGTTTCCTCACTAGTGACCTTGACTCGAATTACCCTTCCGAGACGCCTGAGTTCCAAGCCCATCGAGTTCAGCTCTTCCTCCATCTTGCTAGCCCCTCCCCATATCACCATCTCGACCTCCTTGTCGACTTGTTCTACGAGTTCCTCTATGCTTCTCTGAACCACTATTCTACCCTTGTGAATCATCACTATGCTTTGACATAGGTCCTGTACATCGTCCATCACATGACTGCTCATCAGAACCGATCTGTTGCCTTCTCTGACGGTCCTGTTCAGGGTCTGCAACATGAATGAGCGAGCCCTCTGGTCCAATCCATTGGTTGGCTCGTCGCAAATCAGTATGTCTGGGTCATGGACCAGGGCGCATGCAAGCTTTGTTGCTTGGAGCATCCCCGTGCTGAACGTCTCTATCTTCCTGTACCTCTGGTCCTTCAGGCCTACGTACTCGAGGACCTCGTGCGCCCTCTGAGTGGCATGCTTAGTGTTCATTCCGAGAAGCTCGCCCGAGTACCTGACTTGGTCGATTGCGAAGAGATTCGGGTCAAGGGCGTTGTACTCCGGCATGTATCCTATCTTGGATCTGATTATCTCGCCCTGTGTCCTGATGTCGTGACCGAGGACGGTCCCCTCTCCAGAAGTAGTCGTTATGAGACCGAGTAGGCACTTGAAAAGAGTCGATTTCCCTGCACCGTTAGGCCCTAGTATCCCTATTGCGCCCTTTTTGATCTCGAGATTGATGTCGTCCAATGCCAGGTGAGGGCCATACATCTTCCGAAGGCCCTTCGTGGAGATTATCGGTGCGTCTCCGAGGAGTCCTTCGTCTGACATTATACAGCCCCGACTCCCTCTGGGAGTAGAGCCTTGGTCGTGCAACAATCACTTGAATGAATCCCCGGAAAGTTTCCCTTACTAGCCTTGCTTGATCGCCCCATCCCTGACTTTGACAGCGATTCCCTTCCTGAGGAACTGCATCTCCAAATGGTTAGTCAACGGAGTTCCATGAGCAACTAGTGTCCCTTTCGAGTCGACGACTAGGCACGGTTGTCCGGGGATGATGTGTGAGTCTGCGCCTGAGATGTAACCATGCATTACATTCCTGCCCTTTCCGACGAATGGTATTGCATCGTCAACGATACACACCCTTGGAATTCCAGGGAAATCTGATTCATCCTCTGTTTTCCCGAACTCTGGGGTTGGTGAGTTATTCAGATCGTTGGCTATCGAGGCCCCCTCGACGGTGAGTGAGATTCCCCCATCTGTCAGTCTGGGGGACAAGATGTGTGTGTCTCCAGAACTTACGTTGACGACCCTATCCGTTCTGGACCTCCTACAGGCCATCTCATCCGTCATCTTACAGGCATCCAATGGGTGAATCGAGCAAAGAACGGATAATTTGTCCACGATTGAACACCTATCGAGCCAGTCTCTGATATCCTCTGAATCCGGGATCTCGTCTATCTCGTCTTCAGGAGTTATCCTTGTTAGAGGAAGTTGGGATAGGCCCAGTTCTTCGAGAGCTTCACTAATCTCATGTTCATCGGTTATTGGTTGCCAAATCCCTTCTGGACCGGTGAGATGGCACCATGGAGATAGATCCTCCAGAGAGTAGGGTATGGGCCCTATGGGCGTGGAAATCATCACCACGGTCCTCGGCTCCCTAGAAAGGTGCTCAATCAGAGCGCTCTTCTTGTTACGCCAAGGAGGAGAGGTTCCCTCGAGCAGAAGTATCCCCTCTGCAGGGCCAGTAGTGGAGTCCCACCATGATCCCGGGACCCTCCATCTAGTGGCTAGAAGAGCCTGGATGTGGAGTATGTGCGGCCTGTACTCGATTTCCTCTCCAAGCTGCTCCCCACCACTCCTGAGAGGGTTGCTGGATGCTATCATCCGCAGCACTGACTCCCCGACTGGTCCGTCATCGGGGTCGTCCAGTTGTTCCTGCAGCCACACGAAGGCCTCCCTCAGATAGGGGGAGGCGTGGCTCCTCCTCTCTGCCAGCTCCCATATTGTGCCCTTCCTTACTGCTTCTCTGCACTTTGCTAGCTCGGCCTGGGTAACCTCGAGATTATGCTCGGCCAGAATTCTAGAACGATCATCATGAGACATAGCCCTGATGCTTTTCGGAGTTTCAGCATAAAGGGCATGTGAGTGGAACGGCCACTCTTCCAAATCATCTAGTTTTACAGTGCCCTCAGGGGTCAGGAGTCTGTCGTCCCTGGCGAAAATCGCATAGGCGGCGCTATCGAATATGTCCACCCCCAGGGCTATTGACATGGGGAATAGGAGCGGGTGCCCACAACCGAAGAAGTGAATTGGCCTGTCAGGTGGTAGTGAGGCCTTGGAGGCCAGTAGAATCTCGAAAAGTTCCCTGTACCTCTGTTGTTCCATCAGAGGCACGATTCCCCCTATCGGATGGATTGCGAATCCTTTGCCGTCTACCTCTGCAGAACCCATCAGGAGAGATGACTCCTCCCTGAGATCTGCGTGAGTGCCCCCTTGTATTGGCCCATTTAGCTGCATATCCGGGCCTGCTGCGGAAAGTGAAATCTCCGAGCGATTGGCGGTCTCTGAAACTGAATGCTCCAACTCATCTCTGGTCATATCGGGTCTTCCGAATACATCGAGCATAGTGCCTACATCTACTCCCATGTCCCTCTGGAACGACACTATCTCTTCTGGACCAACCTCCACATCTCCATAGACATACGACTGGAATGTTCCCGAGTCGGTCACTACCGCCCCGGGGAAGTCGAGTAATGAGTGGATTCCGTCAGAGAGAGCCTGAGATTTCAGGTCCTCATGCTTCCAGATCACGTAGGAGTTGGTAATCAGAGCCTCGATGCCATACTTATCCCACATCTCCCTTGGTTCGATGGTTCGCAAATTCGGATTGATCACTGGAAGCAGCATAGGGGTAGTAACCATGCCGTGTTTGGTGTGTAGCTTACCAATTCTCGCAGCGCCGTCCCTCTGTGTTATCTCGAATAGGCCGAGGTCTTGTTCCCTGCATGGTTCCGGATCGGGACGCGTTGCCATGGGCCTTGCACGGAGTGGATGCCATCAAACCTCGGTATGCCTAGATTCCACCTTCAGGGAAACTATCCCGGAAGAAAGGCCCAAGGAAACCACGTCACCGGTGTTAACCGCCAATGTAGGGTCCTCCTCGAAGCCGTGGGCGTAGGGGACTCCCAACAGGGATGCTGCGGGAAGGGTGAGCGGGCAAACGTCTCTGTTCAGTATGGCTTTCGGACCGAATCCAGTGTATATCAGGCCCATTAGTACGAATGGTGCTACGGTCGAGCCTGAACCCTTTGGGTAGATTAGCACTGTATCCCTGATTGGGATGCCATCGAGAGGGTGTCCAGGTTCCTCGATGACGCCCGTATCCCTGTTCACGTACCCCAGGTATGTGATTGGGACGTCCGTGACGAGGGCTCTTCCAGACACTTCCCATTCAGACTGGCTCGGAATTCCCTTTCCGGTGGTGGAGAACGGAGATTCCTGGTGTGTCTTTGCTGTGTGCATGGCAGGAGCGTGTTGGCCTACTAATTCGGGACGAGGGGCATCGATTAGAGAGTCATCGAAGGCGTGGGACACGCATTCCATGATAGGCGCCACGCTAGTGGGAATGCGATTAAGGCCGCTCGTCAGGTAGTGCTCTGCCTTGAGGGAGTTTGTGAGTAGGTGGTTGTACTTTGAACGGTTGTAAGGAGTCACCTCCGGGCAAGTGTCCCTCAGAACCAAAGCGCCCGCCTCTTCTAGGATATCCAGGGTACCGTCTAGGGAGATCAGGTCGTAGTTATGGGAGCTCATGAAAAGCCATAGTCTGTGATTGGGTATTGCCTCTCCTAGTTCCATCTTAGCTCTGACAGCCGCTGCAGTCTCCCTTGCCTCTCCTACGCTCGCCTGTGGACATCCAATTACGACCAAATCCACCTTCCCCTTGGGCGATAGTTCGCGATAACGCCCACGCAGATCTTCATCGGTGAAGTTGAGGTCGCCCTGGAATTCGTCGACGAGCGGGGCGTCAGGAGTGATCCCATCCGCCCATAGCATCGGGCAGCCGTAATTGGCGGCTGATGCAGTCAATGCTTTCTGCATCTCGAAATTCGCCCTGGGAAGGCCGACGAACCTTGGCATTGGGCCCCATGGGAGATCCCAAGTGGGCATTATCTGCTTACCGACCCAATCCCCGAGGATGCTCCAATCGGTGACGTCGGACATCCTTGCTTCCACGTTAACCAAGATGTTCGGACTCCTGTTTGTCTCATTATGCAGACCCCACTTTGGTGCCCATCCAGTTAGGGCTGTAGCCAGAGCGGAGAGACCGGACTCTCTGTTCGTTACCAAGGAGGTGTAGGAGTTGGAGAAGCACACTGCGTTAGACTCGGCCCAAGAGCCGATGCCCTCCGTGCTCTCTATTCCCCTATCGTAGGGGGTGCAAGATAGAGTGGCTTCTATGCCTAGCTCTGAGTATGCTTGGACTATCTCAAACTGCTGCTCAAGGAAGTCAGGGTAATCTATCCCCATCTCATCCATCTTCTCATGGTCGCATCCTGCCGAGTTCAGGGTCGTAGGTATCGAGACCGCTCCCTTGGGGTCTCCAGAGAGGTCAGAGAGGAACCTCCGGAGACCATGGCCCCCAGTGATCACGCTCACTCCGGAGACGTGGGCGTTGTCTACCCGGATGAACTCTGAAGCTCCGGCAGTAGATGCCAGGTCAACTACCAGACGAGCGGCCTTCTGCTTGGTCGGACCCATGCCTCCACCAAGCATGGACTTGAGCTCTGGGGGTATTTCCACGAAGGTCGGTCGAGTAGCATCACCTTGAATGCCTCGTTGTAATTGGCACTCGAGAAACGATTAGCAGCATCCGTCCTCACGCATCGGAGCGATGATGAACGAGACCTTGTCCACGTGAGAGGTGTTATTGAGGCGAGATATCACTGACCTGATGTTTGCCGCCTTGCCCTTCACTTGGAGGACGTCCACGCACGAGTGGCTGTGCTTGAGGCTGCTATGGCTGTATGATGCAACCTCAATCAGTTCGGAGTGCCTTAGGTCCAATAGCCTCTGACTATCTCCATGGTCATGCTGGTAATACACGATAAGGTGGCCCTCGATGATCAGTTCCCCGTCCATGCTCTCCAAGTCCCCTCTCTGCTGCATCTCAGCGTAGAATAGCGATGCATCTCGAATGAAGCGGCTTCGATTGCTGTAGCCCGACTTGGAAATCATGTTGTCAAAACCTTTAGCGAAATCGGTGTCCGCGCTGAACGAAATTATCTGGGTCATAAAACCGGCAACTGCTCCCCACTAATAATAATTTTCAATAACCTAATTAATAGACTGTATTAAATATCTATTAGCGTCCGGGGAGATTCATGAATAATAGCAGAATGGCGATTTTAGCGAGCCTGTTACTGATTTTCTCGAGCGTCGCAGGATGTCTCGAAGACGAATCGGTGGAAGAAGTCGAAGACTTGATCGAAGACGTGATTGACGACTCGATGGACGAAAACAACACTATTGTAGAAAATGGGACAACGCCAGATAACGGAACAGCAGAAGTGCAGATTCTAGGCAATGTCCTTACCTCGACTTACCACGTTGAGCAATTGGTATCCGCTGTCGGCGGTGAACATCTCAACGTACAGGTAATCAGCCCTTCGAACGTCCCGGTTCACGACTACGAGCCCACAGCGGCGGGCAAACTCGCATTGATGGAGACTGATCTGTTCTTCTACCACGGTTTAGGCCTTGAACCATGGGTGCAGCTGGAGCTGGAACAACTAGGGAGCGACGCGCCCACTGCCGTCCAGACCCATGCAATGCCCTCTGGAGAGATCACACTGGACTACGGATCGATTCTCATCGCGGACCTTTGCGAGCACATGTCGGAGGGTCCCTTCGAGGCAGTCATGCTTGCGGACGAGGAAGGACACGCTGGAGACGTGGAGATTCATGCAGAGCATGTTGCTCATTCGTTGACAATTCCAGAGCATGACGATGATGATCAGGATGGCGATGACGATCATGATGGCCATGACGGCCATGACGGCCAAGATGACCATAACGACCACGCTGGCCATCACGAGCAGCACAATCATGCTACGGCTGAGTATGCGATTGAGAACGCTTCGGGGTGCCCGACTGGGACTGTGATCATGATCTTCCATCTCGAAGAAGGAGAGCACGTACTGGAATTCGAGTCGGAGGAAATGCAGGAATTCAACATGGTAGCCCTGAAGATGCCAGGTGGGCACGCTCATCACCACCATGACCATGGCGACCACGATGGCCATGACGACCACGATGATCACGGTGATCATGACGACCACGATGACCACGGTGACCATGGCGACCACGATGGCCATGACGGCCACGATGGCCATGACGGCCACGATGATCACATGACCGCAGAGGAGGCCATGGAGAGCTTTGACACTAACAATGACAGCAATCTCTCATGGGATGAAATATGGGCTGCTTGGACTGCAGAGGATGGGCACGACGACCATGACGACCATGATGAGGATAACGGGACAGAGGATGGGCACGACGACCATGACGACCACGATGACCACGACGACCACGATGACCACGACGACCACGATGACCACGACGACCACCACGATGA
>LURR01000010.1 GCA_001628485.1 Marine group II euryarchaeote REDSEA-S11_B3N4 | reverse complement strand
GACTTATCATTTTCAAAATCGGTATACCTTCTTTCTCTTGCTCTTATGGTAGCAGACCTACTTCTGCTATTCGTCTTGCATTACTTGCTATGGGTCACAAAGAGGATTTTCCAAATTGAGACAGATGAAATAGTCTCTACTGGCATTACTTTCCGTAGCGCACACGGTTATAGCGAGATGAAGGCCGTCATTGACGGAGCTTCAAACCAACTTAATCTCACTACAACACTGATGACATTATCCACAATAATGCTCGGACTTGCGTTATTGTTTCCATCAGAAACCGATGGAATACCGGTTCTAATAGCATTGTCCACCGGGGCACTACTTTCCGGCCATAGCGTATACATGGTTTCCAATCGACCAAGGTTCAACACTGTAGAGCCCTGGGGCCTTCTAGAAGCATTCTCCCCCCCAATGCACCCAGCCTTGCTAAACAGACCTTTCACGGACGTAATTAGGGCTCATGTGGACCCCGTTCTAGCAGTAAGGCTCTCCAAGTACGTATCCTCCTTCAACTCAGATCTCAAGAAGGGCGTGAATATCTCAGATTTACAGGAGTACCTTCTCCTGATTTTAGACATGTATCGGTCTGGACTCATTGAAGAGGACGAGTTCCACCTAGCACTTTCCGAATTGGTTGATTCTAGGACGATCGATCAGATTATCAATCATGAAGAACTAGGCGAAGAGACCCTCGACCGCCTACTTATGCATGCAAGGGAGCGCTGCGCGCCTTTCTTCAGACTTAATGACAGAATGCGCATGCATCTTGGAAGCCCTTCAAATCGAGGTATTTGGTTCGACGTTGACATGGAGAATCTAACTCTAGGGCAGGCCAATCTTTTTGCTTACGTCCTCAATCACACAGACGAAGTACAAGACCTGATTCTCCGAATCCAGACTCCTGATTTCAGGCCCAACGAGTGCGTCTACAGACTGAGGTCTGAACCCCAAAAAGAGCCACAAAGGGGTAAACCGGAATATCATAGAATTTCTTCTTCTATGTCAAAGTCCAGGATTGTCTGGCAAACACTGATCCCTTCTTCTATGGGAGATGCCACTGTAACTGTAAGGCTCGAGGACTCATCGGGCAATCTAATCTCTGGAAAGGTGCTGACATCTCAGGTTCGCTCTGACTTATTCACAAGATTGAGGATGACTACCGGAGCAGTATTCATGTTTGGTGCTGCTCTCGCGGTTATTTCTCCCATTCTTCCTTTCGCAGCGAGATTATTCGGGCTTTAGGTCTCTTCAATAAGGGGAAACTAGTCCGAATTACATGGAGCATGACGACAAGGGTTCTGACGACCTAAGGACAAGGCTCCATGCCATGGAATCAAAACTTAGCAGAATTAGGAGCCAAAGAGACTCACACAACGATTCTGCCAGGAGTGCTGCAGACCAAAGGAACTCTGCTCATGAGAAGAGGAAGGAAGTCCACGAAACAATATCCGAAAAGATGGACGAACAAAAGAAAGTCAGGGCTCAGGCTAAGCTTCACCAAGCTAGTAGGGATGAGATTCAGCAGAGTATCAGGGAGGTCATCGCTCGAAAGAAGGGGACTAGGGACCAGGGGCCTGGAAAGTCCGTGGTCATTCAACTCTCGGAGACAGTTGGCGAGATAGAGAGGATCGAGGATAGAATCATGACCGATGGCGCGTTGACTCTGGAAAAAGAGAATTCGATGATCAAGAAGCTGAGATCTCTGATTTCTAGAAGGGACGAGCTAATTCCTCATGTGGAGCAACAGAGGATAATATCAATCGATTTGAGCGACATGGACGAGTCAATTCAGAGGCTGAGGGCCGAGGCCGATAATGAACACAAACTAATGCTCGAACAGAATTCTCTAGCAGACGAGATTTGGAATGAAATAAAGCCGATGTTCGAGGAGCGTGACTTCCTCAGAGGCGAAGGAGACAGGTTGCATGCACTTTTTGTTCATGAAAGAGAAAAGGCAGACGAGGCTCACGCATCCTTGGTAGAAATGCTATCGAAGGTCAATGAGATCAGGGACGAACTACGTTCTCAGCATGAGCAGAGAGAGAAGATGGTACAAAATCACAACAAATCCGTCAGACAGGCGCTAAGGGGCCCCGATCAGAACGAAGAATTAGCAGACTCCCTAGCTGACATGCTTCTGGAAGGAAACTCAGTCACATTTGGAGGCCTAGTGTCTAGCGACGGCGAATCACAACAATTTGAAGGAAAAACAGCATCAAAGCGGAAATCTAGGAGACTCGGTACTTCCCGTGGCGGAAAGCGATAGTCACCATCCACGTTCGTCGAGCTTGACTTCCAGACTATCTATTTCTAGTCCGGGCATAGCTTCTCCCACCATTTCAGAAGCTTCTGCAACTACTTGCGGATCTTCGAAGTGATGAGTAGCTAGAACTATCGCTTCCGCGGTTCTTGCAGGGTCAGAGCTCTTGAAGATACCAGATCCGACGAAAACACCGTCCATGCCATGACTCATCATCAGGGCCGCATCCGATGGCGTTGCAATACCGCCAGCAGAGAAAGTTACCACGGGCAGCCTGCCTAATTCAATGACCTCATCGAGAACGCTCGCAAGATCGCTTCTTATTGATTCAATATCGCCAAACGGAGTCTTACTCACTTTAGCACCAATCTCGGAATTTTCTTCCAGCCTCCTGTATCCTTCGAGAATCTTCTCGACAATGTCTGCTCTCTGATCTGAGTCAGCATTACTGGAAGTCTCAATTTCCGCTTCAAGCAATCTAGCATGCTTGACAGCACTAACCACATTTCCTGTGCCTGCCTCCCCCTTCGTTCTAATCATTGCCGCACCCTCGGCAATCCTCCTTACCGCCTCACCTAGACTGGTACAACCACAAACAAAAGGAATAGTGAAATCGCTCTTTACGATATGGTAGAAAGGATCGGCAGGAGTCAAAACCTCAGATTCATCAATCATGTCGACACCCAGAGATTCTAGCACTCTGGCCTCTTCATCATGTCCAATTCTGGCTTTGGCCATGACTGGTATGCTCGTAGTCTCCATGATTTCTTTGATCAGTTGAGGGTGACTCATCCTCGCAACTCCTCCCGAAGCTCGGATATCAGCAGGGACTCGTTCCAGGGCCATCACAGAGACGGCTCCTGAGTCTTCTGCAACATGAGCCTCCTCTGCCGTGACTACATCCATCACAACTCCTCCCTCTTGCATCTTTGCGAAGCCTCTCTTGAGGAGCTCCGTGCCATGCCTCATTTCGCCTAAATCGACCCTCTTATTCATGGCCATTCCTCTGAGTCGATATTCAAGAACTTATGTAGTGGCCCGTGACTACTGGTCGGCTAGAACCGGAGAGTCTCCCTCAGCGATGGGAAGATCAGGGGCCTCTTCCTCATTCTTTTCCAGCCACGACATTTCTTCCTCAGGTAGATCGGTATCGGCGTAAATCGCCTCTGCTGGACACTCGGGAATACAAGCCGCGCAGTCTATGCACTCATCCGGATCAATAACGAGATATTCTTCGGCTTCCCTAAAGGCTTCAACTGGGCAAACATG
>LURR01000001.1 GCA_001628485.1 Marine group II euryarchaeote REDSEA-S11_B3N4 | reverse complement strand
GTATTTTCTACACCAAGATAGACTTACACTAGATCAAAATTCATAATTTAGCACTCGATTCTGAACCTTCCCAAAATCTGCTGAGTTTGAATCAATACATAGGCCACAGATGAAAAAATATTTTTCTAAATTCTAGTCGATTATATATATTCGTTATTTTTACATTCTAATTATTTACAGTGAAATTCCCATCTTCGTGCACGTCGATACTGGCTTCATCATTTAGTTGGACTATGCCTTCTGGTAACTCTGGAATATCGAAACCAAACTCACTTTCCGGGGACTTGGCATAGTTGTGCGTCACTAACACCTTCGTATCGGGAAATCTCTTCCAGAAAGCGATTACATCCGACGGCCTATGATGGTGTGGAAACTCTCCAATATCAGGCATCCCCATCTCCAGTAAAACCACATCAGCACCTTTGGCTCTACTATCGATCTCTGAACAGGGCCCCGAATCTCCACAATGGAGCAACCTAAACCCACTCTGGTGTACCAACTCATATCCATGTGGATCAGTTTCAGGTGTGTGTCGAACGGGAAACCTCTCGTAAGACCATTCTGTACCTTCCAGTATTCCTGACTCTTCGTCATTCCAAAAAATTCTAGACTCTAGAAAATCCTCCAGACTTCCTGGAAATCCCAACTTGCTGAGACTCGTGAGGTATTCCCTGCCACCAGGTCTGTGATGTAATGCCAGGATTTTATCTGCCGATGTGTCTGTGATATATTTCCTATCCAAAATTAAGAATGGGAATCCAAATGCATGATCACCATGCCAGTGAGTGAAGAGTATATGTTCTACCTGACCTGTGGAAATATTCGATCTTCTCATTTGAGCTAGAAGTGTCGGAGGGGCATCAATGAGTATCTTCTCATCCAAAATCGCCAATGCATGCATCCTTCCACTAGGGCAGAAAGCATTCCCAGTGCCTAGGAAATCTACTCGTGCCACACATCCCGACACGGGCACTATGACTTGACCCCATCGTTTCTAATTAAACCGTCATTTGCTTACACATTCGTTCATATATCTCACTTTACTCGGAGTAAATGAAAACATTATGGCCGGAAAATCATCTAAATCCCAGTGGTCAGCAAAGAAACCCTATTTCACTAAAATTACTGACAATTTCGTTTTGAATGGAGAATCTTCAAGAAAAGAGACAAGACATATTGTATTTGATTTGGGAGATTCCGGTTTGGAGTATAAGGCAGGAGATGCCCTTGGCGTAGTTCCAAGATGTCCTCCCGAGGAAGTGGAAGAAATCCTGAGAATTTGTGGATTCTCTGGTGAGGAAATAGTGGAAACCAACCTCGGAGATTGTCCTCTAAGAGACGCTCTAACAGATAGGTATGAGATTCACAGAGTCTCAAAGAAGTGGATTAAGGGACTAGCAGAAAGGTCAGGAGGAGATGCCCCCAAGTCGGAAATAAGAATCGTCTCTAGAAAGAGATCTTCATCAGTCGATGGATCGCTTATAGTTGACTGGTCATCAAGCGGTGAGGGAGACGTTCCCGAGGGCTATGTTGAGATGGGGGAAATTGGCGATAACTCAGCAATACTTCTCCACGAACTTATCTCCGATAACGATGCGATGGAGGACTACATTTGGTCACGAGATTATGTCGATGCATTGGGAGATTTCGCTAGTTTCGGCTTCACACCACAGCAACTATTGGAAGGAATGGACCGTTTGAAGCCTAGACTGTATTCGATAGCCAGCAGTCCCGACTTCGAGGAAGGAAAAGTCCATCTGACCGTAGCCATAGTGAGATACTCTCACCATGAAAGGGATCGGACAGGTCTTTGTACGGGGTTCATGGCAGACAGATGTGAGACCAATACCACGGAAGTAGGAGTTTACATGTCTCCTACAAGATCTTTCGTTCTCCCTGAGGATGGTACAAAGGACATCATAATGGTAGGCCCCGGGACGGGGATAGCTCCCTTCCGTGCGTTCCTGCAACAGAGAGAAATAAACGGGGACTCGGGTAGAAATTGGCTTTTCTTCGGCGATTGGACCGAGGAGGGGGAGTATCTCTACAGAGATGAGATGAACGATTGGAAAGATCGAGGAATAATCTCGAAACATGATTTAGCATGGTCTAGACAAGGATCTGAGAAAGTATATGTCCAACACTTGATGGAGAAAAATGGTGAGGAAATTTGGAACTGGATACATGGAGGTGCATACTTCTATGTCTGTGGGGATAAACAGTATATGGCCAAAGACGTACACTCAACATTGATAGGAATATGCTCGGAGTTTGGCGGAATGAGTCCTGAAGATGCAAAGGATTTCGTAGAGACAGGACTAATGAAAACGGAGAAAAGGTATCTCAGAGACGTATATTGATAGCCGATTCACTCAAACGAGGACACACCTAGCAGTGAGTTGTGTTCCGGCGTGTGTTAGTCGCCAATCGAGGGGAGATAGCCCTCCGAGTTGTCCGTTCTTTGAGAGAATTGGGGATTGAATCAGTAGTTATCCATGGAAGAGAAGATCGGATGTCTCTCCCCGTTAGACTTGCCGATGAAGGTTTTTACATTCCAAGGGAAGACCCACTTGCTTCATATCTGGACATTGAGGCTATCGTTTCTGCAGCAAAAGAAGTTGGTGCCGATGCAGTACATCCTGGGTACGGCTTTCTGTCGGAAAATGCTACATTTGCTCAGCTTCTATCAGAAGAAGGAATTACATTCATCGGTCCTTCGCCAGAGTCACTTAGACTTCTGGGGGACAAAATTACTGCTAGAGAAGCCATGGCAAAGGCAGGAATACCTGTAGCAAAGGGAACGGAAGAACCCATAACGGATAATGAAGAAGCTTTGGAAATAGCATCAAAGATCGGATTTCCTATAATGATCAAAGCCGCCTCTGGTGGAGGTGGAATTGGGATGCAGATAGTTCGTGAAGAATCTGAATTCAAATCCGCCCTGAGATTATGTCAAGGTAGGGCCAAGTCGGCTTTCGGAGATAGCAGAGTTTTCATTGAGGAGTATGTAGATTCAGCAGAGCATATTGAATTCCAGGTTTTAGCAGATGGAAAACGTGCTATTCACTTCGGCGAACGCTTCTGCTCTATCCAAAGGCGACATCAGAAGATAATCGAGGAGGGGCCTTGGATTAGTGAGGAAGAAAGACAGGATATCGGATCTAAAGTAGTGGCCGGAGCAGAAGCCATAGGGTACCGCGGACTAGCAACCTTTGAGTTTCTCAGGAATTCAAATGGCCAATTCTACTTCATGGAGGTGAATCCCAGAGTACAAGTTGAGCATACGGTTACTGAAATGTTGACCGGAGTCGACTTGGTATCGCTGGGAATAATTGTTTCTTCGGGGGCAGATCTGCCTCTGGAACAGAACGATGTTCAAATCCAGGGCCATGCAATTCAGGCACGTATCAATGCCGAGAACCCATTCACTTTGGAACCATCACCTGGGAAGATTTGGGAATGCCATTGGCCAGGAGGCCCAGGAATTAGAGTAGATACGCATGGTTTTTCTGGATATGAGATGCCTGAAGCATTCGATTCGTTGCTAGCAAAGATAATTTCTTGGGCCCCAGATAGGGAAAGGGCAATTGCAAGGTTGGACTCCGCACTTGAAGAGACCATTCTATTGGGTGTCGACTCACTGATTCCCCTACATAGAGCAATTTTAATCGATGAAGACTTCATGGAAAGGAAGATTACAACAGACTATCTGGAAACTCATACAGATTTACTGATTGGTGGTGGTTAGTTGGACTTGGTCATAGTCGGAAGTATGGGTTATGATGACATAGAAACTCCTGTTGCCACGGGGTCAGATATACTGGGAGGTTCCGCAGTTCATGCCGGGGTTTCAGCTTCCTTTCACCTTCCAAAGACTCCAGAAGGAATTTGTAGAGTTGGAATGGTTGCCCCAGTTGGAATGGATTTCTCAGATTCCCATCAAAGAAAACTAGAGGAATTGGGAATCGACTTCTCAGGAGTAGCCAAATTACCAGGGAAGACATTCCGATGGTCAGGAAGATACTCGGGTTCAATGGACAATGTTGAGACAATTTCCACCGAGGTAAATGTTCTAGGAGACTTTTCTCCAGAAATTCCAGAACAATGGAGATCTCCTAGGGTTTTATTCTGTGCCAATACCCATCCTTCCTCCCAGGTATCCGTTCTGGATCAATGTTCCGAATCTGAGATTATGGCAATTGATACCTTCATGCTATGGATTGAGACAGAGTTTTCAGAACTTTCAACGGCTTTAAGGAAGTCAGACTTGGCCATTCTAAACGAAGAAGAAGTATGTGCAATATCCGGTGAAGAATACTTCATGAATGCGATAGGCCCGATTTTGTCTGGAGCCTGCCTCCATGGAGGTGAATCTGCAGGAAGGGGCCCTAGAGGCCTAATAATCAAAAGAGGCTCTTCGGGGGTTTTCGCTCATCTCCCTTGCGGGATTATATCTCTACCATCATATCCACTTAGCGAACTGGTAGATCCTACTGGATGCGGAGATTCCTTTGCTGGAGCGCTGTTGGCCCATATTTCTGGAAGGAAGGGCGTCATGAACGACCTAGAATCAATGAGAGCAGCAATGATCCATGCGACTGTTACTTCTTCATTCACTATCCAGGGACTAGGTACTGACAATCTCCAAGGATTGGAGAGGGGCCTTTACCATGCCAGAATGGATAGATATCGAAGGATTGTCGGACTCAGTTAACCCAATCTTCTGAGTCCAGGCAGAGGATTTGGATCGTCCCTTGATGAAGTAGGTTTTAGTTGACTGAACTTCAATGAGTCATTCGGACCATCAACAATAAATCTATTCTCGTTCCTTTCGCCAGAAAGATTCCTAACAATAGAATCTAACTTATCCTTGGCAGTAGAAGAACCAATATTTGTATTTCTCAATGTTCGTATACGAGACGTTAACTCAGATTGATGATCCTGGTCACTCCTCAATCTCATATGCTGCGAAGTCTGGAATCTTTCAGTCTCAATCTCGGAACTAGTCCNNTTNCTAGACTCTCTTCCATCTAGAGAACTACTTGGACTCAAGAGTCTNGNAAGCCATCCTCCGGATGCGCCTCTTCTACGGATGGATTTTGTCGCCCCAGTTCCAGACATTGTAGACGCTAGTTTGTTCAGTGCTGGATAATCTTCTAAGTTTGTAGCCTGAATCCCCAACTCATTGGATCTTCGACTTCTCAATTCTTGTCTTGCCTTTGCTTGCCGAACAACACCTGCTCTACATTCCTCTCTCACTGCTTCATCAGTAGGCGGCGGAAGCAATGCTCCGGAGTAAGGCTCTGATGGAGCCCCAAACTCTTCGTGGGCCCGCTTAATCATTTGAGCGCTTGATTGCGGTTTATCGACTTCCTCAACAGCGACTACGTCTCTGTCAAAGTCGAATAACCCCGTCTCGTTTCCTACAGTTTCGGTACTTGCTTCACTGTCGAAAAGACCGCCCGGGGCAAACATGTCTAGGTCCTTGGCTGCATCTGAGAATGCTGTATCTATCCTGTTATCAGAAACCTTGGCCTCCTCCTTCTCCTGATACCAATTAGGAGCCTCTGTCACGCCCCAGGCTCTCTCGTAAGCATTCTGCTTAGTAGAAGAACCAGGCCCATGGGTATCAATCGCTTCTCTAATTTCATACTCTCCGACTTCTCCGGGTTCCGAAAAACCTCCAATTGAGGGAAAACCAAGAGAATCAGACTTCTCATCCATAACAAATCCAGTTTCCGGTTGCAAATCTTCCTTCCTTTCCTGAGCAAGGCTCATCTGAGGGAAGTATTCAGGGAGAGAAACTCGGGATTGTTGGCCCAATTGACCACTTGCATCACTTATTGAAGGGAAAACTGGGACCTCAGATTCAAGATTCTCTAGACCTAACAAAGCCTCCTCTATGGGGCTTCCATGTCGAACTCTATCTACGATTAGGCAAAGTTTCAGGAGGTTTGACTCACTTCCTGAAATTAAATGCCTATCTCCCGAGCCAGTTTCTATTGCCAGAATCGAGTAACGAGAAACTAGATTTGCAAGAATAATTGATGCTCCAGTTCCAACTGCCAACCAACTAATCGGTGCAACAATTGTTGTGATGCCTAGATAAATCGCAATCAATCCCAGAAGTATCGATCCAGAGGGTAGCATAGGTATCTTCAGATGCCTCATTCTATCTATCGCACTCAAGTTGAGTCTTACTCCCTTTCCATCGAATCTTTCTATGGTTAGCTGTCGCTCGGTAATCAATGCGCAGAACTTCCCTCTCGCTCCGACTAAGTAGAGGCCACCGACTAACTCGGAACGCCTCTTCTCAGTCGGGCCCATAGGCCCGGCTAATCCCATCCGAGCCGTGAGCATCCAATCTATGGTATAAGCACATGGTAAGTTGTGAACTAAATTCGTATTAGTTCTGAACCCTTTTCATTATGCCGAATTTCCATTAACGCATAGCATCTCTAGCTTCAGATGCTAACTCCCACATCTTTCTTTCATCATCTGTTTGAGGTTCGAATTGTGGAATCTCTACAGGTTTCATTGACTCATCAATTGCCACCATAAAGAAGAAACCAGAGCAAATCTCTTCGCCAACCCAGTCAGATCGTGAAAGTCTACATGAGGTAACATGGGCCCCAACGGTCCTCGGTGAAGTCCAAACAACTCTCGCTGTTGTTCTAATAATATCTCCTTGGAATGCAGGCCTCTTGAATTTTAGAGCATCGACAGAGACAGTCACGAACACCTTGTGTGCAAACTTCGAGGCTACCATTCCCGCAGCAGTATCCATGATAGACATTAGTCTTCCCCCAAACAGCGTATTCAAGGCATTTGTGTGGCCTGGAAAAACCTCATCAAGAACCACAACCGGCTCATTCGAGAATGGTGAATCACCCTCCATCAGATATCCACACAACACCATCTGCCTTGAATGCTCCAGTGTTTAGGGCGTTCAAATACTAGTTTACCGCTTAATTCAATCGATAGGCGTTACTCGGTAGAGCATGGAAGTACCAGAACTTAGGTGGGAAACTTCAGTTTTTCAAGACCCTGATGGGGGTTCTGCGATTCTATGGCCATACTTGCCCTGCGTTAGGATGCCCATGAAGATGCGACCTAGGGAGTGGGATGCATTGGCCCTACTTTCGTCTTCAGATGAGCTCATTTCTCTTAGAGAGGAGGAGGAACAGGACAAGGAGAGCCCGGGAGTTCATTTGGAATCTGCGACTGCATCCGGCACTACATTAGGGATGCTAGTCCACGACCTTTCCGAACTCCAATTAGAGGGGCCTGCAATCCCGGATCCCGAGAGGATCAGACTCCTTAGGCATGCA
Organism: Marine group II euryarchaeote REDSEA-S11_B3N4; assembly: GCA_001628485.1. Taxonomy (GTDB): domain Archaea; phylum Thermoplasmatota; class Poseidoniia; order Poseidoniales; family Thalassarchaeaceae; genus UBA36. Next base: position 2,555 of record LURR01000001.1, on the reverse strand, counting down.
GAGAATTCTAGAGGGGGGATGCCAATCTTTTCCATTGAACCCGGTATTGATGATCAAAAATGGGCTGATTGGCAATCTAGGTGGGCCGATGAGCAAGTAAGATTCAGAAATCTCATTGCTACATTTGGCAGGAATAGGAGATGGGCCAAGACACGAATAAAGGCAGTCTCCAGAATCCAGAAACCTCCATTTGCAATTCCAAATGATTTGGTAGCCGCGGCAGCAGTATGTGCTGCGTGGTGGGCAGAGGAATTCATATCCCTGACTCCTGAGCTCTCCAGAGAAAGGGATGAAAGATACGCATCAAGAATAAGGGGGGCAATCTCAAATTTGAGAGAAACTGCAGATGGTGGTTGGGGAGTCGGCGGCCCATCTCTGCTTATACCTGTTCAACAGTGCTATTTGCCCAGTCTAGAGGATAGCCTAATTGCCTGCGGGTCCGTGGAGATGTTGGAGAGAGAGTAATGAGTGACCTAAAAGTGAATATCGAGACTCAGACTTTCCGGGCGATTCCTTCTGAGCCAGTAGAAATAGATGAAGCTGTGAAGTTTGCGAATGCTAGTAGCAATGGGGAATTCGCAGTGATCGAGCACCAAGACCCGCATGCACTAATTGTCATCGATAAGGATGGCTCGATTCTTATCCACGGGATTTCAAACCTAGAAGCCGCCTCGCTAATTGCGAAGGAAATCCTACTTCGAATTGGTCTTTCAGAGAAGGGTCTAGCGCTAGAAAGTGGAGAGGTACTAGCCAGCTTCTCCATAGGGAGGGCCGTTCTTATTGGCTTGGCAGCTGAACGATTTAAGGATGCAGAGCACGATCTTAGATTGGATGCCCTTAGGATATCTGCAAAGAGGCACAATTGTACTGTTCTTTTATTCAACAATGGGAAGGGGCTAGTGATGGGGCAGAATTCTCGTAGGGTTGCAGAGATGGCAGCTTCATACTGGGTCACAAGGTTGAGTGAAGAAGGGGCTCTAGCGTGAGAAGATGCTTGAGAAAGGCAAGTGGGTAGGGCCAATTGTCGATCAACACATGCATCTCGATAGGACAAATTTGTTCCTAGACGCAGTCGCCGATTTCTCTAGTTCTGGCGGAACAGGAATTATGCTTGTACACAAGCCTTCATTTTCACACACTCTTCCCATTGATTTAGAAGGCTACAGGGAGGCCTATTCTGATACAATATCCATAGCAGACGAGGTTCGCACAGAATTCGGATTAGAAGTTGGAGTTGTCCTCGGCCCTCATCCTGTAGCATGGGAGAAGCAGATCCCTGAATTAGGTATTGAAGCATCGTCAGAACTACATCTAGAAGCGGTTAGCTTGGCTTTAGAGTACATAGATTCAGGTCATGCACACTGTCTTGGTGAGGTCGGGAGACCACATTACCCAGTCAGAGAAGAAATTTGGGAAAGAGCAAATGATCTACTTCTGGAAATTCTCTCAATGGCATCTTCATCACGAACCTCGGTCCAGCTCCATGTTGAGGAAAATGATGATACAACATATAGTGAATTAAGCCAATTATGTGTATCTTCCGGAATTTCATCTGAGAGTGCAATCAGGCACTTCGCCCCTCCGAATGTTAGCGCCGATTTCACTCACGGCCTATCGGCCACAGTTAACGTGGGCAAAGGGAGCATAGAAACCATCGTAGAGACGGCCAGAGAGGCCAAATCTCCATGGGGCATGGAAACTGACTTTCTAGACGACAATAGACGCCCAGGAGCGGTCTTAGGCCCGAAAACTGTCCCTAAAAGAACTCAGGAGTTGTGTTCAAGCTTGCTTTATGAAGGTTGGAGCGAGAACGAAGTCGAATCTCTTCTGACAAAAGTTCACTCTGAATGGCCAGAATCACTCTACGGATTATGATTAAATCTAATCTTTGGCATAAATATCAACACGCACCCAATTGTGAAAATAACTACTGACAAAACCAAGAAACTAAACTCGCCAAATGGGAACTCCACTCCGGCCGATTCTACCCCCATCCTCCACAAAGGGCCATTTATTGGCAGAAATACTACTACAAGTAAATATGGTCAGAGTGGTAGTACTATTACATTTAATCAGATGGCAAATACCGTTGCAGCAGGTATTGCAAATAGTATGACCAGTACAGAGTTGACTGCTGGTACTGTTAAGTTCGAACAGATTAATGCTGTTAGATTTGCATTAAGAGATCCTAATGATGTTCAGTATGATATTACCAATCCAGGTATGACTCCATTAGTATTCACTACCTTAGAAACAACAGGTGGTGTTGATGGTTACTATAGTATTGATGCTGTTGGTGCTGGTGATACTTTTCTTTCAGCACTGGTTTACTTTTATCTAAAATATGGTAATATAGAAGAAGCAATACCTTACGCAAATAAAGCAGCTGCGATTGCGGTTTCTAATTTTGGAACTTACATATTAACTAAGGAGGATGTTAATGAGATATTGTGTTGATATAGACGGGACAATATGTACTCCTACTGTTGGTAGAGATTACTCTACAGCACAACCTTGGAAAGATCGTATAGATAAATTGAATAAACTTTTAATAT